>NZ_JBHUFV010000033.1:366324-1172269 GCF_042681425.1 Nonomuraea mangrovi | reverse complement strand
CGTCGCACCACGAAGGATCATCTAACCGCACCACCGAGATCATTTATCAGACACGCCTTAGGCCTGAGTGGCGTGCCGTTCGAGGAAGGTGTAGACGTCGGCCTCGTCCACGCCGGGGAACGAGCCGGGCGGCAGCGCGGCCAGCACGTGGGAGTTGGCACGCGCCGAGGGCCAGGCGTAGCCCTCCCAGCGCTGAGCCAGCTCGGTGGGAGGGCGGCGGCAGCAGTCGCCGGTCGGGCAGTTCGAGCGGGTCCTGTTGGTCGTCTCGCGCCCGCGGAACCACCGCGACTCCCTGTACGGCACGCCCAGGGTGATCGCGAAGTCCCGTTCGCGGGAGGGGTCGACGTGCGCGACGCAGAAGTAGGTGCCGGTCGGCGAGTCGGAGTACTGGTAGAAGACCGAGAACCTGTCGGGTGACTGGAAGACCTGGCGGCCCGACCACTGTAGGCACATGCGCTGGCCCTCGATGGCGCCCTGCTCGTCGGCGGGGAAGACGATGCCGTCGTTCTCGTACGCCTTGTAGATCGTGCCGCCCGCGTCGTTGCGGACGAAGTGGCAGACCAGGTCGAGGTGGTGGGTGGCCAGGTTCGTGAAGCGGTGGGCGGCCATCTCGTAGGAGACGGCGAAGACGTCGCGCAGGTCCTCCACCGACAGGGCGCGGTCCTGCTTGGCCTCCTGCAGGAACTGGGTGGCCGAGCGCTCGGGCACGAGGACGGCGGCGGCGAAGTAGTTGGCCTCGGTGCGCTGCAGCAGGAAGTCGGCGAAGTCGCGTGGCTTGCCGTGGCCGAGCGCGAGGTGTCCGAGGGTCTGCAGCAGGATCGTGCGCGGGGTGTGCATGCCGAGCTGCTCGTGCTTGACGTAGATGCGACGGTTGCGCAGGTCGGTGATGGAGCGGACCGAGCGCGGCAGGTCCTGCGCGGTGTGGACGGTGTACCCGAAATGGGTGACGAGCGCCTGGATCGTGCTCTGGGACAGCGCGCCCGTGCGGTAGCCGACGGCGGCGAGGGCGGCGGCGGCCGCCTTCTCGATGTCGGGGAAGTAGTTGCCCTGCTCGCGCTGTCTGCGGCGCAGCTCGGCGTTGGCGGCTCTGGCCTCCTCGGGGGTGGCGGTGCCGCGGGCCTGCCTGGCGCGCAGCTCGCCGTACAGGCCGAGGATGTGTTCGAGGACGTCGTTGGGCACGCGGGCGGAGACCTTCAGCCGCGGCAGGCCGAGCCCCGCGTAGAGCGGGTCGCGCTGGGCCTCCTCCAGCGCGATCTCCAGCTGGGCGCGGCGGTTGGGCGGCTGGCGGCGCAGCAGCTCCTCGACCGGCACGTTGAGCGCGGTGGCCAGCGACTTGAGCAGCGACAGCTTGGGCTCGCGCTTGCCGTTCTCCAGCAGGGAGAGCTGGCTGGGCGCTCTGCTGACACGCCCGCCCAGGTCGGACAGGGTCAGTCCGCGTTGTTTGCGCAGGTGACGCAGCCTTTGGCCGAAGGCGATGAGATCGAGCTCCTGCGTCAAAGAAAGCGGTTCTTCGCCGAGCAAGGGGGCCATGTGCGCATCATAGGCGGAAGAATCACCCTTTTTCTATAGCCAGCTGCGCCGTGCGCCTCAGATCGGCCCGAAGCCGGCAGTCACTCGCGAATCGACCGCGCCCTGCGGCAGACGAGCCGGGCACGGACCCACATTGGTCTAGTCCATAGAGAAAAGTCGCGATTTCTTCTCTATCGAATACTCGCCAGTATGCTCCTAGTCGGAAATTTCATCGTTCTTCTCCTATGCGAACCCTACTGGAAGGGCTGCACCGGGGCAGACACTCGGTGCAAGCACCCCAGGGGACGACAAAGGAGTGAAAAATGAACGATCGCCTCAAGGGAGCGGCTGAGCAGCTGCGGCACGACTGGAAGAACGACCCCCGATGGGAGGGCACCGAGCGCACCTACACCGCCGAGGACGTCATCAGGCTCCGCGGCAGCGTGCAGGAGGAGCACACGCTGGCCAGACTCGGCGCCGAGCGGCTGTGGGACCTGCTGCACACCGAGGACTACGTGCACGCGCTCGGCGCGCTGACCGGAAACCAGGCCGTGCAGCAGGTGAAGGCGGGATTGAAGGCGATCTACCTGTCCGGCTGGCAGGTGGCGGCGGATGCGAACCTCGGCGGGCAGACCTACCCCGACCAGTCGCTGTACCCGGCCAACTCGGTCCCCGCAGTCGTGCGCCGCATCAACAACGCGCTGCTGCGCGCCGACCAGATCACCTGGTCGGAGGGGTCGGACGAGACCCACTGGCTCGCTCCGATCGTGGCCGACGCCGAGGCGGGCTTCGGCGGCGTGCTGAACGCCTTCGAGCTGATGAAGGGCATGATCGCGGCGGGTGCCGCGGGCGTGCACTGGGAGGACCAGCTCGCCTCGGAGAAGAAGTGCGGCCACCTCGGCGGCAAGGTGCTGATCCCGACCGGCCAGCACATCAAGACCCTCAACGCCGCCCGCCTGGCGGCCGACGTGGCGGGCGTCCCCTCACTGATCATCGCGCGGACCGACGCACAGGCCGCGACGCTTCTGACCAGCGACGTGGACCCACGCGACCAGCGCTTCACCACCGGTGACCGTACCGCCGAGGGCTTCTACCGGGTCCGCAACGGCGTCGAGGCCTGCATCGACCGCGGCCTGTCCTACGCCCCCTACTCCGACCTGCTGTGGATGGAGACCTCCACGCCCGACCTCGACGTGGCCCGCGAGTTCGCCGAGGCGATCAAGGCGAAGTACCCCGACCAGATGCTCGCCTACAACTGCTCGCCCTCGTTCAACTGGAAGCAGCACCTGGACGACTCCACGATCGCCAAGTTCCAGCGCGAGCTCGGGCACATGGGGTACAAGTTCCAGTTCATCACGCTGGCCGGTTTCCACTCGCTCAACTACTCCATGTTCAACCTGGCGCACGGCTACGCGGCCGACGGCATGACCGCCTACGTCGAACTGCAGGAGGCCGAGTTCGCGGCCGAGGAGCGCGGCTACACCGCCACCAGGCACCAGCGCGAGGTCGGCACCGGCTACTTCGACCTGGTCAGCACGGCGATCGCGCCCGACTCCTCGACGACCGCGCTCAAGGGCTCCACCGAGGAGGAGCAGTTCGCCCACTGAGCCGCCCGAGACTCGCCGATTCCTCCTAGGGCATGGGAGGGTTCCCCGGCGACCGCCCCGGCCCCGCGCGCCCGCGGGGCCGGGGCATCCGGCTGTCCGGCCCCGCCCTGAACCGCGAAACCCCGCACCCGCCTCCGCGTCAGCCCGACGACGACCCGGTGGGCGTCTGCGACACCTGATCGGTCGGGGTGACGGACACCGACGCCGTGGGATCGGGCGTCTCCCCCGGCCCCTCCTGCGGGATCGTCGTGATGCTGGAGGACGGCTGCGGGCAGTCCCTCGCCCGCTTCCTGCCCGCGGGGTTGACGCAGTCGCCCGGGTCGCCGTTGCCCGGCGGATCCGGCGACCTGCCGCGCTGCTCGGACCACGTCCGCTCCTCCGACTCCGAGCGCGTCGGCCGCAGCTTCGATGGCTCCACCGTCCTGGTGTGGGTGATGACGACGGTCGGGGTGATCGACGGCCCGGCCGGGAACGGCCCCGCCGGGCGCCTGGACGGCGTGATCGGATTGATCGTGGACCCCGCGGTGCCGTTCGGCACGACGACGGGAACGGTCTCCGGCAGCCCGGTGCCGTCCAGCCGTACCCCTCCTCCCCCGCTGGCCGCGGCCACCGTCAGCGCCGCGATCGAGACGGTGGCCAGCGCCGCGAAGCTGGCGTGCGACAGCTGCGCCCCCGCCCTTGCCCGCCGCCGGCGTGCCGATGGACCCGGCGTCTCCGTCTCGGCCCCTTCCCGGGGCACGTCCGCGAGGCGCACCCTGCCGCCGCCCGGCGGGTACGGCACCGGCGTCCAGATCTCCGCCAGCACACTGGCGACCGCCTCGCGCAGGTCCCATGGGTCGCCCACGCCGCCCGCGGCCAGTAAGGCCCGCAGCAGTTCGACCGAGGTGGGCCGCTCGGCTGGATCCTTGGCCAGCGACGCCTCCACCGCGGGCCGCAGCAGCGCGGGCACACCTTCGACGCGCGCGGGCTCGAGCATGATGCGCCTGGTCAGCACGTCGGCCTCACCGGTGCCGAACGGGTGGTAGCCGGTGGCGGCGAAGGCGATCAGGCATCCCCAGGCGAACACGTCGGAGGCAGGCAGCGCGGCCCCGCCGGTCAGCCGCTCGGGCGCCACCCAGCCGGGACTGCCCATCACCTGACCCGCCTGCGTGTGGGCCGCCGCGGTGTCGACGTCGCGGGCGATGCCGAAGTCGATGACGCGCGGCCCGTCCGGCGACAGCAACACGTTGCCCGGTTTGAGGTCACGATGAACCAGCCCCGCGTCGTGCACGGCGACCAGTCCGGCAGCCACGCCGAGCGCCACCCCGTAGGCGAGGTCTGGGGTCAGCGGGCCGCGCGCGACCACGACCTGCGACAGCGCGGGCCCCGGGATGTACTCGCAGACGAGGTAGGGGCGGTCGCGGTCGGTGCCGTCCTCGATCACGGCCGCCGTGCAGAACGGGACCACCCTGCGCGAGAACGTCACCTCTTCGGCGAACCTGGCGCGAAGAGTGGCGTCCTTGAGATGGACGGCGTGCGGGGTCTTCAGCGCCACGAACCCGCCACGGGGGTGCTCGGCCAGGTAGACCACGCCCATCCCGCCGGTTCCCAGGCGCCCGAGCAGCAGGTATCTGCCGATGATCACGGGGTCGCCCACCGTCAGCGGTCGCACGCCTGGTGGCATGCCGCTCGAACCACGTGCCATCCGGGGGTCGCCTCTCCTGCGCTGGGACACGGCCACAGCACACTGTGACCGGATCGGGCGAGGCATTTCCCCAGGACTGTCACAAGGGGTATCGAAGGTAAGGCGAATCTTCCCCGGCAGTGAGAAAGAAGTGAGGTACCTGGGCTTTCAGGTAAGACGAGAGGGCGGTGAGGCTCACGCGCCGAGGGCGGCGCTCTCCTCGGTCTCGACCTGACGGTTCCAGTCCTTCTTGACCGCGCGCCAGCCCTCGTCGTCGACGCCGAGCCGCCAGTAGCCGGAGATCGACAGCTGGTCGAGCGGGATCTTCCTGTCCACGCGCAGGAGCCTGCGCAGTTCCTTGACGAAGGCGGCCTCTCCGTGGACGAAGGCGTGCACCCTGCCCTCGGGGAAGTCGAGGGTGCGAACCGCCTCCACGAGCCTGCTGCCGTACGGCGCGCCCGCACGGTGCAGGTAGGTCACGGGAACGTCGAGCTTCTGCTCGTCCTCAGGGCCTTCGACCTCGATGAACACGTACGCCTTCGCGCCCGGGGCGAGCGCCTCGAGCGAGGCGGCGATCGCCGGAAGCGCGCTCTCGTCGCCGGCCAGCAGATGCCAGTCCGCCTCGGGGCTCGGCGCGTAGCCTCCACCTGGGCCGATCATGTGGATCACGTCGCCGGGGCGCGCGGCCACGGCCCACGGGCCCGCCAGACCCTCGTCGCCGTGCACCACGAAGTCGAGCGTCAACTCCTTGGCAGCCGCGTCCCATGCGCGCACGGTGTAGGTGCGCAGTCTCGGCCAGTGCTCGCGCGGCACGCTCTCCCGGCAGTTCGCCACGGTGAACGGCGTCGGGTACTCCACCCCCTCGTAGGGGAAGACCAGCTTCACGTAGTGGTCGGTCAACCCTTCGGTGGCGAAGCCGCGCATTCCCTCCCCGCCGACCACCACCCGCACCATGTGCGGGGTGAGCCGCTCGGTCCTGAGCACGACGCCCCTGTGTTCCGTCATGAACCCTCCAGCTGTAGTTAGGCACACCTAACCTACAGCTGGAACGTCATGCCGCGAGAGAAGATTCCTCGCCCGAGCCGCGCACGGCGGACAGGAAGCGGGCCATGTGCCGGTAGACCAGGCGCGCTTCGGGCAGCACGTCGGCCAGGATCGCGAAGACGTGCGGCATCCGCGGCCACTCCTCGTAGGTCACCGGCACGCCCGCCTCGCGGGCGCGCAGCGCCACTCGGCGGCCCTCGTCCCGCAGCACCTCGGTCGAGCCTGTGACGATCATCAACGGCGGCAGCCCGGTGTAGTCGCCGAAGACGGGTGAGACGAGCGGGTCGCGCGGATCGAGGCCCGACGTCCACCGTCTGGCCAGCCACTCGACCCGGCCGGCCGGCAGCATCGGGTCCTCCCAGCGGTTGGCCCTGCGCGGGGTGTCGCTCAGATCGGTCCACGGTGACAGGCAGATGGCCGCGGCCGGCAGCGGCAGCCCGCGGTCGCGCAGCGCGAGCAGGGTGGCCAGCGTGAGGTGACCGCCCGCCGAGTCGCCCGCGAACAGGATGTCGGCGGGATCGTGGCCGCGTTCGAGCAGCTCGCCGTAGGCGTCGAGCGCGTCCTGCAGCGACTCGGCCAGCGAGTGGACGGGGCCCTGCCGGTAGTCGAGGGCGAACACGGGCCGGCGCGCCACGACCGACAGCCGCCAGGTGATCGGCCGGTGCGTGGCGGGCGAGCAGCTGAAGTAGCCGCCGCCGTGGAAGTAGAGGAGCACCTTGCGCTCGTCGAGCCCCTGCCCCGCGCGCACCCACTCGCCCGAACGGTGCGGGACGATGCCGACGTGGCTCGGCGGTCGCACCGGGACCAGCCTGACCAGCTCACCGAGCCTGGAGCAGGCGGTGATGGCCAGGGAGTGACGCAGGAGCAGGCTGGAGGCCGGCTTCAGGGTGCCGCGCATCAGGCCGTTGAGCGCTCGGGACTGCCAGCTGAACGGATAGTCGGGGATGACGTCCAGG
Organism: Nonomuraea mangrovi; assembly: GCF_042681425.1. Classification (NCBI taxonomy): domain Bacteria; kingdom Bacillati; phylum Actinomycetota; class Actinomycetes; order Streptosporangiales; family Streptosporangiaceae; genus Nonomuraea; species Nonomuraea mangrovi. The sequence continues at coordinate 1,165,490 of NZ_JBHUFV010000033.1, read as the reverse complement.
TCGATCTCGTGCCGCACACCTAAACAATTCCCTCTAGAGGATCGTTCTATCGACAAGGACGTCACTCTTCTGTTTCCGGTGAATCACGGATGACCGTATGAGACCCTTCACGCATGGCCGGATACTCCGGAACGCCCCTGCCGCGGAAGCCGGGGATCAAACCGGGCCATCGCGTGCTCGCCGTCGGCGCGCCCGCCGACCTCGACGTGCCCGCCTACCACCGGCGTCCTGGGCGAGAGCCGTACGACGTGATCCTGCTCTTCTGCCTCGACGCGGCCACCCTCCACCAGCGGTTCGGCAAGGCGGCGGCACGGCTGGTCAGGAACGGCGGCCTGTGGGTGTGCCGGCCCAAACGGGCGAGCGGCGTGCCGACCGACCTGAGTGACGACCACGTCAGGCAGTACGGCCTAGCACAGGGTCTCGTCGACAACAAGGTCGCGGCCATCGACAGCACCTGGTCGGGTCTGCGCTTCGTCTATCGGCTTGCCGACCGCTGATCTCTGAGCGGATAATTACCGCCCCGAACACCCGTGCCCCCTTCCGGGCACGGGCTGTCGTCATGCCATCACTCTGCGGAGGTGACGCACCATTTCCCTCTATCTCCGGCTCATCCGGCTCGGCTTCCGCAAACACGCCACCTACGTCTGGGCAGCGGCGGCGGGCGCGTTCACCAACAGCGTCTTCGGCGTCCTGCGCGCCTACGTCCTGATCGCGCTCTGGCACGTCAGGCCAGGACTGGCGGGCTACGACGTCACCGACGCCGTCACCTTCTGCTTCGTCACCCAGGCCTTCATCGGCCCGATGCAGCTGTTCGGCGGCGGCCTGACCATCCCCGAACGCATCCGCACCGGCGACATCGCCCTCGACCTCGTCAGGCCCGCCTCCCTGCAGGCCTGGGCCCTGTCGGAGGACCTGGGCAGAGCCGCCTACCTCTTCCTCGTGCGCGGCGTCCCGCCGACGATCGTCGGCGCGCTCGTGTTCGGCATCGTCGTGCCCTCGGACCCGGGGCGGTGGGCCGCCTTCGCCGTCAGCTTCGCCCTCGGCGTGCTGGTCAGCTTCGCCTGGCGCTATCTGGTGGCGCTGTCGGTCTGCTGGCTCGCCGACGACCGCGGCGTGGCCACGGTGTCGCTGGTCCTCACCACGTTCTTCAGCGGCTTGATGCTGCCGCTGACGATCTTCCCAGGACCGCTCGGCGACCTGGCCGCCGCGCTGCCCTGGGCCGCGATGGCGCAGGTGCCCGCCGACGTCTACCTCGGCAAGGCCGGCCTCCTCGACGCCGTGCCCTTCCAGGCCCTCTGGGCGGCCGCACTGCTCGCCCTCGGAGCGGTCGGCACCCATGCGATCAGGCACAAGGTGGTGATCCAGGGTGGTTAGGACCTACGCCATGCTGGTATGGACGTGGACCCGTGCCGCGGCCGCCTACCCCGCCTCCTTCGCGCTCATGGTCGCCTTCGGCTTCCTGATGGCGGCCGTGGACGTCGCGGTGATCCTGGTCGTCTTCGCCAACACCACCGCGCTGGCCGGGTTCACCCGCGACGAGGTCCTCTTCCTGTACGGCGCGGCAGGCACCGCCTTCTCCGTGGTCGACATGTGCGTCGGCAACCTCGACAAGATCAGCCAGCACATCAAGGCCGGCACCCTGGACACGATGCTCGTCAAGCCGGCCTCGGCCTGGGTGCAGGCCGCCGCCGACAGGTTCACCCCTACCAGGATCGGCCGCGTACTGCAGGCCGTCGTGGTCCTGGCCGCGGGGCTGGCCGGGGTCGGCGTGCCGTGGGAGCGCGCGTGGATGATCCCGGTGATGATCGCCACCGCGATGGTCATCTTCGCGTCACTGTGGACGCTGGCGGGCGCCGCGCAGTTCGTGCTCACCGACGCCCCCGAGGTGGTCAACGCCTTCACCTACGGCGGCGGCCAGCTCACCCAGTACCCCTTCAGCGTCTACGGACGCGACCTGGTGGCCGGAGTGACCTACGTGCTGCCGCTCGCCTTCGTCAACTGGCAGCCGGGCCTGTACGTGCTGGGCAGGGACGACCCCTTCGGGACGCCCGGCTTCCTGCGTTTCCTCGGGCCCGTCGCGGCCCTGCTCCTTGCCCTGACGGCCGCCTTCGCCTGGCGCCAGGGCCTTCGCCGCTACCGATCGACGGGGAGTTAGAGATGATCCAACTGGAGGGCGCGGGGCGCTCGTTCAAGGTCAGGCGCACGGTCGTGCACGCCGTCAGGGACCTGTCCTTCAGCGTGGCGCCGGGTGAGTTCGTCGGCTACCTCGGCCCTAACGGCGCGGGCAAGTCGACCACGATCAAGATGCTGTGCGGGATCCTCACCCCCACCTCCGGCAGGGTCCGCGTGGCGGGCCTCGATCCGTCGCGCAGGAGGACCGCGCTGGCCAGGCGGATCGGCGTGGTGTTCGGGCAGCGGACGACGCTGTGGTGGGACCTGCCGTTGAGGGACAGCTTCGAACTGATCCGGCTCCTTTACAAAGTAGATCGCAAGGTGTTCGCCGGGCGGCTCGAGGAGCTGGTGGAGACCCTCGACCTGGCCGGGTTCATGCGCACGCCGGTGCGCCAGCTCAGCCTCGGCCAGCGCATGCGCGGCGACCTGACCGCCGCGCTGCTGCACGCGCCCGACGTGCTGGTGCTCGACGAGCCCACGATCGGACTCGACGTGGTCAGCAAGAACAGCATCCGCGCGTTCCTGCTGAAGGTGAACGCCGAGCGCGGCACCACCGTGCTGCTGACCACACACGACCTCGGCGACATCGAACGCCTGTGCCGCAGGGTGATGCTGATCGACCACGGCAGGCTGGCCTTCGACGGCTCACTCGGCGACCTGATGGCCACCGCGCCGGACGAGACCATCGAGGAGGTCGTGACCAGGCTCTACACGCGCGCGGGTCAGTAGTAGCCGCTCTGCTCGCTCTCGTCGTACTCGTCGTCCATGTCGTCCCGCCGGCCGGCCCAGCGGGACGGCATCAGCACCGGCAGGAACAACGCCACGCCGAGCATGGCGTAGACGCCGGTCGTGAGCAGTGTCCTGCTGCCCGCGCCCGCCTCCAGCACGATCTGGTGCATGGAGGGCTCGTCGGGAACGAACGACAGCGCCCTGTTGACGTCGAGCGCGTAGACGACCGTCCACGCCAGCAGCACCAGCGAGGGCACGAACGTGGCCAGCGGCGACACCCTGCCCGCCACCACCAACCCGACCACCAGGCCGATCACCGCCATGGCGCCGAGCGCGATCCACAGCTTCGGCCCCGCGGCCGGGGCGGCCGTTCCAGGCGCGATCATCAACGCCTGCTGGACTGCCCAGCCTCCTCCGACCAGCAGGGCGCCGGTCACGATCACGCCGAGTAGCAAACCAGCAAAATGCCGCACAAACATCACCTCGGCCCCGACCATAGCGACAAACCAGATATTTGAGCCAGGCATTGGCCGGAGCCGTATGACATCACGTAGCCGCTAGCCGATCCTCTCGAACGGGGTCGGCGCCTGGCCCGTCCAGCGGTAGAGCTGGGCGTGGCTGGTCTGCTTGGTGACCCCGCCCTCCGTGAGGGTCCCCGCCTTGGAGACGTAGAAGCGGCCGTCGCCGAGCGCGGCCAGGCCGTACTGGCCGCCGAACTCCCAGCCGCGGACACCGGAGGCCTCGTGCTGGAGTCCGCCGGGCGCCAGGCTGAGGAGCTTGCCGGTCTCGGGGGTGGGCTGGCCCACGACGGGGCCGGTCCTGGGGGGCCGGCCACCGTCGACGACGAAGAAGGAGTAGTTGGGGAACTGCGGCTTGACGCCCTTGTAGACGGCCATCATCCAGTTGCCGGTGTGGGGGTCGTACTCCAGGTTCTGCACGCCGTAGGTGGTGTTGCCCGTGTAGGCGAAGTACTTGCCGTCGACCTTGCCGGGACCGCTCCTGTGCGGGGCGCTCTCGGTGAGCGGCCGCTCGTACTTCTTCCAGTCCCGCACGTCGTACTGCAGGATGACCTGGTGGTCGTTGTCCTGGCGGCCGACGTTGGAGTAGACGCCGTAGGCGACGGTGAGCCGCTGCCTGCCGTGCCTCCTGCCGAACTCGGGGCCGAACGACACGCCGTCGATGCCGCTGCAGCCGTACCGGTGGTCCGGCGTGTCGGCGACGTTGCCGTCGAAGGTGCCGTCGCCGTTCATGTCCGCGACGTAGTCGTCCACGACCTCCTTCAGGTAGACCGTGCTCACCACGTCGCTGGACTGGGCGTCCATGTCCATCCTGGTGATCCGGTCGACGTCGAAGACGGCGATGTAGAACGACTCCTGCTCCTTGTACTCCAGGGACCCGTACACCCGCCCGTCCTGCTCGTTGAAGTCCAGGTCGCCGAGGTGGCCGGTGAAGCCGGACACCGATCCGACGGGGGTGCCCCGCAGGTCGGTCTTCACCAGGAGGTTGGTGAAGGAGAAGTACATGAATCCCTTCCGCTGGTCGACGGCGATGCCCTGGACGTGGCCCGAGGGCCAGGCCCCGCCGTAGATCTCGGTCGGCATCTCCCGTGGCGCCTTGTCCGGTTCGGCCGCCGCCACGGAGGAGGAGAACATCCCGAGGGTGAAGGTGGCCGCCAAGGTGAGCGTCGCCATTGTGCGCATGTTCCGGTACCCGTCTTCATTAGGGAGCAGACCGAAATAGACGTTAATGGAGTGAGCGGCGATGGTTCCGACAAAGTCATGAACTGAGAGTGAAGGCGGCCCGAAGAAACCCACCGCCCCTCGGCGGCACCGCCGCCGTGAGAACATATGGTCACCCATGCGCGCCAATCTCCCCCTGCGGCTGACGCGGGCGGCGGCCTTCTCCGCCGTCTGCGTGCTGCTGGCCGCCCTCGGCCACAGCGCGGCCGGCGGCACGGGCCCGGCCACCTGGGCGTTCGGCCTGGGCGGTGCCATCGTCATGCTGGTGGCGCTGACCCTGTCGGGCAGGGAGCGCTCGACCTCCACCATCAATGTCACGCTCGTGGCGCTGCAGGCGGGGCTGCACGAGCTGTTCGGCCTCGACGGCACGGGCGCCGTCCTCACTCTGGCCCACGGGCAGGACGGGTCGGGCCACGGCTCGGGGCTCGGTGAGAGCCTGGGCATGCTGCTGGCGCACCTGACGGTGACGCTCATCACCGGCTGGTGGCTGGCCCGCGGCGAGGCCGCGCTCTGGTCGCTGCTGCGCCGTCTCGGGCGCCGCCTGATCAGGCTGCTGCCGCCGCTGCCCTCCATGGCCGCGGTACTGCGGGCGCCGGTGCGCACGGCCGTCCGCGTCGCCTCAGGCGGCGTGCTCCTCCGCCACATCGTCAGCAGGCGCGGTCCTCCACTTCCCGCCCGCTGACGCCCTCTTCCCTTTCTTTCTTTCCCAGTCAAGTGGAGTTTCCGCATGTCCAAGTTCCGCCGTACGGCGGCCGTCCTCGCCGCCGCCACCGCCCTGTCCCTCGGTCTGGCGATCCCCGCCCTCGCCCACGTCACCGTCAACCCCGGCACCGCCGAGCAGGGCGGCTTCACCAAGGTCGCCTTCCGCGTGCCGAACGAGCGGGACGACGCCTCGACCACCAAGATCGAGGTGTCCTTCCCCGTCGACCACCCGCTGGCCTTCGTCTCGGTCAAGCCGGTGCCCGGCTGGGAGGTCAAGGTCACCGAGGGCAAGCTGCCCAAGCCGGTGAAGACCGAGTACGGCGACCTGACCGAGGCGGTCACCAAGGTCGTCTGGTCGGGGGGCGAGATCAAGCCGGGCCAGTTCCAGGAGTTCGAGGTGTCGATGGGGCAGCTGCCGACCGACACCGACCGGCTGATGTTCCCCACGACGCAGACCTACTCGGGCGGGGAGGTCGTGAAGTGGGCCGACGAGCCGAAGGCGGACGGCACGGAGGCGGAGCGGCCCGCGCCGACGCTGAAGCTCACGCCCGCCTCGGCCGACGATGACCACCACGGCACGGCGTCGGCCGCGCCCTCGGCGCCGCCGGCCGCCTCGCCCGCGGCCCCGTCGGTGGCGCCGATGGCGGCCGGCTCGGGCTCGTCGTCCGATGGGACGGCCCGCCTGCTCGGCGGAGCTGGGCTGATCGTGGGGATCGTCGGCGTGGTGATCGGCTTCCTGGGGCTGCGCCGCCGCAGCGCCTGAGACCTCCGCTGCCAGGGGGCTTCCGGGACGATGACGCCCGGGGTCCCGGCCGGCGGCGACCGCACGGGACGGTGGCGGGGTGGGAGGGTCTCCCGCCCCGGCCGCCGGCCGTCAGGAGGTGATGTCCTTGCTGGTGAAGCGGGCCCAGGCGAACGACCCGAACAGCAGGATGTAGGCGCCGAAGGTCAGCAGCCCCGAGGTGAGGTCGTCGAAGGCGATCGGATCGCGCAGGACCGCGTCGAAGTCGTCCCACCAGTTCGGCAGCAGGTACGGCTGGATGACGTCGAGCTGGGGGATCGCCCGCAGCACCTGCGTGGTGATGACCAGCACGACGGTCGCGGCGATGGCCCCGATCGGGACCTCGGTCAGCGTCGACAGCGCGATCGCGACCGCCGCCAGCGCGGCCATGCCGAGCGTGACGTAGCCGATGACGATCAGCATGCGCAGCAGCGCGTCGCCGAGCGGGATCGCGACGCCCGACAGCAGCGTCACCGGCCCCGCGGGGAACAGCAGCAGGCCGGTGACCAGCGCCGCGAGCGCCACGGCCGCGGCGATGGCCAGGCAGAACAGCACGGCGTTGAGGTACTTGACCGCCAGCAGCCTGGTACGGCCCGCGGGCGCCGCCAGCAGGTAGCGCAGCGTGCCTCCGGCGGCCTCGCCGGCGAGCGCGTCGCCCGCCACGACGGAGACGGCGACCGGCATGAGCAGCGGGACGAGCACGCTCAGCGAGATGAACGCCAGGAAGAAGCCGTTGCCCGTGACCTGCTGGATGATGCCGCCCGGCCCGTCGGACATGTCGTCGCCCAGCAGGCGCAGGACCACGCCGATGACGACGGGGACGGCGGTGAGGACGGCGAGCATGGCCACGTTGCGCGGCCTGCGGAAGGTCAGGCCGAGCTCGGAGCCGAGCATCCTGAGGAACGCGCCCGCGGGCCCCGTCGCCGCAGCCGCCCGGTCGTGACGGGCGGGGGCGCTCGGCCCGGCTTCAGGCAGGTCGGCGCGCGGGCCGTGCTCGGCGGTGCGCCTCGACTCGCTCACCGGCACGAGCCCCGGCGTCCTCCTGGCGCCGCCGCGTGAGACCGGCGCTTCCTGCGCGACCTCAGGCTCAACCTTCGACATCGAACCCCTCCCCTGTCAGGCCGACGAAGACCTCTTCCAGGCTGGGCCGTACGACCGACAGGCCCCTGACGGCGACGCCGGCCTCGACCAGCGCGGCGTTGAGACGTTCGGGGGCGTGTCCGCCGAGTTCGGCGCTCACCTCCGGCCCTTCGTGGGCGACGGCCGTCAGGCCGAGCCCGCGCAGCACACGTGCGGCATCCGCCCCGTCGGGCGTCTCCACCCGCAGGCGCGGGGCGCGGCCGCCGCTCAGCGACGCGATGGTGCCGTGGGCGACGAGCCTGCCGGTGCGCATGATCGCCGCGTGCGTGCACATCTGCTCGACCTCGGCGAGCAGGTGCGAGGAGACGAACACGGTGGTGCCGTCGGAGGCGATCTCCTTGACCAGCGTGCGGACCTCGCGGGTGCCCTGCGGGTCGAGCCCGTTGGTCGGCTCGTCGAGGATGAGCAGCTCGCGCGGGCCGAGCAGGGCGGCGGCGATGGCCAGGCGCTGACGCATGCCGAGGGAGTAGTTGCGGTAGCGCTTGCCCGCGGCGGCCGACAGTCCCACGCGTTCCAGCGCGGTGGTGACCCTGGTACGGGCCGTGCGGCCCGACGCGGTCGGATCTGCGGCGTCGTAGCGCAGCAGGTTGGCCTCGCCCGACAGGTAGGGGTAGAAGGCCGGACCCTCGACCAGCGCGCCGACCCGCGGTAGCGGGACCACCGAGAAGGTGCCGGAGGTGGGGGCGACCAGGCCGAGCAGCATGCGGATGGTGGTGGTCTTGCCCGACCCGTTGGGGCCGAGGAAGCCGTAGACCGAGCCGCGCGGCACGGTCAGGTCGAGGGCGTCGACCGCGATCTGCCCGCCCTTGAAGCGCTTGGTCAGGCCCTCCGTGACGATCGCGTGGTCGTCGGAGGGCGGGGACGCCCCGAAGGGCGCCCCCGCTTCCAGCGTCATGCTCACCTGGCGCCTGCCGCCTTCGTGAGCTCCTCCGGGGTGACCGCGCCGACCAGCAGGCGGCCGTCGTCGGTGAACAGCGCGCTGACCAGCTTGGTCTTGATCAGCTTGCCGCTCCCCCACGGCCCGCTCACCGGGGTGGCGGATCGCAGGATGGTCTCGAGCGACGGCGCCTCCTGCCCGCCGGACTCGGCCGTGGACCGGGGCGCGTCGGCCTTGGGGACGGGGAGGACCGCGACCGTGGTCCAGCCTTCGCCGACGGTCTTGACGTCGCCCTCGCGGAAGTCCTCCCTCCGCTGCTGTGCCTCCTTGGGGGCGCTGAGCGTCTTCTCCTCCACCTTGGCGCCGGCCGGTGGGGTGAAGGTGAAGTTCTCAGGCGCGGGGGCGGAGAAGGTGACCTGGGTGAACCCGACCTCGAAGGCGGGCTCGGCCGACCCCTTGGCGTACACCTGCACGCGCAGCGGGACGTAGGTCTCCCCGTCGAGCGCCAGACGGATGTCCTGGATCAGCGAGCCGCCCTCCTTGGGCGCGAGCACCAGCTCGTAGGCCGAGCGCCCGGCCACCTGGGTGGTGTTGGTGACGCTGACCACGCTGTGCTCGCCGACCTTGGACAGCAACTGCTCGGCTGCCTGCTGCGGGGTCATCGCGGGGGCGCTCGACACCTGCGTCCTGTCCGGCCGGTCGGTGGCGCCCGGCGCCAGCTTGATCCGGGTGGCCTTGTTGGTCTGGCTCTCCCACAGCCACGTCTGGTCGCCGTTCACGATGACGTTGGTCTCGTTCATGGGCCCCGGCACGGCCAGCCTGAACTGGTCGCGGGAGCCGTACCAGACCTTCGCCTCGTGGGAACCCGACAGCAGGCTGAGCGGGGAAGCGGTGGCCGCGCCCTGCGGGAGGGCGGGAAGGCCGAGGGAGGCGGTTTCCAGGACGGTCCCCGACATCGGGGGCAGGCCGTCCTTCTGCACCGCCGCGGCCGCGTCGGCCAGCAGCTGCTGCGCCGAGCGTTCGGGCAGGACAGGGTCCCCGCTGACCGCGGCGATCACCGGGCCGGCGCCGATGGCCGCGCCGATCACGGCGACGGCCGCGACAGGGACGCCCCACCTCACGAGCTTGCCTCTGGACATCTCACTCCTTCACGGTATTGCTTACGTCTCAACAGTGCGTGAGGAGTGCTGTGGCGATCCTGAGACGAGCTGAGAGGCCTCTCAGCGCAGATGGTGCACTATGTGCCCTATGAGAGTTCTGGTCGTCGAGGACGAACGGCGGATGGCCGCCGCCCTCCAGCGGGGGCTGCAGGCCGAGGGGTTCGCCGTGGATCTCGCCCACGACGGCGAGGAGGGCCTGCACCTGGCCCGGCACGGCGACTACGACGTGGTGGTGCTCGACATCATGCTGCCCAGGCTGTCGGGCTACAACGTGTGCAAGCGGTTGCGCGCGGAGGAGAACTGGGTGCCGATCCTCATGCTGTCGGCCAAGGACGGCGAGTACGACATGGCCGACGGGCTCGACCTCGGCGCCGACGACTACCTCACCAAGCCGTTCTCCTACGTGGTGCTGGTGGCCAGGCTGCGCGCGCTGCTGCGGCGCGACGCGGGGCGGCGTCCCGCGGTGCTCACGGCGGGCGACCTGTCGCTGGACCCGGCGAGACGGCGGGTGCAGCGGGGCGAGGAGTCGGTGGAACTGACCCCCAGGGAGTTCGCGCTGCTGGAGTACCTGATGCGCCGCCACGACGAGGTGGTGTCGAAGGCGGAGATCCTGGAGCACGTGTGGGACACCTTCGACACCGATCCGAACGTGGTCGAGGTGTACGTCGGCTACCTGCGACGCAAGATCGACGGCCCGTTCGGCAGGAACGCGTTGCAGACCGTGCGGGGCGCGGGCTACCGGCTGGCCGGCGACGGTGGCTGAATGGTGGCGGCGCAAGAGCCTGCGCTTCAGGCTGACGGCGCTGTCGGTGGTGGGGCTCACCCTCGTGTTCGCGGCGTCGGCCTCGGTACTGATGATCGTGCTCGGCAGGTCCCTGATGGACACGGTGGACGAGACCACGCAACAGCACGCGCAGGCGGTACGCGCGCAGGCCGACAGCGGCACGCTGACCGATCCGATCACCACGCAGGACGGCACGATCGTGCAGGTCGTCGGCGCCGACGGCAAGGTCACGCACGGCACCTACGGGGCCGACAGGCTGGTCCCGCTGCTGGACGCGGGCGACCGGCGGAGAGCGCTGCGCCACGAATCGGCGTGGTTCCTGGACGGCGAGCCGTACGGGATCCCCGGGCCGCTGCGGGTGATCGTGATCAGTGGCGACAGGGGCGTGACCGTGCTGGCCGCGCGGCCCGTGCGTGAGATCGAGCGGAGCCTGCTCACGGCGGGCAGGGTGCTGCTGTTCGGCACGCCGCTGCTGGTGGTCTTCCTGGCCGGCGGCGGCTGGCTGATCATCGGCAGGACGCTGCGCCCGATCGTCGCGCTGCGCAGGGGCGCGGCCGACATCACCCACACGGCCAGGTCGAGGCGGCTGCCGGTGCCGGAGGCGCGCGACGAGGTGCACTCGCTGGCCGTCACGCTCAACGACATGCTGGCCAGGCTGGAGGAGGCCGAGTCTCGCCAGCGCGCGCTCGTCTCCGACGCCGCGCACGAGCTGCGCAGCCCCCTGGCCAGCATCAGGCTGCAGCTGGAGGTGGCGCTCGGCCATCCCGAGGGACAGGACTGGCCCGAGACGGCCGAGGGCGTGCTGGAGGACACCCTGCGCCTGTCGCGCCTGGCCGAGGACCTGCTCGCCCTCGCCAGGCTCGACGAGCGCGGCGGCAGGCTGGCCAGGAACGAGCCGGTCAACCTGGACGAGGTCGTCAGGCAGGTCGTGGAGAGGTACGGCGAGGCCAGGCTGACCGCCTGCGATCCGGTCGTGGTGCGCGGCGACGCCCTCGACCTGAGCCGCGTGGTGACCAACCTGATGGACAACGCGGTACGGCACGCCGCCTCCACGGTCGAGGTCGCGCTGACCCGTGACGGCGTGCTGACGGTGACCGACGACGGGCCCGGCATCCCCGCGGAGGACAGGGAGCGGGTGTTCAACCGGTTCACCAGGCTCGACCACGGCCGCAGCAGGGACGAGGGCGGCGCGGGCCTGGGCCTGGCGATCGTCCGCGAGACACTGGTGGCACACGGCGGGGCCGTCCGTCTGGAGGACGCGGCGCCCGGCCTGCGCGCGGTGGTGTCACTGCCCTCCATCAAGTGATTGACCGGACGAGGCGACCGGAACTAGTTTCGGTCCTATGAGCCAGGTCGAGACGATCCTCAGGGCGGCGACACAGCTGTTCGCCGCCCTGGGGTACGACGGCACCACGACCAGGCAGATCGCCGAGGCCGCCGGGCTCAACATCGCCACGGTCAACTACCACGTCGGCGGCAAGCGTGAGCTCTACCTCGCGGTGATGAAGCGCGCCCACGAGGCCGAACGGGCGATGCTCGAACGGGCGGTCGCCGACACCGAGGGCATGGGCCTCGCCGACCGCGTCCATCTGATCGCCGACCGCTACCTCGACTTCTACGTCGACAATCCCGAGGTGTCGGCCCTGTGGCTGCACCGGTGGCTGCTCGACGCCAGCGATGTCACCGAGCTGGAACGCGAGTACATCAGGCCGCTGCTGACGCTCGTCGGCGAGGCGACGGGCGCGGACAGCGAGATGGCGATGTGGACGGTCGTGTGGTGCGTGAACGGGTTCGTCAGGGGCGGCATCCTCGACGACAAGGGCGTGCGCAGGGGCGCCGACGACCGCGCGGCGCTGCGGCGGTTCCGCGCCTACCTGCACGAGGTGCTGCACCGCGCGCTGAACCTGCCCGGCGTCCCGCCGTGAGCCTGTCGCGAGGGCGGCTGCTCGGCTACGGGATCGGTTCGGTCGGCACCGGCGTGTTCTCGGCGGTGCCGGGTCTGCTGCTGCTCTACTACATGACCGACGTGCTGGGCGTGGCCGCGGGGGTGGCGGGCGCCGTGCTGGTGGCGCCCAAGATCTGGGACGTGGTGCTGAACCCGGTCATCGGGGCGGCGAGCGACCGCGAGGCGGTCCGCACGGCCAGGCGCTTCAGGCTGCTGCTGCTCGGGTCGGTGACGCTGCCGCCGGCCTTCGCCGCCACGTTCGCCGTGCCGAACGCGCCGCTGGTGGCGGTGGCCTTCGTCCTGGCGGCGTCGGCGTTCGCCTGCTTTCAGGTTCCCTACGTGGCGTTACCCGCGGAGATGTCGGCGTCTCCCGCCGAACGGACCAGGATCATGTCGTGGCGGGTGGTGTGCCTGACGGTGGGGATCCTGGTGGCGGGCGGCCTGGCTCCGGCGATCGCGCATGCGGCGGGCTACGCGTGGATGGGCGTGGCCGTCGGCGCGGTGATGGCGGCGGCGCTGCTGACGGCGGCCCTCTCCACCCGCTGGGTGCGCTCGATGCCGGGACCGGCCCCGCTCGGGCTGGTGGCGGCCTTCAGGGTCGCGCGCGGGAACAGGGCCTTCTTCGCGCTGCTGTCGGCGTTCGTCGTGCAGGCGCTGGGCGTGTCGGTGATGCTGGCGGGCGCGCCGTACGTGGCCGCCCACCGGCTCGGCGACTACGGGCTGACGTCGGCGATGTTCGTCGGGATGGTGGGGCCGAGCATGCTGGCGGTACCGGCGTGGGCGTGGCTGGGGCGCGCGGCGGGCATGGTCCGCGCCTACCTGGTCGCGGCGACGGGGTTCGGTCTGGTGGCGCTGGCGCTGATCGGGGCGATCTCCCTGGCGAGCGTGCCCGGCGTGCTGGCGCTCACGGCGCTGGCCGGGGTCTGCTACGCGGGCCTGCAGCTGCTGCCGCTGTCACTGCTGCCGGACACCGTCCACGCCGACGCCGCCCGCACCGGGCACGCCCAGGCCGGCGCCTTCACCGGCCTCTGGACGGCCGGCGAGACCGCGGGCATGGCGCTCGGTCCAGGGCTCTACGCGCTGGTGCTGGCCGCCACCGGCTTCGTGTCCGTCGAAGGCTCGGTGACGCAGCCGGCCCCGGCGCTGGCGGGGCTGACGCTCGGGTTCAGCGCGCTGCCCGCCCTGCTCATGCTCGCCAGCCTGCCGTTGATCATCTGGTACGCCAAGGAGTCCGCGTGAACCTGTCCGACCTGCTGGCGGAGGTCTCCCGCCTGCGCGCCGACGACCTGCCCGTGCGCGGGGGGAAGGTGACCGCCTACGTCTACGACACCGGACTGCCCGCGGTCCACGAGGCGGCGGCCAGGGTGTACTTCGAGATGCTGGAGACCAACACCCTCGATCCGACCGCGTTCCCCAGCGTGGTGGCGATGGAGAAGGAGGTCGTCGGGGCGGTGGCGGCGCAGCTCGGCGGCGGGCACGGCATCTTCACCAGCGGCGGCACCGAGTCGATCATGCTCGCGGTGAAGGCGGCGCGCGACGCGTCGGGCGCCGCCGAGCCGTCGATCGTGCTGCCGGTGACCGCGCATCCCGCCTTCCACAAGGCCGCCCACTACCTCGGGGTGTCGGTCATCCAGGTGCCGGTCTCGCTGGAGACGTTCACGGTGTCCGCGGACGACGTGGCCGCGGCGATCACCCCGTCCACGATCATGGTGGTCGTCTCGGCGCCCTCCTACCCGCAGGGAGTGATCGACCCCGTCGCCGAGGTGGCGGCGGTGGCGGCCGCGCGCGGCGTGCCGTGTCACGTCGACGCGTGCGTCGGCGGGTGGCTGCTGCCGTGGCTGCGCCTGGCGGGGGCCGAGGTGCCGCCCTTCGACCTGTCGGTGCCGGGGGTGACGTCGATCTCCTGCGACCTGCACAAGTTCGGTTACGCGCCCAAAGGCGCGTCGGTGGTGCTGTTCGCCGACCCCGCGATGCGGCGCAGAGCGTACTTCGCGTCGGCCGCCTGGCCCGGATACACGGTCATCAACGCCACCGTGCAGAGCTCGAAGTCGGCGGGACCGCTGGGCGGGGCGTGGGCGACGCTGCGGGCGCTGGGGCGGGACGGCTACCTGGCCCTGGGGCGGGCGACTCTGGAGGCGTCGGTACGGCTGCGCGAGGGCCTGGGCAAGATCCACGGCCTTCGGGTCCTCGGGTCGCCGGGCTCGTCGTTGATCGCCTTCGCTTCGGACGAGGTGGACGTGTTCGTGGTGGCGGACGAGGCCAGGCGGAGGGGGTGGTTCATCCAGCCGCAGCTCTCGTATGCGGGTATCCCCGCGAACCTGCACATCACGGTCACCGGGGTCACGTTGGCCGGCGTCGACGCGATGCTGTCGGTGATCGCCGACTCGGTCGCTGCGGCCAGGACGCGCGGGCCGGTCGTGGTGCCGGACGGGCTGGTGGAACTGGTGGCCTCGCTGGACCTGTCGACGCTGGACGACGAGGAGTTCGGGGCTCTGGCCGCCTCGGTGGGTGTGGACCTGACCGGGGGCGGCCAGCCGGAGATGGCAGTGGTCAACACAATTCTGGACGCGCTGCCGGCCGCGAAACGGGAGGAGATCCTGGTGCGTTTCCTCTCGTCGATCTACACCTGAACCGCGGGCGACCCCCTCCTTCACCGCGCCAGGTCATCCGCTCCTCACCCCGGGGGCGGCTCACACGTCCGACGAAAAGACGCCGGCCGCCAGCCGCCTGCATGGACGTCAGCCGTCGGCCGGCCTGGGGTGGGGGTTGAGGCGGTCCACCTCCGCCAGTGCCGCACGGGCGGAGGCCGCGTCGTGGACCCTGAACACCCGGGCGCCCTGCAGCGCCGACACCGCCAGCGTCGCGATCGTGCCCGCGTGCCGTTCGTCGACCGGAAGCCCGCCCAGCGTCTCCCCCACGAAGTCCTTGTTCGACACCGCCACCAGCACCGGCCACCCCGTCGCCACCATCTCGTCGAGCCTCCGGCTCACCTCCAGCGAGTGGAAGGTGTTCTTGCCGAAGTCGTGCGCGGGATCGATGAGGATGGACTCCCTCGAGACCCCCGCCGCGACCGCCCGTTCCGCCAGGTCGACCGTGTAGCCGATGACGTCGGCGACCACGTCGGCGTACGCGATGCGGTGCGGCCTGGTCCGCGGCTCCACCCTGCCCGCGTGCGCGCACACGAGCCCGACCCCGTGCTTGGCGGCCACCTCGGCCAGGAGCGGATCGACGCCGCCCCACGTGTCGTTGAGCAGGTCGGCCCCCGCCCTGGCCACGACGTCGCCTACCTCGGAGCGCCAGGTGTCGACGCTGATGACCAGATCAGGGTGGCGTTCGCGCACGGCCGAGACCAGGTCGGCGACACGCCTGATCTCTTCGGCGGCGTCGACGAGCTCGCCGGGGCCCGCCTTGACCCCGCCGATGTCGACGATGTCGGCGCCGCCCTCGACGGCCGCGTCGACCGCTTCGAGCGCGGCGCCGAAGCCGTAGGTCTTCCCCTTGTCGAAGAAGGAGTCGGGGGTCCTGTTGACCACGGCCATCACCGCGTGATCACCGATACCGAACTCCCTGCCGCGCAGTCGCAAGATGCTCATCGCCTCCGAGCCTACGGAAGATCCCACGGCTTGGCACATCGCCCGTCCGCGGCGCGCCTCACCCGAGCCCGGAGGCGGTCGCGGTCAGCGGGAGTGAACGTGAACGTGGAACACCTCGGCCAGTGAGGATTGTCGCTGAGCGCCGCTACGGCACCAGGTCTGCCTGGACGTACACCCAGGCGTCCGTACCAGAACCAAGGACCACTGCAATCCGGGTGTAGTCGTCCACCTCGTAGTCGTCCGCCATGGCGAGTTCGGCTTCGGAGATGCTGAACACCGTGCCCTCGACCGCGTCTTCGAGCCTGCCGGTGGGCCGCACGATCGGATGAAGCGCCGCCCCGCTGACCGCGACCACGTCCGGATCGGTGATCTCCACCATGGACAGTTCGTAGCCCGGGAGCGAATCCGGGTCGCCGGCCAGTTCGCGGCCGAAGTTGGCCTTCTGAACCGCGGGATCTTGCAGGGTTCCATAGGAGAACAGGCGGACAGGGTGGTCATTGTGGGAGATCGCCATATCCCAATCGTGCCAGCATGCCTTGTTCGGCCTGCAGGAGTACCGGGCTTTGAACAACAACCGAACGGCCGGTGGCATGAGCGGAGGTATCGCCATCGACCATTCCGTACGGGTGGCCTCTGGCCGGCCCTCCTTTCGGGTCCGTGCGACAGGCCCAAAGTAGCGGTGTTGTCACAGGTCACAGCAGTGACCAAGTCCCCCGCCCGAGCGAAAGGCCGTATCGCCGGTTGGATGACTGGAAGCGCCGACTCCCTGTCACTACATCCAGTGATGTATCACGGAGTCGGCCAGGCAACGGATGTGGGCGCCGGACCGGTCGAGGAGAGTGTTGGCGAGAGGGCTGCGCCCTCCGGAGACCAGGCCGAAGGAAAGGCGGGAAGGCTGTGACCGAGGGGGAAAGGGACGATCGAGGAGCGTCGGGTACGGTGCTGCGACGCTGGCGGGAGCGGGCCCTGCTCACCCAGGAAGAGCTGGCCGAGCGTTCAGGGCTCAGCGTCAGGACCGTTCGGCGGATGGAGGGCGGCAGCCCGCCACGCGCTCGCAGCACGTCGTTACGGCTGGTGGGCGAAGCGCTGGAACTGGACGAGGAGGAACGCGCGATACTCGCGGCGGCGGCCCGCGGTGTGGCGCCACCCGCAGCCGGGGCGGCGCCCAGGCCTGGAGAGTGCGGCACCTCCTGGGGCGGCTGGGCGACCAGATGCCGGCGCCCCGGGCTCATCCCGCGCAACCCGGGTGTATCCGACGATGACTCCTCTTCGTGTTCTCAGACGTGACCCCAGTCCTGCGAGAGCTGGGTCACGTCTGAGAACGGCACGCCTCCGGCCGGCTGAAGAAGGCTGGAGGCGTGCCATGCGGGAGCGGCGGGTCAGGCGACGGCACCGAGCCGGTACCGGCCGCCGTCGCCACAGCAGAACTCGTAGTCCCGGGTCACGTCCCCGTTGACGGTTTGGCCTCCGATGGTGTCGTTGGGATCGAGGTCGTCGACCTCGACGAGGCGGAGTTGGGCGCCGTTGGGAACGCACTTGTCGACCTCGACCCGCTGGCCCTGGGACATGGACACGTAGGCCGAGCTCGCCGGCCAGATCTTCACGCCATTGCTCGTGAGGAACACCTCGTCGCGGCCGCTCTCAGTGATCGTGAGAGCCCGGAGGCCGTCGAGGAACACGCCGCTGCCGCAGGTGAGCGGGGCGGCGTTCCCCAGAGCCGGTTGCTCGTCGGAGACCGCCGATGGCATTCCGGTGAACGCGAGGCCTCCGGCCACCGTGACCGCAGCCGCGAGCTTCGACAGTTTCCGCCAGGTGCGCATGTTGGTTCCTCTCTGGAGTCGGGGTTGCCTCTGCCAACCGTCGCGTAGTCCGCGGTGCCGTTCGAGGACAGCCAGAGGACATTGACCGGCCAGAGCACGATGGTGGGGCCGCCGCGGCGGCCGGGTGCGCGGCACTCCAGCCGCCGCGCCGGGTTGGTGACCAGGATCTCCTGCCGCTTCGCCCAGGCGATGAAGGCTTCGCCCAGGCGATGAAGGAGGTGAGCGCGGACAGTCGCCGGTGTCAGGTGGCGACCGCTGCGCCCGCCCCATCGGCCCATCACCGCGGCGTGGTCCTCGGGCGTGAGGAAGGCTGTGCCGCGGGTCCAGAGGGAGGGGTCAGGTCTGTGCTGCGTCCGGGTCCGTGAGTTCGTCGGTGGGCGTGCGGCGCTTGCGGGGGGCGGCGGAGCGGGGCGGCTGGGCGCGCATGTGGTCGCGGACGCGGGTCATGATGTCGCCGAGGTGGTGCAGGTCGTCGTCGGCGA
Organism: Nonomuraea mangrovi; assembly: GCF_042681425.1. Taxonomy (NCBI): domain Bacteria; kingdom Bacillati; phylum Actinomycetota; class Actinomycetes; order Streptosporangiales; family Streptosporangiaceae; genus Nonomuraea; species Nonomuraea mangrovi. The sequence continues at coordinate 1,147,566 of NZ_JBHUFV010000033.1, read as the reverse complement.
GGGGGTCGAACAGCAGGCGGCGGGCGACCTCGATGTGGCCGGGCAGGACGGCGGCGACGCGTTCGAGGCCGGCGGGGGTGATGGTGACCAGGGTGACACGTTCGTCGTCGGAGCTGGGGGCGCGGGTGACGAGACCGGCCCTCTCCAGCTGGGCGGCCTGGTAGGTGAGGCCGCTGCGGCTGTAGACGACGCCGTCGGCCAGCGCGGTCATGGTCAGCTGCCCGTGGGCGTCGGCCAGGCGGGCCAGGAGCTGGAACTGCACCCAGCTGAGGTCGCCCTCGGCACGTAGCTGCTGCTCAACGGAGTGCTGGAGCAGGCTGACGGCCTCCATGAGCGCGAAGTAGGCCCCCAGTTGCTCGGGTTCGAGGGTGCCGTGGTCGTCGGTGTCGGTCACTCCCCTACCGTACCTGCTTCAAATTCAAAGCATAGTGACGGACGTCACACGATTCACGGGTATTGCTTTGAACTCGAAGCAGGTTACAGTCCCCACATGCTTCACATTCGAAGCAAATGAGTGAGGAGACAGACAATGAAGGCAGTTCGGTACCACCGCTACGGCGCCAGCGACGTCTTGGTCTACGAGGAGGCCGCCCGCCCGGTTCCGGCAGCGGGGCAGGTGGTGGTGAAAGTGGCCGGCACCTCTTTCAACCCGGTCGATGCGGCGATCCGCGCCGGCTATCTGCAGCAGGTGTTCCCGGTGACCTTCCCGCACGTGCCGGGCATCGACGTGGCGGGGAGCGTCGCCGAGGTCGGTGCGGGCGTCATCGGCTGGAAAGCCGGCGACGCGGTCGTGGGGTTCCTGCCGATGAACGCCGACGGCGCGGCCGCCGCCTACGTCGCCGTCCCCGCCGAGATCCTGGCCGCCGCACCCCAGACGGTGGAGCCGGCCGACGCCGCGGCGCTGCCCGCGGTCGGCCTGACGGCCTGGCAGTCGCTGTTCGAGCACGCCGGCCTGAAGGCCGGGCAGAGCGTCCTGGTCAACGGGGCGGGCGGTGCGGTCGGCGGGTACGCCGTCCAACTCGCCGCCCAGGCCGGGGCCGTGGTCACCGCGACCGCCGGCGCCCGCAGCGCCGACAGGGTGCGCGGTCACGGCGCCGAGAAGATCGTCGACTACGCCGCCGCCCCCGTCACCGGGGCCGGGGAGCGGTTCGACGTCGTCCTCAACCTGGTGACCACCTCGCCGCAGGAGACCGCGGCGCTGGTCGGCCTCGTGGCCGACGGCGGGGTGTTCGTCAGCACCACCACCCCGGGCCAGGACGACACCGATCGGGACGTGCGGGCCGTACGGGTCTTCGCCCGCAGTGACGCCGTCCAGCTCGCCGAACTCGTCACCCGCGTCGACGCCGGCGATTTGAAGATCGACGTCGCCGCCCGGCGGCCCCTGTCCGACCTGGCCGCCGTCCACGACGAGGCCGTCACCGGACGGCTGGCCGGCAAGACCGTCCTCACCCCCGCCTGACCCCCGCACGGCCCCCGGCCTCCCCGGCCGGGTGCCCGGCAACCGCCACGCACACCACAACACGCAAACCACAAGGAGAACCGTCATGTCCTTCACCCTCGACCCCCAGGTCGCCGAAGCCCTCGCCCCGATCGCCGCCGCGATGGCCGGCAGCACACCGCCACCGGTCGGTGACGTCGCCGCCCGCCGCGCCGCCCTGGAAGGGCTCATCGGCCACGCCGACACCGCCCAGCCGACCCCGGACGACGTCACGATCATCGACCACCACCTGGCCACCGCCGACGGCGCGACGATCCTGCTGCGCTGGTATGCCAAGCGGGACTCCGAGCCGGGCCCCGCGGCCGTCTACCTCCACGGCGGCGGCATGATCCTCGGGCACGTCGGCCTGTTCGACGGGTCGGTCTCCCGCTACGTGTCGGCCAGCGGCACCCCGATCCTGTCGGTCGACTACCGGCGCGCCCCCGAGCACCCCTACCCGACCCCGGTCGAGGACGCCTACGCCGCCCTGGTCTGGCTGCACGATCATGCCGCTGAGCTCGGCGTCGACCCCGCCCGCATCGGCGTGTTCGGTGACAGCGCCGGCGGCGGCCTGGCCGCCGCAGTGTCGATCCTGGCCCGCGACCGCAAGGGCCCGGCCATCGCCAAGCAGATCCTCGTGATGCCGATGCTCGACGACCGCACACTCACCCCGGACCCGCAGATCGCGCCGTTCGTCCTGTGGTCGTGGGACGACAACCGCACCGGCTGGCAGGCCCTGCTGGGCGAGGCCGCCGGCGGCCCCGGCACTCCCGCCTACGCCGCTCCCGCCCGCGTCGCCGACCCCTCGGGCCTGCCGCCCGCCTACATCGAAGTCGGCCAGCTCGACATCTTCCGCGACGAGGACCTCACCTACGCCCTGCGCCTCGGCCAGGCCGGCGTCCCGGTCGAGTTCCACCTCCACCCGGGCGTCCCCCACGAGTTCGAGGGCATCGCCTTCACCTCCGACGCCGCCCGCCGTGTCATCGCCGACCGCGTCCGCGCCCTCGCCTCCCTGTGACCACCACGCCCACGACGACCACGACGACCACGACGACCACGACGAAGGAAGATCCACCCGCCGATGCGGCCGTCGGCGGGCCGCAGGCCGGCAGGAGCACGAGCCCGCTCGCCTGGCACCCCGCCCGGCCGTCCTGGCGGGCCTCGCCTCGCGCTCCTGCTTCCTGCTACCGGCCAGGTCAGAACAGGTTTCACGACGCCAGCGGGGGTACTTCCGGCAGCAGGGCCAGCCGCTTCCTGCAGCGGCCCGCCGACACCCAGAGCAGAAGTGACCATGACGTCGACACCGGCCAAGCCCACGGCCGCGGGGATACGTGAGCTCGCCGCCCACATTGAGGAGCTGGCGGACACCATCGACACCCTGTCGGGCGATCTGTCGCAGGCCGACCCCGAAGGCCGGGCCGGATTCCGGCTGCCGGATGCCGCCGGCCTCCTCCGCCAGGCCGCCTACGAGCTGATGGCGACCGCCGGCGACCTGGCCCGGTCCGGCTACCCCCCGTTCACCTTCTGCAGCATGGGCTGGGGAGTATGCCCCGAGCACGGCGACACCCTCGCCTCGATCGGCAGCGCAACCCGGTGCACTGCCCGCGGATGCGGCCGCACATGGGGCCACGGCCACGAGAAAGCGCCGTGCGCCGAGTTCGCGACGCACCGCCTCATCGACGCCGACGGAGCCGAGACGCTGCTGTGCGCCGGGCACGCCGTCGACGCCCGCAACAGCGGTGGCCACGTGGAGCCGTTCACGCCCTGACGTCACTCCCCTGCGAGGCCCCGCCCGGCGGCACGCCCTGGCGGGGCGTCGTCACGTACGGCGGGCGAGCAGTGGATTCCCCTGCGGAAACGGGGCATGCGTGAGCGCTGTCATCCCGCTACATGGCTGTGGCCAGCTGACCCTGGAGGGGCCTGGCTCTGGATCCAGAGGACGGGGGCGTGAGCGCGTCCGGACGGCCGGGGCGAGGGGAGGCGGCGTCTCTCGGCGCGGCGGGACGCGGGTCGGTCTCGCGGGAGCGGCTCCGTCGCCGGCTGTCAGTCGGCGGTGGCCTCAGGGAGGGAACGGCGGTCCTCGTCGGCTTGCTCAACCGGGGCCGCATTGGTCCCGGGGGTGGCGCGTGGCCCCCGGGGCGGATGGTTCTGTGGGCTTGGGAACGTTCCTAAGCGGCCGAGCCCTTCTCAGCGGTCGCCAGGAAGTCCTGGGCGATCAGCGGCAGTCGCCGGCGTGCGTGGATGACGGCGATCACGCGGCGGACGGCCGGTTCGAGTGACCGCACCACCAGCCCCGCCCTCGCCGCCTGCTCGGCCATTCCGCGGTACCACAGCAGCGACGCCTGGCCCGCGCGGACCGCGTTGAGCCAGCCGTTCCTTTCGTCGGTCTCCAGCACGATGATCGGGTTGACCGCGTACTTGCCGAACATCGCGTCGAGCTCCCTTCTCCTGACGCTGCCCCTCGCGGGCAGGGCCAGGCGTAGTCCGTCGAGGCGGGTCATCGGGACGGGGTCGGGCAGGTCGAGCCCGGGCGGGGAGATGAGCACGATCTCCTGCCGCTCGAGCGGGTGGGTGATCAGGTCGGTCGGGACCGGCAGGTCGGTGAGGCCGAGATCGGCCCGCTGGTCCCTGATGGCGTTGACGACCGCTTCGCGGCCGTCGCAGCGGATGATGTGCACGCGGACGCCGGGATGCTCGGCCGCGTAGGCGGGAAGCAGCCGCCCCGCCAGGCCGGGCTCGAGGTTGGCTGTCGATGCGATGCGCAGTTCGGCGTCGGAGACACCGCCGTGGCCGGAGAGCGCCTCGATCTCCCCCACCGCGTCGAGCGCCTCTCTGGCCAGTTTGACGACCCTGCGGCCCTGCGCGGTGACGACCACGCCGCGCCCCGACCGGGCGAAGAGGGTCATCCCGAGCTCGCGCTCCAGGTCTCGGATCGCGCGTGAAAGTGCAGGTTGCGCGATGTAGAGCGACCTGGCCGCGTCGGTCATGGTGCGGTGCTCCGCAGTCGCGACCACGTAGCGGAGCTGCTGCAGATTCATGGCATTGAAGCTAGGACAACGGCCGCCGCTCGGACGGCGACATAGCGGAGATCACCTCGAATGATTTCGGACTGTAACCGAGCACCGCGACATCCGTGACGGGTGATAAATCAGTATGCTTCTGCCCCAAATTCGGCAAAGGTCCGAAGTGTGAGTCCCGTTTCGGACAACCAGGTCAAGGGGGAGACAGGGTGACAGGCAACGGGCAATACCCACCGCCGCCTCCCGGACATCAGGGGCAACCCACTTCAGGAGAACCCCAGCAGCCACCCTTCCCTCCCTGGCCTCCGCAGCAGTCTCCGCACCAGCAGGGGTACGGCCAGCCGTACGAGGAGCCGGCCACCCGCCAGTACCGGCCCACGCCTCCGCCGCCCGCCCCGCCCCAGGGACCGCCTCAGGGGCCTCCCGCCGGACCGCCGCAGGGACGCCCCTACGCGCCCCTGCCGCCTCCCGCGGGACCGCCGCAGACGCCGCCTCCGCCCACGGGCCCTCCGTACGGCGCGCCGCCACCGCCGCCCGGTGGCCCCCAGCCGTATGGCCGTCCGCTGCCCCCGCCTCCCGGTGGGCCGCAACCGCCGCCGCCTGGCACGCCGCCTCAGGGGCCGGGCGTGCAGGGACCGGGCATGCCCGTTCCGGGAGCGCCGGGGCCGGGATCCGGCGGCCCCGGGATGCCGGGTCCCGGCGGGCCCGGATACGGCGGGCCCGGATACGGCGGGCCCGGATACGGCGGGCACGGACAGGGCGCGCCGGGAAACGGCGGACATGGGCAGGGTGCGCCTGGGCAGGGCGGGCCGTATCCGAACGGGAACGGCCACCCGCAGCCGGGATGGCCGCCGTACCAGGGGCAGGCTCCCGGCGGCCACAGGCCGCCCCAGGGGCCGCCGCAGGGCGCGTACGGGCCGTGGCAGCGGCCGCCGCAGCGCAGGAAGTCGAACGCGGGCGCGGTCATCGGCGCGGTGTTCGGCGCCATGGCGGCGATCTTCGTGCTGCTCGTGATCGGCTCGGCCGTCTTCAAGAGCGCCTCGAAGACCGACACCACCTCGCCGGTGGCGATCCCGACGTTCACGCCGCCCACCTTCACGCCGTGGAACGAGGAGACCGACGCGCCGATCGAGCCGTCGGACCGGCCGACCGAGCAGCCGTCCTCGTCCGAACAGCCTTCGTCCGAGCAGCCGTCCTCCTCTGAGCAACCGTCCTCCTCGGAGCAACCGTCCTCCTCGGAGCAGCCGTCGTCCGAGCAGCCGTCCGAGCAGCCCTCGCAGCAGCCGGCCAGGGTCCCGCTCAACACGAGCCTGCAGGCCAACACGCTGTACTTCGCGGGCGCGCTGCCGCGTACGACGTGCAGGGCGGGGAACGCGAGCCTGTTCAGCCACAGCCAGCTCAAGGCGCTGATTCTGAAGACGGGCAAGTGCATGGACGCGGCGTGGGCCCCGATCCTGCGCAAGAAGGGCATTCCGTGGAGCCCGCCGAACTACGCGATCGCCGCCAAACGCGGCAGAGGCGCGTGCGGCGACTACCCGTCCCCGGGCAGCATGGTGCCGTACTACTGCCCGCGCAACAACACCATCTACGCCTCCACCTCGGCCCTGGCCAGAGGCAATGGCAACTCCATCGGCTACGGGGAGATGGTCTCGTGGCACGGCGCGACGATCAGCATGATGGCCCACGAGTACGGTCACCACATCCAGCAGATCTCCGGCATCCTCGACTCTCACTGGCAGAAGCATCTCCAGACGTCGAGCCAGAGTGGGCGGCTGGCACTCAGCAGAAAACTGGAGCTCCAGGCAACGTGTTTCGGCGGGATGTTCATGCGGGCTGTATCCGGGACATATCCGGTCAATTCTCGCCAACGTGATGTGTTGTTCTGGTTCTACTCGAGAGTCGGCGATCACCCCGGATATCCCCGCGACCACGGCACTCCAGCCAATAACAACGTCTGGTTCCGGCAGGGCTGGCTGAAGAACAAGGCCTACCAGTGCAACACTTGGCTCGCTCCCGCTTCGACGACGTCGTAGCTTCATGGGCCGTTCATCCCACATTGGTCATCTGTCATTGATGTCCCGATATGGGGGCTAGAATCCTGGCAATCTCGTGACCAACGGGGGGCAAACCTTTGGGTTTGGCCTGGTACGACATGCGAAGGAGCCGGTGTGTCGAAGCGCCCTGGAGGAGACTCCGCCGAGCGGGGCAGAAAGCGGCGTGCTCCGCGGCGCGCCACGCCCGCCGAGTCCTCCGCGCAGGACCGTTCGACTCAGGACCCCGCCGCCCAGGACCCCGCCATGACGGACCGGGCGGCGCAGGACCGCGGCGCCCCTGACCAGCCCGCCCAGGACCGCGCACCCCGCGACAGGGCACCCCAGGGCCGTGGTCCTCAGGACCAGGCGGCTCAGGGCCGTGCGCCCCAGGACCGCGGTTCTCAGGACCGGGCGGCACGGGACCAGGTACCCCAGGACCGTGCCGCGCGGGAGCGGGCAGGCCAGGACGGCCCGCCCCAGGGCCACACCGACCCTGGTCGCGCCGGCGGTGGGCCCGGCGCGCGGGGGCGCGGTGAGCGGGGACGCGCCGATCGCGGGCCTGCCGGCCGTACCGACACCGGGAGTGCCGAGGCCGGCCATCCGGTTCGGGACCGGGACACCAACCCCGGCAACACGCGTCCCAGAGCGGGCAGGGCCCCGAGAGCGCCGAAGGCCGCTCAGGCGCCCAGGTTCGCCGCGAAGATGAGCCTCGGCTCGATCATCGGGTGGACCGCCCTGTCGGCGATCATCCCCGGCGCCGCGCACCTGCGTGCCGGGCGCCGCCGTACCGGCTTCATCCTGCTCGGATCGTTCGGCGCGCTGCTGATCGCGGCGCTCGTCTACGGCCTGTCCTTCATGGGCAACATCGGCGCCGTGACGAGGGAGAGCACGATGCTCACCGTGTCGGTGGCCGCCGTGATCGGCGCGCTGGCGTGGTTCGCGCTCGTGCTCACCTCCTACATCACGCTCGGCCCCGACCGTCTGAACGGCCGGGGCCAGATCGTTTCGGGGATCGTGGTCGGCCTGCTGTGCGTTTCGGTGATGGCGCCGTTCGCGCTGACCGCCAACACGATGCTGACCGTCCGCGAGACCGTGCAGGGCATCTTCCCCTCGACCGCCGACCCGGACGTACAGCCGATCAAGGAGGAGGACCCGTGGAACGGCAAGGACCGGGTCAACTTCCTGCTCATCGGCGGTGACGGCGCCGGCAACCGCGACGGCGTGCGGACCGACAGCATGACCGTGGCCAGCGTCCACATCAAGACCGGCAACACCGTGCTGTTCAGCCTCCCGAGGAACCTGCAGCACGTACGGTTCCCCGCCTCCTCCCCGCTGGCCAAGCACTTCCCCAACGGTTTCATGGCCGAGCTTCCCAACGGCGGCCTGCTGAACGAGGTCTGGAAGTTCGCCAACGACAACCCGCAGATCATGGGCGGCAAGAACAAGGGCCCGCGCGCGCTGATGGACGCCATCGGCCACACGCTCAACCTGCGGCTCGACTACTACGCGCTGATCAACATGTACGGCTTCGTCGACCTGGTCGACGCGATCGGCGGCATCAAGCTCCGCGTGGAGAAGGACATCCCGTGGGGCGGCCACTACGGCACCGCGGGCACGATCAAGGCGGGCTACCAGCGACTGTCGGGCGAGGAGGCGCTGTGGTACGGGCGCTCCCGCGTCGTCGACGACGACTTCGGGCGCATGGCCAGGCAGCGGTGCGTCATCGGGGCGTTCGCCCAGCAGGCCACGCCGGACAAGATCCTCACCAACTTCACCAAGATCGCTCATGCGGCCAGGCGGATGGCGGACACGAACATCCCGCAGGAGTTGCTGGAGCCGCTGGCCAACCTCGCGCTCAAGGTGAAGGACGCGCGGATCACGAGCCTGCAGTTCGTGCCGCCGCAGTTCTACACCGGATCACCGGATTGGGCGAAGATCCGCAGGGCGACCGTGAAGGCGCTGAGCGACTCGACGAAGCCGACGCGGCGCGCCCTGGCGGCCCAGGTGACGGCGTCCCCCGGAGCGACCTCCACGCCGTCCGGCAGCCGCCCCGTCACGCCGTCGGCCAGCCGTACGGCCACGCCGTCGCAGACGCCGACGAGGAACGGGCAGGCGGCGCAGAACGGGTCGGCCAAGAGCCTGTCGGAGCTGTGCGGCCTCTGACCGTCTGACACCGGGTCGAGCACCCCGGCCTCTCGTCGATCATCGCGCGGATCCCGGCGGGGATCGCCGCGGCGGCGGGAGTGCCCGTCGAGCACGGCGGTGATGCCGCCGTGCGCGCCGCGCTGGGCCAGGTCGGCCGGGCCGAGCGATGGGGTGCGGATCCCCCGAGGACGGCCCAGGCGGCCCAGGCGGACCGAGAGCTTCCGAGGATCTCGCGGCTGACCAGAGGGCCTGACGGGCCGCGGGCCGTAACACCTCCTGGGATGGATGGACGGCCCCCCTCGCGCCGACCCCATCGCCCGGCGAAGGTCCTTTCCGACGACCTCTCACACCGGTTCCCCTTCCACCGGCGGGTCGCGGCGGATGCGTCGCACGACCCGCCATGCTCCCCGGCGGGTGCGACGACCGCCTCCCTGACAGGCGCGGCCTTTGTCCCCGTATGGATGCATCTTTGACGGCTGGCAGTGCATCCACAGACGGTTGCCGCGCGAAGATAGGAGGGAGAGGGTGAGGGGGCGATGACCCGGATGCACCAGCTGACCGAACTCCTCGACGCGCTGGACGCCCAGCTGCCCGCCGTGCCGTACCGGATCAGGCACTTCCCCGAGGGGGAGGAGTTTGTCCGCCTGGGCCTGCCCGACTCCGCGCGCTCGATTCTCTACGTGTCGGGAGACCAGTGGATCTGCGTCGGCGAGGACCGATCCGGCCTGATCTCCCAGCGTTGCCTCGGCCGCGTGGGCGAGGCGCCGGAGGCCATCGTCAGCCGTCTGGCCGTGCCCTCGGGGCCGCCGCCACCGCAGCGGTCGCGGGCCTCCCGGCTGATCCGCACGATCGCCGTCGGCGTGGCCTCCGGCATCGGGGCCTGCGTCCTGGCCGCGATCATCATCGCCATCCTCGTGCTGGGCAACGGCTACGGGTACGGCTCCGAGGTCGTCTACTGGACCATCAACGCGCTGGCCGCGGGCATCGGCGTCGGCGTGGGGTTCTGGGTGGCCTGGCGATACCACCGTGCGGTGTCGCGGCGCAGGAAGGCTCAGGGCGATGGATGACCTGACGACGGTACCCAAGGCCATCGCGGGACCTGCCACGTTCATCGACGACCGGACGGGCGTCGGCGGCTTCCTGAAGAGGAACCTGCGCAAGGTCTTCCCCGACCACTGGTCGTTCCTGCTGGGTGAGATCGCGCTCTACTCGTTCATCATCCTGCTGCTGAGTGGGACGTTCCTGACGTTCTTCTTCCAGCCGAGCATGAGCGAGGTCGAGTACAACGGCGCGTACGAGCCGCTCAGGGGCGTCATGATGTCGGAGGCCTACGCCTCGACGCTGAACATCAGCTTCGAGGTCCGCGGCGGCCTGCTGATGCGGCAGATCCACCACTGGGGGGCGTTGCTGTTCGTGGCCGGGATGATGGTGCACATGCTCCGCGTGTTCTTCACCGGCGCCTACCGCAAGCCGCGCGAGCTGAACTGGCTGATCGGCGTGATGTTGCTGACGCTGGCGCTGTTCGAGGGCCTGACCGGCTACTCGCTGCCGGACGACCTTCTGTCCGGCGCGGGCCTGCGCATCACCGAGGGCGTGATGATCTCGCTGCCGCTGGTCGGCACCTACATCACCTTCTTCCTGTTCGGCGGCGAGTATCCGGGTGTGGATGTCATCGCCCGGTTCTACTCGCTGCACATCCTGCTGATCCCCGGCATCCTGGTGGCGCTGATCACGGCGCACATGGTGCTCATGTGGGTGCAGAAGCACACCCAGATGCCCGGCAAGGGCCGTAACAACCACAACGTGGTCGGCGCGCCGTTCTACCCGGCCTTCATGCTCAAGGCCGGGGCGTACTTCCTGTTCACCTTCGCGGTGATCACCGGATTGGCGACGTTCGCGCAGATCAACCCGATCTGGGCGTTCGGCCCCTACACTCCGGCCGACATCTCGGCCGGCTCGCAGCCCGACTTCTACATGGGCTTCCTGGAGGGCGCGCTGCGGTTGATGCCCGCGTGGGAGATCAACCTGTTCGGGACCAGCCAGTTCGGCACGCTGCCGTTGAGCGTGATCATCCCGGCGCTGGTGCCGATGGGCATCATCATGACGGGGCTCGCCCTGTATCCGTTCATGGAACAGTGGGTGACCGGCGACAGGCGCGAGCACCACATCACCGACCGTCCCCGCAACAACCCGCACCGTACCGCGATCGGCATGGCGGCCATCACGTTCTACGGCGTGCTGTGGCTGCTCGGAGCCAACGACGAGATCTCGGCCAACTTCCACATCAGCCTGACCTGGACCACCTACATCGGCCGGGTGCTGGTCCTGCTGGGCCCGGTGATCGCCTACATCGTCACCTACCGCATCTGCCTGGGGTTGCAGATCTCGGACGCCGCGGTGATCGGGCACGGCGTCGAGGCGGGTGTGATCAAGCGGCTGCCGCACGGCGAGTACGTCGAGATGCACACGCCGCCGGCGGACGACATCGAGGCGCACATGCGGGGAAAGACGGCGGTTCCGCAACTGACCGCGGGCGCCGACGGGGAGGGCATCCCGCCGAAGGGCCTGCGCGGTCCGCTCGGCAAGCTGCGCGGGCGGATGTCGAACGCCTACGGCGGGGAGAAGGTCCCGCTGGACGACGGCCAGGGGCACGGTCACGCCGCCATCGGCAAGAAGGACGACGAGACCCACCCCGGCTGACCGCACGCCAGGCGGCCGTCCCGCCCGCCAGGTGGGACGAGCCGGCCGCCCCCGCGGTGACCTCCACCGAGGCCGGGGCGGGCGGTCGCCGTGGTCGTCTCCTCAGGCCGCCGCCGCCCGGCGCGGCAGGAGCGCGAAGGCGCCCAGGTAGAGGACGGCCGCCACGAGCAGCAGTCCCTTATAGCCGATGACCAGGGCGAGATACTCGAGGCAGCCGCCGACCATCGCGCCGAGCAGGTTCGCGCCGAAGGAGGTGGTGGCGTCGGCGGTGTCTGCGAAGCGCTTGGCGAAGACGACGTTCGCCGCGAAGATCGGCAGGAACGCCACCGACACCGCCGCGACCGCGCGCAGGGGCACCGGCAGGCCGAGCAGCCACGAGTTCGGCACCAGCCAGGCCAGCGCGAGTCCCGCGAACAGCACACCGTACATCACGGGCAGGGGCGGGACGCGGAAGCGGCGAGTGACCTCGACCGCGGCCAGCACGGCCACCAGGACCCCCGCGAAGACGATCGCGTTGACCACCCACGTGGTGCCGAACAGCAGCGCGAAACCGGTGACGCTCTTGGTCTCCAGCAGCAGGAAGCCCACGCCGAGCAGGAACAGGTCGGCGTAGGGCCGCATCCTGGCGAACGGCCCCGCGACGACCCGCACCGCCAGCAGCGAGACGATGAGGATGAGGGTCAGCGTGACGATGTACAGCGACGGGACCGCGGAGTCCTTCAGGTAGAGGAAGGGCCGGTCGTCGCCGGTCGGCGCGGGCGTGCCCGCCGCCGCGCCCGCCCACTCGCGGCCGCAGCGCTGGGCCTCGGGCGTGCGGCCCGCGGTGATGACGGCCTGCTGGCCCGCCTGGCTGACCACGTCGACGCACGGTTTGTGGCCGAAGGCGTTCTGCATGGTGGCGGCCAGCCGGTCGACCAGCCAGCTCTCCCGGTAGTAGTTGTACATCGAGAAGGCCCCGCCTGGTTTGAGGTGCGCGCGGGCGGCCCGCATGGCCTCCTCGGTGAACAGGTAGCTCTCCAGGCGCAGCGACGAGGCCCCCGACACCAGCGTGAGGGAGTCGGGCAGGGCGAACAGGATGAGGTCGTACTTCTTGCCGGTCTGCTCGAGGTAGGCGCGGCCGTCGGTGATGGTGGTGCTCACGCGCGGGTCGCTGTAGGGGTGGTCGGGGTGGTAGGTGCCGCCCAGCTCGCGCAGCTTGGGGTCGATCTCGACGGCGTCGACCTTCTGCGCGCCCTTCGACAGGGCGATGGCCACGTCGGTGCCACTGCCCGCGCCGACGATCAGCACCTCCTTGGGCGGGTTGACCGCCCTCTCGTACGGCAGGCCGTACTGCGCCTCCCACTGCAGCCTGGCGGCCGCGGGCACGGCCTCCTGGTGCGGGATGCCGTTGACCTGGATGTTCATGACCTGCTCGCCGGCCCTCTCGAGCTGCCGGTAGGTGACCTTGTAGTAGGGCGACCAGAGGGCGCCCGCGGTGAGGGTCTCGGCCAGCAGCAGCCCGACCACGACGAGCGAGGGCGTCACGACCAGCAGCAGGTACGGCACGGGCGGCCTGGGCACCAGCAGCAGCGCATAGGCGACGGCCACCAGGACGCCCCAGTAGACGGGCGGGGCGCTCAGGAACGACAGCGCCGTGAACAGGGCGATCCCGCTGAGCGAGCCGATGAGGTCGTAGCGGTAGGCCTCCAGCCTCGGCAGTTCGGGAAAGCAGCGCCCGACCAGCTCGGCGGGGCCCATGAGCACGATCGCGGCGGCGGCGAAGATGACCGGCAGGATGGCCCACGCGGGCGGCCCCGTGGTCTCCAGGCTGGTCCAGTACAGGACGCCGTCGGCCTGCCGGTCGACGGTCACGGGGAACGTCAGCACGACCACCACGAGCGCGGCCAGCACGACGGGCGAGTAGTACGGCTGCCGCCTGCTCCTGCCCACGCGCAGGAACCCGAGGCCGATCCCGAGGAAGGAGCCGAGCAGGACGAAGTTGGTGAAGTAGCTCAGGTGCACGATGTTCGAGCCGGTCCAGCGGATCAGCGCGAGCTCGAGGAAGAGCATGAACCCGCTCGCCAGGATCAGCCGTGGCCGCACGGCCATCCAGTGATCACGCATGGAGCCGGGGGAGGTGGCCTGCACCTGTGCGGTCATGCCGTCACACGCTAGTGAACCGACCGTAAACAGGGAAGCCCCCACGCGGCGTCCCGATACGGGCGATTTGCCGCGTTATTGCAGGTCACAACCATGGAGACTCGCTGGACGCGGGAGGTGATGTTGAAGGAATGTGGGGGTGGTTCATTCCCTCCAGCAGAATTCGGTGATCCTCCATGCGCGTGCTCATCCAGCTCCGTCCATCCCCCGATCTCGTGGCGGCGGTCGCCGACCCCGAGCGGATCGCCACCACCGCCGACGTCGCCGACGGCCTCCCTGGTGTGGTGCTCGACCCTTCTTTCGTTCCCGTGGCGGTTCCCCGTCCTGTTCCCGCCCCCGGCGCCGACCCGCTCTCGCTCGACCAGCCGCTCGACTTCTCGCTGGCCGCCGAGGACGCCTCGGTGCTCGTGCGGGGCGAGATCGCCGATGACGAGCTGGCCACGAGGATCGCGTTGCTGCCCACGATGCGCTCCGACGTCGTCGGGGTCTACGCCGACCCTGTCATCGAGTCGAGCCTCACGTGTGGCGGCGACGCGCCCGTCGGTGACTGGCGCGACGTCGAGCGGCTGCTGAGCGTCGCCGCCCTGCACTCGGAGGGGCTCGACGGCTCAGGTGTGGCGCTCGCCGTCCTCGACACGGGCATCAACGCCGCGCACGTGGCCAGGCATCTGGGCAGGGGCGTCAACCTCGACGCCGAGCGCAGCTGGAACCCCTCCAGCGTCTCAGGCCGGCCCGGCGAGTTCGAGGTCGACCACGGGACGATGTGCGCGTTCGACACGTTGATCGGCGCGCCGCAGGCGTCGCTGATCGACATTCCCGTGCTGCTGTCCAGCCGCCCTGGAGGGTCGGCGCTCGACGGGCTGCTGTCGGACGCGGTGGCCGCCTTCGCGCACCTGAGGACCGTGCTCGAGGCCCAGCCCGCCGACACCAGGGCGCTGGTGATCAGCAACTCGTGGGGCTCGTTCTCCCCGCGGTGGGACTTTCCTCCCGGGCATCCGGGCAACTACTCCGACAACGCCGCCCACCCGTTCAACCTGATCGTCGCCTCGCTCGAGAGGGCGGGCGCCGACGTGCTGTTCGCGGCGGGCAACTGCGGCCGCGACTGCAAGGACGGCAGGTGCGCCTATCCCGACCGGCCGATCGTCGGCGCCAACTCCCACCCGAGGGCGCTGTCGATCGGCGGCGTCGACATCAGCGGCGAGCGGGTCGGCTACTCCTCGCAGGGCCCGGGACGGCTGACCGCCCGCAAGCCCGACGTGTGCGCCTTCACCCACTTCTCGGGGTCGAAGGCGTTCGGCGACGGCGAGCCCGACTCGGGCACCTCGGCGGCCTGCCCGGTGGCCGCGGGCCTGGTGGCGGCGATCCGCACCCACTGGCCCGCCTCCCGCCTTTCGCCGAGCCAGCTGCGCTCGCTGCTGCGCCGCACCGCCGAGGACCGCAGCGAGGTCGGCTACGACTTCGACTACGGCTACGGCGTCGTCGACGCCGTCGGCATCCTCGCCGCGCTGCAGCGAAGGGCCAAGCGCGTAGCCTGACCCCATGGAGCAGTCCGGGTCCGAGGGCGGCGAGCGCCGCCATGTCCTGATCACGGTACGGCTGCCGCGGGACGCGACGCTCGCCGACGCGATCGAGCGGCTTCACCTGTCGGAGGAGGATGTCGACACCGGCTACGGCCTGGTCCTCATCGACCCCGACCAGGATCTGTACGGGCTGCGCGTCACGGAGGAGGCGGGCCGCACGGCCGGTCCGCCCTTCTCCGACCCCAGGATCGAGCCCTACGGCCCGCCTAGGCGTTCGCGCGACTGAAGACCCTGTTGCCGACCGTCAGGCTGATCGCCGCGAAGACCGCCACGACCAGCACGCCGAGCCCGACCGTGCCGGTCGTGTACCGCCCGGCGAACAGCTCGCGCATGGCCTCGAGCACATAGCGGAACGGGCTGGCGTACGAGAGCGTGTTCAGCCAGGCCGGCGCCATCGACATCGGCAGGAACGTGCCGGACAGCAGCATCAGCGGCCACACCGCCGTCATCATGACCGGCGCGAACAGGTGCTCGTTCAACCGCATCGCCGCCGCGTAGGACAGCGCCGCCAGGCTCACGCCGAGCACGATCACCAGGAGCAGTGCGGCGATCACGCCGGGGAGGGGGGACCGCAGGCCGAGGGCGTAGGCGACGGCGACGAGCAGCACGGTCTGGATCACCAGTGTGAAGGCGTTGGTGAGCACCCGGCCGAGCAGCAGGGACAGGCGGCTCGCCGGGGTCACCCTGAGCCGTTCGAGCACGCCCGAGCGCCAGTCGAAGACCACCCCGAACCCCGCCAGGCCCGCGCTGAGCAGCCCGAGCTGGATGATCAGGCCGGGGACCAGCGTCTCCCACGTGCCGAAGGTCGCGAAGATCGGCCCGAACAGCACCAGGAAGAACAGCGGCTGGGCGGCCGAGATGAGGATGCCCAGCTTGTGGCGGAGCATGATGCGGGCGTCGTGCCGGAAGATCAGCCAGGTGTCCCTCATGACGCGATCTCCATGAACGCCTCGATCAGCGTGCGGTCGCCTTTCAGCTCCGCGGGGCTGCCGTGGGCGGCGATCCTGCCGCTGTCGATGATGAGCAGCCGGTCGCAGAGCGCCTCCGCCTCCTCCAGGTAGTGCGTGGAGATGAAGACGGTGAGGCCGAGCGAGCGGATGTGATCCCACAGTCCCGCCCTGCTCTGCGGGTCGAGGCCGGTGCTCGGCTCGTCGAGGAAGAGCACGGACGGGCGGTGCAGCAGGCTGAAGGCGATGTCGAAGCGGCGCCGCTGACCGCCGGACAGCGCCCCGCCCGGCATGCTCTCCATGCCGGTCAGCTGGAGGGTCTCCAGCGTCTGCGCGATGCGCTCGCGGGCCTCGGCGCGGCTCATGCCGTACAGCATGGCCTGGAGTTCGAGCTCGTCACCGAGGGGGTTGACGGGGTTGATGCCGCCGCCCTGCGAGACGTAGCCGATGCTGCGCCGCACGCCGCGGGGGTCCGTCAGCAGGTCGTGTCCAGCGATGGTGGCCCTGCCCGAAGTAGGGGGCAGGAGGGTCGTCAGCATGCGCATGGTCGTGGTCTTGCCTGCCCCGTTGGGGCCGAGGAAGCCGACGATCTCGCCCGGCGCGACGGAGAAGTCGACGCCGTCGACGACGTTCACGCCGTTCTTGAAGGTCTTGGTCAGACCGGATACATCGATCACATTTTTAGAGTAGCCACATTTTTAGAGTCACTGCAACCTTGTAGCATGTCCACATGGAAGAGGGGCTGCGGGAGCGCAAGAAGCGAGAGACCAGGCAGCGCATCGCCGACATGGCGATGGGGCTGTTCATGATGCGCGGGTTCGAGCAGGTCACGGTGGCCGAGGTGGCCAGGGCCGCCGACGTGTCCGTCAACACGGTCTTCAACTACTTCGGCACCAAGGAGGACCTGTTCCTCGACCGGCGCGAGGAGGTCGAGGAACTGCAGAGCAGGGTCGTACGCGAGCGGCGGAGCGGCGAGAGCGCCGTGGCCGCCTTCCGCCGCGACTTCTTGGAGGCCATCGAGCAGCGCGACTGGCGTTACGGCCTCAACGAGGGCTCCGACGTCTTCGGCCGCATCGTGGGTGAGAGCCCCTCGCTCATGGCGCGCTTCAGGGAACTCGAGCACGAGCAGACCCAGCGCCTGGCGAGGACGCTGGCCGAGGAGTCGGACGCCGACCCCGACGACCTGACGCCCCATCTGGTCGCCGCGCAGATCATGGACGCCACGCGCCTGCTGTCGCGCCACGCGATCGCGCGCAAGCTCGCGGGCGAGAGCTGGGCGGAGATCATCCCCCTCCTCAGATCACAGGCGGAGCGCGCCTTCGATCTTCTGGAACGCGGAATCTCGGACTACTGTGTGCGAATGTGACGATCATTGAGCGGCTCAAGCCGTTCTTCCAGTGGCTGGCCGGCACCGACGCCTTCATGAAGGTCGGCCCGAAGATCGTCCCCGCGATGGACCGCCTGGTCCACAAGGTCACCCGAGGCCGCCCGATCAGCGACAAGATGATCCCCACGCTCGTGCTCACCACGACCGGCGCCAAGACGGGGCAGGCGAGGCAGACGCCGCTGGCCTGCCTGCCCGAGCCCGGCGGCGCCTTCCTGATCGTGGGCAGCAACTTCGGCAGGGACCATCACCCCGCCTGGAGCGGCAACCTGCTCAGGACGCCCGAGGCCGTCGTCAGCTTCAGGGGCGCGCGGGTCGCCGTCGTGGCCAGGCTGCTGGAGGGCGAGGAGCGGGAGCGCGTCTGGCCGGGGCTGGTCGCCCAGTGGCCGGTCTACGACCGCTACACCGTCAAGTCCGGCAGGCACCTGCGCGTCTTCAGGCTGACGCCCGTTGACTGACCGTCCACGGGACGTCCACCCCCATCCCTCATGGGGGTCTGCTCACGTACCACCCTCACAAGGAGTTCCTCTGTGCGCGAGCGCGCTCGTCTGATCATCGAGAGCCCCCGCTTCCAGCGATTCGTCATCGCCGTCATCCTGATCAACGCGGTCACCCTGGGCCTGGAGACCGTCCCCTGGGCCATGGAGAGCGCCGGGCCCGTGCTGGGCGCGGTCGACCACGCGGCGCTGTACGTCTTCGTCGCCGAACTGCTCGCCAAGGTCTACGTCCACCGCGGGCGCTTCGTCCGCGACCCGTGGAACATCTTCGACACCGTCATCGTCGCCGTCGCCGTCCTGCCCGCCACGGGCGGCCTGTCGGTGCTGCGCGCGCTGCGCGTCCTGCGGGTACTGCGCCTGGTGTCCGTCGTGCCGAGCCTGCGGCGGGTGGTCAACGCGCTGCTGGCGGCGATGCCGGGGATGAGCTCGATCGTGGTGCTGCTCACGCTCGTGCTGTACGTCGGCGGCGTCATGGCCACCAAGCTCTACGGCACGACCGCGCCGGAGTACTTCGGCTCGCTGCCCGTCTCGCTGTTCACGCTGTTCCAGACCATGACGGGCGAGGCGTGGCCTGACATCGCCCGCGAGGTCATGGCCTCGCACCCCTCGGCCTGGATCTTCTTCGTCGTCTTCATCCTGATCTGCAGTTTCGTGGTGCTGAACCTCTTCATGGCGGTCGTGGTGAGCGCCATGGACGACGAGAAGCACGCCGAAGAGGAGGCGCTGAGCGAGGTCGTGGAGGAGACCTCGGCCAACGCCACCCAGGCGATCATGTCCGAGCTGGCGGCGCTGCGGGCGGAGGTCAGGCTGCTGCGCGAGGAGATGGGCGTCGGCTCGCCCGGCTAGGCCGGCAGGACCGGGCCGGCGGCCGGCGCGGGAGGCTTGTAGATCACCCGCCACAGTGCGATGGCCAGCATGAGGGCGACAAGACCCCAGCCCGGCAGCGGCCCGGCCAGCAGCCCCGCGAGCAGCGGCGCCACGACCGTGGGCAGCGCCCACAGCAGGATCCACCGCCGCCCCGCCTTGGCGAAGACGCCGAGCAGGGTCGAGACCGCGAAGTAGGCCGCGAGGCCGCCGCACAGCAGCCAGCGGATCCCGTCGGGCACGTGACCCTCGGTGTGCTCGGCCACCAGGCCGAGGCCGGCGGCGACCGTGGTGATCGAGGCGGTCATGACGAAGTGGGCCGGCAGCAGCAGGTACGGCTTGAGCCCCTGCTCGCCGGCCTCCGGTACGGCGCTCAGGCCGTAGTGGAGGGTGAGCCACCACAGGCACACGATCAGCCCGAACCCGGCGAGGGCGGCCAGCACGAGACTCTGCCCCCACTCCTCCTGACCCGAGGCGGCCATGACCACCTGCATCACCGCCTCGCCGAGCACGATGATCACGAACAGGCCCAGCCGCTCCCCCAGGTGCGCGGTGTGCAGGACGGCCGCCGCGGGCGCCTCGATCCGCCGGAGGGCACCGCCGCGGCGCAGTTCGCGGGCCTGGAGGCGCGCATGGTGCTGCCGCATCTCGTCGACGAGCCGTTCGGGATTGCGCGCCTGGATCACGGTGAAGACGACGTCGAGCGCCATGCCGATGCCCCATAGGAGATAGCGCCACAGCGGATCGTCGACGAACAGCGACCCGATCCACGGGCCGAGGCCGATGCCGAGCTGGGCGGCGGGCCAGGCGGTGATGACCGCCCCCGTCGCCTGCAGCGACCTGGAGGCGCTGATCCTGCAGATGACGTAGGCGAGCACGAAGGCGGTGTCGTGCGTGCCCGGCTCTCCTGGGAGGTTGTCGGCGACGTGCGGTGCGGCCGCGGCCATGACCGCGATGCAGAACATCCCGATCAGCATGCTGCGGGTGCGGGTCCTGTCCGCCTCGACGTTGGAGTAGAGCGTGAGCGAGGTCCACACGCTCCACACCGCGTAGTACAGAACCGCGAAGAGGGCCAGAACGGCCCACGTCGGGTGGTGCAGGCGGTGCGCTAACTGCGCGACCGCCACCACGACCACCAGGTCGAAGAAGAGCTCGAGCCAGCTGGCGTGGCGTTCGTCCGTGTGATTCACGGCTAACGAGAGTAGAACTCCACCACGAGCTGCTCGTCGACGGGCACCGCGATCTGCTCGCGCTCGGGCCTGGCGGCCAGCGTGAAGGTCAGGTCGGCGTGGTCGACGCTCAGGTAGGCGGCGATCCGCTCGTCGGCGTGGACGCCCTCGGCCGCGGCCACGAACGGCTGCATCCTGCGCGAGCGCTCGCGCACGGAAACGACCTGTCCCGGCTTGACCAGGTAGCTGGGGATGTCCACCTTGCGGCCGTCGACGGTGATGTGGCCGTGGGCGACGTACTGCCTGGCGGCGTAGATCGAGGGCGCGAGGCCCGCGCGGAGCACGAGCGAGGCCAGGCGGCTCTCCAGCAGCACGACCAGCTCGGCGCCCGAGGCGCCCGACTTGCGCACGGCCAGGTCCCAGTAGCGGCGCAGCTGGCGCTCGGAGACGTCGTAGTACCAGCGCAGCTTCTGCTTCTCCATCAGCCGCAGGCCGTAGTCGCCGGTGCTGCGGCGGTTGGTCTTGCGGCCGTGCTCGCCCGGCGGGTAGGGGCGCTGCTCGAAATAGCGGACGGCTTTCTTGGTCAGCGGAACGCCCGCGCGTCGGGACAGTCGCACCTTCGGGCCGGTGTAGCGCACGTTCACCTCGATGTGATTAGGTAATCCTTACTTAGGGAAGCCTAACCTATATTCGTCGTAGATCTCAAGGAGACGCCATGCCTCTGGCCGCCCCTCCGCTGCCCGAACGGATCCGCACCCTGGCCGCGACGTCGCGGGCCGCGCAGCTGGTCGTCGACGGCGTCCGATGCCCCGTGAGCGGCGCCGCCGACTCTCGCGGGCGCCCCGTCCTCCTCGTCAGACCCGGCGAGGTACTGCACGGGCTACGCGGCGACGCGGTCGTGTCGGTGAGCCTGGCCGCGACGCGGCGGCTCGGCGAGGTGGAGCACCCTCGTGGGCTGATCGAGGTCCAGGGGTGGGCCGAGGCCGTGCCCGAGGACGAGGCGCGGGAGGCCGCGGTGGCGATCTCCGCGCACAGCGCCGACGAGGGCCTGTTCGAGGCCCTGGAGCGGTACGGCTCGCCGGAGGCGCCCCGGTTGCTGCGCCTCGACGTCGGCCAGGTGGTCTACCTGACGGGCGAGGAGTCCGGCACGCTGGACGCCGACGAGTACCTGGACGCGTCGCCCGACCCCCTGGCCGAGGTGGCCGAGCAGGTGCTGGCCCACGTCAACGGCTCGCACCGGCCGCAGCTGGCGGCGGGCGTCGGGCGGCTGCTCGGGCTGCCGGCCGAGTCGGCGTGGCTGTGGGAGCTCGACAGGTACGGCGCGACGGTCAGGCTCGGAGACGACGATCCCGCGCTGGTGCGCTTCCCGTGGCCGGTGCCCGCGGGCACCGGACTGTGCCTGGAAACCGCGCTCAGGGCCATCCTCTGCACCTGCTGAGCCGCCGCCCCCTGCCGCCCCGCCCAGGCCGCCCGCGACCGCCGCCAACTCTCCACGAGGGCGGGCATGCTTGATCCACGCGCTCGGCGGCTCGCCTACCATGCATGTCGTGAGCGATACCGGGCGGCGCGAGCGCGCCATGATGACCATCGCGGCTCTCGCCGGCACGATGATGCTGGCGTTCTCGGCGATCCTCATAGGCGGATCCCTGCCCTCACCTGGGCCGTGGAGGGCTCAGGGCGAGGCCGAGCCGCCCTCGCCCGCCGAGCGCCCCGCCGCCACGCACTCGGTGAGCAGCACCCCCCGATCGACCGAGCGGCCCTCCGGCGCGCGTGAGGCGCCCCTGCCGCTCGCGACGCAGAACACCCACCCCTCCGCTCCCACGTCCTCGCCCGCGTCCTCACCCGCCAGGACCAAGGCGATGCGCAGCCCCGGCATGGTCCCCCCTGCCACGCCGACCGAGAGCCCCGACATGTCGGCCGCCGCGAGGCCGCCCGTGCCGGGACTGATCGAGGCGACCACGGCGGCCCCCCAGCCGCCGCGGCGGACGAAGAAGCCCAAGCGGCCGAAGAAGCTGATCCGTAGCGACACCGATCTCAAGGAGGTCGGCGACTCCGGCCGTCAGCAGGATGACGGCTTCTGAGATCGACGGCTTCCGAGGTCGACGGCTTCCGAGGGGGCGGCTTCTGAGGGGGGCGGTGGCTTCTGAGGGCGCAGCGGCGCCCGGCGGATCCTGCCCGCGTCAGCGCGGCAGGCGGTTCGTCAGCGTCTCGTCCACGGCGTCAGGGGACAGGACGTGGTCGAGCACCATCACCGCGCATCCGCTGATGCCCGCCGCCGCGCCCAGCCTGCTGGTCTCGATCCGCAGCCGGCGGGTGGCGAGCGCGGTGGAGCGGCGGTAGACGACCTCGCGGATGCTCGACACCAGCGGTCCGAACGCCTCGGCCACGTCGCCGCCGAGCACGACCACGGCGGGGTTGAGGATGTTGACCGCGCCCGCTATCACCTCGCCGATCCTGCGGCCCGCCTCACGCACGATCGCCATCGTCCCCGCGTCGCCCGCGCGCACCAGCGCGGTCACGTCCGCGATGGTCTTCACATCGCGCCCGGCCGCGCTCAGGTCGCGGAGCAGGGCGGTGCCGCTGGCCACCGAGTCGACGCAGTCGACGTTGCCGCACCTGCACAGCACGCCACCTCCGTCGCGCACGGGGATGTGGCCGATCTCCCCCGCCGCGCCGAGCGCGCCGCGCAGGATCTCGCCGCCCGCGATGACGCCGGCGCCGATCCTGGTGGAGATCTTCACGAACATCAGGTCGCCGGTCTCCTCGGCGTAGACGCCGCGGTGCTCCCCGATGGCCAGGACGTTCACGTCGTTGTCGACGAAGACGGGCACGGGGTAGCGCTCGCGGATCAGCGGGGGGATCACCACGCCGGTCCAGCTCGCCATAACCCTGGCCGACTCCGTCCGCCCTGCGGCGAACTCGACGGTCGCGGGCACACCCATGCCCACGCCCTTGACCGGGCCGCCGCCGCAGCCTTCGAGCAGCTCGTCCCAGGTGTCCATGAGCAGCGGCAGCACCACGTCAGGACCCTGCTCCACGTCGATGACGAACTCGCGGCCGGCCAGCTCGCGGCCCGCCAGGTCGCACACGGCCACCCTGGTACGGCTCGCGCCGAGCGCGGCCACCAGCACCACGCCGCCCGCCGCGTTGAACTCCAGCCGGACAGGAGGCCGCCCGCCCGTGGAGGGCGCGTCGGCCCGCTCGACGACCAGGCCGCGCTCGAGCAGCTCGCCGACCCGCAGTGACACCGCGGGTCGCGACAGGCCCGTCACCCGCCCCAGGTCCGCTCGCGTGACGGCTTCACCCGTGCGGATGAGGTCGAGGACCTCCCCGCTGGTGGCGAGCGTGGCTGCGGTACGTCTGGGCATCGGCCAAGTGAATCACAGACAGTTAGGTAATGAAAAGTCGAGACTTTGTCATCTCAAATAGCAAAAGCCCGCTTGTGTACTCCCCGAACTCTGGCTAATGTCCGTTCTGTCCTTCCTTGGTAGATCATCGGAGTCCAGCCGTGTTGTCCCCCACCTGTCACACCGCCGATCTGGTCGTCTTCGGCGGCACCGGCGACCTGTCGATGCGCAAGCTGCTGCCCGCCTTGTTCCACTCCGACCTCGAGGGCAGGCTCGCCCCCGAGACGCGCGTCATCGCGATGTCGCGCGGCGGGCTGACGGACGCCGACTTCCGCGGCAAGGTCGACGCCGAGGTGCGCTCGGCCGTGCCCGATGACGCGGACGCCTGGCAGCGCTTCCTCGGCCGTCTGTACCACGTGTCGGTCGACGTGGGCGGTGAGGACGGCGGCGGCTGGTCCAGCCTGGTGAAGATGCTGGCGGGGCACGAGGACAGGGACAGGGTCTTCTATCTGGCCAGCCCGCCCATGACCTTCGGCCCGTTCTGCAGGGAGCTGCAGGAGGCGGGGCTGGTCACGCCCCGCTCCCGCGTGGTGCTGGAGAAGCCGCTCGGCCGCGACCTGGTCAGCGCCCAGCGCATCAACGACGAGGTCGGCGAGATCTTCGACGAGCGGCAGATCTTCCGCATCGACCACTACCTCGGGAAGGAGACGGTGCAGAACCTGCTCGTCCTGCGGTTCGCCAACGCCTTCCTCGAGCCGATCTGGAACTCCCTCTGGATCGACCACGTGCAGATCACCGCGGCCGAGACCGTCGGCACGCCGGGGCGCCGCGGCTACTACGACCAGGCCGGCGCACTGCGCGACATGGTGCAGAACCACCTGCTGCAGCTGCTGACGCTGGTCGCCATGGAACCGCCCGCGCGCAACGACCGCGAGGCCATCCGCGACGAGAAGGTGAAGGTGCTGCAGTCGCTGCGGCCCATCGTCGGCACCGAGGTGGACCGCTTCACCGTTCGCGGCCAGTACACCGGCGCCGGCGACATGCCCTCCTACCTCGACGAGCCCGGCTCCACTCCGACGACCGAGGCCTCGCGCAGGGTCGAGACGTTCACCGCGATCCGCGCCGAGGTCAAGAACTGGCGCTGGGCGGGCGTGCCGTTCTACCTGCGGACCGGCAAGCGCATGCCGTACCGGCGCTCGGAGATCGTCATCCAGTTCAAGGACGTGCCGCACTCCATCTTCCCCGGCGGCACGCCCAACCGCCTCGTGCTGCGGCTGCAGCCCGAGGAGGGCATCGAGCTGCACATCATGGCCAAGGAGCCGGGCGCGGGCGAGACCCTGCTGAAGCCGGTGCCGCTGTCGCTCAGCTTCGGCGAGACGTTCGCCGCGCGCGTGCCCGAGGCGTACGAGCGGCTGCTGTCCGACGTGCTCGGCGGCAACCCCACCCTGTTCATGCGGCGCGACGAGGTCGAGGCCGCGTGGCGGTGGATCGACCCGATCCTCGCCGCGTGGGAGTCGTCCGCCGAACTCCCCGAGCCCTACCCCGCTGGGACGACCGGTCCCGCGGGCGCCCACGAACTGCTCGGCCGCAGCGGCCGGGCCTGGCACGACGAGGAGGCGTAGAACAGTGAATCCGACTATCCAGCAGGTGACCGAGCGGGTGGCCGAGCGCTCCCTCGCCAGCCGTGCCGTCTATCTGGAACGCGTCAGACGCGAGGGCGAGCTGGCCCGCTCGCGCGGCCCGGCCCGCGCGCACCTCGGGTGCGCGAACCTGGCCCACGGATTCGCCGCGGCCTCGGCCGAGGACAAGCCGGCGCTGAGAGGCGCGGCCAAGCCCGGCGTCGCGATCGTGACCAGTTACAACGACATGCTCAGCGCGCACCAGCCGTACGAGACCTACCCCGGAGAGCTGAAGACGGCCGTGCGCAGGGCCGGCGGCGTCGCGCAGGTCGCGGGCGGCGTGCCGGCCATGTGCGACGGCATCACGCAGGGCCGCGCGGGCATGGAGCTGTCCCTCTACAGCCGCGACGTGATCGCGATGGCGACGGCGATCGCGCTGTCGCACGACATGTTCGACGCCTCGCTCATGCTGGGCGTCTGCGACAAGATCGTGCCGGGCCTGCTGATCGGCGCGCTGCACTTCGGGCACCTGCCCGCGGTGTTCGTGCCCGCGGGACCGATGACCTCCGGGCTGCCGAACAAGGTCAAGGCGCGCACCCGCCAGCTGTTCGCCGAGGGCAAGGTCGGCAGGGACGAACTGCTCGACGCCGAGTCGAAGTCCTACCACTCCCCCGGCACGTGCACCTTCTACGGCACCGCCAACTCCAACCAGGTGATGATCGAGGTCATGGGCCTGCACCTGCCTGGCTCGACCTTCGTCAACCCGCACACCCCGCTACGGCACGCCCTCACCGAGGCGGCCGGCGCGCGGGCCGTCGAGATCACCGCGCACGGCACGGAGTACACGCCCGTGGGCGAGGTCGTCGACGAGAAGGCGATCGTCAACGCCTGCGTCGCGCTGCTGGCCACCGGCGGCTCCACCAACCACACGCTGCACCTGGTGGCCATCGCGGCCGCCGCGGGCATCGTCCTGACCTGGGACGACCTGGCCGCGCTGTCCAAGGTCGTGCCCTCGCTGACGAAGATGTACCCCAACGGCCAGGCCGATGTGAACCACTTCCGCGACGCGGGAGGCATGCAGGCGCTGATCGGCGACCTGCTGGACAACGGCCTGCTGCACGGCGACGTCCTGACGATCGCGGGCAGGGGCCTGGACCACTACAGGTCCGCTCCCACGCTGAAGGAGGACGCGCTGGTCTGGGAGGAGCGCACCTCCGGCAGCGCCGACCTCGACGTGCTGCGGCCCGTCGCGGAGCCGTTCTCCGCCGACGGCGGCATCCACATGGTCGACGGCAACCTGGGCTGCGCGGTCAGCAAGGTCTCGGCGGTCAAGCCCGAGCACCTGGTGATCGAGGCCCCCGCGCGCGTCTTCGACGACCAGCTGCAGCTCCTGCGGGCCTTCGAGGCGGGCGAGCTGGACGGCCAGGACTTCGTCGCGGTGATCCGCTACCAGGGGCCGAGCGCCAACGGCATGCCCGAGCTGCACAAGCTGACCCCGCCGATGGCGGTGCTGCTCGACCGCGGGCAGCGGGTGGCGATCGTGACCGACGGGCGGATGTCCGGCGCGTCGGGCAAGGTGCCCGCGGCGATCCACCTGTCGCCCGAGGCGGCCGACGGCGGCCCCATCGCGCTGGTCCGTGACGGCGACCCGATCAGGCTCGACTCGGCGGCGGGGACGCTGGACGTGCTGGCCGACCTGTCGGGGCGCACGCCCGACGGGCGGGCGCTGAGCGACGCGGAGTGGGTCGGGACGGGGCGTGAGCTGTTCTCGGCGTTCCGCAGGATGGCGGGGCACGCCGAGCACGGGGCGAGCGTCTTCGGCGTCAACGGGGCCGAGTCCGCCACCCACGGTCCAGGGCTGGGCTTCGCGGCCCCCGCCGGTTTCGCCCACACCGAGGTCGCCGGGTGACCCCGGCCCACGGCGCCGCGCTCCCCGAGGCGTTCCGAGGGGGCGCGAGGTGAGGATGTTCGACCTGCCGTGGCTGGTGGCCGACATCGGCGGGACCAACGCCAGGTTCGGCCTCGTCATCGAGCCCGGTGGCGCGCCCACCGAGATCGCCGTGCTGGCCGGCGCCGACCACGACACGCTTCCCGAAGCCGTAGCCGCGTACCTCGCCGACCACGCGGGCGGAGTGCGGCCGGGAGCCGCGTGCCTGGCGGTCGCGGGCCCGATCGACGGCGACTCCTACCGCCTGACCAACCTGCCGTGGACGGGGTCGGTGCGCGACCTCGGCGTGCCGTACGCCACGCTGCTGAACGACTTCGAGGCGCTCGCGCTGTCGCTGCCGCACCTGGAGGGCGACGACCTCGCCTCGCTGGGCGGCCCGGCGCCGGTGGACGGCGTCAAGGCCGTCCTCGGCCCCGGTACGGGCCTGGGCGTCGCGGGGCTGGTGCCGGCCGAGCGCGGCTGGGTGCCGGTCCCCGGCGAGGGCGGCCACGTGACGGTGCCGATCCTCGACGACCGCGAGCTGGAGATCGTCAGAGTCCTGCGCGCGGGCGGCATGCCGCACGTGGTGGCCGAGCACCTGCTGTCGGGCCCCGGGCTGACGCGCCTGCACGACGCGCTGGCCGTGGTGAACGGCGTGCGGGCCCCCACGCTCGGCGCCTCCGACATCGTGGCCAGGCTCGACGACTCGCTGTGCGCGGAGACGGTCGAGGTGTTCTGCGGCATGCTCGGCAGCTTCGCCGGCAACGTGGCCCTCACCCTCGGCGCGAGGGGCGGGGTCTACCTCGGCGGTGGCGTGCTGCCGCGTATCGTGGACAGGGTCCGCGCCAGCGACTTCCGCCGCCGGTTCGAGGCCACGCCCCAGCTCGTCGACTATCTGTCGGCCATCGCCACCACCCTGATCGTCGCGCCGCAACCGGCGCTCACCGGCGCCGCCGCGTGGCTGGCGCAGCAATCGCTGAAGGAGCTCGTCCCATGAGTCTGCTCGACCTGGCCCCCGTGATCCCCGTCGTCGTCGTCGACGACGTGGAGACCGCCGTGCCGATGGCCCGCGCCCTGGTGGCGGGCGGGCTGCCGGTCATCGAGGTCACCCTGCGCACGGCGTGCGGGCTCGAGGCGATCGCGCGCATCGCGGCCGAGGTCCCCGGCGCGGTGGTCGGGGCGGGCACGATCAGGACCTCCGCCGACATCGCGGCCTCGGTGGAGTCGGGGGCGAGGTTCCTGGTCTCGCCGGGCACGACCCCCGCGCTGTTGGACGCCTTCGTGGCCGCCGGGGTACCCTTCCTGCCTGGTGCGGCGACCGCTTCCGAGGTCATGGCCCTGGCCGAGCGCGGGCTGGACGAGCTCAAGTTCTTCCCCGCCGAGGCCGCGGGCGGCCTGCCGTACCTCAAGTCGCTGGCCGGCCCGCTGCCCGACGTCAGGTTCTGCCCGACGGGCGGGATCAGGCCGGAGACCGCCCGCGACTACCTGGCGCTGCCGAACGTCGGCTGCGTCGGCGGCACCTGGCTCACGCCTGCCGACGCGCTGGCCTCGGGCGACTGGGCACGCGTGGAGAAGCTCGCCGCCGAGGCGGCGGCGCTGCGCTGACAACCGAAGACTCGCCGGCGGGACAACCTCCCTCGCCCGCCGCGGCCATGGGTATGCCGTGACCCGGCACCGAGCTCATGGAACAGGCCCGTGGGGGCGAACCGGCGCCCACGGGCCTTTCCCGTGTCATCTCCCACAGTCGCTGAGCATTGGCTCCTGATTCAGTGCCCTGTATGCCCACTTGACACGGAACACGAGAGGATACGAATTGACTGTTGGGCGTGAGATCAGGAAGCTGAGCTGTCCCATCAGCGATGATGGAATCAGTGACCACGGCGCGGAAGGCGCCTTCCGGGGGGGACGAGGTGGACGTGACGGCCAAGGACGCGCAGCGACGTGCCGATGACGGCAAGAGCAAGAAGAAAGGCTCCTCATGGAAGGAGCTGCCGATCCTCGTCGTCGTGGCGCTCGGTCTCGCCCTGCTCATCAAGACCTTCATCGTGCAGCCGTTCTACATCCCCTCGGAGTCGATGGAGAACACCCTGCTGATCAACGACAGGGTGCTGGTGAACAAGCTGGTGTACCACACGCGCGAGATCGAGCGCGGTGACGTCATCGTCTTCAACGGCGAGGACTCGTGGGACCCCGAGGTGGTGACCGAGGCGCCGAGCAACCCGGTGACGGGCGCGCTGCGCTGGGTCGGCGAGCTGTTCGGCCTCGTGCCGGGTGAGAAGGACTACATCAAGCGCGTCATCGGCGTCGCGGGCGACAAGGTGGAGTGCTGCGACTCCAAGGGCCGCGTCACCGTCAACGGGGTACCGCTCGACGAGAAGAGCTATCTGTACCCGGGTGACGTGCCCTCCGACAGGGAGTTCAAGGTCACGGTGCCGGAGGGCAGGCTGTGGGTCATGGGCGACCACAGGTCGGTCTCCTACGACTCGCGCGGCCACATCGGCGACCCGGGCGGCGGCACGATCGCGGTGGACAACGTGCTGGGCAGGGCCTTCGTGATCATGTGGCCGGTGTCGCGGTGGAGCTCCCTGGACATCCCCGCGACCTTCAACCAACCGGCTCTGAAGAAGTAGACGGGCGGTCAGGGTCCGAGGTAGGCGAGAACGGCGGCGACGCGGCGGTGGACGTCGGCGCTGTTCTCCAGGCCCAGCTTGGTGAAGATGGCGTTGACGTTCTTCTCCACCGACGAGATCGACAGATGCAGGGCCCGCGCGATGCCGCCGTTCGACCGCCCCCTTGCCATCTCGCGCAGCACATCGCGCTCGCGCGGCGTCAGCTCCTCCTGCTCCTCCCGCACGTCCCTCCTGGCCAGCAGCCCCTCCACCACCTTGGGGTCGATCACCGAGCCGCCCGAGGCGACTGCCCTGATCGCGCCGAGCAGCTCCTCCAGGTCGCCCACCCTGTCCTTCAGCAGATAGGCGAACCCTTCGGTGCCGTGCTTGAACAGCTCGAAGGCGAACAGCGCGTCGGAGTACTGCGACAGCACGACCACACCCACCCCCGGGTGCTCGGCGTGGACGCGATGCGCGGCGTCGATGCCCTCGAAGCCCGCCCTCCACTGCCCTCCCGGCATCCTGATGTCGGTCACGACCACGTCGGGGGTGAGCCTGCGCACCGCGTCGAGCAGCTCGTCGGCGTTGCCGACGGCGCCCACCACCACGATCTCGCCGGACATCTCCAGCAGCCGTCTGGTGCCCTCGCGCACCAGGTAGTGATCGTCCGCCACGACCGTCCGCAGCGGCTCAGCCATCGACCGGCACCCACGCCATCATCCGTGTCCCCTTCCCCTTCTCGCTGACGACCTCGAGCCTGCCGCCGAGAGCGTGGAGCCGGTCCGACAGCGGGGCCAGGCCTCTCCTGGCCGTCGTCGCCGGATCGAAGCCCCTGCCGTCGTCGGCCACGGTGGCGACCAGCCTGTTGCCTTCGCGGGCCAGCCGTACCTCCAGCCGCGTGGCGGCGGCGTGCTTGAGCGCGTTGGCCACCGCTTCGCTGACGGTGAAGTACATGGCGCCCTCCACCTCGTCGGTGAAGCGGGCGGCGCGCAGTCCCTCGCCGGCGCTCACCTTGGTGGGGACGGGCAGCCGCGCGCAGCGCTCCTCCACCGCGTTGACGAGGCCGCCCTGGCCGAGCGAGGACGGGTGGATGCCGGCGGCCAGCTCGCGCAGGTCGGCGAGGGTCTGGCGGGCCTGCTCGCGCAGTTCGGCGAGCATCCGCGGCCCGCCGCCCGTGGCCCTGGCCAGTTCGAGCCCCGCGATCAGGGCGACGAGCTGCTGCTGGACGCCGTCGTGGATGTTGCGCTCGATGCGCCTGCGCTCCGCCTCCTGCGCGTTGACCAGGCGCGCGGCCAGGCCCTCGCTCTGGATGGCCAGCCCTGCGGGCACGGCGAGCGCCTCGAGGAAGCGGCGGTCCTCGGCGGTGAGCTCGCCGTACGCTCTCGGGCCGCACTCCAGCCGGCCGAGCCCGCCCCTGACGGGGACGACGAGCGCGGCGGGCCCGTCCTCGGACCCCGCGACGACTCGGGTGCCGTCGGCCAGCCGTACCGCCGCCCAGGTGGTGTTCAGCGCCGCGCGCACGGCGGCGGCGAGCCTGCCGAGCAGTTCGACGGGCTCGGGGCTGTCGTCCAGGACGGAGCCGAAGCGGGAGAGCACCTCGCCGACCGTGGGCCGCACGTCGAAGACCATGAGCAGCCTGGAGCCCCGGATGCCGATCCTGATGTCGAGGAGCTGGTGGCGCAGGACGGTGACGGCGACGGCGGCGGGCAGCGCGCCGAGGGAGCCGGTCAGCCCGGCCACGCCCCAGCTCGTGTGCCCGCCGAAGAGGAAGACGACCAGCGCGACGAAGCCCGCCAGGTTGGCCGTCGCGCCGGCCACCATCCACGCGTACTGCCCGCGTTCGGAAGGACGGCTGCGCCGCCATCGCACGACCACACCCACGAGCACGATCACGGCCACGAGCCACGCGGTCAGCTGGCCGAGGCCGGCCATCGCGCCGGCGACCGCCATGCGCGGCGGCGGCTCCCCCAGCGGCAGGGGGCCGAGCAGGGTGATGCCGGTCGCGTGCGTGACGGTCGCGGCGGCCCCGATCCACGCGACAGGCCGCCAGCGTCCTGACGGGAGCCGCCCCTCGGGGAACAGCAAGGGGACGAAGATCGAGTTGAGCCCGTAGTAGACGGCGTACATCGCGGCGCCGATCACGCCCGCGAACCCGGCGGCGGCCCCGGCCCTGACCCAGAGGCCGGCGCCGAGGGCGCCGAGGCCCAGGCACACCGCCGTGGCGAGCAGGAGCCAGCCGTAGGGGATCCGTGGGCGTCTGACGGCCAGCAGCCAGCCCAGCGCGGGGCAGAGCAGGGCCACGACGATGAACGCCCACTGGGACAGCGGAGCGGGCAGCCCCGACTCCAGCAACGCGCCTGCGACCACGCCCCCGGCGGCGATCGCCGCGAGGAACCCGGCAATCAGCCTCGAACCCATGAGCACCTATCGTCGCGAGCCGGCCGGGGGGCGTCTATGAGGTTATCCGCATATTTGATGATGAGGCTGGCTAGGTGGGCTCCCCGTGCCCGACTCGATTGGCTGGACGGCATGAGAACCGTTGCTTTCGCTGTGACCGCCTCGTCGCTGCTGCTGACGGCATGCGGGGCCGCCGTCATCTCGCCGGCCGCCTCCGCCGCCTCCGGGCTCACGGCGGGGACCGCGACTGTGCAGGACGTCCCCATCCCCGACACACCGGCGGGCAGGCAGCTGCGCTGGTTCCTGGGGGCCGTGCCTGAGGCGCCGATCCCCGAGGAGCAGTTCCCCGAGCACTTCAGCGCGGCGATGCTCGCCCAGCTGCCGCCCGCCGAGCTCAACAAGAGCCTGGTCACCATGAAGGACCTGCGTCTCGGCAAGATCCTGCACGCCGAACCGACCATGATCACCTCCGAGGTGACCACGGGCGGGAAGACGTTCTGGATGGAGCTCGCCGTCGATCCCGACGGCAAGATCAACGGGCTGCGGCTGCAGAACCCCATCACGCCGAAGCCCACGCCCACGAGCTGGAAGGAGATCGACGAGCGGCTCGGGAAGGCGGCGCCGAGGGTCGGGTTCATGGCCGCCGAGATCACTCCCGGCGGCGACTGCCGTCCTGTGCGCGCCCTCGCCCCCCGCACCGCCAGGCCGCTCGGCTCGATGTTCAAGCTGTACGTCCTGCGGGCCGCCGCCAGGAAGATCCCCGACTGGAACACGAAGCTCACCATCAAGCCGGAGCTGAAGAGCCTGCCCTCCGGCCAGTTGCAGGACAGGCCGGACGGCAGCGAGGTCTCGGTGATGGAGGCCGCCAAGCTGATGATCGCCATCAGCGACAACACCGCGACCGACCTGCTGATCCACAAGGTGGGCAGGAAGGCCGTCGAGGCCACCCAGTCGCGCAACGTCCCGTTCCTCACCACGCGGGAGCTGTTCGCGCTGAAGGGCGCCGACTACCCCACGCACGCCAAGCGCTACCTGTCGCTCGGGGAGAAGCAGCGCAGGAAGTACCTGGACGAGGTGGTCGCCAAGGTGCCGCTCAACGCGATCACCGCGTGGGTCCCCCCGCGTGAGCTGGACACCATCGAGTGGTTCGGCTCGCCCGCCGACGTCTGCGCCGCGCACGCCAAGCTGCGCGGGCTCAAGGACAGGCGCGTCGAGGGGGTCATGACGCAGCACGACGGGGGGCTCGGCCTCGACCCGAAGAGGTGGCGGTCGGTGTGGTTCAAGGGCGGCTCCGAGCCCGGGGTCGTGGACCTCGGTTATTCGGCCAGGACGAAGGACGGGCGCACGTTCTTCGTCACGGCCATGGCCTCGGACACCGCGGCCCCGCTCGACGAGGGCAACGTCGGCTCCGAGCTGAGCGCCCTGGCCAAGGGCGCGTTCACGCTAATGGAGAAGCGCTGACAGCCGGCCCGCGAGGTCCTGGTCGCTCTCGCCCACCTCGGTGAGCAGGGCACGGGTGGCCACTCCCAGGGCACGGCGCAGCTCGGCGGGGTCCAGGTCGCCGACCATGGCCCCGCTCAGCGGCGCGGTGACCGCCGCGGGCAGCCGGTCGGCGCCCTTGGCGTAGGCGACGGGCAGGCCGAGGCGGTGGCAGGCGAGGGTGAGGACGTGGTCGCGCAGGCCACTGATCCCCGAGGTCCACCTCCAGCAGGTCCCGCAGCAGGGAAGGCTCTGTAGGCGGCGGTGCCGGAGCGCAGGTCAGACCCTAGCGGGGACGCAGACCGGCAGCGAGCGGCGGGCGTAGGAGACGGCGGCCACGACGAGGCCGATGCCGAGGCCCGCGAAGGCGAGGCCGCCGAACAGCGTCATCCAGGTGATGCCCTCGGCGGTGAAGGGCGGCGAGGCGGCCATCTCCGGCAGGATCCCGGCGGCGATGAGCGCGGCGTAGAAGACGAGCAGCACGCCGTACACGGCCAAGGTGGCGGCCGTCAACCACGCCGGGATCAGCGGCAGCAGGCGCGGCACCCGCCGTCCCGCCAGGAACAACGTCCAGCGTGGGAAGACCTGCCCCCACGGGTATATCAGGCCGGCCAGCAGGAAGACGCCGACCAGCGCGGCCAGCACGGTCACGTCGACCCCCACCGACGCCAGCGCCGCCGACACGCCTCTGTCGCCGGCGGCCATCACCTCCTGCCACTCCTTGCCGGTCACGCCGAGCGCGTCGCCGCCCAGCAGCCAGATCGTCTTGACCGCCGCCCATGGCAGCAGCCCGCACATCAGCGCGTAGACCGCCACCCGCGTCCGCCCGGACGCCCGCGTCGGCACGCGGTGGGTCGGCTCCCCCTCGCCCTCGTGCCTGCCTCCGCACCGAGGGCAGCGTCCCCGCAACCTCCTCCCGTACGGCACCGCGACCCTCAGCAGCAGGACCGCGCCGACGGCGTTCAGCACCACCTGCGCCAGGTCCGCGAGGCTGTCCACCGCCGTCATGGACATCAGCGTGACGAAGTGCATCGGCGCGCCCGCCGTCCCCGCGGCGAAGACGGCCAGGGCCGCCCACAGCGTCGCCGTCACGACCACGCCGCCCCGCCTGGTGCGACCCGTCAGCGCGGCGAGGACGGCCAGCGCCGCCATGAGGAGGTGGACGGCGGGCGTGTAGCCATGCCGCATCGCCCACTCGACAGGCGTTCCCGTCACGGCCCAGCCCACCTGCGCGGCCGCGTACACGCAGGCCCAGATCATCAGCGCGTTCATGCCGCCAAGGCTCGCGGGCGGGGACGGGCGTGGCCTCCCTCGACGGGGCCATCCCGCTCCCCCACGCGGGGGAAACGGGGTCAGTCCGGATATCCAACGCAGTAATCTGGGCTCATGACGAATGCCCGGCCCTGCTCGATCGCGGACGCCCTCGCCGTGGTGGGCGAGAAGTACTCGCTGCTGGTGCTGCGCGAGGTGTTCTTCGGAGTGCGGCGCTTCGAGGCGATGGTGCGCAACATCGGCGCGCCCCGCGACATCCTGGCCGCCAGGCTGCGCAGGCTGGTCGAGGCAGGCGTGCTGGAGAAGGTCGCCTACAGCGACAGGCCGCTCAGGTACGAGTACCGGCCGACGCAGGCGGGACTCGACCTGCAGAACGTGCTCCACCTGCTGCGCCAGTGGGGCGACAGGCACCTGGTCGAGGCTCCGCCGGTGGTGTTCGAGCACTCGTGCGGCGCGTCCTTGGACGCGGTGGTGACGTGCGCGTCCTGCGGCGAGGCGGTCAGGCCTGGGGGGCAGACCGCCCACTTCCAGGTGGAGGGTTGGGGACTGGCCGGCGAACGCCCCGCCGACACGGCCGCTGGAGCGCAGTCGAGCCCCTCGCAGGCCGTTCTCGGTTAGAGTTCCGGGTGAATACGGTCATGCCGGGCGAAGGACGGTCGGTTGGGACGGCGGGAGCACGAAGGCGAGGGGGCTGCGACGGTGGGATCGCCGCTGGCCCCTGAGGACCCGGTCTCGATCGGGCCCTACCAGCTCGAGAGCCGCTTGGGCTCCGGTGGCATGGGCACCGTCTTCCTCGCCCTGGCGCCCGACGGGGCCAAGGTCGCGGTGAAGGCCATCAGGCGCGATTTCGCCGCCGACCCCGTCTACCGGGCGCGCTTCCACGAGGAGGTGTCCAACGCCAGGCGGGTGGCCTCCTTCTGTACCGCCCGCGTGCTGGACCACGGCGACGACGACGGCCTGCTCTACCTGGTCACCGAGTACATCGACGGCGTCTCGCTCGAGGACCATCTCATCGAGCACGGCGCGCTGTCGCCCTCCGTCCTGCACTCGGCCGCGGTCGGAGTGGCGGCGGCGCTGACGGCGATCCACGCGGCGGGCCTGGTCCACCGCGACCTCAAACCCGCCAACGTGATGCTGACCCTCGCGGGCCCTCGCGTGATCGACTTCGGTCTGGCGCGTTCCACGCAGGTGGGCTCGCGGCACACCAACGTCGGCCTGGTCATGGGCACGCCCGGGTGGATCGCCCCCGAGCAGGTCTTCGAGGGACGCACCAGCCCGGCGGCCGACGTGTTCGCCTGGGGCTCGCTGATCGCCTACGCGGGGCTCGGCGGGCACCCGTTCGGATCGGGCGACGCCTACGTGATGGCGGCGCGCGCCCGCACCGCCCCTCCCGACCTGCGCGGGCTGCCCGCGCCCCTCGACCGGCTGGTGGCCGCCGCCATCCACCCCGACCCCGCGCGCCGCCCGCAGGCCAGGGAGCTGCTGCTGGAGCTGGTCGGCGCCCCCGACGTGGCCGGGGCGCAGCTGGCCGCCACCCGTCACCTCACGAACTCGTGGAATCCCGCCGATTTCGGGGTACGGCAGCCGCCGCCCCCTCCCGGCTGGACCCCGCCGCCCGACCAGCGTCCGGCGCCGCACGGGCCGCGCCCGCACGCCCATCAGGCTCCTCCCGCTCACGGGCCGCAACCCGGCGCGCCCGACCGGCAGCCCAGGCCCCCCGCGCCGCCCCCGCAGGCGGCCCAGGGACAGCAGCGGCCACAGGCGCATCAGGGACAGCCGATGCCGCCGGCGCCTCAGAGGCAGCAGGTGCCGCCCGCGGAGACGACGATCCCGCCCACGCGGCGGGGGCCGATCCCGCCGCCGGCCAACCCCGCCGAGACGACGGGCCCCGGGTCGCTGTCGGCCTATCACGGCACCGGGCAGGCACCGCGCCCGCCGTACCAGACGACGGGGCAGGGGCCGCTGCCCCGCCCGCCCGCGCGCAGAGGCGGGGTGTTCACCGGGTGCCTGGTCGCCGCCGCCGTCGTGGTGGCGCTGGCGCTGCTGCTGATCATGGTCATGGCCTGGATCTTCAAGCCGGCCGCCATCGGCGCGGAGGGGCCCGTCCAGGACGGCAAGCTGCGCTTCACGGTGGCCGGGCACAAGTGCGCGAAGGCGGCGAAGCCCGCGACCGTGCGCCAGTGCAGGGTCACGCTGAAGGTCGGCAACATCGGCCAGGAGGGCAGGGTCCTCTACCCCGGCCAGCAGAAGCTGCTCGACGGCGACGGCGTCGCGCATCCCGGGGCCAAGCTCCTGGACAAGGCGGGCAAGGAGATCCAGCCGATCAGGATCGGCCCCGGCGAGTCGTTCACCGGCGGGGTGGTGTTCGAGCTGCCCAAGACGGCCGAGGCGAGCGAGGTCGAGCTACACGACTCAGGGCTGAGCCGCGGCGTCAGGGTGACGCTCGGCTAGCGCGCCCTGCGGCGCCGCCTGCGGGGGCAGCGTTCCGCCGAACGTGCCCTCCCTGCGCACGGTGTGCCAGCGCAGCCGTACCCCGAGCACCGCGGTGGCCACGGACTGGATCACCACGAGATACATGAGCTGCCGGTAGACGAACTGCTGCAGGGGCAGCACCCACAAGGCGGAGGCGCGCTCACCGTCGAGCCGCAGGGCGTACCAGCCCGTCAGTGCCTGGACGACGACGAATCCCGCCCACACCGCCACGACGGGGAGCGGGTCGCCGACGGCGGTGTTGTAAAGGGCCATGAGGTCGACCACGGGCGCGAGCAGGGGCAGCACCACCTGGAACAGGGCGAGGTAGCCCAGGCAGCGCCGCCCGAAGGGGCCGCGCTCGATCAGCGCGCGCCGGTGCTTCCACATCGCCTGCAGGGTGCCGTAGCACCATCGGTAGCGCTGCTTCCAGAGCTGGCCGAGCGAGGTGGGCGCCTCCGTCCATGCCAGCGCCTTCTCCTCGTAGACCACCCGCCACCCCGACCTGCACAACGCCATCGTCAGGTCGGTGTCCTCGGCCAGGGTGTCGACACTGACGCCGCCGAGCGCGACCAGTGCCGACCGGCGGAAGGCCCCGATGGCGCCCGGCACCGTCGCCATGCAGTCGAGCAGTTCGAACGCCCGCCTGTCGAGGTTGAAGCCGATGACGTACTCGATGTGCTGCCAGCGTCCCACCATGCCGCGCCTGTTGCCGACCTTGGTGTTGCCGCTGACCGCGCCGACCGCTGGATCGGCGAGCTGGCGTACCAGGTGCCCGATGGTGGCGGGCTCGAAGACGGTGTCGCCGTCCACCATGACGAGCAGCTCGTGGCGGGCGTGCGCGATGCCGGTGTTGAGCGCCGCCGGCTTGCCTCCGTTCGGCTGTCGTATCACTCTGACGTTGGGCAGGCCGAGGGCCGCCGCGAGGTCGGCGGTCGCGTCGGTGGAGCCGTCGTCGACGACGATCACTTCCAGCTCGCCGGTATAGGTCGTCTGGACGAGCGACATCACGGTCGCCTGAATGCCCGCCTCCTCGTTGAAGGCAGGCACGATCACCGTCACCGGAGGTGGCGCTTCCCAGCGCGCGATCCCTCGGCGACGCCTGCCTCTCCGGGTTCGACGGGCGTGCATCCAGGCGAGCGCGGCGAACAGGCCCAGCCTCGCCAGGGTGAGCACGCCCGCGGCGAGGAGCACCCACGACAGTGCGGCCGTGAGCGAGCCGGAGGCCCGCTGGGCCAGGTTGAGTGCCCAGCCGGTGAAGCGCTCCACCCCTCCCGCCTGCTGGTGCGCGGACGGCATGCCGAGGGCGCCCGTCACGGTGACCGCCCGGTATCCCCGACGGCCGAGCTCCCTGAGCGCCAGGTCGAGGGCCTTGACCGTGCGGCTCCTGTCGCCGCCGGAGTCGTGCATCATGACGATCGCGCCGCGCCCCTTGGCGGGAAGCGCGCTCTTCGCCATCCGCGCCGCCGTCGCCTGGCTCCAGTCCTTGGTGTCCAGGTCGGTCAGCGCGATCAGGTATCCCTCCGCGGCGACGGCGCGCAGGCTCTGCCACTGCGGCAGCGTGACGGCCGCGGGCGTCGACGAGTACGGCGGGCGGACGAGGGTGGTGTGCAACCCCGTCGCCCCTGCCAGCGCCTTCTGCGTCAGGGAGAGCTCCAGCCGCAGCCGCCACCCTGACACGGCCGTGAGGTCGGCGTGGGCGTAGGTGTGGTTGCCGATCTCGTGCCCCTCGGCGACGATCCGCCGTGCGAGGTCCGGGTACTGGGCGACCTTCGAACCGACGGCGAAGAAGGTCGCCTTCGCCCCGTACCGCCTGAGCACGTCGAGGATCTGCGGGGTCCAGGTGGGATCGGGTCCGTCGTCGAAGGTCAGGGCCACCGTCCTGGCGGCCGGTCCGGCGCTGGAGGCCGCGCCCGCCGTGAGGTTCAGCACGGGGCCGCCGCTGCGTACGTCGTCCAGCTCGGGGGTGGAGACATCGGTCGCGGGCGCGGGAGCCTGCGTCTCGCCGGCCACGTTGGTCACGTAGCCGTTGAGCACCAGCGCGCAGGCGAGCAGAACCATCCCGACGGCGAGCAGGAACCAGTGACCGCGAGGGTCGGCCGCCTTCACTCGGGACACCGTGGTCGTCGGGTCGACGGCGGCGGCGCGACGGCCGCCGGCGGGAGCGCTCATCCCTTCGAACCCTTCGCCCTGTCAGGGTCATGGCCGGGCGGCGTCTTGCCGTCCAGGCCGGGCGGCGTGTCAGCGGCCGTCGGCTCGGCCGTGGCGGCCGGATCGGTGACGGGGGCGGGCCCGGCGCTCGGGGTGGAGGTCGTCTCCTCGCGTCCTTCGACGCCGTTGGAGGGTCGTGTCGTCCGCGAGCTCCGCTCGGGTGTGGACGTGCGCGAGGGTGTGGGCTGGCGCTCCGCGCTGGTCGTGGGCGGGGGCGTGGGCCGGACCCTGGCCGGCGTCGGGGTCGCCGTCGGCGACTGGCGCGGGGCCCCGCTCCTGGACGGCTGCGGGGACTCCGCCGGCGAGCCGCCGCCCGGCCAGCCGCTCACCGAGAGTGTCGTGCCGGTGAACAGGCCGCTGAGCACGACGGCCAGCAGGGCGAAGGCCAGCGAGCACGCGACGACGGAGCCGAGCATGATCAGCCGCCTGCGGCGGCCACTGTGGTCGACGAACACCGCCTGCGGAGGAGGTGTGGAACGGCGGCGTTGAGAGGACACGCCGAGTGATTTTAGTGGTCGTCGGTGACGTGTTGGGAAATATCCGAGTTCGTTGCGTCATCCGGGCCGGGCGAATCCGTCAGGGCGCGCCCGAAGCGGGCCAGCAGGTCGCGCAGCAGGTCGCGCTCCTCCGGCGTGAACGCGGCGGCGATCCTGCGCTCGATCGTCACGGCCGCGGCGTCGGCCAGCGCCAGCGCCCGCCTGCCCTCGTCGGTGAGGTGGGTCTCGAGCATCTGGCGGTGCCAGGGGTGGGGACGGCGTTCGACGAGCCCGCGATCCATGAGGTTCTTGAGCACGACGTTGGACGCCTGAGGGGTCACCAGGCACTGCCTGGCCAGGGCGGCGTTGGAGATGCCCGGGTTGCCGGCCAGCACCAGCAGGGCGGCGTACTGCGGCACGGTGACACCCGCCTGCTTGACGGCCGCGTGCTTGGCCGCCATCAGCAGTTGCTCGGCACGTTTCACATCGAGCCCGAGGCGCTCCTCGGCCGGCATTCCCATGCCCGAACTATACAGACCTTGAGCACCATCAATACTTTGATAGTGTGCCCGCCATGAGTGTGATTCCAGACAGCCATCTCGATCTGCTGACCCGGCCGCTGTTCGCCCACCTGGCGACGTTGATGCCCGACGGGACGCCACAGGTGACGCCGGTGTGGACGATCTGGGACGGGAAGTTGCTCCGCTTCACGACGACAACCGACCGGCGCAAGGGCAGGAACGCGGCCGCGCGCCCCACGGTCGCGCTGTCCGTCAACGACCCCGACGCGCCGTACCGCTACCTGGAGGTGCGCGGCGTCGTGGAGCGGATCGACCCCGATCCCGAGGGTGCCTTCTTCGACGTGCTGGCCAGGCGCTACGGGCTGGACTACGAGGCCCCCGTGGGCGACGCCGAGCGGCGGGTGGTCCTGGTCGTGCGCCCGACCAGGTGCACTAAGCAGTAGCCGCGCGGGCCAGCAGCGTGTCCTCGGTGATCGGGTTCTCGTGGGTGCCCTCGGAGACGCAGGCGTGGGCACCTGCGATGGCGCCCAGGCGGGCGCACGTGTCCACGGGCTCGCCGCGCAGCATGCCGTACAGGAAGCCGGAGACGAAGGCGTCGCCCGCGCCGTTGGAGTCGGCGACCGGCGCGGGCAGCGGCGCGGCGGGGAAGGCCTGCACGTCGTCGTCCCCGGCCAGGACGAGGCAGCCGCGCGCCCCGTCGGTGCAGACGACGGTGCCGGCACGCCCGTGCCGCCTGATGTGGCGCATCGTGGCGCGCGGGTCCTCCAGCTTGGCGGCCGACATGAAGACCAGGTCGGAGCCGTAGGCGAAGTCCTTGTGGTGGTCGGAGACGCCGTCCCAGTCGTGCAGGTCCGTCGAGATGGGGACGCCGGAGAAGTCGGCGTAGACATGCCGGGCGAAGTCGGTGATCGAGACGTGCACGTGGCGGGTGGGCTGCAGGTACAGCTCGCGCGGCAGCCGCTCCCCTGCCACGCCGCGCCCGTCGTAGAGCGAGGTGCGGCGGCCGTCGGGGCCGACGAGCAGGAGGCTGCGCCTGGTGCCCGCGGCCGATCGCGCCCACGCGAAGTCGACGCCGTTGGCGGCCAGATGCTCCCTGATGAGCCTGCCGTGGGGGTCGTCGCCGATCAGGTCGGCGAACCTGGTCCGCAGTCCCAGCGCGGCGCAGCCGAGCGCGACGCCGGACCCCGTGTTGCCGATGCGGTCGACCACGGGAGGCACGTGGTAGGTGTCGGCGTACGGCAGGGGCAGCGCGGGCACGTAGGCGGTGGAGTCGACCCCCGCGCCGCCGATGACCACAACGTCGTACATTCGTCGACCCTCCACGAGTTCAGCCTTCCACGAGCCGCGTGTCAGCCGCCGATCAGCGGTTGACCAGCGGTCCCGAGCCCGTCGAGCCGCGGACCACCAGCTCGGGCTGGAAGATCAGCTCGAGGTGCCGCCCCGGCGCCCCGTTGACCTCCTCCAGCAGCGTCTGCACGGCCGCCGAGGCCATCGCCCCGATCGGCTTGCGGACGGTGGTCAGCGGCGGGTCGGTGAAGGCGATCAGCGGCGAGTCGTCGAACCCGACCACCGACACCTCGCCCGGCACCGACCTGCCCCGCTCCCTGCACGCCCTGATCGCGCCCAGCGCCATGAGGTCGCTGGCGCACACGATGCCCGTGCAGCCGCGGGCCAGCAGTTGCGCCGCGGCGGCCTGCCCGCCCTCGACCGAGAACAGCGAGTGGGCGATCAGGTCGTCGACGTCGTGGACCCCGAGCAGCTGGGCCATCGCCTGCTGGAATCCCTCGATCTTCCTGATCACCGGCACGAACCTGCGCGGCCCCAGCGCCAGCCCGATGCGCTCGTGCCCGAGGTCGACCAGGTGCTGGACGGCCAGCCGCGAGGCCAGCCGGTCGTCGGGCGAGATGAACGGCGCGTCGACGTTCTCGTTGTAGCCGTCGACCAGCACGATCGGCAGCCCTCGGTCGGTCAGCCTGGTGTAGCGGTCCATCCGGGCGGTCGTGTCGGCGTGCAGCCCCGAGACGAAGACGATGCCGCTGACGCCTCTGTCGACCAGCAGCTCGGTGAACTCGTCCTCGGGCGCGCCACCGGGCAGCTGCGTGCACAGCACCGGCGTGTAGCCGTGGTGCGTCAGCGCCTTCTCGATGGCCTGCGCGAAGGCAGGGAAGATCGGGTTGTCCAGCTCGGGCGTGACCAGCCCGATGAGCCCGTTGCTGCGCTGGCGCAGCCGCTGAGGCCGCTCGTAGCCCATGAGGTCGAGCGCGGTCATGACGGCCTGGCGGGTCGCGGAGGACACCCCCGGCTTGCCGTTGAGCACCCGGCTGACCGTGGCCTCGCTCACCCCTGCCTGGGCGGCGATGTCGGCGAGACGGGCGTGACCGTTCATGGTGGACACTTTACGCAACCTTGGCCCGCCACCACGTGGTGGAATCGGGAGCGAGCCTGCCTTCCTCGACGGGAGCGCTGGACAGGACCGCCCGGCCGTCGACGGGATAGTCGACGGGGTCGCCGGTGAGGTTGACGGTGCACACGAAGCCGTCGTCGCGGCTGAAGACGAGCGTGCCGGCGGGCGAGTCGTGCCAGCGCAGCTCACCCGACACGGTACGGCGCAGCCGCAGCGCCTGCTTGTAGAGGGAGAGCATCGAGCCGGGGTCGCCGTCCTGGGCCTCG
This sequence comes from Nonomuraea mangrovi, assembly GCF_042681425.1. Lineage (NCBI taxonomy): Bacteria > Bacillati > Actinomycetota > Actinomycetes > Streptosporangiales > Streptosporangiaceae > Nonomuraea > Nonomuraea mangrovi. The sequence continues at coordinate 1,104,614 of NZ_JBHUFV010000033.1, read as the reverse complement.
ACCGACAGGCCGCCCCAGTCGCCGGGGACGGGCAGCCATGGGCGCCGCCAGCCGTAGCCGTCGGAGGAGGTCCACGGCATCGGCACCCTGCAGCCGTCGCGGCCGCTGTCGGGGTCGCGCAGCCGCTGGGGGTCGAGGCAGACCTCGGCGGGCAGGTCGAGCACCTCGGGCAGGCCGAGCTCCTCGCCGTTGTAGACGTAGGCCGAGCCGGGCAGCGCGAGCATGAGGAGCGCGGCGGCGCGGGCCCTTTCGGAGCTGCCGAAGCGGGTGACGTGCCGCTTCACGTCGTGGTTGGACAGCACCCACGTGGAGGGCGCGCCCACGGAGTCCGCCGTCGCGAGCGACTCGGTGATCACCTCGCGCAGCGCGCCCGCGTCCCACCGCGCGTTGAGGAAGTGGAAGTTGAAGGCCTGGTGGAGCTCGTCCTCGCGGACGTAGCGGGCCAGCCTGGCGGGCGTGGGCGCCCACGCCTCGGCGACGCCGATGCGCTCGCCGGGGTAGGAGTCGAGGAGCTTGCGCCACGAGCGGTGGATCTCGTGGACGGCGTCGTTGTCGAAGTACGGCACGACGTCGTTGCCGATGAGGCGGACCTGGTCGGCGTGGCCGATGTCGGGCAGCCCCTCGGGCTTGATCATGCCGTGCGCGACGTCGACGCGGAAGCCGTCGACGCCCAGGTCGAGCCAGAAGCGCAGGATCGACTCGAACTCCGCGCGCACCTCGGGGTTGTCCCAGTTGAGGTCGGGCTGCGAGGAGTCGAACAGGTGCAGGTACCACTGGCCGTCCTCGACCTGGGTCCAGGCGGACCCGCCGAAGATCGACTCCCAGTCGTTCGGCTCGTCGCGGAAGATGTAGCGGTCGCGGTTGACGCCGCGCAGCGCCTCCTGGAACCAGGCATGGGCGGAGGAGGTGTGGTTGGGCACCACGTCCACGATCACCCTGATGCCCATGCCGTGCGCCTCGTCGATGAGCGCCTTGGCGTCGGCGAGCGTGCCGAACAGCGGGTCGACGTCGCGGTAGTCGGCCACGTCGTAGCCGAAGTCGGCCATCGGCGAGGTGTAGAACGGGGTCAGCCAGATGGCGTCGACACCCAGGTCGGCGAGGTACCCCAGGTGGTCGCGCACGCCCTTCAGGTCGCCGACGCCGTCCGCGTCGCCGTCGGCGAAGCTGCGCACGTACACCTGGTAGATCACCGCGTCCCGCCACCAGCGGGTCGATGTCGAAGAGTGGGTCATGAGACGTCCCCCGGAACAAACTGACAGGCCCCGCCGTACGACAGGGCCCCCTCATATGAAAAGGCTTGCCGCAAGTTTACGCAAGGCTTTCCAAAGTGGGATTTTTCGCAATAACTGGAGGCGTGGGCTGGTTGCGGGCATACCGAAACGCGACCAGGGGTGGGACGGAAGTGGGTGGCCCGTCAGGGGACCTTGAATGAGGAACGCGACGGTTACAGATTTTTCATGTCAAGTCTGGACACCGGAGTGAACACGCGATGTACTACCTCAACATTCAGCCCCGTCACAGGTGACGTCTCATGCCCGCCAAGCAGCGATGACTCCCTCCGTCCCGGGAGTCTGATGCGTATCGACAAGCGTGGAGCAGACCCATGAGCACGGTCGTCCTTGACAAGGTAACCAAGGTCTACCCCGGGGGATACCTGGCGGTCGATCGGCTGAACCTGCGTGCCGCCGACGGGGAGTTCCTCGTTCTGCTCGGACCGTCGGGTTGCGGCAAGTCGACACTGCTCAGGATGATCGCCGGCCTCGAAGAGGTCACCGACGGCGACCTCTGGCTCGACGGCCGGCTCGCCAACCATCTGGCCCCGCGCGACCGCGACGTCGCCATGGTCTTCCAGAACGGCGCGCTCTACCCGCACCGCACCGTGCGCGGCAACATGTCCTTCCCCCTGGAGATCGCCAAGGCCGACCCCGCGCTGGTCAAGGAGCGCGTGACGGAGCTGTCCAAGGCCTTGCACATCGACGAGACCCTGGACCGCAGGCCGGGCACCCTGTCCGGCGGCCAGCGCCAGCGGGTGGCCATGGGCCGCGCCATCGTGCGCCAGCCGAAGATCTTCCTGATGGATGAGCCGCTGTCCAACCTCGACGCCGGCATGCGCACCGAGCTGCGCATGGAGATCTCCTCGCTGGTCCGCTCGCTCGGCGTCACCACCATCTACGTCACACACGACCAGGTCGAGGCGCTCACGCTGGCCGACCGCATCGCCATCATGAACAGGGGCGTGCTGCAGGACGTCGGCACACCCGGCCAGATCTACAACGACCCGGCGACCGCGTTCGTGGCCGCCTTCCTCAGCTCCCAGCAGCTCAACCTGCTGCCGGCGACCGTGCGAACCCCCCAGAACCAGTACGTGCTGCTGGACTTCGGCCCCCACCAGCTGGTGATGCCCTGGAGCGATCCCAGGGCGTACGCGGTCTCCCAGCACACCGGCGGCCAGATCATCGTGGGGCTGCGACCCGACGGGCTCGCTCCCGTCCAGGAGTCGTACGAGGGGCCGAGCTTCTACGGCAGGGTCAGGGCGCTGGAGTACCACGGGCACGAGTGGCTGGCGTACGTCGAGTGCGGGGTGCCCGCGGTGGCCGTCCCCGAGCCGCCCGACCCCAGGCGCAACGCCAACGGCCACGAGAACGGCGGCGGCGGGCTGCGCGCCATGGCCAGGCGGCTGTTCGGCGCGCCGGAGGAGGAACACGCCGAGCAGGAGCAGGTCGGTCACCTGCGCGACGGCAGCCACCGCAGGGCGGACCTGATCGTACGGCTCGGCGTCAGGCCCGCGTGGCGCACCGGCGACCCCGCCAAGATCGGTGTGGACGTCACCAGGCTCATGCTGTTCAAGCCGGACGGCGCCCGCATCGACCCGCCTCGCCGCTGAGGCCCCCGACCATCTGGGCGATCCTGTGGGGCCCGCGCGGGTGGCGGCCGCTGCCCTGAGACCCGCGCGGGCGGTTGGCGGTCAGTCGGCGACCGGCTCGAAGCGGGCGGCCATGCGGGAGACGACCTCGACGATGCGGGACGCGCGCTCGAGCTCGGCCCGGTGGAAGGGCGGGCCCTCGGAGCGGGCCACGACGACGTGCATCGCCGTGCTGGCCACGGGCAGGACCATCAGCCGGTGTTCGCCTGCCACGTGAGAGGCGGCCCTGAGCGGCAGCTCCTCCAGCCCGAAGGCGGGGGGCGCGGCGGGGCTGGCGTGCCGGACGACGCCGTCGGCCAGGGCGAGCGCCCAGTCGCCTCCGCACAGCGACGGCAGGGCGTCGACCATGGTGGCGAGCCCGCGTGCGGGTTCGGTCGCGACGTGCAGGAGGAGATCGTAGTCGGGCGCGGAGCCTGGCACCTCCCTGGTCGGCCAGACGCCCTCGACCCGCATGCCGGGGACGGCCGACAGTTTCTCACGCACGGAAGCGGGGGTGGCGGTGCCCGGCCACGACACGGTGAAGTCGTCGACCGCTCGGCCCGTCTCGCGTTCGAGCACGGTCACCTGGAGTATGTCGGCTCCGAGCGCGCCGAGCGCCCTTGCGACCTGACCCAGACCGCCTGGGCGATCCGGCAACGAAACCCTGAGTCTCAGCAACATCGCATCTCCCCCTTTCGAAGGCTCAACACAGTGCCGCAGGGAGATTTCGCGCGCGTTTCCGGGCTATGTCCAGAATGATGCCCAATCACCCTTTTGTCGACAGCCGGAAGGGCGCCCACGAGTGCGTTGGAAAACCAAATGGTAGAGTGCATCCAGTTTTCCAACTCACTAGGAGGCGCGATGCGTGACGCCGTGATCGTGCAGGCCGTACGGACTCCCATCGGCAAGGGCAAGCCCACGGGCGCGCTGGCGCACGTCCACCCCGTCGAACTGCTGGCGCACACCCTGCGAGCGCTGGTCGAGCGCAGCGGCGTGGACCCCGCGCTCGTGGACGACGTGATCGGCGGGTGCGTCGACCAGGTCGGCGAGCAGGCGATGAACACCACCCGGTACGCGTGGCTGTCGGCGGGCTTCCCGGACGAGGTGCCTGCGGTGACCGTCGACAGGCAGTGCGGGTCCTCCCAGCAGGCGGTCCACTTCGCCGCCCAGGGCGTCATGTCGGGCGCCTACGACCTGGTCGTCGCGTGCGGTGTGGAGTCGATGAGCAGGGTGCCCATGTGGTCGAACGTGCCGCAGGGCGCCGACCCCTTCGGCCCCGGCGTCGCGGCGCGCTTCCCCGAGGGCCTGGTCCCGCAGGGGATCAGCGCCGAGCTGATCGCGGCCAAGTGGGGCCTGACCCGTGAGGCGATGGACGCCTTCTCCATGGACTCGCACCGCAAGGCGGCCGCCGCCGACCTCTCCGCCGAGATCGCCCCGATCGACGGCTACGACAGGGACGAGTCCGTACGGCCCGGCACGACGATGGAGGTGCTCGCCGGCCTGAAGCCCGCGTTCGCCGACCCCGGCTACGCCGAGCGCTTCCCGCAGATCAACTGGTCGGTCACGGCGGGCAACGCCAGCCCGACCAACGACGGCGCGGCCGCCCTGCTGATCGCCAGCGGCGAGACCGCCGCGAGGCTCGGCCTGCGCCCGCTGGCCCGGCTGCACTCCTTCACCGTGACGGGTTCCGACCCGCTGCTCATGCTCACGGGCGTCATCCCCGCCACGGAGAAGGTGCTCAGGAAGGCGGGTCTGAGCCTGTCCGACATCGATCTGTTCGAAGTCAACGAGGCCTTCGCCAGCGTGGTGCTGGCCTGGCTGCAGGAGACGGGCGCCGACCCCGCGAAGGTCAACGTCAACGGCGGCGCCATCGCGCTCGGCCACCCGCTCGGCGCCAGCGGCGCGCGCATCATGACCACCCTCGTCCACGCCATGCGGCAGCGGGGCTCCCGCTACGCGCTGCAGACCATGTGCGAGGCCGGCGGCCTCGCCAACGCCACCGTCCTGGAGCGGATCCAATGAAGATCGACGGCAGTGTCGCCCTGGTGACGGGCGCCAACCGCGGGCTCGGCGCGGCCTTCGCCCGCGCCCTCCTCGAGCGCGGCGCGAAGACCGTCTACGCGGGCGCCCGCGACCCCTCCACCGTGACCGACCCGCGGCTGGTGCCGGTACGCCTGGACGTCACCGACCCCGCCCAGGTCGCCGCGGCTGCCGAGCTGTGCGGCGACACCGATCTGCTGGTCAACAACGCGGGCGTGCTCGGCCCGCCCGAGCGGGAGATGGCGACGAACTATCTGGGCGTGCTGGCGATGAGCCGCGCCTTCGCCCCCGTGCTGGCCCGCAACGGAGGCGGCGCGCTGGTCAACATGCTCTCGGTGCTGTCGTTCCTGACGTTCCCGCAGGTGGCCACCTACGCCGCCTCCAAGGCCGCCGCGTGGTCGCTGACGAACGCGCTGCGGATGGAGCTGCGAGAGCAGGGCACGCTCGTGGTGGGCGTCCACGCGGGCTACATCGACACCGACATGGCGGCACGCGTGGACGCGCCCAAGCTGGCCCCGGCGGAGGTGGTCGCCATGGCGCTGGACGGCGTCGAGGCGGGCCTGACCGAGGTGCTGGCCGACGAGCTGAGCAGGAACGCCAAGGCCGCCCTCTCGCAGCCGCCTTCCTGAGGCGGCTCAGTGCTGGTAGGCCCCGGCGTCGCGCGCGCCGCCGAGGGCCTTGCCCGCGAAGTCCTTGGTGATGGCGGAGCCGCCGAACCAGACGGGGCTCAGCACGGCGGCGCGCCCCACGGCGGGCGAGCCAGGGCGCAGGCGCAGGTCGGTCCTGGAGACGAAGCGCGGGTCGGCGATCACCGACTTGGGGCCGAGTGTGAAGCGCTTCTTCCTGCCCAGGTAGACGCTGCCCGCGTCGTCCGCGCCCTTCCCGTCCTCCCAGCCCATCTCGCCGCCGACCACGATCACGTTGTTGCGCAGCTTGAGGATGCCGGGCGCGCACCCGTCGTGGCACGACCAGCCGATCGTCTTGGCCGCGGGCAGGTACACCGAGTTGTGCACGGCCAGGGTCCCCTTCACGGGCCCGACCACGTGTCCCGACCCGCGCGTCACCAGGAACGAGCCCAGCTTGCGGCTGGAGGTGACCACGTTGAAGGCGAACACGTTGCCCGTCGCCGTGCTGCCCTTCCGCGCGCCGAGCTCGGTGAAGGTGACGTTGTCGCGGGAGAGGTTGTGCGTGATCCTGTTGCGGTCGCCGTTGAAGATCTCGATGGCCGCCCCGTCGACGCCGTAGTCCTTGCTGGCGGCGTAACTGCCGGTGATCGTGTTGCCGGTGACGAGGTTGTCGTCGCCGTTGAGCAGAACGCCGAAGGCGCCCGAGTCGTTGTCGCCGCCGTCGTCGTTGACGCTCATCCGGTCGTTGCCGGTGAGCGTGCTGTTCCTGATGGTGTTGCGGCTGCCCTCAGGGGCGACGTGGACGCCCGCGATGTTGCGGTCGGCCGCCACGCCGTCGAGCTCGTTGCCGTCGCCGCTGATCTCGAAGCCCGCCCACTGGCAGTTGCTGGCCCTGATCCCTGCGACCTTCCAGTGGTTGCCGGTGATCACGACACAGGGCTGCTCCTGGCCGCTGAGCTTGGGGGCGGCGCCCGTGCCGTACGGCTGGAGCACGATCGGCCTGGCCGCGGTCCCCTTCGCGGCGAGGGTCAGCGTCTCGCTCCAGCCGCCGCCCCGCTTGAGGTTGACCGTGTCGCCGGGCTTGAGGGCGGCGGCGTTGACCATGGCCAGGCTCTTCCATGCCGTGGCCGCGCTGGTGCCCGCCGCCGCGTCGTCGCCTGCCTTGGAGTCGACGTAGTACGCCGTTCCCGCGACATTGCTCTCCAGGTGTCCGGCGGGCAACAACAACAGGGCCACGACCAGCGACTTCATCGGCGCACCACTTATCTAGTTGAAAGACGAACCGTCAGCTGCATACCGTAGCGTGATCAGCTCCGCACGGCGAGACGCCAAACCTTGAAGGATGGCCCTTCTCCCGGTAGGACAGGGGAGTCAAGGTCGTCGGCGTTGTAGACGCCGCGTGCCGTGCCGTCCAGCGGCAGGCTCACCGGGTCGCCCGGCGCCCTGCGCGCGCACACCAGCAGCGACTCGGTGGCGGTCTCCCTGAGGAACACCAGGCAGTCGGCGGAGGCGTGCACCCAGCGCAGCCCTCCCCTGCGCAGCGCGGGCTCGGCCCTGCGCAGGCCCAGCAGCTCGCGGTAAGCGGCGTGGATCTCCTCGTCGCGCTCGCCTGGCCTGTTCCACGGCATCGGGGTGCGGGAGTACTCGCCGTTGGCGCCGGTGAGTCCGAACTCGCTGCCCGCGAACACCATCGGCGTGCCGGGCAGCGTGGCCTGCAGGCCGAGGGCGACCAGGTGGCGCTCGGCCGAACCCGTGACGGTGCGGATGCGGGGCGAGTCGTGGGAGTCGAGCAGCTGCCACGAGTGGACGAGCGAGCGCCACGACATGTGCGCGGCGAACTCCCTGAAGGTGGCGACGGTCGCCACGCCGTCCCTGGTGGGCACGCCGCCAGGCACCCCGAGGAAGTGGGTGAGGTCGAGCGACTCGCCGCGCAGCCAGGCCCACACAGGACGGGTGAAGCCGCCGTAGTTCATCGTGCCGTGCCAGCCGTCGGCGTCCAGGTCGGCGGATGCGTCGTGGTTGTGCTCGGCGATGAAGGCCGCGCCGCGCGGCCTGAGCAGCCTGGCCACCTCGTGGTTGTGGTCGTCGGCTCCGCGCCTGCCCGTCATGTTCGCCACGTCGACGCGCCAGCCGTCCAGCGGGCCCAGCCACTTCGTCATGACGGCGGCCATCCTGTCGCGCACCAGGTCGCTGCCCCAGTTGAGCTTGGGCAGCGTCTTCACGCCCCACCACGACTCGTATTCGCCTGTGTCGCCGTCGAAGTAGTACATCTCCCGCTCGGGCGCGCCGACATCGGAGACGGCGGCGGTGAACCACTCGTGCGAGTCGCCCGTGTGGTTGGTCGTGATGTCGCCGAGCAGCCGCATGCCGCGCTCGTGCAGCGCGGCCGAGAGCCGCTCCAGCGCCTCGTCGCCGCCGAGCAGCGGGTCGACGGCGTCGAAGCGCGCCGCGTCGTACCGGTGGTTGGAGCGGCCGGGGAAGATGGGCGTGAGGTAGACGGTGTCGGCGCCGAGCGCCTGGATGTGGTCCAGGTGCTCGACGATGCCGTCGAGGTCGCCGCCGTAGAACTGCTCGGGCGTGCCCGGCCCCTGCCCGATGACCTCGTCGGTGTCCCACTCGGCCGGCAACGCCCACGCGGGCGGCTCGGCGTGCCCGCGCGAGCGGGCGAACCGGTCGGGGAAGATCTGGTAGACGATCGCGTCGGCCATCCAGGCGGGCGGCACCTCGTGGGCGACGAGCCTGAAGTCGGTCGCGTCGGTCACGTCGTGACCGACCATCCCGCGCGCGGTCAGCCACCGCTGCCCGCCGGGAGACAGCAGCAGGAAACGGTACGGCACGACGGGGTTGACCGCCGTGATCGTCGCCTTCCACCAGGTGTCGGCGCCGCCGTACCCGCCGAGGTCGCGACGGGACGGATCGGGCTCGGCCGCGCTGTAGCGCGGCTCGCCGTCCTGGACGGTGCGGACGTGCACGGCTTCCAGGGCGAAGCCCGGGGGGACGCGCAGCCATACCGTCACCTCCTCCCCCAGCGCGGGGGCGAGCGTGGAGACGTAGAGGGACGAGCCGTCGTGATGCGGCTGGTCGAGGAGATGCACGGAGCGTCCTTAGCCCTTGACCGCGCCCGCGGTCAGCCCTGAAACGATGAACTTCTGCAGCCAGAGGAACACGCTGACGGTCGGTACGGCGGTGAGCAGGGTGGCCGCGGCGAACATGCCGAAGTTGGCGTTGCGCCCGTCACCCGCGATCATGCCGTACATGCCCACGGCCAGCGTCTTGCTCTCGGGGTCGCGCAGGAAGATGTTGGCCATCAGGAACTCGCTCATCGTGCCGATGAAGGCCAGCAGCGCGGTGACGGCGAGGATGGGCGTGACCAGCGGAAGGATGATCTTCCAGAAGACCTGCGCGTGGGTGGCGCCGTCGACCGTGGCCGACTCGTCGAGCTCCTTGGGGATGGTGTCGAGGAAGCCCTTCATCAGCCAGGTGTTCACGCCGAGCGCGCCGCCCAGGTAGAGCAGCAGGATGCCCCACGTGGTGTTGAAGCCGAACGCCGGGTAGAGCTCGGTGACCCTGGTGAAGATCATGAAGATGGTCACGATGGCCAGGAACTGCGGGAACATCTGGATCAGCAGCAGAGCGAGCAGGCCGACCCTGCGACCGGCGAAGCGCATGCGGCTGAAGGCGTAGGCGGCGAACATCGACAGCAGCAGGCTCGCCGAGGAGGCCGCGAGCGCGATGAACACCGAGTTGAGGAACCAGCGGCCGAAGGGGTAGATGTCCGAGCCGAACAGCTTGACGAAGTTGTCGAGGCCCGCGCCGTTGGGCAGCAGGTCGGAGGAGGCGAGCGTGCCCAGCGGGTTGATCGCCGCCGAGACCACGAACAGGATCGGGAACAGCGCGAACGCGCACACCAGCAGCACGTAGGCATGCCGCAGGGCCAGCTTCACCACGCCTCCTTGGTCGGCCTGGTGAAACGCGAAACGCTGTGTTCCCCGACCTCACGACGTTCGGTCATGCGTACATATCCTCCTGCTTGCGGGTCCGCCTGAACGTGATCGCCGAGATGGTGGCCACGATCGCGAAGATGAACACCGACATGGTCGCCGCCAGGCCGAACTGCGCCGAACCCGTGCCGAACGCGAGCCTGACCGTGTAGCTGATCAGCAGGTCGGTGCCGCCCACCGTGGGGCTCTCGGCGGGGAAGGGCCCGCCGTCGGTGGTGAGCGCGATCGCGTTGTAGTTGTTGAAGTTGAAGGCGAACGAGGAGATCAGCAGCGGGCTCAGCGCCACCAGCAGCAGCGGCAGCGTCACCTTGCGGAAGGCGTAGGACGGCGGCGCCCCGTCGATGGAGGCGGCCTCGGTCAGCTCGCGCGGGATCGCCTGCAACGCGCCCGTGGTGACCAGGAACATGTACGGGAAGCCCAGCCACAGGTTGACCAGGATGACGGCGGCCTTGGCCGACACCATGCCGCCCATCCAGTCGACGTCGAGCCCGAACAGGTTGTTGATCAGGCCGAAGTCGCGGTTGAACATGTCCCGCCAGACCAGCAGCATCGCGAAGGCGGGCATGGCGTACGGCAGGATCAGCGCGATCCGGTAGATCCTGGTGCCGCGCATCCTGGGATGGTGCAGCGCCAGCGCCACGGACATGCCGAGCGCGAACGTGGCCAGCACCGACAGCAGCGCGAAGGCCACGTTCCAGGTGAACATGCCGAGGAAGTGCGCCGACAGCGTCGGGTCGGTGACGACGCGGGCGAAGTTGGCGACGCCGACGTTGACCTGCCAGCCCTGCGCGAGGTGCTCGCCCTTGGCGTTGACGAAGTAGCCCTGCGACTCGTCGGCCTTCCAGGTGTCGCCGTTGCCCTTCACGCAGTCGCAGGCCGCGTCGTAGGCCAGCGCCGCCCTGCCCTCGACCGCGCGGCTCAGGCCGTTGGCCTTGATCAGCCCGCCGTCGGTGGGCACGGCCAGTTCGGCGATCTGCTTGGCGCGGGCGGCTGCCTCCTGCGTCTTGAGCACCGTGTAGCCGGGCGCCTCGAGGACCTTGCCCGTCACTCCCAGCCTGGCGCCCTGGACGGGGGTGAGCCCGCCGGCCGTGCCCGCCTGCACCTGCTTGGTCTTGGGGTCGACCAGCAGGAAGACGAGCGCGTCGTCCTTGAGCGCGGCGCTCAGGCCGTACTCGGGCGAGCCCGGCGCCTGCCGTACCGAGCCCGTCTCGATCGCGGTGATCGCGGCCGCCTTGTCGCCGCGGTGGCCGTCGCCGAAGTTGGTGAAGGCGGTGCTCACCGTGTAGAGCACGGGGAAGACCTGGAAGGCGATCAGGAAGACGGTGCCGGGGACGAGGTACTTCGCCGGCACGAAGCGGCGGGTCAGATAGAGGTAGCCGATGACCGCGCTGGCCAGGCCGAGCAGGGTCAGCGAGACCCACGACTCGGCCGCGACCAGCGGCGGCACGGCGTAGAGCAGGATCGCGGCGGCCACGCCCAGCACGGCGATCCTGCTCACCACGAAGGCGGTGGTCAACTCGCGACGGGGCCGCGGAGAGGACCTGATCTCCGCGGCCTGACGCACGTCCAGGGACATCGGCTAGTTCTTCAGCGAGCCGTCGATGGTCTTCTGCGCCGACTCCGCGGCCTTGACCGGGTCGCTGCCCTTGACGACGGCGGCCTCGGCGATGCCGAACGGCTCCCAGATGGCCGACATCTCGGGGATGGCGGGCATGGGGATGCCGCCGCTGCCCGCCTCGAGGAACTTGCCGGCGTCGGGGTCGGCGGCCTTGACGGACTCGAGGGCGGCGGTCAGGGCCGGCGGACGCGGGTCGGCGTCGTAGAGGGCCTTGGCGACGTCGGCGTTGGTCACGTAGTTGGTGACGAACTCCTGGGCGAGGGTCTTGCTGGCGCCCTTGGAGGCGACGAAGAAGGACTGCACGCCCACGAACGGCGTGGCGGGCTTGCCGTCCTTGAAGCCGGGGACGGCGCTGATGTCATAGGCGACGCCGCTCTTCTTGACGTCGGCCATGGCCCACGGGCCGGAGACGAGGAAGGCGCACTTGCCGCCCGCGAACGACGGGATGGTGTTCTCGTTGGTGAGCGAGGTCTTCAGCGCCGCCTCGCCCTTCTCGCCGAGCTTGGCGAGCTTCTCGAAGGCGGCCTGCGACTCCTTGGAGCCGACCAGCACCTGCTTGGGGTCGGGGTCGCCGCTGGAGGTGGTGCCGAAGATGGCGCCGCCCGCCGAGGAGAAGAGCGGGTAGACGTGGTAGGCGTCGCCCTTGGCGGTGACGGGCAGGCAGAGCACCTCGTCGACCTTGCCGGCCTTCTTCAGCTCCTTGCCCTTGGCGATCACGTCGTCGAAGGTGGCGGGGGCGTCGGGCGCGAGCTTGGTGTTGCGGATCAGCGCGACGTTCTCCACGGCGTACGGCGCGCCGTACACCTGGCCGTTGAAGGTGACCGCCTTGAGCGCGATCGGCGAGAAGCTCGCCTTCTGCTCCTCGGTCAGGTTGACGGGGTCGATGGCGCCGTTCTGCACCAGGTTGCCGATCCAGTCGTGCGCGCCGATCATCACGTCGGGGCCGCTGCCCTGCTGTGAGGCGGTGAGGAAGGTCTGCTGGTTGTCCTTGCTGATCTCCTTCACCTCCACCGTGACACCGTTCTCGGTGCCGAACTGGTCGGCGAAGGGCTTGAGCGCCTTGGTGCGGTTGGGGTCGGCCCAGATCACGAGCTTGCCGCTGCCCTTGTCGGCGGTCGCCGAGGCCGTGGCAGAGGCCGAGGTCGCCGAGCTCGGCGCCGCGGACGGCGCAGGCTCTGAGCCGCCGCACGCCGTGGCGCCGAACGCCACGGTCGTCAGCGCGGCCACACCCAGTGCTCGGATGCGCATGGGACCCTCCTGAGGTCAAGCGGCACGTGTGGGGGAGCGCCGCTGAAAGATCCTGAAACAGCCGCCTTTGCGGCTTATGTTTCGGGGACGTTAGCGACTCTTTGCAAGAATTGGAAGAACTTGCGTACGAGAGTTACCTCACCGCTACCTGCCCTGAAGCGCCATATGGGGGACGTGCGAGACGATCCACGATGTTGCAACTTTCCGAAACTTGCGCTTGACCATCTTCACGGGGGATCCTTCTTCCGACATCGTGGACATCGGGGAAGGACGGCTCCATGCTCGGCAACGACGACTGGTGGCGCGACGCTGTCGTGTACCAGGTGTACCCCCGCAGCTTCGCCGACGGCAACGGGGACGGGACCGGCGATCTGATCGGGCTTCGCGAGCGCCTGGGATACCTGTCGGAGTTGGGCGTGGACGCCATCTGGCTGAGCCCCTTCTACACCTCGCCGCTCAACGACGGCGGCTACGACGTGGCCGACTACCGTGACGTCGACCCGCGCTTCGGCACGCTCGCCGACTTCGACGCGATGATCGCCGACGCCCACGCGCTCGGCATCAGGGTGATCGTGGACATCGTGCCCAACCACACCTCCTCCGAGCACCCGTGGTTCAAGGCAGGGCTGCGCGACCGCTACATCTTCCGCGACGAGCCGAACGACTGGGAGTCGATCTTCGGCGGGTCCGCCTGGACCCAGGTCGAGGACGGCCAGTGGTACCTGCACCTGTTCGACCCCACGCAGCCCGACCTCAACTGGGAGCATCCCGCGGTCCGCGAGGAGTTCCGCGAGGTGCTGCGCTTCTGGTTGGACAGGGGCGTCGACGGGTTCAGGATCGACGTGGCCCACGGCATGGTCAAGGCGGAGGGGCTGCCGTCGGTGGGGCCCAAGGAGGGACGCCAGGCCGAGATGCTGGGCGACGAGAGCGTGCCGTACTTCGACCAGGACGGCGTGCACGAGATCTACCGTGAGTGGCGGCCCATCCTGGACTCCTACCCCGGCGGGCGGATGGCGGTCGCCGAGGCATGGGTGTCCTCCCCCGCCAGGCTGGCCCGCTACATCGGCCCCGACGAGTTGCACCAGGCGTTCAACTTCGAGTTCATGATGGCCGCCTACGGCGCCAAGTCCTTCCGCGACGTCATCGACAAGGCGCTGGCGGAGGCGGAGCTGGTGGGCGCGCCGACGACCTGGGTGCTGTCCAACCACGACAAGCCTCGCCACGTGACCAGGCACGGCAGCCTGGCCCGTGCCCGCGCCGCCACCCAGCTCATGCTGTCGCTGCCGGGCTCGGCCTACCTCTACAACGGCGAGGAGCTCGGCCTGCCCGAGGTGCTCGACCTGCCCGACGAGCTCAGGGAGGACCCGGCTTTCCTGCGCAGCGGCGAGAGCCGCGACGGCTGCAGGGTGCCGCTGCCGTGGACCGCCTCCGACGGCTACGGCTGGCGGCGGCCGTGGCTGCCGATCCCCTCCACCTGGGGGCCGCTGAGCCGCGAGGCGCAGGAGCGCGACCCCGGCTCGACGCTCGCCTTCTACCGGGCCGCGCTGCGGCTGCGCAAGGAGCACCCCGCGCTCGGCGGCGGCGAGCTGACCTGGCTCGACTCGCCGAAGGACGTGCTGGCCTTCCGGCGCGAGCCCGGCCTGCTCGTGCTGGTCAACTTCGGCGAGTCCACCATCCCCTGCGAGGGCCGGGTGCTGCTGTCGAGCGGCCCGCTGGCCCCGGACGGCTCGCTGCCCTCGGACACCGCGGTCTGGGTGGCCACGCAGGACGGCCCGCTCGGCTGAGCCAGGGCGGTCGGCAGGAGCGCGAGGGGGAACGCGGCGTGGAGACGCATGACGTCGTCGTGATCGGGGCCGGCGCGATGGGCTCGGCGGCGAGCCGCGCCCTCGCCGCGGCCGGCCGCCAGGTGGTGACGCTGGAGAAGTACGGGCTCGGCCACGACCGCGGCGGCTCGCACGGCGGGACGAGGCTGTTCAGGCTCGCCGTCGACGACGAGGACTACGCGCTCAGGGCGGCTCTGGCGGGCCGGCTGTGGGCCGAGCTCGAAGGCGAGTCCGGTGAGCGGCTGCTCGAACCCACCGGCGGCGTCGACCACGGCGTCGGCGAGAGGACCGCCGAGGAGTTCCGCTCCCTGTTCGCCCGCCACGGCCTCCCGCACGAGGTGCTGGAGCCGGGCCAGGCCGCCGAGCGGTGGCCCGGCATGCGCTTCGAGACCCCGGTGCTGTACCAGCCGGGCTCTGGGCGGCTGCTCGCCGACCGCGCCGTCGCGGTGATCCAGCGGCTGGCCCGCGAGCACGGCGCCGAGTTCCGCCCCCACTGCCCGGTGACCTCGCTGCGCGTCGTCAGGCACGGCGACGGCGTCGCCGACGGGCTGGTGGAGATGGACACGCCGGGCGGCGCCGTACGCGCGCGCCAGGTCGTCGTCACGGCGGGTCCGTGGGCGCCCGGGCTGCTCGACGGGCACGTCGACCTGCCTGACATCGTGGTGACCCAGGAGCAGCCGAGGTTCTTCGCGCCACGCGAAGGCGCCGATCCATGGCCGAGCTTCGTGCACTGGCGGCAGGGCACCGACCCGCTCTCGGCGGCCGGGGCGTACGGGCTGTTCGAGCAGGGCTCGGGCGTCAAGGTCGGGCTCCACGGGACCGGCCCTGTCGTCGACCCCGACACCCGCGACTTCGCGCCGGAGGCGCGGGCCGACGCGGCGCTGCTCGACTACGTCAGGGACTGGTTCCCAGGGCTGGACGCCGATGACTCGACGCCGATCAGCTGCCTGTACGACAACACGGCGCGCGACACGTTCGTGATCGACCGGCGGGGGCCGGTCAGCGTCGCCACGGGCTTCTGCGGGCAGGGCTTCAAGTTCGTCCCGCTCGTCGCGCGCCACCTCACCGACCTCGTCACGGGCGAGGGCCGGGCGCCGGACTCCTACCGGCTGGCGGCCCACGGGCGCTGAACCACGGTACGGCGCAGCCAGCGGAAGATGACCTAATCTTTCCCTCTCTTGGGCTTTTGGGACAACAGTCGCTCGTTAGCCTCGTGGCGTGTCGCGCATGTGGGCGAGCTCCCTCCGCGGACGGGTCACGCTCATCGCTGTGGCCGTCGCGGCCTTCGTGCTGGTCCCGACCGGGTTCGCGGGGGCCATCGTGACGCGGTCCGCCGTCACCGCGGGCGCGTGGAAGGACACCAGGGACGCCGCCGCCGCCGTCACCGCCTCGCTGCGCGAGGGACATCTGGTCACCGGCACGATCCCCGTCACGGTCGACCAGGTCGATCTGCTCCAGGTCGTCACCAGAGGAGGCAGGGTGGTGGCCAACAGCGGCGCCGCGGCCCGCCTGCCCCCGCTCGCCAACGTCATGCCCGCGCCCGGCAGGCGCATCGTCAACCTGACCACCTGCGGCGCGGCGGGCTGCGTCCACCTGACCGCGATCAGGCTGTCGACCTCCCCCGACTCGATGGTGGTCTACGCGGCCCGGCCGACACCCAGCCTCCTGGCCACCCGCACCCTCGAGCTGGCCATCGGCGCCCAGGTGATCCTGGTCATCGGGCTCGTGGGCTGGGTGACCTGGATGGTCACAGGCCGCACGCTGCAGCCGGTGAGCACGATGCGCACCGAGCTGGACGCGGTCAACGCCACCGACCTCAGCAGGCGGGTGACGGTGCCGCCGGGGGTGCACGAGGTGTCGCAGCTGGCCAAGTCGATCAACGGTACGCTCGACCGGCTCGAACGCTCGGCCGAGCAGCAGCGGCAGTTCGCCTCCGACGCCTCGCACGAGCTGCGCACCCCGATCGCCGGGCTGCGGGCGCAGCTGGAGAGCGCCCAGCTCTACCCCGAGGACACCGACCTGGAGGCGCTGGTGGACAGCGCCCTGCACGACACCGACAGGCTCGAGGCGATCATGACGGACCTGCTGCTCCTGGCCAGGATCGGCTCGCGGGTGGACGTGGCCAGGGAGCGGATCGACCTGCCGGGCCTGGTGCGCGAGGAACTGGCGGGCCGCGTGGACAAGGTCCCCGTCAGGCTCGACATGACCGAGGGCATCGTGGTCGACGGCGTCCTGATGCAGCTGCGCCGGGCGCTGACCAACCTGCTGGACAACGCTCAGCGACACGCCGAGAGCTTCGTGTCGGTGTCGGTGACCGCGCATGACGGCTTCGCCGTGCTCGCCGTACAGGACGACGGGGCGGGGATCTCGCCCGACGAGCGGGAGCGGGTCTTCGAACGCTTCACCAGGCTGGATGCCGCCCGCAGCAGGGACGCGGGCGGCACAGGACTCGGCCTGGCGATCGTGCGTGACGTGGCGGTGGCGCACCGCGGGGACATCAGGGTGGCCGACAGTCCCCGCGGGGCGCGCTTCGTGCTGAGGCTGCCTCTGGCATGAAGGGCGCCCACGCCGCAGGAAGGGACCGGTCAGACCGCCGTCATCTCGCGCTCGGCGGGCGGCTGCTGCTGCTCCTCCGCCTCGTCCAGGAGCGTCGCCTCGTCGAAGGGCGCCTCGCCGGCGAGGACCTCGACGGCGCGCTGCCTGTCGAACTCTCCGGTCCAGGTGCCGATCAGCACCGTGGCGACCGCGTTGCCCGCGAAGTTGGTCAGCGCCCTGGCCTCGGACATGAAGCGGTCGATGCCGACGATGAGGCCGACGCCGTCCACCAGGTCGGGCCGGTGGGACTGCAGGCCGCCCGCCAGCGTGGCCAGGCCCGCGCCCGTCACCCCCGCCGCGCCCTTGGACGCGATGATCATGAACAGGAGCAGCGAGATCTGCTCGCCGAGCGTCAGCGGCGAGCCGGTGGCCGAGGCGACGAAGAGCGTCGCCATGGTCAGGTAGATCGCGGTGCCGTCCAGGTTGAAGGAGTAGCCGGTGGGCACCGTGATGCCGACCACCGGGCGCGAGACGCCGAGGTGCTCCATCTTGGCGATCAGCCTGGGCAGCGCGGACTCCGAGGACGACGTCGACAGGATCAGCAGGAACTCCCTGCCCAGGTAGCGCAGCAGCGACCAAAGGTTGATCCTGGCGACCACCCACAGCAGCGGGCCGAGCACGAGGCCGACGAACAGCAGGCAGGTGGCGTAGAAGCCGACCATGATGACCGCGAGCGACTCCAGGGCCTTGATGCCGGTGGAGCCGACGACCGCGGCGATCGCGCCGAAGGCGCCCACCGGCGCGGCCCACATGATCATGGCCAGGACGCGGAAGACGAGCCGCTGGATGTGCTCGATGCCCTTGAGGATCGGGGCCCCCTTGGTCCCCATGGCCTGCAGGGCGAAGCCGACCAGGAGGGCGACGAGCAGCGTCTGGAGCACCTGACCCTCGGTGAAGGCCGACACCAGGGTGGTGGGGATGACGCCGAGCAGGAAGTCGACGGTGCTCGACTCGCCTCCCTTGGCCGCCTCCGCCTCCGCGGCCTGCTTGGCGGCGTCGGTCAGCTGCAGCCCAGCGCCCGGGTCGAGGAGGTTGCCGACGGCCAGGCCGATGCCGAGCGCGACCGTCGACATGAGCAGGAAGTAGCCGAGCGCGAGGCCGCCCACCCTGCCGACCTTGGCCGCCTTGCTGACCGAGCCGACGCCGAGCACGATCGTGCAGAAGATGATGGGGCTGATCATCATCTTGATCAGCGCGACGAAGGCGGTGCCGAGGGGCTTGAGTTCCTTGCCGACCTCGGGCGTGACGAAGCCGACGACGACTCCGGCGACGACGGCGAGGATCACCGCCAGGTACAGGTACCGTGTGCGGTCACGCATGGGGCGACTCCTTGAACGCTTGGCTGCTGTTCGTGCGAATATGCGCTCCGGGAGTGATGTAGGTCACTATTGCGTAAGTTTCGTTCACGGGAGAGAGGAGGCGTCTGTGCGGAACTGGAGCCTGGCCCGGCAGATGCTGGTCCTCCAGCTCGCGGTCGTGGTGGTGACGCTGACGGGCGCCGTGGCGCTGACGCTGATCCAGACCCGCGAACTGCTCACCGAGGAGGCTGAGGGCAAGGCGCGGGCCGTCACGGTGAGCGTGGCCAACTCACCCGACGTGCTGTCGGCGCTGGACGACGCCGCCCCTTCCGTACGGCTGCAGCCGTACGCCGAGCGGGTGCGCACGGCCACGGGCGTCGACTTCATCACGATCATGGACACCCGCGGGCACAGGTACACCCACCCCAACCCTGGGCAGATCGGCGGGCTGTTCCTCGGCCACATCGACCGCGCGCTGCGGGGCGAGACGTTCACCGAGACCTACACGGGCACGCTCGGGCCCTCCATGCGGGCGGTCGCGCCGGTGAAGGACGCGACAGGCACCGTCAGGGCGCTGGTCAGCGCGGGGATCACGGTCGAGCGGATCGACGCGAGGCTGCGCGAGCAGATAGCGTGGGCGGGGCTGGTGGGCGCGCTCGGGCTGGGGGTGGCCGCGGGCGGCACGTGGCTGGTCGGCGACCGCCTGCGCCGCCAGACGCACGGGCTCGGACCGGCCGAGCTGGGGCGCATCCACGAGCACCACGACGCGATCCTGCACGCGGTGCGGGAAGGGCTGCTGCTGGTGGCCAAGGACGGCACGCTCACGCTGTGCAACGACGGCGCCCGTACGCTGCTCGGCCTGCCGTCCGACGCCGAGGGACGGCACGTCGCCGATCTCGGCATAGCCGACGTCGTCGCCCCCCTCCCGCCCGTCCCGGGCCCGCGCGAACCCACGTCACAGCGACCCACTTCACAGGGACCCACTTCACCGCGACCCCCGTCACAGGAACCCACGTCACAGCCGCCCGGGTCACGGCAACCCGGGTCGCGGGAGCCCCGCCCTAGAGAAGCGGCGCCGGAGGACGAGGTGGCGCCTGAGGACAGGGTGCACCTGGTCGGCGAGCGCGTGCTCGTCGTCAACGTCGCGCCCAGCAGGCTCGGCACCGTCGTCACCCTCCGCGACCGCACCGAGCTCCAGGCGCTCACCGGTGAGCTCGACGCCGAGCGCGGCTTCGCCGACTCGCTGCGGGCGGCCGCCCACGAGTCGGCCAACCGCCTCCACACCGTCATCACGCTGGTCGAGCTGGGCAGGACCGAACAGGCCGTCGCGTTCGGCACCGCCGAGCTGAGGGCCGCCCAGGAGCTCACCGACAGAGTGGTCGGCGCGGTGCGCGAGCCCGTGCTCGCCGCCCTCCTGCTCGGCAAGTCGGCCGAGGCCGCCGAGCGGGGCGCGGAGCTGGTCATCACCCCCGACAGCGAGCTGGACGACCTGGGCCTGGACCCCCGTCAGATGGTGACGATCGTGGGCAACCTCATCGACAACGCGATCGACGCGGCCACCCGGGTGGAGGTGCACCTGCACGCCGACCAGGAGAGCTTCGTCATCAGGGTCGAGGACGACGGCCCCGGCCTCGCCGACACAGCCGCGTTCACGAAGGGCTGGACGTCCAAGGGCGACGGCCGGGGGCTCGGCCTCGCCCTGGTCGGGCAGGCGGTTCGACAGCTCGGCGGCACGATCGAGGTGGCGGGCTCCGCCTTCACGGTGAAGGTGCCCCGATGACGGGCCCCACGATCACGGTCCTGGTCGTCGAGGACGAGGAGATCACCGCCGAGGCCAACCGCGTCTACGTGGAGCGGGTGCCCGGCTTCACCGTCGCGGGCGTGGCCAGGTCGGGCAGCGAGGCGCTGCGCTTCCTGCGGACCACGCCCGTCGACCTGATCCTGCTCGACTTCTACCTGCCCGACATGCACGGGCTGGAGGTGTGCAGGGCGGTCAGGGCCGCCGGCCTGTCGTGCGACGTGATCGCGGTGACCTCGGCCCGCGACCTGGTGGTGGTGCGCAACGCGGTGGCGCTCGGTGTCGCGCAGTATCTGCTCAAGCCGTTCACCTTCGCGACCCTGCGGGAGAAGCTGACGCGTTACGCGGAGTTCAGGGCAGGCGAGGGCGAGGTGACGGGACAGGGCGACGTCGACAGGGCACTCGCGACGCTCAGGGGCGGACCCTCGGGACTGCCCAAGGGGATGACGCAGGACACCCTGGACGCGGTGGCGGCCGAGCTGCGCAAGGCGGCCAAGAGCGCGCAGGCCGTGGGCGCTGCGATCGGCGTGTCGCGGGTGACGGCGCGGCGGTATCTGGAGTACCTGGTGGAGACGGGGGCGGCCGACAGGGTCCCGCAGTACGGCGGGGTGGGCAGACCTGAGCTCCTCTACCGGATCCGCACGCAACGTTAACAGGGAGTTCAGCTCCGATCCCCGGCACGGTCGGATGGCGTGGCTAGCTTCCTTGGCACCTCAAGCAATTCAAGGAGCCACGTTGCGAGTCCTCGCCGTCATTCCCGCCCGCGGAGGTTCGGCGGGCATTCCCCTGAAGAACCTCGCCCAGGTGGGCGGCGTCCCGCTGGTGACGCGCGCCGTCAAGGCCGCGCTGCGCGCCGAGCTGGTCGACCAGGTGGTGGTCAGCACCGATCACGAGGGGATCGCGAAGGCCGCCCGCGAGGCGGGCGCCACGGTCGTCGAGCGGCCCGCCGAGCTGAGCGGCGCGAGCGCCTCCAGCGAGTCGGCGGTCCTGCACGCGCTCGACACGCTCGACGGCGACCCCGAGATCGTCGTGCTCGTGCAGTGCACCAGCGCGTTCATCGACCCCTCCGACCTGTCGGAGGCGGTCCGCAAGGTGCTGGACGGCGAGGCCGACGCGGTGCTGTCGGGCGCGCAGAACCACGCCTTCCTCTGGACGCCCGAGGGCGCGGGGATCAACCACGACCGGGCGACGCGGCAGATGCGCCAGGACAGGCCCGCCGAGTTCCGCGAGACCGGCGCCTTCTACGTCATGCGGACGGCCGGCCTGCGCGAGCACGGTCACCGCTTCTTCGGCGAGGTCACCGTCCAGCCGGTCCCGACCCGCCACGCGATCGAGATCGACGACCCCGAGGACCTGGAGATCGTCAGGGCGCTCGCGCCGCTCGTCGACCTTCCCGAGCCGATCGACGTCGACGCGGTCATCACCGACTTCGACGGGGTGCACACCGACGACCGCGCCTACGTCGACTCCGAGGGCCGCGAGATGGTCCTGGTGAGCCGCGCCGACGGCATGGGCATCTCGCTGCTGCGCCGTTCGGGTGTGAAGCTGCTGGTGATGTCCACCGAGCAGAACCCGGTCGTGGCCGCCCGCGCCCGCAAGCTGGGCGTGCCTGTCCTGCAGGGCCTGGCCGAGAAGCGGACCGTGCTGCGCGACTGGCTGACGATCGAGGGCCTCGACCCCGCCCGCGTCGCCTACGTCGGCAACGACGTCAACGACCTGGGCCCGATGTCGCTGGTCGGCTGGCCGATCACGGTGCCCGACGCGCACCCGAGCGTGCGGGCCGCGGCGCGGGTCGTGCTGACCAGGGCCGGCGGCGACGGCGCCGTCAGGGAGCTGTGCGAGCGGGTGCTCGCGGCCAGGCCCGAGGTTCAGGAGCCGGCCGCCCCCGCCCCCCTGACCAGGGCGTCGCTGCGGATCGGCCAGCCGAAGCCGGTGGCCGTCGGCGACCTGCTGGTCGGCGACGGCGAGCCGGTCTACGTGATCGGCGAGATCGGCATCAACCACAACGGCGACATCGACATCGCCCGCAGGCTCATCGACGTGGCGGCGGACGCGGGCTGCCAGGCGGTGAAGTTCCAGAAGCGCACGCCCGAGATCTGCGTGCCGGTGGAACAGCGCTCGCAGATCAGGCAGACGCCGTGGGGCGAGATGACCTACCTGGAGTACAAGGAGCGCACCGAGTTCGGCCGCGAGGAGTACACCCAGATCGCCAAGTACTGCGACGAGCGCGGCCTCCACTGGTTCGCCTCTCCGTGGGACGTGCCGTCGGTGGAGTTCCTCGAGGAGATGGACGTCCTCGTCCACAAGATCGCCTCGGCCAGCGTCGCCGACCACGAGCTGCTGCGCGCCCTGGCCGCGACCGGCAAGCCGCTGATCCTGTCGACCGGCATGTCCACGCTGCAGGAGATCGACCAGGCGGTCGAGATCCTCGGCACCGACAAGCTGATCATGATGCACGCCACCTCCACCTACCCGCTGCCGCCGGAGGAGGCCAACCTGCGCACGATCACCACCCTCAAGGAGCGGTACGGCGTGCCCGTCGGCTACTCCGGCCACGAGCGCGGCCTGCAGATCTCGCTGGCGGCGGTCACGCTGGGCGCGGTCACCGTCGAGCGGCACATCACGCTCGACCGCACCATGTGGGGCTCCGACCACGCCGCCTCGCTGGAGCCCGCCGGCCTCGAGCACCTGGTGCGCGACATCAGGATCATCGAGCAGGCCATGGGCGACGGCGTCAAGCGCGTCTTCCCCGGTGAGGAGGCGCCGAAGGCCAGGCTCCGCAGGGTCACGGTGTGACGAGGCGTGATCACCCTCTCCGTCGTCGTACCGGTCCGCGACGGCGAGCGTTTCATCCTCGACGCGCTCGCCTCGCTGGCCCGCAACGCCCGGCGTGACTTCGAGTTCATCGTCGTGGACGACGGCTCGGTCGACGAGACGGCGGCCATCGTCTCCGAGTCGGAGGTGCCTGGCCTGTCCCTGGTGCGCAACCCGGCGCCCGTCGGGCTGGCCGACGCGCGCAACACGGGGCTGAAGCTGGCCTCGGGTACCTACGTGACGTTCATGGACGGCGACGACTGGCTCGCCCCCGGATACCTGGCCGATCTCGTCGCCGCGATCGACGGGCTCGGCTGTGACTTCGTCCGCGTCGACCACGTGCAGGTCGAAGGGCGTAAGCGGGTGGTGCACCGGGCTCCGGAGGCGCGCCGGGGCCTGGTGCTCGACCCGCGCGACGCGATCCTGCCCGCGGGCGTCAGGACGATGGTCGACTACCCCTACGCGTGGGCCGGGATCTACCGGCGCGCGCTGGGTGACCTGCTGCGCTTTCCAGGGTCGCTGCACACGGCCGAGGACAGGCCGTGGATCTGGCGCCTGCACAGGCAGGCGGCCTCGTTCGGCGTGGTGTCCCTGGCCGGGCTGTTCTACCGCAGGGGCGTGTCGGGGTCGCTGACCCAGATCGGCGACGAACGGCAGCTGCACTTCTTCGACGCCTTCGAGCTCGTCTTCGAGGACCTGGAGCCCGAGTTCGCGCCGAAGGCGGTGCGCAACTTCTGCGCGCTGTTCGCCCATCACCTGGAGATCGCCGACAGGTTC
Organism: Nonomuraea mangrovi; assembly: GCF_042681425.1. Taxonomy (NCBI): domain Bacteria; kingdom Bacillati; phylum Actinomycetota; class Actinomycetes; order Streptosporangiales; family Streptosporangiaceae; genus Nonomuraea; species Nonomuraea mangrovi. Next base: position 1,081,074 of record NZ_JBHUFV010000033.1, on the reverse strand, counting down.
ACGCCCGAGCTGCGGCGCCGGTTCGAGACGCGGGGCGCGGCGATGGTGCGGGCACTGCCCGCCGAGCTGGTGGCCGACGCCGTGCCGCGCATGTCCGTCGAGCGCGAGCAGACGCTGCGCGCGCTGCTGCCTGAGATCCCCGCCGGTGTGCGGGTGCGGAGGGAGGAGCCGTGACGCGGGTTTTCTACGCCTCGACGCTGTTCGGGGCGATGTCGCTGGCGGCGGCGATCGACGCCGGCCACTTCGGCGAGGGCGGGCGCAGGCTGCTGATCGTCTCCACGAACACGGCCGTCCCCGAGGTGTCCACCCCCCTGGACCAGACGCCGGGGTTCGCGGCGCTGCGCTCCCGCTTCGACGAGGTGCGTTCGTGGAACGAGCTCATCGCGCCGCTGCACCCGTCCGACTGGAAGGCGCGCATCATCGAGGTGCCGATGATGAGCCGGCTGATCAGCGCGTCGCTCGGGCTGGACACGGTCGAGGAGTTGGTGCTGGAGTCGATCGCGGTTCCGCCCGCGCGCACGATCGCGGGGCTGGTGCGCGACTGCCCCATCACCGTCTACTCCGACGGGCTCATGAGCTACGGTCCCACCCGTGACCCGCTGCCGGCCGAGATCTTCCGGCGCGTCACCCGCCTGCTGCACCTGGACCTGGTCCCCGGGCTGAGGCCGCTGCTGCTCTCGGAGTACGGCGTGCCGGCCACCACCCTGTCGCCGGAGTCGTTCCTGTCGGTGGTCGGGCAGGTGGCGGGCACCGCGCCCGACATGATGGCGGGCGAGGCGATGATCCTCGGGCAGTACCTGTCCTCGCTCGACATCGTCACGCCCGAGGAGGAGCACGGCCTGCACGAGGCGATGCTGCGCGGGCTCGTCGCGCGCGGGCACAGGAGCGTGGTGTTCAAGCCGCACCCCGCCGCAGGCCGCCGCCACACGCAGTTGCTGCGGGCCTGCGCCGACGAGCTGGGGGTACGGCTGGTCGTGGCGGGCGAGAGCGTGCCGGCCGAGGTGTGCTTCGCGGCGCTGCGGCCCGCCCTGGTCGTGGGGTGCTTCTCGACCGGTCTGGTGACGGCTTCACGCTACTTCGGGCTCGAGGTGGCGACGCACGGGACCTCGACGGTGCTGGAGCGGCTCTCGCCGTACGAGAACAGCAACAGGATCCCGGTGACGGTCGTCGACGCGCTGCTGCCCCGGCTGACCGCCGACGGGGCGCTGCAGGCGCCGCCGCCGGTGGAGATCTCCGACCTGGTGGGGGCGGTGGGGTACTGCATGCAGAGCGAGGCCTACCCCGAGCTGCGGCCGGTCGCGGAGGCGTTCATCGCGGGGCACGGCGTCGGCCGCTACTTCAAGCGGCAGCGGCTGGGGTCGATCGGGCTGCTGCCGCAGGGCGAGCGCCCCGGCACGCTCGGCCGCATCCGCCGCCGCCTCTCGCGCACCCTCGGCTGATCCGCCTCCTGCCCCGGGTGCGGGGCCGCAGGACCGGGTACGACCACAGGCGCACACGAGGAGAGGGGCGCCTGAGATGGTCCACGATCTGCTGGTCAGGAACGCCGTCCTGGTGGCGACCTGCGACGACGACAGGCGAGAGCTGGCGGGCGGCTGGGTCGCCGTCACCGGCGGCCTGGTCAGCGGCGTGGGCGCCGGCGAGGAACCGCGAGCTGTGGAGATCCTCGACGCCTCCGGCTGCCTGGTGACCCCCGGGCTGGTCAACACCCATCACCACATCTACCAGAACCTCACCAGGTCCTACGCGCCGGTCGTCAACGGCAGCCTGTTCGAGTGGCTGACCGGCCTGTACCCGCTGTGGGCCGGCCTGGACGAGGAGGCGAGCTACCTCTCGGCGTGGGTGGGCCTGGCGGAGCTGGCGCTGGGCGGCTGCACGACCTCCACCGACCACCTCTACGTCGCGGGGGACGGCGACCTGTGGTCGGCGGAGATCCAGGCGGCGAGGGAGCTGGGGTTCAGGTTCCATCCGACGCGCGGCTCGATGAGCCTGTCGGTCAAGGACGGCGGCCTGCCGCCCGACTCGGTCGTGCAGGACGAGGAGGAGATCCTCGCCGACAGCGAGCGCCTGGTGAAGCTGCACCACGACCCCTCCCACGGGGCGATGGTGCGGGTGGCGATCGCGCCGTGCTCGCCGTTCAGCGTCAGCCCCTCCCTGATGCGGCGGGCCGCGGAGCTGGCCGAGTCCCTGGACGTGCGGCTGCACACCCACCTGGCGGAGGATCCCGACGAGGACGCCTACTGCATGGAGCGGTTCGGCAGGCGGCCGGTGGAGCAGTTCGAGGAGGTCGGATGGCTGACCGGCAGGTCGTGGGTGGCGCACTGCATCTACCCCTCGGACGGGGAGATCGCCAGGCTCGGGGCGGCGGGTGTGGGAGTGGCGCACTGCCCTTCGTCGAACATGCTGATCGGCGGAGGCGGCTTCGCGCCCGTCCGCGAGTTCAGGGCGGCGGGAGTGCCGGTCGGGCTGGGATGCGACGGCTCGGCCTCCACCGACTCCGCCTCGCTCTGGCTCGAGGCCCGTACGGCGCTGCTGCTCGGCCGCCAACGGCTCGGCCCCACGGGGATGACCGCCCGTGACGTGCTCGACCTGGCCACGCGCGGCGGCGCGGCGTGCCTGGGGCGCTCCGGCGAACTCGGCGTGCTGGAGCCGGGCGCCGTGGGCGACCTGGTGTGCTGGCCACTGGAGGGGCCGGCCTACGCGGGCGCGCTGACCGACCCGGTGGAGGCGTGGCTGCGGTGCGGGCCCGCCTCGGCGAGGCACACGCTGATCGCGGGCCGGGCGCTCGTGCGGGACGGGCTGCTGACCGCGCAGGGCGTGGAGGACGTGCTGCGCCGGCACCGGGCGGCCGCCGCCAGGATGCAGCGGCTCGCCGGCTGACGCTGGGGCGTCAGGTGAACGACCTGATGTAGCGACGGACCTTGCGCTTGGCGCGGTAGCCGACCCGCAGCACCTGGGGTGGCACCTCCACCCGCAGGCGGGCGCGGCGCCGTGCGGCCACGTGTTCCGGCCCGTCGAGCAGGGACCGCGCGGGCGTGCGCGGCCCGATGACCAGCGCGGTGAGCAGCGCCACCCAGTCGCTGCGGCCGGCGGGGTGGAAGTAGTTCTCCGCGCACCACCCGGGCGAGGGCTCGCGGAAGGCGCCCTCCGCCACCTCCTGGAGCGTGCCGAGGACGCCGCTCCCCTCGAACACCAGGTTGATCATCTCGGCGCTCACCCCGAAGTCCGACAGGACCAGCAGCGGCACCTCCTGGGCGATCGCCTCCAGCGCCGCGGTGGAGCTGACGGTGACGAACCCCGCGGCCTGGGCCAGGTGCTCGTGCATCGGCCCCGCCGCGAACCTGACCGTGCCTTCGAGGCCGAGCTCCCGCCACAGCCGCTGGTAGTGGTAGCGCTCGTTGTGCGTCTGGCGCTCGTCCTCCAGGGCCCGCAGCTTGACCACGACGTCCAGGTCAGGCCGGGCGGCGGCGAGCGCCGCCAGAGAACGCAGGATCAGCTCGCGTTCCTCGCGCCGCCCCGGCACCTTGGCCTGCGTGGCGAAGACCACGCGGTTGCCGCCCTCGACGGAGGGGACGTCGCGCAGGAAGGGCAGCCTGGCCAGGCCCACCGCGCCGCCACCGCCGAGCCGCGCGGCCAGCTCACCGAACTCGGCGACCTCCCTGCCGCTGTGCACGACGAACAGGTCGCAGCCGCTGCGGAACAGCCAGGCCTTCTCGGTCGCCGGCACCGAGATGCCGGGCAGTCCTGTGACGAAGACCGGCCTGGGTCGCAGGCCGTCGAACACCTCGGCGACCAGCACGTCCACCACGGGGCCCGTGCACGCCACGAGGATCGCGTCGGGACGCAGCCGCTCCGCCGTACGCCTGAGGGCTCTGGCCGACAGGACCGGGACGGTCGAGGCCCTGGTCCCCGCCACCGCGGCGGCGATCTGCTCGGGCGAGGGGGTGATCGGGGTGCGCACGACCGCCAGTTCTGTCACGCAGTCGGCAGGCAGGTCGTCCAGGAGGCTGGCCGCCCACTTCAGGTACGAGTCGGAATCGGCCAGGGCCAGGACCTTCAACTGGGTACTCCCGTGAACATCTGCAGGTGCGAACGGAGGGAAGGCGCCGCGCGGCTGGTCCACCAGTCATCGGGCACGTGCACGGGCTCGACGGCGACGCCGCGCGGGGAGAGCAGCACCCGCAGCGAGCTGATCGCGGTCGAGGGAAGGCTGACCACACGTTGTTCGGCCGACAGGCCCCGCAGCGTCAGCTCGGCGGGGACGCCGGGGGCGTGGACGGTGATGCCCGGCCGCTCGCGGATGACCGCCAGGTCGATGGGGTCCTCGCGGCGGTGGGGGTAGTAGGCCAGCGGCTCCCGCTCTGCCAGCTCAGTCAGCCAGCGCAGGTAGCGCTCGCGGTGCACCAGGCCGTTCCTGACCAGGGAGGTGCCGAGGACGACCGTCCGCTCGGAGGGGCCGGGCGTGCTCATCGGCTGACTGCGCAGCCAGCCGAAGTCGTGGCGGGCCAGCTCCACGCCCGCCTGCCCGACGGCCGCGGCCAGTTCGCCCTCCACGGGAAGGGCGGTGAAGACGGAGAGCGCGCCCCTGCGGGCGGTGGCGCGCAGCCTGCGGGCGGCCAGGTGGCCGAGCGTGTTCCGCCACGTGCTCGGGGTGGCGCGCGCCCGCAGCAGCGGCTTGACAGGGCGGGCCGACAGCAGTTCGAGCAGCCTGATCGTGGCGAGACCGTCGTCGACGATCACGACGCGGCCCGGACGGATCATGACCCAGCGCAGTTGGACCCTTCCGGAGAAGGCGTCGCCGACGGCGTTGAGCCTGCGTGGCATGCGCTCGCTGGGCTTGGCGAGCTCGAGCCCCTCTGGCAGGTCGAGCGTGACCAGCTCACGCCTGGTGGCCGCGAGCGGGCGCAGCCCGGCGCGTGGCACCACCAGCGTCCGGTCTCCCAGCAGCCCGGCGTGGTGGGCCTCGACGGCGCAGAGCATCTGTAGTGGCGACTCCACCCAGGCCACGGATTCCTGTTCGTTCACGACACGCGCAACGGTAGGACGCCCACTCGAAGCGCCAGCTAACGCGGAGTGAACAATGGAGGCATGAACATGAACTCGCTGCTGCTCAACACAGACGGCGTTCAGATACCGCAACTCGGCTTCGGCGTCTGGCAGGTGCCCGACGACGAGGCGGAACGGGCCGTGTCAGCCGCGATCGAGGCCGGCTACACCAGCGTCGACACGGCCAAGCTGTACTACAACGAGGAGGGCGTCGGCCGCGCGATCGCCGGCTCGAGCGTGCCTCGCGAGAAACTGTTCATCGCCACCAAGCTGTGGAACAACGAGCACGACAGGGCCGAGGCCGCCTTCGAGACGAGCCTGTCGAAGCTCGGCCTCGACTACCTCGACCTGTATCTCATCCACTGGCCCGTCCCTTCCCAGGACAAGTACGTCGAGGCGTGGCAGTCGCTGGAGCGGCTCTACAGGGCGGGCAGGGTCAGGGCGATCGGCGTCTCGAACTTCACGATCGAGACCCTCGAGCGGCTCATGAACGAGACGGAGATCGTCCCCTCGATCAACCAGATCGAGCTGCACCCCCACTTCCCTCAGGCGGAGCTGCGCGCCTTTCACGAGGCCAACGGCATCCTGACAGAGGCGTGGAGCCCGCTCGGCCAGGGCAGGGGGCTGCTCGACGACCCCGCGCTGGCCACGCTGGGCCACAAGCACGGCAAGTCGCCAGCCCAGATCGTGCTGCGCTGGCACATCCAGCTCGGCAACGTGGTGATCCCCAAGTCGGTCACCCCCTCGCGGATCAGGGAGAACATCGACGTGTTCGACTTCACCCTCGACGCCGAGGACATGGCGGCGATCGGCGCGCTGAACAGGGGCACGCGCCTCGGTCCCGACCCCGCCACCTTCGACTGGATGGGCTGACCCGCCCGTCGGCCACGGCCTGCGCCCCGGGCGCGGGCCGTACGCGTGTCCGGGGTGATGGGAAGATCGATCACCGATAGAGAGGACTCTCATGCGTGACTTGGGTTGGGGAATCGCGGCCACGGGCGGGATCGCCAGGACGGTCGGCGCGGTCATCGCCGCGGAGCCCGGCATGCGGGTCGCCGCCGTGGGCTCCCGCGACCAGGGCAGGGCCGCCGAGCTGGCGGCGACGCTGGGGGCCGAGTCGGCCTACGGCTCCTACGCGCAGCTGTGCCAGGACCCGGCGGTGGACGTGGTCTACGTGGCAACCCCGCACGCCCAGCACCTGGAGGTGGCCGAGGCGGCCATCGCGGCGGGCAAGGCCGTGCTGTGTGAGAAACCTCTCACGGCGAGCCTGGCCGACGCCGAGCGGATGGTGGACCTGGCCAGGCAGGCCGGCGTGTTCCTCATGGAAGCGATGTGGATGCGCTTCAACCCGCTGATCAGAGGGCTGCTGACCGAGGAGCGGTTCGGGGCGCTGCGCTCGGTGCAGGCGTCGTTCGGGTTCGTCATGCCGTACGAGGAGCGGCATCGGCTGTGGGATCCCGCGCTGGGCGGCGGAGTCCTGCTGGACCTGGGGATCTACCCGTTCGGGCTGGCGCAGCTGCTGCTCGGCGAGCCGGCTGAGACGCATCTCACAGGATCGCTCGGCCCCTCGGGCGTCGACGCCGAGGTGGGGGCGCTGCTGACCTACGAGGGCGGGGCGCGGGCGCTGCTCGACACGTCCCTGCTCAGCCCGCTGGCCAACACCGCGACCGTGGTCGGGACGGAGCTGCGGGCCGACATCGCCGCGCCGTTCTGGGCGCCGCAGCGGATCCTGCTCTCAGGGCCCGGCGTCGAGCCCGAGGAACTCGTTCTTGACCCGGCCATGAACGGCTACGCCGAAGAGGTGCGCGAGGTACGGCTGGCACTGGCCGAGGGCAGGACGGAGAGCGCGATCATGCCGTTGGAGGAGAGTCTGGCGATGATGCGGATGCTGGAGGACGCGCGGATCAGGCTAGGCGCTCGCTAGCGCGGGCGGCGGCCTCCTCGTGCCCCGACCCCGCGGCCATGAGGAAGTGGGCGCGGGCCCGCTCCGGCCTGCCCTCCCTGTCCTCGAGCAGGCCCAGGTTGAACATGGCGCGCGGGGCCGCTTCCGGGTGGCCCGATTCGACAGCCTTGGTGTACCACCGGCGCGCGACCTCGGTGTTGCCGCAGCAGTCCTCCAGGACGCCGAGGTTGAACTGCGCCCTGGGTGTGGCGGCCCTGCCGTACCAGTGGCGAGCCTCGTCGAGATGGCCGCTCTCGTCCTCGATCAGCGCCAGGTTGAAGGCCGCCCGCTGGGCGGCCGCGGGATGACCCGATTCGATCGCCAGGAGATACCATCGCCGGGCTTCGTCCGGACGGTGTCCGTCTTCCCGCAGCCCCCTGTTGAACAGGTCCTGTGGCGACATGTCCTGACCGTAGATGATCGACGGACCTTTATCAATTTGTAAGCTACTTGCCTCATGTATTACCTTAGGCTCACTCAAGGCATATACCGGGCAATCCGGACATTGCCAGACATTGCAATCATCACAGGTTCACCTGTGACCGCTGAATCCGCACCACGCGGAACCGGGGACCCAATCTCTCTGGGGTGAATCGGCACATCGTGCCGTAGGGCAGCTTCGCGTCCGAACCCGTCAGCTAACCCGGTAAGCGGCAGGAAGCTAGCAAGGAGTTCCCCTTCACATGGCAAAGCACAGCCGTAGCCGTGCCCCCAAGCTCAACTACGCGCATGCCGCGCTGGGCGCAGTCGTCATCGCCGGCGCGCTCGTACCCACCCAGATCGCGCAGGCCGACAAGCTCCCGCTTGCCGACAGCCCCCGGGTAGCCGCCCTCGCAGGCGCGCCCAAGGAGGACGCGGCCAGGGTCAGCGCCGCCGGCAAGGCTCAGACGAAGGCCATGCCGAGCGCTGCCGCGGTTCTGGCCGAGGCCAAGAAGCAGATCGGTATCAAGGAGAACGCCGCGGGCGGCGGCACCAAGTTCCAGAACTGGTACGTCAACTCGCAGCGCGCCAGGGAGACCGTCGCCAGGGACGGCGGCAGCGTCACCGCCTACGCCAACGCCGCGTGGTGCGCGATGTTCGTCTCCTGGGTCGGCGAGCAGACCGGCGCCCGTCCGCAGGTCGGCTGGGACGCCTACACCGTAACTCACGCCAAGTGGTTCAAGGCCAACAAGCGCTGGGGCCAGACCCCCAAGCCCGGAGCGGTCGTCTTCTTCTCCTGGAGCGGCAGCAAGAGCCTCGACGACATCAACCACGTCGGTTTCGTCGAGAAGGGCAACGGCGACGGCACGATCTCCACGATCGAGGGCAACACCGGCAACGGCGTCGTCGAGCAGCGCGTCCGTCCCACGTCGCAGGTCGTCGGCTACGGCTACCCCACCTACTCGGGCTGACGATTCCGCCGCACTCCCCCGGCCCTGTTGCCAGGTCGGCCCGATGATCGAACCACGACTCATCGGGCACGTCTCCTGGTAACGGGGGCCCACCACGGGACCCGGGGCGGCCGCCGTCAGGGCCTCGCCACGCAGGGCGCCTTGGCTCTCCCGCTTTCCAGCGGCCGGCCCCCTCCCCCACCTTCTTCCGACCACACGTGTCCTCCCCCGGCCTCCCCTCGACGGCACGGACCGCACGTGTCGTGTCCTTCCCCGGCCCTCCCCCCGACGGCACGAACCGCACGTGCCGTGTCCTCCCACGGCCTTCCCCCCGACGACACGCGTCCGGTCGCGGTGGGTCCAGGACACCTTCCCCTCCCGTCTCCGGCTGCCCCTGACCGGCGTCTCCGGCCAGGTCCCCCCTCCGTCGAACCCCTTTCGATGCGGTCCAGCGGCGCGCCGCGTCCGTCGCGGCCACCGCGTCGCCGATCCAGGCGTCCCGGCGCTCACGAGCGTCGAGTCAAAGGACCGTCGAGCCAGAGGAACGTCACGCCAGAGGACATCGCGTCAGAGGAAAACGGCGCGGCCGAACCGGGTCTCAGCCGGTCTTCCCCCTGTGGTGGGCAGCCGGACGACCCTGAGCACGCCGATGAGGATCAGGGCGAACCCGACGACCTGGCCGAGCGGCGGCCATGTGCCGCGTGCCGCGTAGACGTAGGCGAACCCGGCCACGGTCTCGACGTTGATGAGCATGCCCGCGGCCGTGGGCGACAGCCGGGCCGAGGCGACGTTCCACAGGCCCGTGGCCGCCCATGACACCACGACACCCAGCACGAGCACGGCGACGACGAACGCGGCCAGGTCCGGACTCTCCCCGGACGGGCCGGAAACGGGCGACAGTTCGCCCGACAGCGCGGCCACAGGAAGGCCGGCCAGCGTGACGACCCCCGTGCCGAGGCCGATCACCGTGGACCAGCCCCCGCCCGGCACCTCGGGGTGGCGGCTCAGGAAGCGCGCGTTGGCCAGCCCGTACCAGGTCCACAGGAGGACGGCGCCCACGGCGGCCAGCAGGCCGAGCACCTTCAGCCCGAGCGGCCGGTCCTCGGTGGGGGCGGCCCCACCCAGCTCCAGCGCGTTCACCACGGTCAGGCCGATCGCCACGAGCGTCACCGGCATGACGAGCGAGCGCCACCGGTAGGCCCCCGACAGCGCGTTGCCGAGCAGTGCCACGGTGACGGGGATGCAGCCGATCACGATGTCGGTGACCGGCGCGCCGACCAGCTCGATGCCGACGACGAGCAGCAGGTAGTACAGGACGTTGCCCGTCAGCGCGAACGCCAGGGCCACCCGCCAGTGCCGCCGCAGCAGGCGCCACAGAACACGCCCGCCGAAGGCGAAGAGCACCAGGGAGACCAGGCCGTAGGCCAGGTACCTGCCGACCGTCACGGCCACCGGGCTCCAGCCGGGCAGCAGCACCGGTATCAGGAAGGCCAGGCCCCAGATGAGGCCGGCCACCGTGCCGGCGGCGGAACCCACGGACTGTTCCCGCCGGGTGAGACCTCCCATGCGCTCCCCTCCTTCCCCTCTTCCGCTACCCGGGTCAGCGGATGGCCGCCCCCCTGCGGCGGGGGGCCACGCCGAGTCGCACGGCGGACCACGCCAAACCGCACGGCGGACGCCATCCCAAACCGCACGGCGCATGCCACGCCAAACCGCACGGCGGGCACCACGCCAAGCCGCACGGCGGACGCCACGCCGGGCCTCGGCTCACTCGTCCGGGCTCACGCCCTGTGCGGCGGCGATCACGCCGTGGACGGCCTCGCCGATCCGCGCGGCTGAATCGGCGGGGTCGGCCAGGTCGGGCCTGCCCGCGTCGAGCCAGGCGATGACCGCTTCCAGGGTGGGGGTGTGTAGCAGGCGCGACGCCCACGAACGCCATGGGCCCGGCGGGATGCGTTCGGCCAGGTTTCGCTCGGCGACCTCGCGGGAGGCCGCCGTGAGGCCGTGGACGAGGTCGCGGATGGGCGCTGTGGCTGCCTGCCGACCCCAACCGACGGCAGGCGCTCGTCGCCGACCCCTCCCTCATCGACCCAGCCGTGGAGGAGAGCCTGCGCGCGCGGCCAGGGCAGCGGCATCCCCCGCTACGCCCGCACCGACCTCGACATCGAAGGCGTACGCGTACGCGGGGGAGAACCGGTGCTCCTGGACACCGGCGCGGCCAGCCACGACGCGACGGTGTCCGAGGGCCCGGCCCGGACCGCACCGCGCCGCACATTCGGCCACGGCCCGCGCCACTGCATCGGAGCGCCCTGGCGCGGATCGAGCTGCAGGTGCTCTTCTCCCAGCTCACTGCCCGTTTCCCCGCTACGGCGACTGCGGGGGTGGAGGAGCTGAGGGAACAACGTCCTGAGCGGCGAACTGACCGAAGTGCCGGTGCGGTGGTGACCTGCCTGCCGCGGCGGCAGGCGGGGCGTCATCGATGGCGCAGCCGATGGATCTGGGCTTCGAGCCATGCCATGGATCGCTCGACCTGCTCCCGGCTCAAGCCGGTGGCGTCGACCAGATCCGCGAGGGTCAGCGGCTCGGCCGTGCTGTCCATCGCTCTGGCGATCTTCCCCGCCCACAGCTCTTCGTCGACGAAGGGTCTGCGGCGGTAGTGCTCGTCGAGGGCGGCCAGGTGCTCATGGGTACAGGCGGTCAGGAAACGTCTGCCGTCGAACCTGGGATTGCTGGCGTGGATCACGGAGGAGTCGAGCGCCATGCTGTACAGCTCTGCCCCCGCTGAGATCACCGCGCCGCACCAGTCGCACAGCGCGGGCGAAACATCCTCTTTGCCCGGCTTGTCGCGCTTCATGTCGGTCGTTTACCCGCCTGTACCCGCCGGACAGCCGTTATGTGCTTCCCGATCAGGCAAAGTGTTGGACCCGAGACGCGAACCGTGTCCACCCGCAGGCGCTCGGCCTGCCGCGCTCCCCTCGAACCCGCAGGCCGCGCCATGGATCTCCCGGTCCAGGCACACGCCGCAAGCGGCGCCGTGGGGCGTCGCTCATCCCCCTCGGCGACATTCCGCTCGACGTCGCCGACCATCTGCCCGTGGCGCTTCGTAGGAGCCCGCTCAGCCGTTCTCCTGGGCGATCCCCGCTCTCCTTCCTGACAGCGGCGCGCCCGGCCGTCGTTGGAGAGCCTTACGGATGGGGGATGCACCCCGGCTGTCAGGGTGAATGCCCAGCCAGATCGCCGCGTAGGTGTCGGTGAGCAGCGACTGTTCCTCGGTGAGATCCACGCGCTCCAGCAAAGCGGTCAGGACGTAGCCGGCCGCCTCTGCCGAACCGAATGCCACCAGCCACGCGAGCGCGTCGTCGATTCCCTGCGCCGAACGGCCCACCAGTCCCTGCCAGACCGGAGCAGCCTGCACGGCCATACCGTGGCGGGCGAGCCAGTCCGAGGCGTAGGCCAGCGCGTCGGTCCGCTGCTCGTAGTCGAGCTTCGCCTTCGTCAGCAGGCCGCGAAGCACGAGGCCTGCCTCCGGCATCGAGTGATGCCCTTCCAGCCAGGCCAGCGCACAGGAGCTGATGCGCTCCGCGGCGGCGGTCTTCCTCAGCCGCACGCTCATCAGCAGGGGTTCCAGCACCAGGTATGCCTGTGGCGCGCCGGCATGCGCTTCGGACCAGTCCAGGGCGAAGTCCGTCAGGGGCGGCGCGGTGGCCGCACCCTCTGCACCAGGATCGGCAAGGGAGAGCCGAGTGGTCCTCTTGTCACGCCAGGCCAGCGCGTAGTTGAGCGCTAGCGCGGCCTGAGGGACCGGAAGTCCGGGCCTGCGCAGCAGGGGCCGCAACACGTATTCGGCGTCCGGGTTGGGCGCCTCCCGCGCGAGGCGATGCCATTTGGCCAGCCAGGTCATGGCGTGATCGACAGCCTGGCGAGCCTGGCCGGTGTCCAGATCGCGGCGGTCGAGGAGTGGATGGAGCACGAAGCCGGCCTTCGGGGCGCGAGCCCAACCCCCCTCGCCCAGCCAGCGCAGCGCGTGGGAGACGGCAGCGCTCGCCTGATCGGCCGACAGGACAGGGCTCTCCAACAGCGGATGGAGCACGAAACTGACGTCGCCCTCGACCTGGGCTATCGCCAGCCAGTCCAGGGCTCGGGAGACGACTTCTGCCCACTGTGCGGGGTCCAGGTCGTCGCGTTTGAGCAGCGGACCCAGCACGCGGCTGGCGTCGATGTCGGCGAAAGGCCGGCCGAGCCTGCGCAGCGCGTGCCCGAGAGCGGCGGCCGCCTGCTCCAGAGGGAGATCCTGGCGGCGTAGCAGGGAGCCGAGGACCGCGTCGGTGTGAGCCTCGGCGGCGGGGTCATCGAGCAGAGCCAGGATACGGTCGACGGCCACGGCCCCTTGAGCGCCGTCCAGCTCCGGGTGCCGCAGCAACTGCCGCAGCACGGACGAGGCGTCCGGGTGCCCGACGTTGCGTTCAAGCCATGCCAGAGCCTTGTCGGCGAGCAGTGGTGGTGACTGCTCGCCTTCCTCGTCGAGGTGCTCGCCTCCGAGGGGCACGAGTGGCACCTCCTCAGGGCTCCGCCAGGCCAGAGCATGAGCCAGCACACGCGCTGTCCTGTCGTCGTCCAGCATCGGCACGACCAGCAGGGCGCGCAGGACGGCCCGCGAGTTCCGACTGCGCGCGTCCCAGCTGAGCCACGTGAGGGCGGCGGACACGACGGCGGCGGTCTGATCGTCCGTCAGGTGGCACCGCTCGAGGAGCGGCAGCAGGACGTGGCCGGTGTAGATGCTGCGCGCGGCCTCGGTGGCGAGCCATGCGAGCGCGTACTCGACGATGCTCCTGGCTTGGCGGCCGTCCGGTTCGGGACGTCCGAGCAGGCGGCGCAGCAGAAAATCGGTGTCGTTGTGCGGCGGCTTGCCGTCGTGGGACACGCCGTTGCGCGACAACCAGCTCAGCGCGAGATCGATCAGCCGGGCGAACTGGCCTGCCGTGAGGTCGCTCCTACCGAGGAGCGCGCGGAGCAGATCGGAATACAGGCCGTCGGTCCTGCGTGACTCCAGGAGATCCAGAGCCTGGTCGATGACCAGGTGAGCCTGGTCCGCACTGAGCGGTCGTTTCACCAGGAGGCGGATGAAGCCGGCCTCGGTGTCCGAGGACTGTGCCGCCATCCAGGTGAAGGCATGGGCGATGGCACGCTGTTCCTGATCCGCTCGGTAGGCCTCACGGTTGAGCACGCCCTGCAGAACGCCGACGGCGTTGGGATCCTTGGTGACCTCATTGGCGTCCAGCCAGGCCAGCGCGTGCGCGACGAGATCGAGTTTCTGCTCAGGCGAGGCGCGCCGGTAGCCGAGCAGGGAAGGCAGAAGGGTGGATGCCATCGGCTGGCGGCCGTGGATCCGCAGCCATGACAGCGCGTGGCCGATGAATCGCGTGGCCTGCTGCGAGGTCAGCCGGTCCCGCTTGACCACCCGTCTGCGCAGACCGTCCTGTCCTGCCATGCCCAGCAGGACGCCCAGCGCCTCCTGGTCGCCGGCGTACCGGTCCAGCCAGATCAACGCGTGCTGCACCGTCTCGTCGGCCTGGGCGTCCGTGAGGCCTTTCTTCTGGACCAGTCGCGTCAGGATGTACTGGGCTTCGCGCCCGGCGTTATGCCGTCCCAGCCACGCCAGAACCCGGTCGATGACCCAGGGGGCATCGTCGTCGCTCGGGCGTTTGATGAGCTTTTTCGCCACCGATCGGGCGTCCGCCTCGGCACCGTGGGCGCTGACCCAGGCCAGCGTATGGTCGACGAGGCGGCTGGCGTGCTGGGAGGCCAGCCGGGTTGTTCTCGGCAGGCTGCGGATGACGAATCGGCTCTCGGGGAGAGTTCCGTGCAGGTCGAGCCAGCGCAGCGCGTGCCGTACCGTCGCGGACTCGCTGTCGAGGGGTAATGCCTTCACTGCCAGCAGTGGCGCCAGCACGAAGCTGGCCTGCCGGGTTTCACCGGCGGCTTCCGTCCAGCGCAGGGCATGACCGGTTACCGTCGCCGTCACCTCGGGATCGAGGTCGTGACGGCGCAGCAGGTGGCGCAGCAGGAAGGGCGCCGCGCTCGGACTCACCCCCGCGTCGAGCGCGGCCAAGGCCTCACGGCAGAGCGCTTCCACCTGCGGCGCGGGAAGGTCCGCTCGGGAGAGCAGGGCGGCGAGGATCTGGTGATCGTGCTGTTCGCGGGAGGCGAGCAGTGCGGCCATGGCGGCGGCCGTCAAGCGCGGCGGGAGCGGACCGGCGGAGCGGCGTACGGCGCCCGCCAGGAGGGCGCGAGCCAACACGGGATTCCGCTCCTCGGCCCGGCGGAGCCAAGGCTCGACCAGCAGATCCCAGTTCTCGACCGCGCCGGGGAGCCAGGGGGAGCCGGTGACCAGGTTCAGCAGTGTCCCCACCGAGTCCGGCGTGAGCGGCGCGAGTAACTCGGCAAGACGTTCCGCATGCCTGCGCAGCCAGGACGTGCACAGGGCTTCCAGCCGGCGGGCCTTCCTGTCGTCGGCGTTCCCGGCCGCGCGCCGCAGATGACCGATGAGCCGATCGATTGAGCGGGCTCCGACCAGGTACGCGCCGAACAGGGCATGAGCCTGCTCAGCGCTGGTGGGAGGCAGCAGTGCGGCGATCAGCAGTTCCTCGACAACGGAGTCGTGCACCGCTTCGAGCTCGTGCCGGCCCGACTCCTGGATCCAGCCCAGCCTGCGCATGTTGCGGACGATGTCAGGACCCGGACTGGTGGTCTTGCCGAGTGTTCCGGTCTCGGCCAGCTCGTTCACGACGGCGATGACGTCGGCCGCCGGCTGCGGAGACGCGGCGAGCGCCGCCACCGACGCGAGCAACACCGGATTGGTGCTCTCGGCGCCGGGGATGAGCGAGTCCTTGTCCGTGTGTCCGTGGCGTCCGAGCGCGTCCTCGGTGAACAACGCGGTGCTCAGCCACTTCGTGAGGTCTCCGGTGCGCACTCCGGCAAAGGCGGGAATGGCCTCGCCGGCGGTCAGACGCCGCTCGATCTCCGCGGAGATCAGCAGAGCGATGATGGGGCGCTCGCCACAGATCCTGGCCATCTCGTCCTCGCCCCAGCGTTCCAGAGCGTGGGGTGCCACGTTCGCGTAGATACGCCTGGCCACCGCAGCAGAGTGCCGCCCTTCCGCCAGCGGCACCACATGGAAGTTCTCGTCGCCGTACTCGTCCGCCGAGCGAGGGTAGGAATTTCCCTTACGCACGGTCGAGAGGCAGGAGACCCGGACGCCCGTCCTGTCGAGATCGCTTCGTAGTGTCTCCAGCACCAGGCCTGTGCAGTTGTGCAGGCCGTCGATGATGAGGAGAACACGCCTGCTGCCCCAGCGCGACACCGCCTTGGTGAGCTGTTCGTTGGTGACGTCGGGCGCTGCGGCGACATGGAGGACCTGCCACTCCCCTGTCAGCCCGGCCAGGGCGGCGACCTGCATGCAGGTACGGGTCTTGCCCGAACCCGCCGAGCCGGTCAGGAGCACGTCCGCCGAGTCGGGGGCGGCGAGCGCGGTGAAGATGCGTGAAGGGTCCGCTTCGTCGTCCGGGCCCGGTGAGACGAACGGCAGGTGTTCGGGGAACAGGTGGCGTCTGGTCACGCGCAGGTCCCGTACCAGCGCCTCATGTGGGGTGACCTGTGTCAGCGCCGCGTCATCGCCGGTGGACAGCGGTACAGGGAGCGGTTCGGCGGTGACGTCGTGGTCCAGGAGGCACGCTCGGAAGGCGGGGTCGGCAGCCATCGTGTCGAGCCGTACGGCGGTGAGGTTGTTGGAGCCCGCCGACGTGAGATGGTGGGTCTGGACGCCGATGAGGTGGCCGGTACGATCAATGATCGCCATGCCGGAGGCGCCGACCCACGGAGAGGACCCGCGGATCTTTTCCGGATCACGGTCGGGCACCAGCAGGTCGAGCGTATCGACGTCGGTGTGCGAACCGGTGGCGATGTACCCCTCGACCTGGGTCTCCGGCGCGGGAGTGGCCGTCTCCTTGTCGAATGCGAACTCCGGGAAGCCCACGGCCCGGAACAGAACCCTGCCCGTCCGCTTGGGCAGCGTGCCGAGCGGGGCCGGTTCCAGGTCCCTGACTGATCTGTCCAGGACCAGCAGTGCGAGATCCAGCCGGGGATGGTGGACCACCCTTGCCGCCGCGAAGTCCTTGCCGCCCAGATGGGGCCGGATCAGGTATCGGCCGTCCTGCTCCACCGCGTGCTTCACGGTGAGGACCAGCCGCCCGGTCAGGAGGAAGCCGGTGGCGACGAAGAGGACGTCTGCCGTGCCGGGCTCTTCGCCCTTGACCTCCACCACCCGGTCGAGGAAGTCCCGTCCATAGTCGAGGCGCACCTTTTCAGGCCCCTCTCAACGGCGTGCGGGACGCCCCTGACTGCTGGTGAGGACTCGTCCTCCGCCTTCCGTCTCGGCCGCGAGGTGGAGGGAGACCGTGTGGGTGGACGTGGTGCTCGCCGAAGCCTTGCCGTTGGCCGATAGCACCCAGAACTTGATGCCGGCCGAGGCTTCCGCGGACGCCGTGACCGCGACTTGCAGCTCCAGGTCGACCGACTCCACGTGGAACCTGACCGGCTGGTCCTGGCCGTCGGCCATGGCGGTGATCAGTTCCTGCCGAAGTGCCTGGATGGTGTCCGCCAGCCCGATCTCCATCAACGCGCATCCCCATTCTGATGACCAGTTGCTCGCCGCCATGGCCGCACTCGCCTCAAGCGGCGGAGCTATGCGCGTCACATCATAAAGGTCAAGAAATGCAGATGATCAGTGATTCGATCATTGCCTGTGCGTGCGCCGGCTCTTGATGGCATGCCCGTCACACTCCGGCAATCCGGGTGGGCGATCGCGAGGAGTCACAGCGCGTGGCCGCCGGCGACCTGAAGGACCTGTCCGGTGATCCAGCGGGCTTGGTGCGAGGCCAGGAAGACGACGGCGCCGGCGATGTCGTCCGGCTCGCCGACGCGTCCCAGCGGGACGATCGAGCGGGCGTGCTCGACCATCGTGGCGCGCGGTGTCCGGTTCGCCGAGATCCGCCCTCACCGTGATCGCGTCGCCGAGTTCGGCCGCCAGCGCCTCGGCCGTACCGGGCGAGGGGGCGCGGTGCTCCCACGCCACTCCGGGAGGCGGTGCGGGCGCGTCGGCGGCGTGGTGCACCGCCACCCGCGCCCCTTCGGCCGCGAAGGCGCGGGCGATCGCCGCGCCGATTCCCCCGTCGGCCCCGGTGACCAGCACGACC
Organism: Nonomuraea mangrovi; assembly: GCF_042681425.1. Taxonomy (NCBI): domain Bacteria; kingdom Bacillati; phylum Actinomycetota; class Actinomycetes; order Streptosporangiales; family Streptosporangiaceae; genus Nonomuraea; species Nonomuraea mangrovi. Next base: position 1,063,468 of record NZ_JBHUFV010000033.1, on the reverse strand, counting down.
CTGCCGGCGAGCTTCGTATCGACCATGACCGGAGCATGCCGAAAGCCGCGACGGATGATCAAGGCACCCCGGGCGGCGGAACCGCGGCGCGGGGCGTCAGCCGGGGAACAGCAGGAACTCCGGAGGGACGGCATCGGTGAGCCACACCCCGTTGGCACTGACCATGAACGTGTGTCCCGCCGCGTGCATCTCCCCCGCCGCGACCACCAGCACCACGGGAACCCCCCGACGCGCGCCGACCCGTACGGCCGTGGCCCTGTCGACCGACAGGTGGACGTGCGTCCTGGACATGGGCAGCAGCCCCGACCGCCGGATCGCGGCCAGGCTGCGGCTCACCGTCCCGTGATAGAGCACGTGCGGCGGTTCCACCGGCGGCAGGCCGAGGTCGACGCGCACCGAGTGTCCCTGGCTCGCCCTGATGCGGTCGCCCGAGATCGCGTACCGCCGTTTGTCGTTGTCCGACACCGCCGTGTCGAGCTCGGCCCTGGTGATGGGGAAGCCGTGCAGGGCGGCGGCGGTCAGCAGCTCGTCGATCGGTACCCAGCCCTGCTCGTCCAGCGTGATGCCGATCGCCGCGGGGTCGTGGCGCAGGTGCCTGGCGAGGTATTTGGAGATCCGCACGGTCCTGTCGGTCATGCGGGCATTGTGCCGACCGCCCGCCGTCCCCGGCAAAGGGGTTACGGCGGGCGGTGGCGCGCTCATCCGCCGCAGGCGGCGAAGACGAACGTGTCCTTGAGCAGCGAGTACGAGTCGCGCACCTTGGTCGCGCCCGAGCTCGCGTCGTGCTGCAGGACGGTCATTTTGGTGGCCTTGCCCTCGGGGTACTGCGAGACGTGCAGGGTCACCTGGTTGTCGCCGGTCCAGTCGACCTTGTGGACGGTGCCCTCCTTGGGCAGCTTGATCGCGTGCCCGCCGAGGACCTGGCCGGCGGTCAGGTCGTAGAGCGTGACCTTCGTGCCCCCGACCAGCACCGCGAGCGTCTTGCCGTCGGCGTTGAGCGCGTAGGGGCCGTTTGCGGCCACCAGCTGGGGCGGCGTGTCGCTCAGCAGCCGCGCGCCCGACAGGTCGTGGACGTGCAGTTCGACCTCGGACTCCGCACCCTCGGTGCTGGCCAGGACCTTCTCCCCGTCGCCGCTGAAGCCGACGAAGGTGCTGTGCTTGGGCAGCGTGCCGAGCCTGCCGCCCGTCGCGGTGTCGAACAGCCGCACCCTGTCGGCGATGACGGCGAGCCTGGCACCGTCGTCGGACAGCTGCAACGTCACGTCGTACTGGTTGGTCTTCGCCGGCAGCGCGTCCGCGGGCAGCGGCTTGACGCCGCCCTTCATGGTGCGCACGACCAGCCGTCCCGCCTTCGTGTAGTAGGCGACCCTCGTGCCGTCGCCGGAGACGGCGATGGGGGCGACCGCGTAGTCGACGGGCTTGCCGTCGGCGCCGACCGCGCGCAGCTGGGCGTCCTTCAGCAGCGTGATCTCGCCCTTGTGGGAGACCAGCCGCCAGGTGCCGCAGGGCACGACGTTGCCGTCCTTCTGCGGACAGCCCTGGGCGGAGGCGTAGCGGATGGCGTCGCCCCTGCCGGCGCCGTGATGCTCGTGACCGGGCCCGTGGGCGGGGCCGGCGTACGCGGCCGCCCCCTGCGCTCCGAGCATCGCCATGGCGACCGCGATCGCCGCCAGGATCCTGAGTCTCATCTCGTCACTCTCCCGCCGTCAGCCAGGTCTGGTGCCTGGCGGTGAACCTGAACGTGTCGACGGGCCTGACCGCGCCCGTGCCCGTGTCGACGGTGAGCACCCGTACCACCGTCGGCTTGCCGTCCCCGCCGGACTGCGTCTTGATCGTCAGCCGGTCCTCACCGCTCCACTGGGCGTGGTAGACGGTCTCGCCCTTCCCCAGCCGGACATCGACCGCCGCGGCCAGCCGGTCGGTCGCCAGGTCGTATAGGCGCAGCTTGGGCTTCTCCCCCGTGAACGCCGCCACCGTACGGCCGTCGGCCGCCAGCGCCCGCACGGTCGCGTTGGCCACCACCTGCGGCGGGACCTGCGCGATCACGCTGCCGTCCACCCCGTGGGCGACGAGCGTCGTGGTGTTGTCGGGGTTGTAGCGCAGGGCGAGCGCCTCGTCGCCGTCGCCGCTGAAGCCCTCGAGATCGTCCCCCGCGGGCAGCTTCACGATCTTCCCCGTGGCCACCGTGACGATCTTGCCGGGCTCCTTCTCGTCGTCGTCGTTGTACTCCAGCAGGACCCTGTCGCCCGTGGGCGACAGCCGTACCCACAGGTCCTCGGTGCCGAGCCTGGTCAGCGACTTCGGCAGCAGGGTGGCCCTGCCACCCGCGGCCCTGCGTACGGCCAGGCGGTGGTCCGTCCTCCGCTCGTAGACGATCCATCGGCCGTCGTCGCTGATGGTGAACCTGGCGGTGTCGTCCGTCCTGCGCCCGTCGGCGTCCACCGAGGTGGCGGCCGCGTCCGTGACCGCGATCTCCCTCCCCGAGGTGAGCCTTAACCGCCAGGCGCCGCAGGCGCGGCTGATCTCGTCCTCGGCCTCGCAGGCGCCCACCCACGCGACCTTGGCCGCCCCCGCGCTGTCGGCGTGGGCGAGCGCGGGCAGGCCTGCCGCGGCGACCGCGACCACCGCCGCTCCCAGAAGTGTCCTTCGCACAGTGCCTCTCCTTCTCCTCACCGGGTTGGACTCCCGGCGGGGTGGAGAGGTTGGTCACAGGTGGGACACGGCTCAGCCGGCGCGCGACGGCTCGTAGGCGTGAAGGAGCAGCCGTTCGGCGTCGTCGAGGTAGATCTCGAGGAAGGTGGCCGCCTCGTCGGCCCGCCCCGCGGCCATCAGCTCCAGCAGCTGCCTGTTGCGCTCGACGAACGGCTCGTGCAGCACCCGGGGGTTGTGCATGACGTGGAAGACCAGGCGCAACTCGGCCAGCAGCTGCCGCATCGCCTCGTTCAGCCGCGGGCTGCGGTGCAGCGCGACCAGCGCCTGGTGGAAGCGGCTGTTGGCGGTTCCGACGTCCTGCCAGCGGCCGGCCATGGCGAACCGCTCGGCCTCCTCGACCGTCTCCTTGATCAGCGCGAGCGCCTCCAGGGAGGCGGCGCGCCGTACCGCGGCCCCTTCGAGGATCCTGCGCATCTCGTAGAGGTCGGCGACGTCGGCGGCCGAGAGCACGCGTACGAAGACGCCACGGTTGAGCTTGTGTTCGAGCAGCCGCTCGTGGCCCAGGAGCCTGAAGGCCTCGCGCAGGGTGTTACGGGAGACGCCGAGGGCGCTGCCGATGGCCTCCTCCGACAGCCGCTGCCCCGGCGCGAACAGTCCCTCGATGATGTGCTCGCGCAGAATGTCGGCCACCCTTTCGGCCGTGCTACTGCGGCCCAGACGGACCCGTTCGTGTTCAAGCGCCGCCACCGCGTCATCCACAAGTGACAGCGAATCATCGAACAAAACTCTTGTCGAATTGTTCAACGATCCTTAGATTCAAGGAAACACCCCCCTTCCCACCTAGGAGCGATGACATGCACCAGACGCGGCGAGTGATCCTCGCCAGCCTGATCGGCACGTCGCTGGAGTGGTACGACTTCTTCCTCTACAGCACGGCGGCGTCGCTGGTGTTCGGCAAGTTGTTCTTCCCGACGTTCGACCCGCTCAACGCCACCCTGCTCGCCCTGGTCACCAACGCGGTCGCCTTCGTGGCCCGCCCGCTCGGCGGCATCGTCTTCGGCCACTTCGGCGACAGGGTCGGCCGCAAGACGGTACTCGTGGTCACGCTGCTGGTGATGGGCGTCTCCACGTTCCTCATCGGCGTGCTGCCCACCTATGCCGCCATCGGCGCGGCCGCCCCTGTCCTGCTCGGCCTGCTCCGGTTCGTCCAGGGACTCGGCCTGGGCGGCGAGTGGGGTGGTGCGGTCATCATGTCCATGGAGCACGGCGAGCCGGGACGGCGCGGCTTCAACGCGAGCTGGCCGCAGGTCGGCGTGCCCGCGGGCTTCATCCTGGCCACGGCCCTGCTCGGCATCCTGGACGCCACCATGTCGGAGGCCGCCTTCCTGTCGTGGGGCTGGCGGGTGCCGTTCCTGCTGTCGGGCGTGCTGGTCCTGGTCGGCCTCTGGGTCCGCGTGAAGATCACCGAATCGCCGCTGTTCGCCGAGGTCGAGCAGAAGGGCGTGAAGGCCAAGATGCCGCTGATCGAGGTGCTGCGCACGCACCCGCGCGCGCTGCTGTCGGCCTTCACCGCCCGCATCGGCGTGGACGTCGCCTTCTACACCTTCACCATCTACATCCTGCTCTACATCACGACCGTGCTCGGCATGGACCGCTCGGTCGGCCTCAACGCCGTTCTCATCGGCTCGGCCTGCCAGCTGGTGCTGATCCCGCTGTTCGGCGCGCTGTCCGACCGGTACGGCAGGCGCGCCGTCTACCTGGCGGGCGCGATCGGCGCGGCCGTCTGGGTGTTCGTCTTCTTCCCTCTTCTCGACACCAGGTCGTTCCCGCTCATCGTCGTCGCCGCGGTGGTCGCCCTGGTGACCCACGCGGCGATGTACGGCCCGCAGGCCTCCTTCATCGCCGAGCTGTTCAGCACCCGCCTGCGCTACAGCGGCGCGTCGATGGGCTACCAGGTGGCGGGCATCGTGGGCGGCGGCATCGCGCCGATCATCGCCCTCCACCTCTACACCACCTACAAGACGACCACCGCCGTGTCGATCTATGTGGTGATCGCTCTGGCGATCACCGCCTTCGGCCTCGCGATCGCGCCCAAGAGCGAGGACGTGGACAGGCCCGTTCCCGAAACCATCGCATAGCCGCGAAAGGGGCCGTGGGCGGCGGCTGCCACCGCCGCGCCCGGCGACCCGCAGTCGGTCGTCGTCCCCTCGAGATGACTCAGAAGTAGACGCCGCAGCGCAGGATGACGTTGGCGTACGGCCGGGCCTCCCCCGTCCGCACCACCAGCCGCACCTCCTTGGACATGCGTTTGAGCTCCTCGTGGGGCACGTGCTCGAGGCCGGGCAGCCGGTCGGCGAGCAAGGCCGCGCAGGAGGGGTTGGCCTCGGCCACCTCTCCTGCGGCCACCGCGCCCTCGACGACGAGTTCGGCCAGCAGCCCGTCGAGCACCTCGGCGAAGGACGGCACGCCCGGCACGAAGGCCAGGTCGACGGTCGTGACGCCGGGCGGGATCGGCATCCCGCTGTCGCAGACCAGCACCTGGTCGGTGTGACCGAGCGCGGCCAGCCGCCCCGCCAGGGCGGCGTTGAGTATCCCCGTGCGCTTCACAACTCCTCCAGCCGCGGGTACGAGCTCTGCGCGCCTTCGCGGCGCACGGCGGCCGCGCCCACCCTCGCGGCGAAGGCCGCCGCCTCGGGCAGACCGTCGCCGCGGGCCAGCCGCCAGGCGAGCGCACCGGTGAACGCGTCGCCCGCGCCCGTGGTGTCGACCGCCTCGACGGCAGGGCTCGGCACGGCGGTGACGGCGGCCCCCGCTTTCTCCGCCACCACGGCGCCGTCCGCGCCCAGTGTCACCACCACCGACCTCGGCCCGAGGGCGAGCAGGTCACGCGCCATCCCGGCCGCGTCGCGAACCGCGCCCCGCCCCCGCTCGCCGTCCCCGTCACCGGCCGCGTCGCGGGCGGTGTCACCCGTCGGGTCACCGGCGGTGCGACCAGTCGGGTCGCCGGCGGTGTCACCGGTCGTGTCGCCGGCGGTGTCACTCGTCGGGTCGTGAGCCGCGGCGCGTCCGGCGGAGGCGCCGCCGAGCAGGAACGCCGCCTCGTGCTCGTTGACCACCAGCGGATCGGCGAGCGACAGCAGCTCGGCCGGCAGCTCCCTCGGCGGCGAGGCGTTGAGCAGCACCCGCCGGGCGGCACGGGCCGCCGCCGTCACGGTGTCGAGCGGGATCTCCAGCATCAGCGAGACCACCGACGCCTCCTCCAGCAGCGGCGCGGCGCCGACCACGTCCTCCGGGCTGAGGCGGGCGTTGGCGCCCGGCGAGACGATGATGCTGTTGTCGCCGTCGGCGTCGACGGTGATGAGCGCGACGCCGCCGGCCCCCTCGGTGGGCAGCACGTGCCCGGTGTCGACGCCCTCGCCGGCGAGCCCTTCGGCCAGGCGCGTGCCGTACTGGTCGGTCCCGGTCCTGGCGAGCAGGGCCACGTGCGCGCCGAGCCTGGCGGCGGCGACGGCCTGGTTGGCGCCCTTGCCGCCGGGAAAGATGTCCAGGTCGGAGCCCATCACGGTCTCCCCGGGCGCGGGGCGCCGCGCCACCCGGACCACCAGATCGGCGTTGACCGACCCCACGACCACCACGTCCACGGTCAGCCCGTGAACTCGGCGATGTTCTCCTTGGTCGCGACCTTCACCGGCACCGCCACGACCTTCTGGATGCTCTCGCCCTTGGCGACCTTGACCGCGTTGTCGACGGCCTGCTGGCCGAGCAGCTTGGGCTGCTGGGCGATGCTCGCGGCGAGCGTGCCGGCCTGGATGGCCTTCAGCCCGTCGGGGGTGCCGTCGAAGCCGACGACCTTGACCTCCTTGCCGGCCTTCGCGCCCAGAGCCTTGATCGCGCCGAGCGCCATCTCGTCGTTCTCGGCGAAGACACCGCTGATGTCGGGGTTCGACTGCAGGAGGTTGGTCATGACGTCCAGGCCCTTGGTGCGGTCGAAGTCGGCCGGCTGCTGCGCCACCACCTGGATGTTCGGGAAGGCCTTGATGCCCTCGCTGAAGCCCTGGCCCCTGTCGCGCGAGGCGGAGGTGCCGGGGACGCCCTGGAGCACCACGACCTTGCCCTTCTCGCCCATCTGCTTGGCCAGCTCCTGCGCGGCCAGCTTGCCGCCCGCGACGTTGTCGGAGGCGACGGTCTGCGCGACCTCGGCGCCGTTGACGCCGCGGTCGACGGCGATCACCGGGATCTTGACGCGGTCGGCCGCCTTGACGGCGGGCGCGGCCGCGTCGGAGTCGACCGGGTTGACAATGATCGCCTTCATGTTCTGGCTGGTGAAGTTCTGGACCTGGTTCACCTGCTGGGAGGCGTCGTTCTGGGCGTCGGTGACCGTCAGCGGGACGCCGAGCTTCTTGGCCTCCTCCTCCGCGCCTGCGCGCAGCTGGACGAAGTAGGGGTTGTTCAGCGTCGAGACCGACATGCCGATCTTGACGTCGCCCGCGGCGCCGGGGGCGGTGGTTCCGCCGGAGCCGCCCGAACCGCCGGAACCGCAGGCGGCGAGACCGAGTGCGAGCGCGGCGCCTGCCGCGATGATGCCGAGTTTCATGATGGTTGCTTCCCCTCAGTTGGCTGATCTGCGGCGCAGGGTGTCGACGAGGACCGCGAGCGCGATCACCACACCGATCACGACCTGCTGCCAGAAGGCGGAGACGGACAGAAGATTGAGGCCGTTGCGCAGGACGGCGAGGATGAGTGCGCCGACGAAGGTGCCGAAGGCGCGGCCCTTGCCGCCGGACAGGCTCGCCCCGCCGATGACGACGGCGGCGATGGCGTCGAGTTCGTACCCGGCCGCGGCCTGCGGCTGGGCGGAGGCCAGACGGCTGGCCAGGACGATGCCCGCCACGGCGGCGAAGCCGCCCGACAGGGCGTAGGTGACGAGCTTCATCCTGTTGACCTTGATGCCGGACAGCCTGGCGGCCTCCTCGTTGCCGCCGATGGCGTACATCGCGCGGCCCACGTAGGTGCGGTTGAGGATGACCGCGGCGATGACACCCATGACGACCATCACCAGGACAGGCACCGGCAGGTATCCGGCGATCGTGTCGCCCACGTGGGAGACCTCGTCCGGCATGGCGATCGGGCTGCCCTGGGAGATGACCAGCGCGAGGCCTCTGGCGATGCCGAGCATGGCCAGGGTGGCGATGAAGGGGGGAAGCTTGCCGTACGCGATGAGCGCGGCGTTGGCCAGGCCGCACACGACGCCGACGGCCAGTGCGATCAGCGTGGCCAGCGGCCACGGCAGGCCCGAGGTCGTGGACAGGTAGGCCAGCGTGATCGCCGACAGCGCGGCCACGGAGCCGACCGACAGGTCGATGCCGCCCGTGATGATCACGAAAGTGGCGCCGAAGGCGAGGATCGCGGTGACGGCCGCCTGCACACCCACGTTGAGCAGGTTGCTCACGCTGAGGAAGTCGCTGGACAGCAGCGACAGCGCGACGGCCAGGACCACGAGCGCGACGAGCGCGCCGTTCTCCGAGAGCCAGACTCTCGTCTTACTGGACACGAGTACCCTCCACCTCGGCGACGGCCAGCGCCATCACCGCGTCCTGTGTCGCCTCGTCGGCGGGGAGCTCGCCGACGAGTCTGCCTCTGGCCATGACGAGCACCCTGTCGCTCATGCCGATCACCTCGGGAAGATCGCTGGAGATCATGAGGACGGCGTGGCCCGAGGCGGTGAGTGAATTGATCAGTTGGTAGATCTCGACCTTGGCGCCCACGTCGATGCCGCGGGTGGGCTCGTCGAGGATCAGCACGCTGACGTCGGCCAGCAGCCACTTGCCGATGACGACCTTCTGCTGGTTGCCGCCGGAGAGCGTGCGGACCTCCTGGCCCAGACCGCTCATCCGGACGCCGAGCTGTCCCGCGACCTTGGCCGCCGCCGTGCGCTGTCCCGCGCGGTCGACGAAGCCGGCGTGGGTGGCCCTGCCGAGCGTGACCAGGCCGAGGTTCTCGGCGATGTCCGCGCCGAGCAGCAGCCCCTGGCCCTTGCGGTCCTCCGGCACCAGGCCGAGGCCCGCCGCCATCGCCCCGTCGATGTCGCCTGGCCGCAGCCGCCTGCCGTCGACCTCGACCTGGCCGGAGTCGTAGCGGTCCGCTCCGAAGATCGCTCTGGCGACCTCGGTACGGCCCGCGCCGACCAGGCCCGCGAGCCCGACGACCTCGCCCGCCCGCACCTCGAAGGAGACGTCCTCGAACGCGCCGCGCCTGGTCAGCCCTTCCACCTTGAGCAGCGCCTGCCCCGGCTCCTCTGCCGCGCGCGGGTACTGCTGGTCGATCGGCCGGCCCACCATGAGCCTGACCAGTTCGTTCTCGGGCGTGTTCGCGGGCACCTCGGCCACCGACCGGCCGTCGCGCAGAACCGTCACCGTGTCGCCGATCTGGGCGATCTCCTCCAGGTGGTGGGTGATGAACACGACGGCCACACCCTGGTCGCGCAGCTGCCTGACGATGGCGAACAGCTTCTCGACCTCGCTGGTGGTCAGCACGGCCGTCGGCTCGTCCATGATGAGCACGCGCGCGTCCAGCGCCAGCGCCTTCGCGATCTCCACCATCTGCATGCGGGCGATGCCGAGCGAGCCGATCCTGGTGCGGGGGTCGACGTCGAGGCCGACCCGGTCGAGGAGCTCCTTGGCCTTCCTGTGCATCGCCTTGACGTCGACGAAGCCGAACCTGCGCGGCGGGCGGCCCAGCGAGAGGTTCTCGCCGACGGTCAGGTCGGGGACCAGGTTGAACTCCTGGTAGATCGTCGCGATGCCGAGCCGCTGGGCGTCGCCCGCGGTGCGGATCTCCACCGGCCGCCCGTCGAGCACGATGCGCCCCTCGTCCGGGTGGTACGCGCCGGAGAGCATCTTGATCAGGGTGCTCTTGCCGGCGCCGTTCTCGCCGAGCAGCACGTGGACCTCGCCGGTGCGCAGCTCCAGGTCCACCCCGTCGAGCGCGAGGACGCCGGGGAACCGTTTGCGCAGGCCCTCGACCCTGAGGATCTCCTGGTTCATCGGTGACTCCTGAGGAGAGGCCGGGCTTCGGCCCCTGGGTGGGATCGGGATCGCGACAGGGCCGTCAAGGCCCGAGCGGTGCGGTGACCTTTCCTGTTCCGCCTCACAGCGACCCCTCTCTTGGTGTGGTTCTGGTGTTCGGGCGGGCGACAGCCACGCCGGTCTGTCCGGGATCGGGTGGGGAGGACGTCAACTCAGGCCCCCTTCCTCTCGCAGGACCTGCGGATGACCAGCTCGGCGGGGAGCGCGACCGACTCCCCCGTCCTTCCCTCGATGCGGTCGAGCAACAGCCGTACGGCCCGGCGGCCCAGCTCGGCGGTCGGCTGGGCGATCGCGGTGATCGGCGGGTCGACGTGGACGAACCACGTCACGTCGTCGAAGGAGGCGACGGCCACGTCGTCGGGGACGCGCAGGCCTCTGGATCTGATCTCGTCGAGGCCGCCCAGTGTCATCAGGTTGTCGCCGAAGAAGATCACTTCTGGGGGTTCGGCCAGGTCGAGCAGGTGAGCGGTGATCGCCCTGCCGCTGCCTTCGCGGAAGTCGCCCGCGGCCATGTACTCCGGCCTGACCTCGAGCCCGGCCTCGGTCATCGCGGCGGCGAACGCGTCGGTCCGCTCGCGGCCCGTGGAGAGGGTCGCGGGGCCCGAGGCGAAGGCGATCCTGCGGTGGCCCATCGCCTTGAGGTGCGCCACCAGCTCGGCGATCGCCTTCGCTCCGTCGGCGCGCACGTACGGCACGTCGAGGCCGCTGATCGTGCGGTCGAGGAAGACCAGCGGCCTGCCGGTGGAGACGAGCTCCTGCACGAGCGGGGTGACCTCGGCGGTGGGGCAGATGAGCAGGCCGTCGACGCGCTGCCCGACGAGCGTGCGCACGTAGTGGTCCTGCTCCTCGGCCCGCTCGTCGGCGTTGCCGATGATGACGGTGTAGCCCGCGCGCCTGGCCTCGTCCTCAACCCCCCTGGCCAGCTGGGTGAAGAACGGGTTGAGGATGTCACCGATGATGAGGCCGAACGTCCTGGTGGCCTCGGTGCGCAGCGAGCGGGCGACGGCGTTGGGCACGTAACGCAGCGCGGACATGGCGGCGTAGACGCGATCGCGGGTCTCCGCGGTGACCGACGGGTTGTCGTTCAGCACGCGGGACACCGTGGCGACCGAGACGCCCGCATGTGCGGCCACGTCCTTGATGCGTGCCATGCGTCCTCCATGAAATCGATTACATCACCTTAGGTAATCGATTACATGGAAGTAAACGGCAAATTTTGTGACCCGCGTCACATTTGTCCGAATATTTAGGCTGATGCGGAGGCGGCTTTGGCCGTACTCCAGCGGCCGCGGAAAGCGAGCATGGACACCAGGAAGACGACCTGGCCCGCGAGCGCGACCAGCAGCCACGCGCCCCATCCGCCCACGGCGACCACCTGGGGCGACACCAGCAGCAGGACCACGATCATGATGCGGACCACCATGCCCCAGATGCCGAGCGCGGCGCCCTGCAGGCGCGGCTCGACGTCCTCCGCGTCCTCGGAGAAGTTGGCCATCCACGGCACGTAGGCGACGCCGAGCACCAGGAACAGCGCCGCGTAGACGGCGGTGACCACGGCGCCGGAGGCGCCCTGGCCGATGAGCGCGACGAACGTGCCGAGAGCGGCGATCGTCAGCACCGTCCCGACCAGGGTGAACGGCTTGCGCAGCTGGAGCCGGTCGGACAGGCGGCCCACGGCGATCACCGCCACGGCGTTGAGCACGATGCCGAGCGCGACCACGCCGTTGGCCTGCGCGGCGGTCATCCCGAACGCGTCGACCATGATGGTCTGCCCGAAGATCGCGAAGGTCCAGTAGAGGATCTGCCAGCCGGTGTTGCCGAACACGTGCGCCCACAGGTGGGGGTGCCTGAGCAGTTCGCGCACCTTGCCAGGGTCGACCTTCTCCTCCGCCGCCACCTCGGACTCGGCGGTCAGCACCTGCGCCCTCAGCGCGGCCGAAGGCTCGGCGATCTGCCAGATGATGATCGCGCACAGCAGCAGCGAGACCCCGCCCATGATGACGGCCTGCGACTGCCAGGCGTTGTCGAAGATCGGCAGCGTCACACTGGCGATCGCCGAGGCCAGGAAGGAGGCGCCGACCGGACCCCACGTCCAGAACCCGAAGGCCTGCGCCCTGCCCATCCGCGGCGAGAAGTCGCGCACCAGGCTGGCGGTGATCGTGATGGCCGCGCCTTCGATGAACAGCATCAGGCAGCGCACGAAGAACAGCCCGCCGACGGTGTCGACGGTGGCAAGCAGGAAGTTGCACGCCGCCGTGACGGTGAGGGTCGGCACCAGCAGCGTCACCCTGCCCCACCGATCGGACAGGACGCCGCCGATTCCCGCCGAAAGCCCGCCGACCAGCACGGACAGCGCCGCGATCAGGCCGTAGACCTGCAGGGACATGCCGAGGTCCGCGCGCAGGAGGGGAAGGATCGTGGCGAGGGTGATCTCGAAGTTGGCCACCAGGCTCGCCAGGACGGCGACCGCCAGCAACCTGATGCGGCGTGCGCCGACGGGGTAGACGGTGAGCTCGCGGACGTAGAACGGTTTCATACCCCAACCTCCAGGTGGCGGAAGGTCGCTCTAGAACTCGCTTCTACTATTACGATGTGACATCACGATGTGATCTCGGTCACAGGACTGCCTGGTGAGACTGGTGAGGTTGTAATGCAATCGCCGCCGTTTTCGAGCACGCGGCTTTCCAAATAGCCATAAACTCCGCGCCGTGAGCCTGCCTGTACGTGAACGTTCCCCCCGGCCCGGCGGCGGTCGCCACCGCCGGCCCGTTCCCACGTCCCTGCCACCGGACGCCCCCGTCCTCGTGCTCGTCAATCCCGGCGACGCCGGCGACCTGGCCGCGGAGATCGCCGCGCTGGTCCGGGTCGACAACCCGCACATCGAGGTGCGGCTGGCCACGCTGCACGACCTGGCAGACCAGCTCCCCCAGGATCGCGGCGCGATCGTGGTCCCCCTGACGCTCTGGTCCGACCCCCGCGTCACCGAAGAGATCACCAAGACCATCGCCGCGACCGGCGGCGACGCCACCGTCACCGACGCTCTCGGCCCCCACCCGCTGCTGGCCGAGGCCCTGCACATCAAGCTCGCCGAGAAGGAGCTCGCCAGGGCCGACCGCATGCGGCTGCTCAGCGTCTCCAGCCCTGTCGACGCCGTCATCCTCGGCACCGTGGGCGGAGAGCATGCCGTACACGCCGCGCAGGCCACCGCCGTCCTGCTGGCCTCCCGCCTCACGCTGCCCGTCGTGGCCGCCTCGCTCGACAGCGACCCGGGCGTGGCCGTCGCCGCCGAACGCCTGCGCGCCGCCGGCGCCGCCCGTCTGGCCATCTCGCCCTGCCTGATCGGGCACGAGACCGGCGCCTCCGCCCTGGAGTCGGCCGCCGCGACCGTCGACGCCGGCTACGCCGACCCCCTGGGAGCCCACGGCGCCGTGGCCGAACTTGTCGCGCGCGCTTACGGCAGTCAACTGGCGACTTGACAACACTTGTGAAGATCGTCCTATAAGGGTTACCGTCTGCGCATGCGCAGCGTCCACGTCACCGGCAAGCGGCTGGGGCTGCGCGAGGTCTCGGCCGTGGACGTCGACGCGTTGCACGCGGTCTACGGGGATCCCGCCGCGACCCAGCACCTGCCGTTCGACCCGCGGACCCGCGCGGAGGTCGTCGACATCGTCGACGAGGCGGTCGCGGCGGCCCAGGCCGACCCCCGCCGGCTGTACGTGCTGGCCGTCACCGAGACCGAGGGCCACGTGATCGGCGTGGCCCGTCTGCACATCGAGGCCGACCATCCGCACAGCGCCGAGATCGGCCTCGGTCTCAGGCCCGACCTGTGGGGGCGCGGCATCGGCACCGACCTGTTCAGGCTGGTGCTGACCTTCGGATTCAAGGAGCTGGGGCTGCACCGGCTCTGGGGCGCCCGCTCCCCCGCCAACACCGCCGCCCAACTGGCCATGCTCGTGGCAGGGATGGTCGAGGAGGGCCGCATCCGCCACCACGTGTCGACTCCGGACGGCTGGCGCGACTCCATCGTCCACTCCGCCCTCTCCGACGAATGGCCCGCCGACCGCGCCCTCTGACCCGGCCCGCGTAGCCGGGCGCCGTCCGCGCCGTCTTCCCTCAGGTCCGCCTCCGTACGGCAGCGGGCCTGCGCCTTCCCCTGGCACGCCGACAAGCCGCCCCTCAGCACGGTGCGGTGATCGAAGGCCCCCATACACCTTTCAGGGGCACCGACACGGCGTATCGCAGGACTGCTCACGAACGGTTCGTACGGGCGAATCGCGGCCTGTCCAGACGCCCGACGACCCCGTGGCGGGACACGGATTGCCCGACGACTACGGGATTCCGGCAAATCGTTCATACATTCCGCTATTGGCATGAAAGGGATATGTAAGTCGGTTCGGCTAGAAATCACTCGTAGCTCAAACGAGCTCACACCGAGCCCACTAAAGGAGAAACCGACATGCTCGACCTCAAGAAGACTCTCGCCGCCGCCACCCTTGCCGCCTCCGCCATGGTCGTCCCCATGACACTGTCGGCCCAGCCCGCAGTCGCGGCGCCCGTAGCCTCCACGGCCCATGCCACCGACGCCTCCTCGGTCACCTGCGGCGGCGGGGGCGGCCACGGCCATGGCCGGGGCAAGAGGGCCGGGCGTGACAACATCGACATCAGGAACAGCAACGTCGGTGTCGGCAACGGCAACGGCAACGGCGGTGGCAACGACAACGACGACAACGTCGTCGTCATCGGCGGCGGCGGCTGATGCCAACAGACTGATCAACCTGGAATCAGCGATCCTCAACGGTCACCGATCCAGGACAAGGGCGGTCGACGCTTCTCGCGTCGACCGCCCTTGTCTGTGCGCGAACAGCTACAAGTGGGCGGCGACGGGTTCGCCGCGGCGCCGCGGCGACCGATCGAAGGCCTTCCGCGCCCTTCAGGGGCACCGGCAAGGCACACAACCCGCGTCCCACAGGACTGCTCACGAGGAGTTCGTACGGCCGAATCGCAGCCTGTCCAGACGCCGTAGCAAGAAGCGGATGGCCCGGCAGATGCGAGATTCCGGCAAATCACCTATACATGCCGATATTGACATGAAAGGGATATGCAAGCCTGTTCAGCTATAAATCACTCATAGCTCAAACGAGCTCGCACCACCACATAGCTCTTCAGAGCCCACTAAAAGGAGAAACACACATGCTCGACCTCAAGAAGACCCTCGCCGCCGCCACCCTCGCCGCCTCCGCCATGGTCGTCCCCATGGCACTGTCGGCCCAGCCCGCAGCCGCGGCGCCCGTGGCCTCCACCACCCACGCCACCGACGCCTCCTCGGTCACCTGCGGCGGCGGAGGCGGCCACGGCCACGGCCGGGGCAAGAAGGCCGGGCGCGACAACATCGACATCAGGAACAGCAACGTCGGTGTCGGCAACGGCAACGGCGACGGCGGTGGCAACGACAACGACTTCAACGACGTCCGCATCGGCGGCTGACGTCACCCGAATGACCGATCCTGAAAAGTTACCAACCCAAGGCATGGGCGGTCGACGCTGTCAGCGTCGACCGCCCATCTGTGCGTGAAAGCCGCAAAAGGGCGACACTCCTGCCCGTGCCGATCAACGCAAGACGGCTTCCCGGCATCCGCACTGGACCGCCGCCCAAGCCTCGTCCCGCCCTCGGCACTCGCCCCCAGCCGCCGGGACCGGCACCAGAGCAGCACACAGAGGTCGTCCACGGACGATCACAAAGATTTGTTCCGACCGTGCGCCAGTGAGGCGTGACCCGCGATCGCACAGCAAGCGACTGGGGAACCGGCCCCGCCGGTGGGAGTGACGCCGGATCGACTGCCGGACGGTCCGCCGCGCCGGACGGCGCCGATTCCACGATTTCGCACTCCGTCCCGCCCTCGCGGGGCGCGGCGTGGCGCCCCCACAGCGTGCAGGTCGTCTCCGGCAGGCTCTCGCCATCGCGCCGCTGCCGTCGTGCAGGCGACCCTGTTCCTGCAGGCAGTCGAAGACTCAGGGCGACAGAACTCACCGTGAGAGGGCGCCCCGTGACCCGCCCGGACCTCGACGATCAACCGGCGAATCGCGACGACCGACTGGGGATGGTCTCGTCCGGCGGCGGCGACGCTTTCCCTGGCCCGGCTGGAGGTCCGGCGCACTGTCCGAGTGAGCCAGATGTGCCGCCGAAAGAAGAACCGGACGGTTTGCGCCACTCCCCTCGACTCGGCCTCTGAACGGCACGAGGGGCCAAGGTCACGAGCGTTCACACGGGCGAATCGCAGCCTGTCCAGACGCCCGACCGGTACGCAGCAGAGCGCGGATCGCCCGACGACTACGGGATTCTGACAAACCACTCATCTGAACCGCTATTGACATGAAAGGGATATGTAAGTCGGTTCGGCTAGAAATCACTCATAGCTCAAACGGGCTTGCACCACCACATAGCTCTTCAGAGCCCACTAAAGGAGAAACCGACATGCTCGACCTCAAGAAGACCCTCGCCGCCGCCACCCTTGCCGCCTCCGCCATGGTCGTCCCCATGACACTGTCGGCCCAGCCCGCCTCCGCGGCGCCTGTGGCCTCCACGGCCCATGCCACCGACGCCTCTTCGGTCACCTGCGGCGGCGGGGGCGGCCACGGCCATGGCCGGGGCAAGAGGGCCGGGCGTGACAACATCGACATCAGGAACAGCAACGTCGGTGTCGGCAACGGCAACGGCAACGGCGGTGGCAACAACAACGACGGCAACGTCGTCGTCATCGGCGGCGGCGGCTGATGCCAACAGACTGATCAACCTGGAATCAGTGATCCTCAACGGTCACCAATCCAGGGCAAGGGCGGTCGGCGCTTCTCGCGTCGACCGCCCTTGTCTGTGCGCGAAGGGCCGAGAAGGAGCGTCAATCCCGCAGAAAGCGATCGACTGAAGACGGGTTCACGGCGATCGCCGCCGAGCGTCACCCCTGGACGACCACCCCGGCCCACGACGCCCACCCCATCCGAGACGCCCACCCGACATCCGAGACGCCCACCCCATCCGACGCGACCGACATGCCGCCCCTCCACCCCTCCACCCCTCCATCCCTCCGCCCCTCTCCGCCCCTCCATCCCTCCGCCCCTCTCCGCCCCTCCACGAGAACCATCGCCCAACGGCCTTGTGCAGGGACGCTCTCGCCCCCGCATCCGCGCGAGACACGTCACCCGGCCCCATCCGCCGGTTGATCGTCGAGGTCCAGGCGGGCCATGAGACGCCCTCGACATCCGCCCTCCCAGTCGCTGTGACCGGCACCAGAGCCGCGCGCGGCAGTCTTCGCCGGAAGTCCATGAAGGGCATGTTCGGGATAGGCCGCCTGTGAGGCGGACCTGCGATCAGGCAGCAGCCGACAGGCGCGTGGCGCCCGCTCGTCACCCCAGCCGGTGTACGGCGCGCTCGGATCATCGATGCGGCCACGGCCTCCGCCGTGTGAGAGCGATCTGCGGCCCGCCGGACCCTCGACGATCATCCGCGAATCGCCGCGACCAACTCGGACACGGCGACTTCAGGCCGGCGGCTACGACTTCCTCAGCCTGGCCGAAGATCCGGTTCGCTGTGCGCGCGGGCCGGGCAGCGCCGCCGTACGCAGGCCGGCATCGACGGGTCGACACGGTCGTCACACGACCTGCAGCCCGCAGACAGCCTTCGAGCACGAGCCCCGCGTGGTTGCTGGACCGCCTCGAAGGTCCACGTCCCCGCGCCAGGCCGTCCGCGCCGCTCTCCTCAACTCCGCCCCTGAACGGCAGGAGGAGCCGAGCTCACAGGCGCTCGGACGGGCGGACAGCGGCCTGTCCAGACTCCCGACCGGTACGCAGCAGAGCGCGGATCCCCCGACGGATACGAGATTCCGACAAATCGCTCATATCAACTGCTATTGGCATGAAAGGGATATGCAAGTCGGTTCGACTAGAAATCACCCATAGCTCAAACGAGCTCGCACCACCACATAGCTCCCCGGAGCACACCAAAGGAGAAAGCACACATGCTCGACCTCAAGAAGACCCTCGCCGCCGCCACTCTCGCCGCCTCCGCCATGGTCGTCCCCATGGCACTGTCGGCCCAGCCCGCCTCCGCGGCGCCCGTGGCCTCCACCACCCACGCCACCGACGTCTCCTCGGTCACCTGCGGCGACGGAGGGGGTCACGGCCCCGGCAGGAAGAAGGCCGGACGCGACAACATCGACATCAGCGACAGCAACGTCGGTGTCGGCAACGGCAACGGGGACAACGGCGGCAACGACAACGACGGCAACACCGTCTCCATCGGCGGCTGACCTCAACTGAATATCGACCCAGGAGCGATGATCCTCAACGATCATCAACCCGGGGGCAAGGGCGGTCGACGCTGTTCGCGTCGGCCGCCCTTGCTGTACGACCACCATGACACCGAGCTCCGCACATGCCCCGCCATGGCATCTCCCGCGCGCCTGCGGCATCCACTCCCACCGCCGGTCGCAACCGCTCACGGCCAACCCGGATCGCCCCAGTCTGGATGCCGAGTGCGCCCAGACACGAGACCGCAAGCAGCGCGTCGACCTCTCCCCACAATCCACAATTACGACATATAGCGCATAGCTTCTTCTATCGGCATGAAAGGGACATGCAAGTCGACTCCGGTAGAAATATCCACATAACTTCCTGAGCCGTACCAAGGAGAACCTTCATGTTCAGCATCACGAAGACCATCGCCGCAGTCTCACTCGCCGCCTCCGCCATGGTCGTCCCCATGACGTTGACGGCGCAGCCCGCCAGCGCCGCCACGACCGCCACCACCGCCGATGTCGCCTCTGTCGACCTCCACACCGCCACGAACACCTGGGGCAGGCCTCCTCGTTGGGCCAAGAAGCGCCGACCGGTGATCAAAATTTGCATCATCAAGAACAGCGTCATCGGCGTAGGCAACGCCAAGGGCAAGGTCGCCAAGGGTGGTAGCAGGAACGACAACAACCGGGTCCGCGTCTGCTAACACCCCAGATGATCGATCCCGAAGCCGATGATCGACGGTGATACGGCCAGGACATGGGCGGTTGACGCGAAGAGCGTCAACCGCCCTCCTGCGTGTCGGGAAGCCGTCAGACGGAGCCGCACGCCGGTGACAAGGAAGGCGAATGTCCGGTCAGCCCCAGCCCGTCCTGGATCAGGGTGGGCCTGTCGTCGCCCTTGTTCAACAGCCGGTCACGACACATCGGCATCAGCCCGCGAATTGTCGGTGGCGCCGTCTAGCATGAGCGACCTCACGGAGGGATGTTCACAGATGCTCGACTCGCTGATCGTGCCGCTACTGGTCACCACCGATCTGCCGCCCGAGGCGGATCTGGCCGAGTTCGGTGACCTGCTCACCGGCGCGGCGCGGACCCTGGAGCGCGACGGGTCGAGCTATCCGGCGTTCCTGGCGGGCAAGGTGTTCTGGCTCGACCAGCCAGGCTCCGCCGACGCTCCGGGCGATCTCAGGTTCGCCGCGCTGCTCGGCTACCTGGCCGCTTCGGGCTCCGAGCACGTGGCCAGGAACGTCGTGGCCGACGCGCGCAAGGCCATCAGCGCCGCCGTCGACTCCCGTTACGGTGACCTCGGGGCGGCGACACCGGCCGTCATGGCGATCAGGGCGACCGACGTCCGGGAGCGCACCCCTTCACCCGCGCTGTTCGTCGAGACCGCCGACGCCCTCCCCGAGCTGGTCGCGGTCACCAAGCCGTACACCTGACCGGGCTGCTCCCCCCTTCACGCCATCCCCTGCCGCGACCCCTCGGTGAACTTTCACCGCCGACGCCACGCGGCCTTTCAGCGTCCCTCCGTCCCGCCCACCGCCGACGCCACCCGACCTTTCAGCGCCCCTCCGGCCGGCCCACCGCCCGCGGCCGCGCGGCCTTCCAGGATCCTGCCCGGCGGTGATGCCGCCCCAGAGTCCTTCGGGCAAGCCCGCGTCTCCGGCGCGCGCACCTACAGAACCCAGCCCGGCGACACGCCGCCCAGACTCCCCCCGACAAGTCCGTACCCCTCCCGATTCCCCGGCATGGTCGCCTTCAGGGGATGGCCACGCCACTCACGGTGCGGTCCCTAGCGGGTCACCCTCCCTGCCAGGCGCCCCTTCCTTGGGAGGCGCAGCTTCCACCCTCGCGGTCCTCCGCCTGATCGTGGCCGCAGCCCGCCCCTCAGAAAACGGAGCCCGCTCTTCGCGGCCGTCCATCGAAGTGCCGTCCCCGAGCCCATGCGTCCTGGAAGACTTTTCGTGGCCGTCCATCGGATTGCCCTCCTCAAGCCGACGGCCTCTCGGAAGGCCCTTCGCGGCCGTCCATCGGATTGGCTCTTCCCCCATGCCATCGCGTGGAAGACCCCTCGCGCTGCGAGCGATCGTGGGCCCGTTAGTGTGACGATCTAGCCGACCCCCGGGAGAGCACGGTCTTGTTCACCTTCGTCATCCCCGCCCACAACGAAGAGGCCACCGTGGCCACCATCGTCGGTCAGGCCCGCGCCGCCGCCCAGCAGGGCGATCGCGTTCTGGTCGTCGACAGCGCCTCCACGGACGCCACCGCCGACCGGGCGTCGGCCGCGGGTGCCGAGGTCCTGCGCGGGCCGAAGGGCAAGGGTGCCGCGATGAACGCCGCGCTGGACCTCGTCCGTACCGAATGGGCGTGCTTCCTCGACGCCGACCTGGTCTCGTCGGAGGTCAACATCGCCGCCGAACTCCGCGCCGCCGCGGTCTCGGGCACCTCCGGCCACGTGGTGGGCGACTACGAGTACGACCATCCGGGCACGATCCTCAGCTCCACCTTCACCATCTACGAGCCGCTGACCGACAGGTTCTTCCCCGAGACCGGGTTCATGGGCGCCAACGCGCTGACCGGCTACCGGGCGATTCACCGTTCGCTGCTCACCCAGCCGCTTCCCGCCGACTTCGGGGTGGAGTCCTTCCTCAACATCACGCTCGCGGTCGCGGGGGCGCGGGCGAACGTCAGGCACCTGGGTGTCGTCGGGAGCCGGTTCCGCGCCACCGGCGGGACGATGGCACGGGAGATCGGCACCGCCATTCTCGACCTGGCCGTCGCGCACGGCCGTCTTGACCCGGCCGAGCGTGGCGCGTGGGAGGCCTGGCTGGAGGATGGCGTCGCCGCCATCGCGCCCCAGGCGGCGGACGGCGGCCGGTCGGCCACCCTGTCCCGCCTGTTCGCCGCGGTCCGCAGGCCGATGCCGTCCTACGGCGACTAGCCGGATCACACGCAGGCGACCCCGGGCGTCAGCGGGTCACGACGTCCTGAGCAGGCCCGACGAACCGGCCCCGCGGCTCTCATCAGCTCCCACCGGGCCCGGCGAAGCGATCCCCCGCAAGCCACATCAGGCCCTGGTGAGCCGATGCCCACAGGTCACATCACCCTGGTCAGGCCCTGGTGAGCCGATCCGTGGGAAACACGCCGTCCTGGGCGCCACGTGCTCCCTCCTCGTCCAGCGGACGGCGGCCGCGCAGGCGTCGTGATCGTTGACCGCTTCAGCGACGGAAGGCCACAGGTTCCTGCCTGTCCGCGGTAGTTCGCGAACCTATCGATGAGTTCCGGCCGCTACGGGGATCAGTACAGGTGGACCGTCCCCCTGCAGAGAGGCCGCCATGACTTCCGCCGACGTGCCGCGCGTGGCGCTCACCGTCGTCTTCGTGCTGGTCACGGCCTGGTTCGTGGTCACAAGCGGGCGGCGGCGCGGTGTGGCCTCCGCCCGCGAGGCTCCGGCGCGCGGCACCGGCGGGGTCTGCGACGTGGCTCATGCCACGATGGCCGCGGGGATGGCCGTCATGGTGTGGCCGTGGGAGGTCGTTCCGAGCTGGCTGCAGGGGCTGGTGTTCGCGATCGTCGCGCTCTGGTTCCTCATGCTCGCCGCATCGCCGGACGTCGCGCACAGAGCCGTGGCGGGCGATCACCCCATGGAAGCGGGCATGCGCGGGACGTCGAGGCGGCTGGCCAACCTGCACCATGCCTCGATGGCGGTCGCGATGACGTGGATGATCGTCACTCTGCACGGGCATGCCGAAGGGGTCGCCGCGATCCCGCACCACGCAGCCGTCGGGGCCGCGGGCGCCGTCCTCGTCGCGCCGCCTCCACCACACGGTGTCGTCGCGGCGCTGGCGGGCTACTTCGTCCTGGCCGCGGTGCCCTGGCTGGCCGGAGCGGTACGGCGGCGCCGTGCCCACCGGCTGTGTCACGCGGCGCTGTCGGCCGGCATGGGAGTCATGCTCCTCCTGGCCTGAACCGCGATGACGTTCCGGACGAAAGCCGGGGAGAACCACCGAGGCGGCGAACCCGGCCGTGAGAAGACGGGACCGGTCGCGGGGCCCTCTCCTGCCGGGCAGGTGAGGGCCCGCGCACGGGTCAGAGCACCGCGGCCAGCGCCGTCATCGCCTCCACCTGCGGCCGTTCGCCGGCCGAGACGCTGTCGAAGCCGGGGCGTTCGGCGGCGGCCACGGCGTCCGGGCCCGCGTGGGCGCCGAAGGCGGGAAGGCCGGAGCCGATACGTGGCATGGTCACGCGTTCTCTCCTCTACTTGCCCGGTACATCCCCAGGGAGTGGGAGCGGACTCGTCCTTCTCGACATCGCGAGAGCCGTCACCAGGTACGGCACGCTGAACAGCACGAACAGCGCGCTGTGGGACAGCACGAGCGAGGCGGCGCCGTACAGGACGAGGGCGACGATCGTGCAGACGTCGGTGAGCAGGCCCGCCAGCGACGTGACGGTGGCGCGGCTCGGCCCGGTGATGCGTCTCTGCAGCCTGGCGTCGGCCAGCACCTCGCCGAGCTGGAACATCGCGAAGGCGACCGCGATGCCCACGAACCCCCCAGGGTGCCCGGTGGCCGCGCCGACGCCGAGCGCGAGGCCGCCGACGGCGAGGACGGCGGCCAGGCCGCGCGTCCGCAGCCGCGCGGCCCGCTTGGCGAGCAGTCCGCCCGAGGTGGCGCCCACCCACAGCAGAAGCACCAGCAGCGGTACGGCCTGCGTGGTCGCCCCGCTCTCCTGGGCGAGCAGCGGCACGTACTCCTCCAGTTCGCCCCACACGGCCGTCACCGCGGGCACCAGCAGCAGCGCGCGCAGGACCTTGGGGGAGCGGCGCGCCTCGGCCAGCCCCTCCTTGAGCGTGTCGAGGTAGCCGTGCGGGTCGTCGTCCTCGGGCTCGGCGCGGTGTTCGGGCAGCGTGGCGGCGACGGCCGCGCACGCCAGGCAGGCCAGTACGCTGCCCACGCCCACCGCGACGTAGCCCCCGCCGGCGAAGAGGGGTCCTGCGACGGCCATGGCCAGCGCGGTGGCGACCAGGCCGATGGAGCGTGCGCGCCCCATGACCTCGGCGTACCGCTCGCCTCTGCCGGTGTGGGCGAGGTTGTCGTGCACGAGCGCCTCGAACGCGCCCGACTCCAGCGCTTCGCGCGCGCCCCACAGCACGAAGCCGGCGGCGAAGGCCCAGTAGGAGGGCACGGCCGTCCACAACGCGAAGCCAGCGGTACCGAGCAGCGGGCCCGCGACCAGGAGCGCCTTGCGGGAGAGGGAGTCGGCCAGCGCGCCGCTGGGCACCTCGAGCAGCAGCGCGGCGACGACCCAGATGACGAACAGTGAGGTGATCTCGGGAACGGTCAGCCCGGTGTCGGAGAACAGCAGCGTGTAGACCGGGTACAGCAGGATGAAGTCGCCGAGGAACGAATAGGCGTAGAGCTTCGGCAGCATGAGGTCTTTCCTGTCGGGGGGCGGTGCGGACGTCGGGCGTGGTGCCGTGCCCGGGGGTCCGCGCTCGCGCGCCCCGCGACCTCTGGTACTGGATCAATGTCGCCAGGTCATGTTCGGATTCTAACCATGGAGGCCGCGGGCGGCGCCACGGCGACTGCGGGGAAGCCGGTGCCGCACCCGGGTCGGCCGGTGTTCGCGTGGGGCGCGAACGACCGCAACCGTGGCGATGTCATTACCGAATCCCGGGTAGGAGGGCCACATGCTCTACGGTAAAGAACACGTCCGCCGCTATCAGGAGACCGACGGCGCGGAGGGTCACGACTGGAACGGCACGACGACGCTGCTCCTGACGACGACCGGCCGCAGGTCGGGTAGGAAGTACACCACTCCGCTGATCTACCAGAAGCACGGCGACACCTACGTCGTCGTCGCCTCCAAGGGCGGTGACCCGAAGCACCCCGAGTGGTATCTCAACCTGACGGCCGACCCCACGGTCGAGGTCCAGGTCAAGGACCGGAAGTTCAAGGCCCGCGCCCTCACGGCCAAGCCCGACCAGAAGCCCGCGCTGTGGGGGCTGATGACCAGGGTCTGGCCCGACTACGACCAGTACCAGACCAAGACCGCTCGCGACATCCCCGTGGTGGTCCTGGAGCCGCTCAGCTGACCGGTTCCCTGAGCATCGCCCACACCGTGGGCCCGTCCTCCGGCAGGAGGATCTCGCGGGTGACCTGGAAGCCGTGCTTCTCGTAGAAGGGGACGTTGCTCTCCTTGCTGCTCTCCAGGTAGGCCGCGACCCCGTCGGCGTCGCACCGCTCGATCCGGGCGCGCAGCAGCGCGCTGCCCGCCCCGCGTCCCTGCGCCGCGGGGTCGGTGCCGATCTGCGCCAGGTACCAGTGGGGCCGGGATGGCCGCGCCTTGCGGAACGTCGACTCCAGCAGCTGGCCGTAGGAGACGCGCCGTCCCATGGCCGCGACGAATCCCGGCAGCGAGCGGACCGTGTCGAGCGCCGACTGCCTGTGGCCCGGCGGGTCCCACAGCGCGGCGCCCACCGGTTCCTCGCCGTCGAACGCCAGGTCGCCGAGGGCGTGCACGTGGCGGGCCAGGGTGGCGAACATGCGGTCGGTTCCCTCGCCTGACGGCAGCATCCAGCGGACGACGGGGTCGTCGTGGAAGGCGAGGGCCATGAGGGCGCCGATTCTGACGGCGTCCGCCTTCCTGTCAGCGGGGCGAATGATCACTTTTAGAACGTTATCAGAGGCTCTCCGATGAAGTCGGCGATGAAGTTGACGAAGAAGAAGCCGAAGAACAGGAAGTTCAGCACCAGGATCACGTAGTGCCACCAGTGCGGCCGCGCCGCGCGCGGCAGCCGGCTGTTGAGGTACATCAGCAGGAACGGGTAGATCAGCGCGCCCAGGTTCGACATGTTGGCCGACCACTGCACCAGCTCGACGGGCACCGCCAGGTGCAGCACGATGGCGATGACGACCAGCAGCGTCAGCATGAACGGGTAGTAGAACCGCCTCGGATCGCCCTCGATCAGGGCGCGCAGGCGAGGGCTGGTGGCGTGGGCCGCGTCGGTGGTGACGCGGACCATCGCCTCGAAGATGCCGAGCTGGGTGGAGAAGAGGATCAGCACCCCGACGATCAGCACGAGCACGAACATCGGCCTGCCGTACTGCTCGTTGAGCACGCTGGCCACGAAGGTCGGCACGTTGGCGGCGGTCGGCTTCTGGCCCGAGATCTCGACGGCGCGCGCCATGAGGATCGTGGGCAGCAGCATGCCGAGGATCGCGCCGACGAAGAACACGCCCCACATGTCGACCATCAGCAGGCGGTACCACCGCTTCCACGTGGCCGTGTTCCTTGCGTCGTCGGAGAAGGTCACGCCGCTGTCGAGCAGCTCGCTACGGCCGCCGCGCAGGCCCGAGATGAAGCCGGTGCGGAAGCCCATGCCGTAGCCCTTGTCGCGGTAGTGACCCATGACGTACCAGTTCAGGCCCGAGGCGAGGGCGGTGAAACCGGCGAGGCCGCCGAGCTGGGTGGCGGTGATGCCGGGCGGCGGGGCGGCGGGCGTGACGAAGCCGCGGATGGCGTCCCACCACTGTTCGAAGGGCACCACGAACAGGTCGATGAGCAGCAGCGTGACGAGGATCGCGCTGACCATCAGCCAGTTGGCCAGCTCCAGCGCCCTGCTGATGCGGCGGGCGGCGGCGGTGATGACGAAGACCAGCACGAGCAGGGCGATGGCCCACAGCCTGGGCTCCTCCGCGCCCGCGGGCGCGACCGTGCCGTGGACCAGCGCGTAGACGCCCTGTCCTGCCGACGCGGCCCAGCCTCCTGCGATGAAGGCGAAGATGACCACGAAGACGGACAGGGGCACCCACAGCAGGAAGCCCGGGGGCACCCTGCCCCATCCGACGACGGGCGCCTCGCCCGTGGCCAGCACGTACCGGGAGCATTCGACGTTGTAGAAGGTCTGCAGCAGCGCTGAGACGGTGATCACCCATCCGACGCCGACGAACCCGTACTGGCCGACGGCCTGCGGGCCGAGCAGCCATTCGCCGCTGCCGATGGAGATGCCCAGAGCGATCAGGCTCGGGCCTATGGCGTACTTGACCAGCTCCTTGGCCCCGATGCGCTGGACGCCGAAGACCTCTTCGGGCTGGGGCAGGTCGGTGACGACGAGGTCAGGGCGGCTCACGCCGAGCGGATGGGACATATGCTCACACCCCTCTCAATATCAGGGTGATCCGCGAAGAAGGTCGAGGCAAGGCCTATTTCTGAGAGCCGGATATCGCCGTCGAACGCCGGAACGGGGTGGAGTCGCTGCCCGAAGGACGGGTTCTGTGGCGGCCCCTGAGGAGCCCGGCGCCGGGCCGGGCTCAGGGCTCAGGGCTCAGGGCTCAGGGGAGCTTGACCGCCAGGAGGTCCACGGGGCGGATGTCCGGTGGCGCGCTCAACATCGTCGGCGCCGCCTCCATCAGGGCGGCGGCGATCCTGCCCTGCAGGTGTCCCGAGCGTCCCCTCTCGTCGGCGAAGGTGTCGAAGACGCCGAAGGCGGTGTCGCTCTCCCGGAAGGCGAACCAGGTCAGGGTGTGGTCCTCCTCCTTCGCCAGTTGCACCGCCTCGCGCAGCAGCGCCTCGACCTGGTCGGCGTACTCGGGCTTGGCTTCGATACGGGCCAGCAGACCGATGTTCATCATCGGCTCCTTTCGTCGTTGTCACCGGCAACCTAGCCTCGCCCCAGGCGCCGCTCCCAGTGTCGGAAACGACGGCTCTGATACCGTTCCCGTCATGGACGTGGCGGTGCTCGCCTACGACGGCGTCTTCGACTCCGGTCTCTCGGCGATGCTGGACGTGCTGGCCGCGGCCAACGCGATGCGCGGCGAGCTCCCGCAGCCGCCGCCCGAATGGCGGGTCGTCACCGTGGGCCTGCGCCGCAGGATCAGCACCGGCGCCGGGCATCTGGTGCCGGCAGACCCGGTCTCCGCG
Organism: Nonomuraea mangrovi; assembly: GCF_042681425.1. Taxonomy (NCBI): domain Bacteria; kingdom Bacillati; phylum Actinomycetota; class Actinomycetes; order Streptosporangiales; family Streptosporangiaceae; genus Nonomuraea; species Nonomuraea mangrovi. The sequence continues at coordinate 1,036,521 of NZ_JBHUFV010000033.1, read as the reverse complement.
GCCGAGGGGGCCGACCTGCTGGTGATCCCCGCGCTGGCGGAGCGCCGCCCCGACGCCCTTGTCTGCCATGTGTCGGGGCCGGACGCGGCGGGCGTTCGGCGCCTGGCGGCCGCGGCGCGGGAACGGGGCACGCCCGTCGCCTCCGCCTGCACGGGCACGTTCCTGCTCGCCGAGTCGGGCGTGCTCGACGGCCGGCGTGCGACCACCAGCTGGTGGCTGGCGCCGTACTTCCGCGCCCGCTACCCGAAGGTCGCGCTCGACCAGACCCGGATGGTGGTCACCTGCGACGGGGTGACCACGGCGGGCGCCGCCTTCGGCCACGTCGACCTGGCCCTGGCGGTCGTACGATCGAGCAGCCCGGCCCTCGCCGAGCTCGTCGCCCGGTACCTGGTGATCGACGAACGCCCGTCCCAGTCGGCCTACACGATCCCCAGCGCGCTCGCGCAGAGCGATCCCGTCGTCGCCGCCTTCGAGCGCTGGATCAGGCGGCATCTCGACCGGCCTTTCAGCCTCGCCGACGCGGGCCGGGCGATCGGCGTCAGCGACCGCACGCTCCAGCGAGCCGTCCGCCGGGTCCTCGGCACCTCGCCCGTGCGGTTCGTCCAGGACCTGCGGGTCGAGCAGGCGTCACACCTGTTGCGGACGACCGGCCTCTCGCTGGAGGCAATCGCCCGCGCGGTCGGCTACGAGCACGCCAACACCCTGCGCGTCCTGCTGCGCCGGCGAACCGGGCACACGGCCGCCGCCCTCCGCGACCGGTGATCGCCGCCAGGCGCCGACCGGCGGCCTCAGACAAGGACGCATAACGATTGAGGTCGCCCGGCTACTCTCCGGTGCCGAGCAGGACCACGATGGCAGCATGACGGTCGCCCTGGACTCACGGGCCCGCCGGGCCCTCGCGCTCCTGGAGGAATGGCCCGCGGTGCGAACGACACAGGCCTCCTGCCGCAGGGGCGTCGGCGTGGCCGTCGGCGCCCGCGAGGTCCTGCACCTGCACTCCGACCGCGACGCCGAGCTGTGCCTGACCCGCCCCACGATCGATCGGATGCGCGCGGCGCTGGCCGACACCGGGCAGGTGGTGTTCGGCCCGAGCGAGGACTGGATCGGCGTCCGGCTGGAGAGCGAGGCGGACATCGACCTCCTGCTGGCGCTGCTCAGCGTCGCGATCAAGACCTGCGACCCCGGGCAGGCCGTGACGCGGTGCTCCGCGCCGGCGGATCACGCGGGACGCAGTAGGGGCATCTGTAACAAACCTCGCAGCGAGGCCCATTCCTAGGGTATGGACATCGCGTTCGACCGCCAGGAGCAGCTCCAGCAGATCCAGAGCGGGCTGCTGCCCGGTGAGCAGGTCATAGCGGTCTACGACGCCATCGGCGCGGGCACGGGCTTCCTCGGTCTGACCGACCGGCGCGTGATCGTGCAGGACAAGTCGTTCGTCGGCAAGAAGCTCGCGATCACCAGCATTCCCTACTCGAAGATCTCCGCCGTCAGCGTGGTGAGCAACAAGTCGTTCGCCGGGTCGTTCTTCTCCTCGGGGGCCATCGCCATCCACGTCGGGACGCACACCTACGAGGTGGAGTTCCGCGGCGAGAACAAGGCCCACCACGTGCACAACGTGATCCTGCACTACATCGCCCGATGAGGACGCTCAGCCTGCCAGCCAGGCGTAGGCGGCGAAACGGCCGGTCACGCGCTCTCGGCGGTAGGAGTACAGCTCGGGCGACTCGATCGTGCAGCGCTCGTCGTGCCGTACGTCCTGGACGCCCCTGCCGCGCAGCTGGGCGCTCACGCCCGCCCGCACGTCGAGCGCGGGGGTGCCGAGGCGGGTGGTGGAGCGCATCACGGGCGGCGCGGCCTCGATCAGCTCGGGCGAGACCTCGTAGCACAGGCCGCAGGCGGACGGCCCGATCAGGGCGACCATCCTGTCCGGCTGCGCCCCGTGCCCCGTCATCGCGTCGACCAGCGCGGGCACCACGCCCTTGAACGTGCCCTCGCGCCCCGAATGGGCCACGCCGACCAGCCCCGCGCCGGGGTCGGCCACGACCACGGGCACGCAGTCGGCCACCAGCACCGCCAGGCCGAGACCCGGCTTGTCGGTGAAGATCGCGTCGAGCGGGGGCGGCTCGTCCCCGAACGGCTCGCTCACGTAGGCCACGTCCGCGCTGTGCACCTGGCGCATGAACACCACGTTGCCGGGGTCGAGCCCCAGTTCCTCGGCGGTGTCGCGGCGGTTGGTGAGCACGGTGCGGGGTTCGTCGCCGACCGCGCCGCCGAGGTTCCTGCCGTCGTACGGCGGAGCGCTGCCGCCCCCGCTCCTGTCGGTGACGACAACGTGCACACCCTCGGCCAGCAGCACGGGCTTCCCTTCGATCGTCGGCTCATGAAGCGTACGGCAGTCGCTCAGCCGCCCTCGCCCTTCCACGACAGGCGCACCTGGATATGGCCCTCGACGCAGGTCTTGGCGATCATCGCCCCCGCCTCCGCGTTGAGCTTGACGGAGAACTCCAGCTCGACCTCGTCGGGCGAGGACTCGCGGAAGGCGGCCAGGGTGGCGGCGGCGGCATCCCTGATCGGGCGCAGCGCCGCTTCGAGCGACTCGACGGAGGCCTCGATGACCTCGCCGGTCCGTGAGACCCTGCGGGTGCCCTGGCTGCGGTCGGGCACCTCGACGTAGAGCGCGCCGCCGCCTTCCAGGGGCATACGCATGATCTCTGTCACCGCGACTCCCGGGGGTTGGAACCGCGGCCAGCTTAAACCGGGTAGCGCGGCCAGTCGATGATCGATCTGCGAGACTTACGGGCATGGCCCGTTCCGCCGTTCGCGCCTCGATCCTCGCCGCCGCGCTGGCGGCCGGCGCCTGCGCGGGCCCGCCGTCGGCCGACAGGCTTCCGGCCCGGTCGGACGGGTCCCGCTCCTCCGCCGCGACCACCGCCTCCTCCGCTGCGACCACCACGTCCTCTGGGGCGCCGGCCGGCGCCATCTCCCCTGAGGCGGTGCCGGCGGCCCATCTCACCGCGATCCCCGCGCGGCCGGCGTCGTGCCCGCAACCACCCGCGGAGCGGGACGATCTCAGTCCCCGGCCCACGGCGTCGAGCTGGAAGCGGATCTCCACCGACGAGGCGACGGGCAGCATGGACGATCTGGCCGCCGCCCCCGACGGCACGCTGTGGGCCTCCTCGACCAGGCAGAAGGCCGCGGGTCAAGGCGTGCTGGAGTACACCGACGGCGGGCTGCGCCGGTGGGACGGCACGGCGTGGACGGCGATGCCGCTGCCCAGCGGCCCCGATGTCAGGGTCGTGGCGCTCGCCGCGGCCTCGAAGGGGCGGGCGTGGGCGCTGGGGATCGTGGGCAGGACGGGCCATGTCGCCGCCTTCGACGGAGCCGGATGGCGGGTGGAGCCGCTGTCGGGGGCCGCGGCCGAGAGCATCGGCTGGGGCGGCACCGCCGCCGAGAGCATCGCGCCCGGCAGGCTCTGGGCGGTGAACGGGCGGGTAGGGCTGCTGGACGCCGGCGGCGCCTGGCGCTCGTACGCGCTTCCCTCCCCTGCCTCGGCCGTCGACGGCGAGGGCGGCGAGCTGTGGGCGGCCGGCGGGACGGCCGCGCTGCGCTGGGAGGGCACCGGCTGGCGCCAGGTCGGCGTGCCCGCGCTGGGTGTCCCGGCGAAGGCGCAGGCGCCGCGGGTGTCCCTGACCGACGTCGTGGTGCTCGGCCCCCGTGAGGTGTGGGTGGTCGGCGGGGTGTCGTGGCTGGTGCCTGGCGCGTACAACGAGGAGAACGAGCCGCTCGAACTGACGCGTCCGGTGGCCCTGCGCTGGGACGGGTCGTCGTGGCGGTGCGGATGGGGCGCCGTGGGGACCATGCTCACCGAGGCCGAATCCGACGGGACGGGCGGGCTGTGGGCGCTGGACTCGACCCGGAGCCGGCTGTGGCACCTGTCGGACGGGGAGTGGACCACGGAGAGCCCGCCCGTGCCTGGCGGACGGGTGCCTGAGCTGACCGCGCTGGCCCGTCGGCCCGGCAGCGCGGAGGTCTACGCGGTCGGCGCGTTCGCTCCCGAGGGCGCCGACCATCCCACCTTCGCCGCCCTCTGGCGCACCGCACGCCGCTGACGGCCCGAACCGCGACGGTCAGCCGGTGAGCGTCCGGTACAGCTCCATGGTGCGCTCGGCGATGCGCTCCCACGAGAAGTGCTCGATCGCGCGGGCCCTGCCCGCCTGCCCGAGCGCCTTCGCCCTGTTCGGGTCGCCCAGCAGCGCGTTGACCCTCTCGGCCAGGTCGGCGGCGAACTTCTCCGGATCGTACGGCGTGCCGTCGGGGCCCTGCTCGATCGGCACCAGCAGGCCTGTCGAGCCGTCGGCCACCACCTCGGGGATCCCGCCCGTCGCGGTGGCGACCACCGCCGTCTCGCACGCCATCGCCTCCAGGTTCACGATCCCCATCGGCTCGTAGACCGACGGGCACACGAACACGGTGGCGTGCGTGAGCAGCTGGATGACCTCGGGCTTGGGCAGCATCTCGGAGATCCAGAACACCCCGTCACGCCCCAGCCCTTCGACCAGGCCGCTCACCTCGGCGGCGATCTCCGGCGTGTCGGGCGCGCCCGCGCAGAGCACGAGCTGCGCGCCCGGCTCGAGGTCGCGGGCCGCGCGCAGCAGGTGGACCAGCCCCTTTTGCCGGGTGATCCTGCCGACGAAGACGACATACGGTCTGCCCGGGTCGATCCCGTGCTTCTTCAGCACCTCGAGCCCGCGTTCAGGCGCGTACTCGACGGTGTCGATCCCGTTGTGGATCACGCTCACCCTGCCGGGCGGGATCTCGGGGTAGGCGGCCAGGACGTCGCGCCGCATGCCCTCCGACACCGCGACGATCGCGTCGGCCGAGGCGAGCGCGGTGCGCTCGGCCCACGAGGAGAGCGTGTAGCCGCCGCCCAGTTGCTCGGCCTTCCACGGCCTGAGCGGCTCCAGGCTGTGCGTGGTGACGACGTGGGGGGTGTCGTACAGCATCTTGGCCACATGACCGGCGAAGTTGGCGTACCAGGTGTGGCTGTGCACCAGGTCCGCGCCCTCGCAGGCGGCGGCCATCTCGAGGTCGACGCCGAGCACCTGCAGGGCGGCGTTGGCCGTCTCCAGGCCGCCGGGCACCCGGTAGGCCGAGACGCCCGGTTCGGACCTCGCCGCGCCGAAGCAGCGCACCCGCACGTCGGCCAGGCGTCTGAGCTCCCTGGCGAGGTACTCCACATGCACACCGGCGCCGCCGTACACCTCTGGCGGGTATTCACGACTCAGCAGATCCACGCGCACACGCCGACCCTAACGCACACCCGCGTTCCCCACCGTGCGCGGAACACGCGGGTAAAAGCGTTGATTAGATGCGTTTGGAGTATTTTGCCCTAGCCGGCTGGCCCTCGACCGGACCGCCGTCGAAGGCGGCCGAGGCCCACGGCGGCGGGGCCTCAGGGCGGGAAGACGTCCCGAATGATCACGATCATGGTGAAGAGCGACTCGCTGTCCTGTTGGTGGGCATGTGGATCTGCTTTGTCGGCCGGTTTCGGGGTAGCGTCACGCCATGACGTCGCCCAGGGTGCTCGCAGTCGTGCTAGCAGGTGGAGAAGGCAAGAGATTGATGCCGCTGACGGCTGACCGCGCGAAACCAGCGGTGCCGTTCGGCGGAATGTACCGGCTGATCGACTTCGTGCTGTCGAATCTCGCCAACGGCCACTACCTGCAGATCGTGGTGCTGACGCAGTACAAGAATCACAGCCTCGACCGCCACGTCTCACGGACCTGGCGCCTGTCGGCCATGCTGGGCAACTACGTGACGCCCGTCCCCGCCCAGCAGCGTCTGGGTCCGCGCTGGTTCTCCGGCTCGGCCGACGCGCTGTTCCAGAACCTCAACCTCATCTACGACGAGCTGCCCGAGCACGTGATCGTGTTCGGCGCCGACCACATCTACCGGATGGACCCGCGGCAGATGGTGGCCCAGCACGTCGACTCCGGGGCGGAGGTGACGGTGGCGGCGATCAGGCAGCCGCTGTCGCTGGCCGACCAGTTCGGCGTCATCGAGACCGACCCCTCGGGGCGCAGGATCGTGGCGTTCAGGGAGAAGCCGAAGGACGCGGTGGGCCTGCCCGACCATCCCGACGAGGTCTACGCCTCGATGGGCAACTACGTCTTCAAGACGCAGGCGATGATCGACGCGCTTCGCGAGGACGCGCTCGACCCGACCAGCAAGCACGACCTCGGCGGCAACATCATCCCGATGATGGTCAAGTCGGGCGGCGCCGAGGTCTACGACTTCGCCAACAACCTCGTGCCGGGCTCGACCGAGCGCGACAGGGGCTACTGGCGTGACGTGGGGACGCTCGACGCCTACTACGAGGCGCACATGGACCTGATCTCCGCGCACCCGATCTTCAACCTCTACAACGACCGGTGGCCGATCTACACCGGGCACGACCCGCTGCCGCCTGCCAAGTTCGTGCACAACGAGGGCGACAGGGTGGGCCGCGCCATCGACTCGCTGGTCTCCCCCGGCGTGATCGTCTCCGGCGGCACGGCACAGCGCTCGATCCTGTCGCCGCGCGTGGTCCTGCACTCCCACTCCCTGGTGGAGGACTCGGTGCTGATGGACAACGTCAAGATCGGCAGGGGCGCCGTCGTCCGCAAGGCGATCATCGACAAGAACGTTGTGATCCCCGACGGCGCGAGGATCGGCTTCGACCTCGACTACGACCGCACCCGTTTCGCCGTCACCAGGGGCGGCGTGGTGGTGATCGGCAAGAACGAGATCGTGGATCGCTAGCCGTACCGCGGCGAGCGCGGCCTGCCTCGCGCGGGTCCGCCGCGCGAGGCCGCTGAGAGGCGCTGAGCGTGACGGCCGACGGCGTTCACCCGGGTCACGAGATTTCGTGATCCGGGGCTGCGCGGGCGGTTCCCGGCGCATAACGAGTGACTCAAGACGTGCCGGGTCACTCCAACCGTCGGACATGATGGTCAATGTGACAAGTGAGGCACCTGACTCGGACCACCGGGTGAAAGTTACCGGTAAGACCGCTGCAAGCGGCCAGGACGAAGATGGAGCCATGCCAACCCCCGTGGCCGCACCCACCTTGGCCGACCGACTGCGCAGGGACCTGCGGAACCCGCTGTTCCTGCAGGCCTACGCGCTCATGGCCAACACAGGGATCACCGCCGTGCTCGGGCTCGGCTACTGGTTCCTGGCCACCAAGCTCTACACGCCCGCCGCCTTCGGCGAGGGTCAGACGATGATCAGCGCCATGCGCCTGTTCTCGTCGCTGACCGGTCTGGCGCTCGCGGGGGCGATGGCCAGGTTCATCCCGGTGGCGGGCCGGCGCACCGCCGAGTTCGTCCTGCGCGGCTACGCCGTGGCCGGGGCGACGGGCGTCGTCGCGGCGCTCGCCTTCCTGCTGACGCTCCCGCTCTGGGGCCCCGCCTACGCTGACCTCGGCGGTTTCGGCCCCGGGCTGTTCTTCCTGGCCTCCGTGCTGGTCTGGACGATCTTCACGCTCCAGGACGTGACGCTGGCAGGACTGCGCAAGGCGGTCTGGGTGCCGGCCAACAGCCTGGCCTTCGGCCTGGTGAAGATGGTGATGTTGGCGGCCCTGGCGTTCGCGCTGCCCCATGGCGGTCTGTCCGGCGGCATCTTCCTGTCGTGGATCATCCCGACGGCGATGGCGCTGATCCCGATCAACTGGTTCATCTTCAAGGTCTTCATCCCCCGGCACGTCACCGAGAACGGCGGCGACCCGCCCCGGCTCCGCCAGGTCGGCAGGTTCCTCGCCGGCGACTTCCCCGGCGCGCTGTCGCTGCTGCTGACCCTCTACCTGGTCCCTGTCCTGGTGGCCGCCTGGCTCAACGACGCCACCGTCTTCGGCTACTTCTCCGTCACCCACACGCTGGGCTGCATGATCGGGCTGCTGGCCGCCAACATGGCCGTCTCGCTCACGGTCGAGGGCGCCTTCAATGCCTCGGAGCTGGCCCGCAGCGTGCGCAACGCCCTGCGCCGCATCGTGCTGATCATCGTGCCGATCGTGGCGATCGCCGCGCTGGGCGCGCCGCTGATCCTGTCGGTCTTCAGCAGCGAGATGGCCGACGCCGCCTCGCCCCTGCTGCGGCTGATGGCGCTGTCGGTGCTGCCCGGCATGCTGATCGAGATCCACCTCAGCACGCTCAGGGCGATGAGCCAGGCCAGGCGGCTGGCGATCGTGCAGATCGGCCTCGCGGTGCTGACGCTGGGCCTGATCGCCGTCCTCTTCCCCGTGGCGGGGATCACCGGAGTGGGCTACGCGGTGCTGGCGGCCAATGCGATCATTGCGCTGACCGTGGTACCGCACCTTCGTAGGGTTGCTGCTGTTTCTTCATGAGGATGGGTATGTTCCAGCTTGATATGAAACGTTCCACCTTTTCCGTGGTCAGGCCCGGTGAGCTCGGCGAGAGCGAACTCACCGCCTGGCGTGAGATGCAGGCAGCGCAACCCCATCTGGCCAACCCCTTCCTGAGTCCCGAGTTCACGATCGCCATGGGCGAGGTGAGCAGGGCGGCGCGCGTCGGGATCATCAGTGACGGCGAGGGCATCGCCGGGTTCCTGCCCTTCGAGGTCGGCGCGGGCGGCGTGGGGACCGCGATCGGCTCGTGGGTCTCGCTGTGCCAGGGGGTGATCCACAGGACCGGAGTCCGTTTCGACGCCGACGCGCTGCTCAGGGGGCTGGGGCTGCACGTCTGGGAGTTCGGCTGCCTGGTCGAGCGCCAGCCGTGGTTCCAGCCGTACGAGACGCTCTCCCAGCAGAGCGTGGTGCTCGACCTGTCGTCCGGGTACGCCGCCTACGCGGCCGAGCTCGCCAAGCGCTCGTCGAAGTTCTACAAGAGCACGCTGTACAAGGAGCGCAAGCTCGGCAGGGATTTCGGCGAGGTCACCTTCGACTTCGCCTCACGCAGCGCCGACGACTTCCGCGTGCTACGCGAGTGGAAGTCGGCGCAGTACCGCCGGATGGGCCGCGCCGACAGGTTCGGACAGCCGTGGGTGGTGGAGCTGGTCGACCGGCTGTACGCCGTCGACACACCCTCCTTCGCCGGCCCGCTGTCGATGATGTACGTCGACGGCCGCCCGGTCGCCGGACACTTCGGGCTGCGCTCGGACTCGGTGCTGATCGGCTGGTTCCCCGCCTACGACCCCGACTTCGCCAAGTACTCCCCCGGCCTCATCCAGCACCTGCACATGGCCGAGGACGCCGCTGAGATCGGCATCCAGGCCCTCGACCTGGGCATCGGCACGGGCTCGGAGTACAAGGACGCGCTGCGCAGCACCGGAGCGCCCGTCGGCGAGGGGGTCGTGCGCCGCCGTACGCTGGGCGCCACCCTGCACAAGCTGCGCCACGAACCCGTCCGCCGCGCGCGCAGACTCATCCTGGAGACCCCGGCGCTCTACGGGGCCGTCGACAAGATGCTGCGCGCCTACGGCAGGCGCCGGTGATGCGCGACAGAGCGGGGCAGGACTGTCTCCACGTGCCCTCGGGCAGGTTCGCCCTCTATCTGGCGCTGCGCCACTGGTTCAAGCCGGGCGACAGCGTGCTGCTGGCACCGACCAACTGCGAGATCGTGCTGTTCATGGTGCTGGCGGCGGGGCTGACCCCCGTGCTGGCACCGGTCTCGTGGCGTGATGGCAACATCGACGTGCCCGCCGTCGACTGGACAGGTGTGTCGGGCGTCCTCACCACACACCTGTACGGCCAGCCCGACCGGATCGCCGAACTGCGGGAGGCCTGCTCGCGCCACGGGGTGACGATCATCGACGACGCCGCCCACGCCATGCTGACCACGGTCGACGGGCGGCTCGCGGGCACGTTCGGCGTGGCGGGCGTCTACAGCCTGGCCAAGCACGGCCGTGCGATGTCCGGCGCCTTCCTCACCTGCGCCGACCCCGCCGATCTGAGGGCGCTGGAGGAGGCCAGGGACGAGCTCCTCGTGCCCGGACGTCAGCTCGCGGCCGTCATGCGGCCCGTGATCAGGGAGACGATCTACCGCACGGGGCTGGTGCGGCCCATCTGGCACGCGCTCAAGCGGCTGGGCCTGATGACGTGGACGGGGCACCGCCTGCCCTCGCGCGAGCCCGAGCTCAAGGCGGCGCTGGCCGCGGCGCCCGCCGCGGCAGGGGGCGGGGACGCGCGGTCCACGGACGCCGAACTGCTGTCGGCCCTCGACTACTGGCTGTCGATCGACCAGGCCGACTGGCGGATGCGCCACGGCCCGCTCGTGCGCCGGTACCAGAACTCCAGGTTCCGCGTGATCGACCGCGAGAGGGAGCCGCGTCTGGCGGGGGTACGCCTGCTGCGCGAGACCCCGTGGGCCGCCGAAGGGGTGCGCCACGCCGAGCCCCAGCCGCTGCTGCGGGTCCCGCTCGTGGTCGAGGACAGGGACGCCGTCGTCGCCCAGCTCGAGCAGCGGGGCGTCGTGCCCGGGTTCATCTACGACCCGCCGCTGAACGACTACCTCGGCCAGGTGCCGGCGGGGCCGAACCCCGAGGCCGCGCGCTGGTGGACGAGCCATGTCCTGCCCGTCGACCCGCTGCGCGCCGGCAAGATCGCCGGACTTCTCACCGAACTCGGGGTCCGGCCCGCGGTACCGCATGAGGTGTGACCCCGGGCGTGGGCGGCGTGGTTCCATGCCCGGGGCGAGTGGCGTTCACATCCATCCGGGGGGCGCCATTCCCGCCGGTCAGACCTGAGAGAGAAAAAGCCTGACGGCTTGGACCGCTTTCTCTCTCGCGAACAGCACAAAGGTAAAAGGCAATTCGCTAAAGTGCCACAGATTAAAATCTCACCCGTGCGCAGATTATCGCCGGCCGAACGCCGCCTGTGGCGGGCCTTTCCCAGCGGGGCATGGGTGGATCTGCGCGCCGGCGACAGGGAACTCGACGATCCGTCGCAGGCCGACCGCTGGGGGCGCGAGCGCGAGGTGCGGGCCGAGGTGATCGCCGCGCTGCTCCTCGGCGCGGTCGAGCGTACCCCCGGCCAGGTGCCGGGGGTACGGCTGGCCGGCGCCCGCGTGACCGGCGCCCTCGACCTGTCGGGCGCGGCCATCGACGTCCCGCTCTACCTGCTCAACTGCCACGTCGCCGAACCCGTCGACCTGTCCGACGCCACCGCCAGGGGAGTCAGGCTGCGCGGCTGCGAGCTGACCAGGTTCAAGGGCTCGCGGATGAAGGTGGACGGCCTGTTCGAGCTGGACGGCTCGACCGTGCACGCGGGGGTACGCCTGGACAACGCCCGCGTCGAAGGCCAGTGCCGGCTGTCCAGGACGACGCTCTCCGCGCCGCCGCCGCGCACCACCACGTCCGAGTCGGCCCACGGCGACGTGCGCGAGCCCCAGGGCGAGGCGGGCGACACCATGCACGAGTGGGCGCTGTGGGCGGGTGGCCTGTCGGTGGGCGGCGGCACGTTCCTGCGCGGCCTGCGCGCCCACGGCGGGCTGCGGTTGATCGGCGGCGAGTTCCCCGGCGGCCTCTATCTCGAGCGGGCGCACGTCGGCTCGATCAACGCCGACTTCATGACGGCGGCCACCGCCGAGCTCAGCAACGGTTTCCGCGCCGACGGCACGATCAGGATGCGCGGCGCGCGGGTCGACGGGGTCCTGTCCTTCCATCACGCCGAGCTCCGGTCGCCGGACAGGGCGCTGCACCTGAGCCACATGCAGGCCGACGAGGTGATCATGCGTCCCGACGTGGTCGAGGGCGGGATCAACTTCGGCTACTCCCGCTTCGGGGTGCTGCTCGACTCCCCCGACGCCTATCCGGACGCCGTGCAGCTCGACGGGCTGACGTACGAGTCGCTGCGCGGGCCGTGGACGCTCGCCGAACGGCTCGGCTGGCTGCGCCACGATCCGAACGGGTACCGGCCGCAGCCGTACGAGCAGCTGGCCTCGTGGTACCGGCGCATCGGGCACGAGCCCGACGCGCGGCGGGCGTTGCTGGCCAAGCAGCGCGAGCGGCGCGGCACCCTGCGCGCGCCCGGCAGGGTGTGGGGGCGGCTGCTCGACCTCATGGTCGGGTACGGCTACCGCTCGTGGCTGGCAGGCCTGTGGGCGGTGGTCCTGCTCGCCGCGGGAACGGTCATCTTCGGACGGATGCCGCCGGTACAGGTGGACCCCGGCGAGACCCGCACGTTCAACGCGTTCGTCTACTCGCTCGACCTGCTGGTGCCGGTGAGCGTGTTCGAGGTGCGCGGCGCGTACGAGCCCGCCGGGTGGACGGCGTGGGTGGCGTGGACGCTGGTGGTGTCAGGGTGGGTTCTGGCCACCGCGCTGATCGCGGGCGCCACGCGGGTCCTTCGGCCAGCCCCCGGAGCCTGAGTCGGCGAAGGCGCCGAAGGAGGAGCTCTCGACCCTGAAGCGGGGCAGCGCCTGCGGGTAGTGGGTCTTCAGGAAGGTCACGAGGTGCTCGCGGGCGTCGCACTTCAGATCCCAGACCGAGGCCGAGTCGGCCGCGCTCATCAGCGCGCGCAGCTCCACCAGGCCGTTGGGCTGGACGTCGGTGACCTGGAGCGTCCAGTCCTTCTGGTCCCACAGCGGGTGGTCCTTGACGAACCGGTGCAGTTCCTCGCGCAGTTCCTGCACGGGCACCGACCAGTCGACGCGGAAGTAGACGTGCCCGATGACCCTGCTGCCGTGCCTGGTCCAGTTCTCGAACGGGTTCTGGGTGAAATAGGAGACGGGGAAGACCAGGCGCCGCTCGTCCCACGAGCGGACCACGACGTAGGTGAGCGTGAGCTCCTCGATCCTGCCCCACTCGTTGTTGACCACGACCACGTCGTCGAGCCGCAACGCGTCGCTGAAGACGAGTTGCAGCCCTGCGAGCATGTTGCCGATCGTGGACTGGGCCGCGATGCCGACGATCGCGCCCGCGATGCCGGCCGAGGCGAGCAGTCCGGCGCCGAGCGCCCGCACCTCGGGGAAGGTGAACAGCGCGGCGCCGAACGAGATCACGATGATCACCGCGGCGGCGGCCCTGCGGACCAGGGTGATCTGGGTCCTTGCCCGCCGGGCTCTGCGGTTGTTCTCCTCGACCCGCTCGAGCTGGTCGAGGACGACATCGGTGACCGCGTAGGCGGCCTGGATGAGCAGCCAGGTGAACGCGGCGATGGTGACGACGCCGGTGAGACGCTCGACGATGGGGCTCGCCGAGGAGCTGACCATGGTGGGGACGAACGCGGCGTTGAAGGCGACGACCGCCGCCACGGCGAACCCGGGCCAGGTGCACCTGACCACCAGGTGCCTGAGGAAGTCCCAGGTACGGCCGGCCTTGAGCAGGACCCTGCGAACCAGTTCGACGCCGATGACCGCCCCGAGCACGGAACCGATCAGGATGAGCCAGTTCATCGGCGACACAATCATGCCCCCTAATGTCTCAGAATGTCTCGTCGAAGGTCACATTGCCCTCAACCGCGACCTGATATGCGGAAACCCTGCGTTCGAAGAAGTTCGCCAGCTCCTGCACGTCCTGCAGTTCCATGAACGCGAAGGGGTTGGCGGTGCCGTACCTGATGGGCAGGCCGAGCCGGCGCAGCCGCTGGTCGGCGACGTACTCAAGGTACTCACGCATCTGCCCGACGGTCATGCCCGACATGCCGTCACCGCACAGGTCGCTCGCGAAGGCCAGCTCGGCCGCGACGGCCTCCTCCAGCATCCTGGTGACCTGCTCGCCGAGCTTGTCGTCGAACAGGTCGGGCTCCTCGGCGCGGACGGTGTCGACGACGCTGAAGGCGAACTCCATGTGCATCGACTCGTCGCGGAAGACCCAGTTGGTGCCGGTGGCCAGGCCGCCGAGCAGGCCGCGGGAGCGGAACCAGTAGACGTAGGCGAAGGCGCCGTAGAAGAACAGGCCCTCGATGCAGGCGGCGAAGCAGATGAGGTTGAGCAGGAAGGTCCTGCGGTCCTGCCTGGTCTCCAGCCGCTGCAGGTCGGACAGGGAGTCGATCCACCGGAAGCAGAACTCGGCCTTGTCGCGGATGGAGGGGATGTTGTCGACGGCGGCGAACGCCTTCACGCGCTCGTCGGGGTCGGGCAGGTAGGTGTCGAGCAGCGTCAGGTAGAACTGCACGTGCACCGCCTCCTCGAACAGCTGCCTGGACAGGTACAGGCGGGCTTCGGGGGCGTTGACGTGCTGGTAGAGGTTGAGGACGAGGTTGTTGGCGACGATGGAGTCGCCGGTGGCGAAGAAGGCGACCAGCCGGTTGATGAGGTGGCGCTCCTGGGGCGACATCTTGGCGAGATCGGCCAGGTCGCTGTGCAGGTCCACCTCCTCGACCGTCCAGGTGTTGCGGATCGCGGCCCGGTAGCGCTCGTAGAAGTCGGGATAGCGCATCGGGCGCAGCGTCAGGTCCATACCGGGGTCGAGCAGCATGTGTTTCTCCTTGCGAACGGAACGTCTGTCGTGCGGGGCGGCGTGCCTACTGGCAGGCCTCGCACACCTCGGGGTTCTCCAGCGAGCACGCGACCGCCTCGCTCACCGTGAACGCCTGCTCGGGCGCCGCCTGCACGGTCGTCTGCGCGATCCTGGTGGCGGGGCGCGAGCGCAGGTAGTAGGTGGTCTTCAGCCCCTGCTTCCACGCGTAGGCGTACATCGACGACAGCTTGCCGATCGTCGGCGTCGCCATGAAGAGGTTCAGTGACTGCGACTGGTCGATGTAGGGCGTCCGCGCCGCCGCCAGGTCGATGAGCGCCTTCTGCGGCAGCTCCCACGCCGTCCTGTACAGGGTCTTGAGCTCGGCCGGGATCCCCTGGATGTCCTGGATCGAGCCGTCCGCGCGCTTCACCGCGTCGCGCATCTCCTGCGTCCACAGCCCAAGGCCCTGCAGGTCCGCGACCAGGTACCGGTTGACCTGCAGGAACTCGCCGGACAGGGTCTCGCGCTTGAAGACGTTCGACACCTGCGGCTCGATGCACTCGTAGCAGCCCGCGATCGAGGCGATCGTCGCCGTCGGCGCGATGGCGATCATGAGGGAGTTCCGCAGCCCGGTTCTGTCGATCTTGGCGCGCAGGGCGGTCCACTCGGGCGAGTCGCCGGCGCCGTAGTGGTCCGGGTGCAGGACGCCCTGCGCCGCCCTGGTGTCGCCGTAGGAGGGGTGACGCCCGCGCTCGACGGCGAGGTCGGCGGAGGTGTCGTAGGCGGCCAGCGCGATCTCCTCGGCGATGCGCGTGGACAGCGCGAGCGCCTCGGCCGAGTCGAACGGCAGGCGCAGCGAGAAGAACACGTCGGCCAGGCCCATCACGCCGAGCCCGATCGGCCTCCATCGCAGGTTGGCGGTCTCGGCCTCGGGCGTCGGGTAGAAGCCCAGGTCGATCGTCTTGTCCAGGAAGCGCACCGCGGTCCTGACGGTGGCGCGCAGCCGTACCCAGTCCATGGTGCCGCCCGCCAGGTGGGCGGCCAGGTTGATCGAGCCCAGGTTGCAGACGGCGGTCTCGCCGTCGCTTGTCACCTCGAGGATCTCGGTGCAGAGGTTCGACAGGTGGATGACGTTCTCCGGGCGCGCGGTCTGGTTGGAGGCGCGGTTGGCGGCGTCCTTGAAGGTCATCCAGCCGTTGCCGGTCTGCGCGAGCGTGCGCATCATCCGGCCGTAGAGCGTGCGCGCGGGGATCTGACGGGTGTGCAGGCCCGCCGCCTCCGCGGCCCGGTAGGCCACGTCGAACGCCTCGCCGTACAGGTCGGTCAGGTGCGGCACCTGCTTGGGGTCGAACAGCGACCACGGCTGGTCGGCCTCGACGCGGCGCATGAACTCGTCGGGCACCCAGTTGGCGAGGTTGAGGTTGTGGGCCCGGCGGGCCTCCTCGCCGGTGTTGTCACGCAGTTCGAGGAACTCCTCGATGTCGGCGTGCCAGGTCTCCAGGTAGACGCAGGCCGCGCCCTTGCGGCGGCCGCCCTGGTTGACGGCGGCCACGCTGGAGTCGAGCGTGCGCAGCCACGGGACGATGCCGTTGGAGTGGCCGTTCGTGCCGCGGATCAGCGAGCCGCGCGAGCGGACCCTGGTCCACGCGATGCCGATGCCGCCGGCGTACTTCGACAGCCTGGCGACCTGGCCGTAACGCTCGTAGATCCCTTCCAGCTCGTCGCGCGGCGAGTCGAGCAGGAAGCACGACGAGAGCTGGGGACGGCGGGAGCCGGAGTTGAACAGCGTGGGCGAGCTGGGCAGGTACGACAGCGTGGACATCAGCGCGTACAGCTCGGCGGCCTCGGCGACCGAGGCGGAAAGACCGCAGGCGACGCGCAGCAGGAAGTGCTGCGGGCGTTCGAGCACGCCGCGCGTCTCGGGGTGGCGCAGCAGGTAGCGGTCGTAGACGGTGCGCAGGCCGAAGTACTCGAACCTGTCGTCGGCGCTCTCGTCCACCAGCGCGTCGAGGGCGGCGGCGTTGGCCGCCACGAAGGCGGCCAGCCCGTCCTGGAGCAGACCCGCGGCGTGGGTGGCCACGATCGACTCGGAGAAGGTCCTCACGCCGTGCGCGGCGGCCTCGTCCGCGATCTGCTCGGCCAGCAGCCTGGCGGCGACCCTGGAGTTCTCCGGGTCGGCGATCACCCTGGCGGCGGCCTCCTCGATGGCCAGCCGGCGATCCACCTCTACGATC
This sequence comes from Nonomuraea mangrovi, assembly GCF_042681425.1. Lineage (NCBI taxonomy): Bacteria > Bacillati > Actinomycetota > Actinomycetes > Streptosporangiales > Streptosporangiaceae > Nonomuraea > Nonomuraea mangrovi. The sequence goes on along the minus strand of NZ_JBHUFV010000033.1, from coordinate 1,019,893 downwards.
TGCGTCACGCTCTCTCCTCGCGAGCTCACCCCGTGAAGGCAGGCGAGAGCACGCGGGCACGCCGCGAGACCCCGCGGCCCTCCCTCGAGGCCTTGGACAGGTCACACCGCTGGCAGGTCTTCGGACTCGCGGGCGTACGTCAGCTTCCTACTGGCCGTCGCTTCCCAGGCCATGGGCCCAGTGCTTCGTGACGGCGGTCGTTCCCGCTCACCGCTGCGGGGCAGTGCCGGCATCTCACCGGCTTCCCTTTTGCTTCGCCCTGCTCGGGCGAACCAGCGACGACCAGGATCCTACATCTAGTGGCCGCGGACGCAACTACCCCAACAAGTTGTGTCGATCAGCCCCAGGTCCTTGAGCACTTCGCGGGTCCTGCCGGCCTCGGACCCGAGCCACGCGGCGAAGTCGTCGCCGCTGAGCGGGATCGGCTTCCACCCTCTGGCGCGGCAGGCGTCCAGCCACCGCGCGGACCGGGCGACCTCGTCGAGCACCTCGACCGCCCGGGCGCGATCGCGTTCGCTCATCTGCTTGGGCCCGAGCACCGCGCACCAGTCGGCGAAGTCGACCCTGACACCGGACTCCAGCAGGGTCGGCGCCTCGACGTCCTCGACCCGCTCGGCCGAGGAGACGGCCAGCGCCCTGAGACGCCCCTTGCCGAGGCGCTTGCGCCACTCGCCGAGCGGGCCCGCGGCGACGCCCACCCTGCCCGCCAGCAGCGCCTCGGCCGCATCGTCCGTGGTGGGGTAGCCCGCGTAGTCGAGCACCCTGGCGTCCGCGCCGAGACCGCGCGCGACCAGTCCGAACAGCAGGTGATCGGACTCTCCCTGCGGCCTGCCGCCCAGCACGGTGCCGCCGGGGTCGGCGACCAGCCGCCGCGCGAAGTCGTCGAACTCGCGAAAGACGGAGGCGTTGGAGACGACCAGGACCTCGACGTCGCCGACCAGCCTGGCCAGCGGGGTGCCCGTCTCCTTCACCCCGGCCATCTCGGCGGCCGCGATCGCGGGCAGGCCGGTCACCGTCAGCAGGGGCCCTCCCTCGGCCACGCCGTCGCGTTTGAACTGCCCCGCGAGCACCCGCGCGACGGGGACCCAGGCCTCCCCTCCCGGCACGACGGAGAAGCTCGGGGTCGGGCGCGTGGCCGTACCGCAGCCGGCCAGGCCCGCCATAGCGGCCAGCGCTCTCGCGACGAACTCCCGACGGCGCATGCGCAGGCCCCTCCCGTCGCCCCACCCCTCCGCTACTCCATGTTATTGGTCGGAGGCGGAGAGTCACACATCGGGGGCGGGCAGGTCCGCGGGCAGGGCGAGCAGGCGGATGTGCAGGGGCCGGGCCTGCTCAGGAGCGTCGGCGGCACGATGGCTGTACTTCTTCAGCAGCAGCATGTACTCCTCGAAGAAGTCCTCCAGCTCGCCCAGCGTCATCCGGCCGAGAGCGCGCGAGACCTTCACCCACGCGGGATCGGCCTGGTAGGCGGCGGGCAGGAGCTCCAGCAGGATCCCCTTGTCCTCCTCGAGCCCGATCCGGTGGAACTCGGCCAGCACCGGGCGGTCCTCGGGCGCGAGCTGCGCCGGATGGGGCAGCCTGATGTCTCCCGTCTCCGTCTTCCGCCACCACCGCTCACGCCCGGCCGACCGCTCGGGGATCTCCTCGATGAACCCGTACTTCTCCAGCTGGCGCAGGTGATAGCTGGTCGTGCCGGTCTTGGCGTCGAGCAGCGAGCCGAGCGTCGTGGACGTGGCGGGACCGTGCAGGCCCAGGTGACGGAGCATGGCGCGGCGCATCGGGTGGGCCAGGGCCTTCAGCTTGCCCGGGTCGTCCAGGACCCACGGCTCGTCATCCTTCATGACGAGCACCCTAGTCCTCCAGAAGGATTTCTGCAGACATGTCTTTGCCGATAACTCTCTGCAGAGTAGGTTCGGCAACATGAAGAGATTAGTGATCTCAGCGATGGCGCTGCTGGTGGCGCTGGCCGCACCGGCGGCGGCGCACGCCAGGCCGACGACCGGCGTACCGGCGACGGGGGCGCCGCCTGCCGTACCGGTGCCGGCCGATCTGACCACGACGGAAGTGAGCTTCGCGGGCGGCGGCGGGCTCACCCTGCGCGGCACGGTCCTGTCCCCCAGAGGCGGGCAGGGCGCGCGCCCCGGGATCGTGCTCGTGCACGGAGCCGGCGCGGGCACGCCCAGGACCAAGCTCATGACCGAGGCCGTGGAGTTCGCCAGACGCGGCATGGCGGTGCTGGTCTACGACAAGCGCACCGAGGGCTACTCGCTGTTCGAGCGCTCCTATTCACAGCTGGCCGACGACGCGCTCGGCGCGGTGGCGGCGCTGCGCCGCCAGGCGGGCGTGAACCCGGCCCACGTCGGGCTCTGGGGGCTGAGCGAGGGCGGATGGGTGGTGCCGCTGGCCGCCTCACGCTCCACCGACGTGGCGTTCGTGGTGCTGGTCGGCGCCAACTCCCTGCAGCCGCTGCGCCAGCAGGCGTGGGCGGTCTCGGCGGGCCTGCGCAAGGCCGGCGTCGCGGGCTCGCTGCCCGACCGTTCGGTGCCCACGCTGTACCGGGCGATCTCCGACGGCGGGCTGTTCCCCGAGCCATGGCACGACCCGCTGCCCGTGCTGCGGAAGGTCCGTCAGCCGGTCCTGGCGATCTGGGGCACGCACGACCTGCTGACCCCGCCGGTCGAGAGCCCTCCGCTGATGGCGAGAACCCTGGCCGAGGGCGGCAACGAGCACGTGACGCTCCGCCTGTTCACCGGCGCGGACCACGCCGCCCACCGCACTCCCGACGGCGGCGTCACCAGGGCGCCCGAGCTGACGCCCGGCTACCCCGAGCTGGTCGGATCGTGGGTGTCCGACGTCGCCTCCGGGCGCGCGCCCCGTTCGAGCCCGCCGGAGGCGGGCACGAAGGCGCAGCAGGCGTCGGCGACCATCCCTGTGCCGCCGCCCGCCTGGTGGGAGTCGGCTCCCGTGCAGGCCGCCGCGCTCCTGCTGTTCCTGGTCGCCTTCCTCGGCTACCCGCTGGCCGCCGGCGTCCGCAGGGTCAGGGGTACGGCGGTGGCCGCGGGCCCCGCGCCCAGAGTGCTGGCGGGCGCGGGGCTGGCCGTGGTGGCCGGCGGCTTCGGCTACCTGATGTACCTGGTCATGACGGGTGGCAAGCTGGCCGAACCCGGACCCGTCCTGGCGGGCAGGCCCGTGCTCTGGCTGCTGCTGCAGGCACTGGTGGTCACGGTCGCCGTCGCCACCGTGCTGACCGCCCGCGCCTGGCGCGCGGCCGGGCGGGGCTCCGAGCGGGTACGGCTCGGCCTGCTCGTCACGGCCGGCGCGGTCATGATCCCGTGGGCCCTCTACTGGGGCCTGCTGCTGCCCTGAGGGCCCTCTCCTTGGGCCTATTCGACGGTGACGCTCTTGGCCAGGTTGCGCGGCTTGTCGACATCCCGCTCCAGCGCGACGGCCGCGTGGTAGGCCAGCAGCTGCAGCGGGATCGTCAGCAGGATCGGGTCGAGCTCGATCTCGTTCTTGGGGATCACGATCACGTCGTCGGCCAGCTTGGCGTCGGGCTCGCGGTGGCCGACCATGAGGACCTGGCCGCCACGCGCCCTGATCTCGCCCAGCGTGGTGAGGTTCTTGTCGAGCAGCTCGTCGTCGGGCACGATCGCCACCGTCGGCAGCTCGGGGCCGATCAGCGCGAGCGGCCCGTGCTTGAGCTCGCTAGCCGGATAGGCCTCGGCGTGGATGTAGGAGATCTCCTTGAGCTTCTGCGCGCCCTCGCGGGCCACCGGGTAGCCCCGCACCCGGCCGACGAACATCATGCTCGGATGCACCGCGTACTTCTTGGCCAGCTCGGCGATGCGGTCGCCCTGCTCGAGGATCTTCTCGATCTGCGTCGGCAGCTCGCGCAGCCCCTCGACGATGCGGCGGCCGTCGGCCGGCGACAGGTCGTGCACCCGCCCGAAGTGCAGGGCGAGCAGGGCGAAGGCGATCGCGGTCGAGGTGAACGCCTTGGTGGAGGCCACCGACACCTCGGGGCCCGCGTGCAGGTAGATGCCGCCGTCGACCTCCCTGGCGATCGCACTGCCCACCGCGTTGACGATGCCGATGACCCGCCCGCCCTTGCGCTTGAGCTCCTGCACGGCCGCCAGCGTGTCGTAGGTCTCGCCCGACTGGCTGATCGCGACGTAGAGGGTGTCGGGGTCGACGACCGGATTGCGGTAGCGGAACTCGCTGGCGGGCTCGGCGTCGGCGGGGATGCGGGCCAGCTCCTCGATCAGCTGCGCGCCGATCTGGCCGGAGTAGTACGCGCTGCCGCACCCGATGATCTTCACCCGGCGGAAGGACCGGGTCTCGCGGGCGTCCATGTTGAGACCGCCCAGGTGGGCGATGTGGAAGCGCTCGTCGAGGCGGCCGCGCAGGGTCCTGGCGATCGACTCGGGCTGCTCGGAGATCTCCTTGAGCAGGTAGTGCTCGTAGCCGCCGGTGTCGTAGTGGCCCGCGTCCCAGTCGACGGTCAGCGGCTCCTTGGCGGTCTCGCGCCCTCCGCTGGCGAAGGTGTGGAAGCCGTCGGCGGTCAGCACCGCCAGCTCGCCGTCCTCCAGGTGGACGACCTGGCGGGTGTAACGGACGAGGGCGGCCACGTCGGAGGCGGCGAACATCTCCTTCTCACCCAGACCGAGCACGATCGGGCTGCCGTTGCGGGCGACCACGATCTCCTTGGGCCGCTCGGAGTCGACGACCGCGATGCCGTAGGTGCCGACGATGCTCTTGAGCGCCTTCCTGACGGCCTCCTCCAGGGTGTCGGTCTCGGTGACCGTCCGGGCGATCAGGTGCGCGAGCACCTCGGTGTCGGTCTCGGAGACGAAGACCACGCCCTCGGCGACGAGCCTGGCGCGCAGCTCGTCGGCGTTCTCGATGATGCCGTTGTGCACGACGGCGATGCGCTCGTCGGACGACAGGTGCGGATGGGCGTTCTCGTCGCTCGGCACGCCGTGGGTGGCCCAGCGGGTGTGCCCGATGCCGAGCGTCCCCTTGAACCTGGCGGGTACGGCCTTGGCGAGGTCGGCCACGCGGCCCTTGACCTTACGCAGCTTGAGCCCCTTGTTCGACACCACCACCCCGGCCGAGTCGTAGCCGCGGTACTCCAGGCGCTGCAGCCCCTCCAGCAGGATGGGCGCGGCATCCTTGCTGCCGACATAAGCGACGATTCCGCACATGGGCCAACCTTCCTATCCGTAGACGATCCTGCGCAGCTGGCGCAGCGACAGCTCGGGGGCCGCCACGCGCCGCGCGGGTAGTTCCGCCGCGATCCTGGGGAAGATCTCGTCGTTGGTGAGGCCACGGGATTTCAGCTCACCGTGGCGGCGCCGCACGAACTCCTCGACGGGCTCGGAGAAGTACGCCACCACCTCGGCCACCACGCGCGCCGCCTCACCGTGGGCGAGCTGGCTCGTCCTGGTCAGGTGCGCGATGAGGTCCTCGTAGGGATGCACAGGGCAGGACCCTACGCAGGGATCACACGCCATGCCAACATCCTGCCCGAAATCGGGCAGGAATCACCCACTGAAAGGCGACACGCCGATGAATGGGGTGCGCGCAAGCCTCCAAGAGGCCGACACGCGCACAGAGATCGCCATACCCCGCGAAAGCCGCGATCAGCTCGCCCGTTACGCTGCGTTATTGACTGATCTCGCTTCGCAGGGGGTTCTCATGCTGCTCTGGGCCGCCGCCGCCCTTATCGCCGCGCTCGGCCCTGGAGGGGCTCAGGAGGACTTCCAGGCCGCGGCCAAGGAGTACGGCGTGCCGGAGAGCGTGCTGCTCGGCGTGTCCTACCTGGAGTCGCGCTGGGACACCCACGACTGGCGGCCCAGCGTGTCGGGCGGGTACGGACCGATGCACCTGGTGGACGTCAACGCCGTACCCGAGGCGGGACCGCACCACCTGGGCGACCCGCGGGGCGACGACGCGCGGCCGATGCGCATCACCACGACTCCCCCGGCAACCGTCCAGAGGGACGAGCGGACGTTGCAGCGGGCCGCGCGGCTGACCGGGCTGCCCACCGAGCGGCTACGGCACGACAGGGCCGCCAACCTCAGAGGCGGAGCCGCGCTCCTCGCCGAGCAGCAGCGCATGCTCGGCGCCCCGCCCAGCCCCGACCCCATCGCATGGCACGAGGCCGTCGCCCGCTACGCCGGCCCGTCCTTCGCGAACGAGGTGTTCGACGTGATGCGCACCGGCGTCGAGCGCCGCACCGACGACGGATCGCTCGTACGGCTGCCCGCCACCCCGGTGCCCGCCTTCAGGACGGCGGCGGCCCCGAACACCGAGTGCCCCGCCACGCTGGAGTGCGAGTGGATGCCCGCCGCCTACAAACGCTTCGGCAAGGACGACTACGGCAACCACGACAGGCTCAGGACCGAGCGGGAGATCGACTACATCGTGATCCACGACACCGAGGGGTCCTACGCGGGCATCCCCTCACTGGTCAAGAACCCGAAGTACGTCAGCTGGCACTACACCATCCGCTCCGGCGACGGGCACGTCGCCCAGCACGTGCTGACCAAGGACGTGGCCTGGCACGCGGGCAACTGGGACGTCAACACCCGCTCGATCGGCATCGAGCACGAGGGCTACCTCGCCCAGGGCGGCAGCTGGTACACCGAGGCGATGTACCGCTCCTCCGCCAAGCTGGTCCACTACCTGGCCACCAAGTACGACGTGCCGCTCGACAGAGCGCACATCATCGGCCACGACAACGTCCCCGGCTCCCACGCCTCCAGCGTGGCGGGCATGCACGACGACCCGGGGCCCTACTGGGACTGGGCGCGCTTCTTCGACATGATGGAGGCGCCCATCGAGGGTGAGCCGGACGGCCGATCCGTGATCATCAAGCCCGACTACGACCAGCACCAGCCCACGTTCGTCGGCTGCAAGCGCAAGCGTCCCGCCAAGCAGTGCGAGCCGCACGGCGCCACCAGCGTCTGGCTCCACACCGAACCGCGCGATGACGCCCCGCTGGTCGACGACATCGGCCAGCGGAAGACCGGGGCCTCCACCTACAGCGTCTACGACCAGAGCGCCCGCGCCTCCGTCGGCCAGCGCTACGCCGTCGCCGGCGCCTCGGGTGACTGGACGGCCATCTGGTACCTCGGCCAGAAGGCGTGGTTCCGCAACCCGCCCTCCCAGCCCACCGCCGTCCCCGCCTCGGGCCCGCTGGTCACCCCCGTCCGCGACAGGGTCGCCGTGTACGGCAGGGCGTACCCGGAGAGGTCGGCCTACCCGCGAGGAGTGAAGTTCCAGGAGCACGCCGCGCTGCCGTACACACTGAAGCGGGGCCAGTTCTACTCGCTCGGGCAGACGCTGCACGGGTCCTATCTCGCGGCGTCGCACTTCAACCCGTCCAAGCACGTCACGGTGCGCGGCAAGCTCCGCTACCACCAGATCCAGCTCGGGCACAGGGTGATGTTCGTCAAGGCCGATGACGTGCGCGTGGTGGGGTGAAACTCGCCGCCGGCGGCGGCACGTTGCGCACGTGCACTCGCCAAAGGCGATATGGTTTTCTCGTGGCCGGCGAGCAAATCGCTGGAAATCACGCGGAAGTGGCTCAGTGGTAGAGCATCACCTTGCCAAGGTGAGGGTCGCGGGTTCGAATCCCGTCTTCCGCTCGGAGCAAGATCTCCTGGTGGAGTGGCCGAGAGGCGAGGCAGCGGCCTGCAAAGCCGTCCACACGGGTTCAAATCCCGTCTCCACCTCGTGTGTCACGCGGAACCTCCGGGATCCGCTAAAGTAGTGCGAGCACCATGCGGAAGTGGCTCAGTGGTAGAGCATCACCTTGCCAAGGTGAGGGTCGCGGGTTCGAATCCCGTCTTCCGCTCTGAGTGACAACTCAACACGGACGATTAGCTCAGCGGGAGAGCGCTTCCCTGACACGGAAGAGGTCACTGGTTCAATCCCAGTATCGTCCACCAGATGTACGGGCTCGACCCCTCCGGGGTTCGGGCCCTTCTTCACTCGGGCCGGCAGGGCCCGCCACGCCTCGCGCCCTTCCCATAAGCGGCACGCCTCACACGTTGCAGCTGGGGCAGACCGGCCTCCGAGGAGGTAGGGAGTTGATTTTCGTTTCGATGACGAGCGGTGTGGTGCCGCCGCTCGCTGAGGTCGAGGCCGGGCTGCGCCCCTTCCACCCGGCGATCAGGCAGCGGCGGAACCAGCGCGTTCCGGCTGATGACGCGGCACCGGGTCACGAGGCAAGGGCCGCTCGCACTACGGCCAGCGCCCCGGTGGGGGTCGGGGGTTCACAGGGGCAGCGGCCGGTTCTTCACGACACTCTTCATGACGAGGGTCGAGTGTGGGGCGCCCTCATGTTCGGCGAGCCGTTCGGTGTCCAGATCGCCCTCGGCCTGGCCGTCGGCCTCACGGCGGTCGTGATCGTCCACCGCGGCGCCGGGAACCCCGAGCGCACGCGCGCAGCCTTGGCCGACTGATTCGGAGCGATCTTGCTCGCTGGCGTATCGTCGACGGATGGGATTACGTGCCGCAGCCGTCGCCCTGCTGCTGGGACTGTCGGCCTGCGCCTCCGCCACGACCACCCCGATCGGAACCCCGGCCACCATGACCGAGACCTCGGCCGCCGCGGCCAGTCCCCCCGCCACCCCGGCCGGACCGCAGGCGGGCGCTCCGGACGTGCGGGCGGAGACCCGGCGGCTGGTACGGGCGGGAGCTCCGGGAGCGGTCGCGTACGTGCGGGACGGCGAGCGCGTGTGGCAGGCCGCCGCGGGCGTCGCCCGCGAGGGGGTGCCGATGCGGACCGATCACCGGTTCAGGATCGCCAGCATCACCAAGACCTTCACCGCCGCGCTCGTGCTCGAACTCGTCCGCGAGGGAAAGCTGGCGGTCACCGACAGGGTCGAGCGCCTGTTACCCGGCGTGATCAGCACCAGGGCGACCGTGGCCGACCTGCTCACGCACACCAGCGGCATCCCCGACTACCTGACCGCTCCCGGCTTCACCAGGGCGCTGGAGGACGGCGGACACCTCAAGGCGTGGACGCCGCGCGAGCTCCTCGCCCAGGCGGGCCCCCCTGGTCGGCCCGGCACCTCCTCCTACTCCAACACCAACTACATCCTCCTCGGGATGATCCTGGAGAAGCTGCGCCGCGAGCCGTACGAGAAGCTGGTCAGGAAACGGATCGCCCTGCGCTCGACCGAGCTGCCCACCTCCCTGCTGCCCGCACACCTCGCGCACGGGCGGGACGGCGCCACCAGGGTGAACGCGTCGATCTTCTGGACCGCCGGCGGGCTCGTCTCGACGGCCGCGGACGTGGCCGCCTTCTACCGCGCGCTCTTCGGCGGGGCGCGGCCGGAGGGCAGGGTCATGCGCGAGGGCGGGTACGGCGTCTTCTCCGAGCGGCTCCACTGCGGTGTGGACGTGCTCACCCACTCCGGCCTGATCCTCGGGTACGGCGGCGCCGCCATGAGCACCGAGGACGGCCGCCGCGTGGTCGTGGTGCAGGTCAACGCGAGCATGCCGGGCGACGCGATCGCCGCGGCGGGGCGGCTCATGTGCGCGAAGGCTCCAGGGCCGACGTCCTGACCCGCGACCCCCACGGCGGCCAGGTTCCGCGTGCGACCTGCGGGAACGGCGAGTTACACGCGGACCGGTGGGGGTAGCGCGAAAGTTCCGACTCCTCGTGTCAGGAGGGCTGCCGTGTCGAGCTCTCGCGTCATCGTGGCCACCTCGTTCTGTCTCGCCCTCGCCTGCGGCGCGTGCGGCAGCGAAAGACCCGACTACAGCGATGTCACGCACGTCCATCAGCCGGCGAACGAGGGTGCCAACGCCAGCCAGCGTAACCTGCACCTGCGCAACGCCTTTCTTCTCGGCGGCGAGCCGGGACAGCCGGCGCCCGGCGAGCTGCCGCTGTACGCGGTGATCATCAACGACCAGCCGCAGCCCGATCGCCTGGAGCGGATCGGCGTCGAAGGCGGCGGATCGGTACGGCTGGCCGCGCCGCTCGACCTGCCGCCCCGGCAGCCGATCGGGACCGACCGGCCGGTCGCCACCGTCACCGGCGTGCGGGCGACGGGGTGGGTGCCGATGACGTTCACGTTCAAGAACGCGGGCTCGGTGCGGGTGCTGGTGCCGATCAAGGAGAAGGCGGGCTACCTGTCGAGTCTCACGCCCGCGCCGAGCGCCGTGGCGTCGTGAGGCCAGGTGGGCGGCACCCTCTTTCGTGCCGCTCCAACTCCATACCATCCCGTATGGTACGGTGCCGGACATGGCAAGCAAACGCGACTGGCTGGAAGCGGGGCTCATGGTGCTGGGCCAGGACGGCGCCCCCGCGCTGACCATCGAGCGCCTGTGCGCCGAGCTCGGCCTGACCAAAGGGTCCTTCTACCACCACTTCAAGGGCATGTCCGGGTTCAAGACCGACCTGCTCGAACACTTCGAGGCCGAGCACACCAGCCGCTACATCGCGGGCGCGGAGGTCGGGGGCGAACCCGCGTCCGCCAGGCTGCACCGCCTGATGAACCTGATCCTTGAGGACAAGGGCGGCAACCACGACCTGGAGATCGCCATGCGCGCGTGGGCGTTGCAGGACCCCGAGGTCCACGCCCTCCAGCGGCGCGTCGACCGGCTGCGCGTCGACTACCTCAGGTCCCTGTGGCGAGAGCTCGGCGGACCGGAGGCCGAGGTGGAGCCGATGGCGCACCTGCTCTACCTCGTCCTGGTCGGGGCCCAGCAGGTCGTGCCCCCCGTGCCCGCGGACGACCTGCGTGAGATCTACGCGCTGGCCATGCGCCTGGCGCCGCACGATCGGAGAGACAACGCATGAACGGACTGGCCCGATGGGTCCCCCGGCTGATCATCGCGACCGCGTTACTTCACTTCGTCTGGGCGCTGGCCCAGCCCAACGCCTGGGCCGCCATCGCCGGCGACGGCTTCCTTGGCAGCGTCGTCGACACCGAGGCACCCGACTTCTGGGTGCGCGAGTCGAGCGTGTGGTTCATGACGTGCGGCGTCGCGCTGCTGGCGCTCGGCACGCTGACCCTGCACGCCGTACGGACCACGGGGAGGGTGCCGGCGCAGGTCGGGTGGTACCTGCTGGCCATGGGCGTGCCGCTGTGCGTGCTCTACTTCCCCGTCACGGGCAGCTGGGCGCTCCTCGTCATCGGGGTGCTCGCTCTGGCCGCCGCTCGCCGTACGGACGGGGCGGCGGCGAAGGCGGGAGCGCGATGAGGGTCCTGCTGGCCGGCGCGACAGGAGCCATCGGGGTCCCCCTCGTCCGGGCGCTGACCGGCGCGGGCCACATGACGGCCGACGCGGTCCTGCACGAGGCCACGGCGCTGCGGGGCGCCGCACCCCGGCTGAAGGTGGGCGACCCCACCAACGCGCTGCGGCACACCGGAACAGAGAACCTGCTCGCCGCGGCACGGGCCGTGGGCGCGCGCCGCCTCGTCACGCAGTCGATGATCCTCGGCTACGGCTACGCCGACCACGGTGACCGCGTCCTGACCGAGTCCGACGCCTTCGGCCTGCCGCGCCGCTCCTACGCCGACACCGTGGTGGCCGGTTGCGAGTCCACCGAGCAGCAGGCCTTCGGCGCGGGCGACGTCGAAGGAGTCGCGCTGCGGTACGGCCTGTTCTACGGCCCTCGGGCCTTCAGCGACATGTTCGCCGACCTGATGCGCAAGCGGCGGCCGTGCGTCCCGACCGGCGGCGGCGGGACCAACTGCTGGATCCACGTCGACGACGCGGCGCGGGCCTGGCCGCTCCTCCCCCGGGCTGAGTTCGCGCCCCCATCCGGGGTGCGGAGCGGACGCAGGACGCGGTTGGATGTCGGGATGACGTCCGCGCACGAGTGGCCCACCACCATCGCCGAGGCCGAGGCCGTACAGGAGCGGCTGCGCCCGCTGGTCGACCTCGACGACGAGGGGCCCGAGCGGGTGGAGTTCGTGGCAGGGCTCGATGTCGGCTACGCCGCCGACGGCGACGAGGTGACAGGGGCCGTCGTCGTCCTGGAGGCCGACACGCTGCGGGTGGTGGACAGCGCCGTCGTCCGCCGGCGCGCGGCCTTCCCTTACGTGCCGGGCCTGTTCGCCTTCCGCGAACTGCCGCCGCTGCTGGCCGCCATGGAGGAGCTCACGGTCACGCCGGGACTGCTCGTCTGCGACGGGTACGGCCTGGCGCACCCCCGCCGCTTCGGCCTGGCCTGCCACCTGGGCGTCCTGACCGGCCTTCCGGTGATCGGCGTGGCCAAGACCGCCTTCGTGGGAACGCACGACGACCCCGCCGCCGAGCGCGGATCGTGGAGCCCGATCCTGCTCGACGGCGAGGTCGTCGGCCGCGCGCTGCGGACGCGGCGCGGGGTGAAGCCGGTCTACGTGTCCCAGGGGCACCGGATCGGCCTCGACCGCGCCTGTGCCCATGTCCTGCGCATGGCGCCCGCCTACCGCCTGCCCGAGCCGATCAGGCTCGCCGACCGGCTGTCGCGCACCTAGGAGCCGCCGACGCGCCGGAGGAACGCGTGGGCGGCCTCGGCGACGGCGACGGGGTTCATGCTCTGCAGGCCGTGCGTCGCGTTCGGGATCCCGCAGCGCTCGGCCTGGGGCAGCCAGTTCATCAGGAAGCGCTGCGTCTCCCTGAACCCCGGCATGGCCGACTCGCTGTCGAGGCCCATCACGGCCAGCACGGGCATGGCCGGCTTGGCGTCGGCGAACCGGTCCGCCTCGGACGGTTTGAAGCCCCACTGGGAGATCGCGGGGAAGTCGACGGTGAACGTCGTGTCGACGCACTCCTCGACCCTCTCCCACACGTCGAGCGGCCCGGTCATGTCCACGGCGGACAGGAAGTTCGGCCCGCACACCGACTCCATGTACCGCTGCGCGGCACCGAGCTTGTCGCCGCTCTCGTAGAGCTTCATCGCGCCCATGAAGGCGTCGACGTTGGCCTGGATCGCCTGGGGCTCCTCGCGCGGCAGGTAGGGCTCCAGCAGGATCGCGCTGCGTACCCGTTCGGGGTGCGACAGCAGGAACTGGAAGGCGATCACGCCGCCGAAGGAGAAGGCCATGATGTGCGCCCGGTCGATGCCCAGGTGGTCGAGCAGCTCCCTGACGTGCTCGGCGCCCTCCTCGATGCTGAGCGAGTCCTTGTGGAGCGTGCTCCCGTTGTAGCCGGCCCGGTAGTAGCTGATGAACTGGTAGTCGTCCAGCAGCGGCTGGTGGAACCGCAACGGGGTGATGAGGCTGTCGGCGATGCTGGTGCCGTGGATGCACAGCACGGGCTCGCCCTCGCCGAGCACCGTGTAGCGGAGTTCGGCGTCGCTCACCTTGGCGCGCCTGTCGTGTTCGACGTTCCATTCACGCCCGAGGTACAACCCGTTCATAACTGACGCTCCCTGTCGAGGGTGGGCACGAGGTCGTGGACGAGGAACTCGAGGTAGTACTGGCCCCACAGCAGGTGCCAGAGCGAGAACTCGGCGTCGAAGGCCTCGCCGCGCGACTTGGCCAGGCGCTCCTCGAGGTCCCAGACGAAGGAGTTGAACTCCTCCTCGGTGAAGGTCCCGCCCGCGGCGGCGATCACTTCGCTCTTCGGCTTGTCCTTGAGCCGGTCCAGCAGCTCGGGCCGGTCGGCCAGCCCGCGCAGGAAGTCGATGAGGCCCGATGTGCTCACGAGAGCTCCTCGTCGCTGAAGCGGGAGACGACGTCGTGGACCAGGTAGTCGAGGTAGCGCCTGCCCCACATCTGCCGCCACAGGCCGCTGGAGCCGTCGAAGGACTCGCCGTCCTTCCCGACGACGACGTCGACCTCCAGCCTGCCCACGACCTGGCCGACCTCGCTGATGGTGAAGGTGAACCCGTCACCGCGCGCGTGGAACATCATCCGCGACATGTCCATGGGCGCGTAGCGTTCGAGCATGGCGGGGCTGTCGCGGGCGGCCCGCAGGAACCTGACGAACTCTGCCTGGGACAAGGTGGACCTCCCTTCAGCCTTCGAGGGCGTGCCGGATGACGTCGTCGATCGCCTTCACGTCTCCCTCGCTGAGCCCGAAGGTGGCCAGGTGGCCGTAGACGCTGTCGATCTCCCTGAACTGCGCGCCGGGGATCCAGCTCGCGTACTGCCTGCACTCGGCGGGCGGGAACAGCGAGTCGCCGGTGAGCGCGGCGACGGTGGTCTTGGCGGTGACGCGGCCGAGCACTTCCTGCAGCGTCTCGCCGTCGGCGCCGGGCCAGGACGCGCGGGCCTTGCGCGCCTGGACGACCACGTCGTTGGGGTCCTGCGGCAGCCAGAAGCCCTCCCAGAAGCCCTGGACGAAGCCGTCCACGCTGTCGAAACCGAGCGTGCGCCAGACCTCGGCGCTGCCGTAGTAGAAGGAGCGAGGGGGCGCGGTGAGCGCGGAGCCGTGCGCGACCCTTGCCAGGCCGCCGCTGACGGCCGACGCGTCCTGGTAGTCGCCGCCGTTCCAGTGCGGGTCGGCCGTGATGGGCTCCTCCACGACGGTCTTGAGCCACAGCTTGGTCCACGGAGGCGGGGTGGGCGCACCCGCGATGGGCGCGATGCGCCGCACGACGTCGCCGAACCTGAGCGCCCACTCGTAGACCTGGATCGCGCCGATCGACCAGCCCAGCACCAGGCGGACCTCGTGCACGTCGAAGCGATCGGCCAGCAGCCTGCGCTGGGCGATGACGTCGTCGGCGATGGAGACCTCGGGGAAGGCGGGCCCCGCGAACGGCGCGGGCGTGTTGCTGGGCGCGGAGGAGGGGGCGAGACCGAAGTGGCCGGGCAGCACGATGAAGTACCTGCTCGGGTCGAGCGGCCTGCCCTCGCCGATCCACCCGTTGAGCACCTCGGCGGGGGCGCCGAGGAAGGTCGGGAAGACGATCACGTTGTCCTTGGCGGCGTTGAGCTCGCCGAAGGTCTGGTAGGCCAGGCGCGCTGCAGGAAGCGTGGCGCCCGAGATGAGCTGGAAGTCGCCGAGCTCGAATATCTCCATGGTTGCCTCTCAGCCGAATCGCAGGATCGTTTTGAGGTTCTTGCCGGCCTTGAAGTCGTCCACGGCCGACTGGATGTCGGCGAAGCGGTACTCCTTGACGAGCGGCTCGATCGGCAGGCGGCCTGCCTTGATCAGCCTGGCCAGCAGGGGGATCAGCCTGTCGGGGTCGCTGTCGCCCTCGCAGACGCCGAGGACGCGCCGCCCCGGCAGCAGGCGGTGCACGTCGATGGAGACCTCCACCCCGTACGGCGGCGCGCCCACGACGGCGACCGCGCCGCGGGGGGCCAGCGCCTCGATGCCGCCGCGCAGCACGTCGGGGTTGCCGACGGCCTCGACGACGTAGTCCACGCCCGCGCCGGCGGTGATCTCGCGCAGGGCGGTGGCGAGGTCGGCCTGACTGCTGTCGACGGTGTGGGTGGCGCCGAACTTGGCGGCCAGCTCGAGCTGGTCCTGCCTGCGGCCGACGGCGATGATCTCGGCGACGGGCATGAGCGCGGCGCCCATGACGGCCGCCAGGCCCACCGAGCCTGTGCCGATGACCGCGATGGAGGAGCCCGGCTCGGGCTTCAGCGTGTTCCACACCGCGCCGGTGCCGGTCTGGATGCTGCAGCCGAGCGGCGCGAGCAGCTCGAAGGGCAGGTCGTCGACGACCTTGACCACGCTGCGCTGGTCGGCGATCGCCAGCTCGGAGAACGACGACTGGCCGAAGAACCGGCCGCCGAGCTGCGTGCCGTCCCTGCTGATGGGCGAGCTGCCGTCGGCGCGCTTGCCGCCGATGAGGTTCTGCGGGATCCACGTGGTGCAGTAGGCGGGGTGGCCGAGCCTGCACGACGCGCAGCCGCCGCAGGAGGTGAAGGTGAGCACGACGTGGTCGCCGGGACGGACCTTGGTCACGCCCGGGCCGACCTCCTCGACGACGCCCGCGCCCTCGTGGCCGAGCACTCCCGGCAGCGGGAAGGGGATGAGCCCCGCGGCGACGGTGAGGTCGGTGTGGCAGATTCCCGCCGCCTTCATCCTGACGAGGATCTCGCCCTGCCGGGGTTCGTCGAGTTCGACCTCTCGCAGTGTGAAGGGTGCCCCTGGCCCCTCCACGACCGCTGCCTGGGTGATGGTCACAGCTTGTCTCCACTTCTGGTCGGGTAGGAGCTGGTGAGACGGAACCACTCCGTCGGGCCCCACTCGGCGCCGTGCCCGGCCTGCGGTGGTTCGTCCGTCACGCGCACGACGTAGTAGTCGAGCAGGCCGGGCGAGCGGCGCGTCCAGATGGAACCCGCCTCGTCGTGGTGGCGCTGGCCGAAGTAGAGCCGGTCACCGTCGATGCCCAGCAGGTCGTACTCCAGCGGGCAGTCGTCCACGCCCGGCAGGTCGATCGGGGGGCAGCCGCCGAGCGAGACGTCCTGCCACTGGCCCTTCTCCCAGTGCCCGCTGCCGGCCTTCACCTCCTCGGCCGCCGCGATCAGGCCGTCGTCGAACAGCCGCAGGCACGTCTTGGTGCGGGAGAAGTCGACCTCCCTGGCCCCCTCGGTGACGGCGCTCGGGCCCAGCACGTCGAAGAAGCCGGTGATGATCAGCTCGAAGAGCCGCTCTCCGCAGTCGGGGTCCTTGTAGGAGTTGAAGTGGATGGCCCAGAAGGGGCTGCGCAGCCAGAAGTCGTCGATGCCGTAGATCCCGGGAAAGACCTCGGCCGCGAACGGGCTGCGCCACCGTCCGTCCAGGAGCTCGGGCGTGATGTCGGCGCTGGTTTTCATACTGCCTCCTGCGGAAATGCTTTTACGGCCGCGCGGCGGGGGTCAAAGAACCGGCTGGTACCTCGGCAAGTCGCTCACGCAGTTCGTGAGGTCGGCCGCAGGTGTGCCGGCACGTGCGCGGCGAGGCGTTCGGCGATCTCGGCGGCACGCCGTCCGGCGGCGACCACCTCGGCGGGCGCGCCGCCCGAGCGCTCGATCTGCGCGCATCGCTCGACGAGCACCAGCGTCCGTTCGTGCAGCAGCGCCCACGACGGTTCGCGCCAGGGCACGGAGTTGGTCATCGCGTAGTACATCTCGAACGCGAACCCCGCGGTGCTCCCCTGCCGTCCGGAGGGCAGCATGGTCATCGCGGTCGCCAACGGCCTCAGCACCTGGGCCATCAACCCGATCGCCGTGCCCACCAGCAGGCCGAGTTGCTCGTCGCTCTCGTCGGTGTGGGTGAAGAACCGCGTCAGGACGTGCAGGACCAGCTCGTAGGCGACGACCGCGACCTCGGCCACGGCGCGCGTGCCGGGGTCGGCGATCAGCGGCACCGGCTTGACGATGTCGTACGGCTGGCGCAGGTAGCCGGGGACGACCGGCCTGGCCGGCTCGAAGGCGGGATCGGCTTCGCGCAGGGCGCGGTACTCCTCCCACATGGCCAGGAAGCGTCCGTAGTGGGCCTGGCGCCAGTCGCCGCGCGAACCCTCCCCCTGCTCGATGATCATCTCGATCGCGGCCAGGGCCGACTTCAGGTCGGTGACGGCGGTCAGCTGCGGCCAGCGGAACAGCTCGGGCGTGGCCTGGGCGCGCGGGGAGCCGACGAAGACCGCCTGCTCGCCCAGCCTGTCGCACAGCGCCCGCAAACCCTCCTCGAGACCGCGGTAGAGGTGCCCGATGGTGGTGTACTCCTGCCCACGCGGCATGAGCTCCTCGGGCGCGAGCGTGGTGCGGCTCGGCGCGGAGGGCACGAACTCGTGGGCGTCCTCGATCGGCATCCCCTCGGGCCGTTCGAGGAACAGGAAGTGCCGCAGCGCCTGCTCGCCGAAGGGCAGCAGGTCGAGCTGGAACCCCGAGGGGAAGTACCCCGAACGCTGGGGGAAGTTCGGCCTGCCGAAGGTGGGCGCCGCGCCGATGGCCGCCATCAGGTTGGCGACGAGTGCCAGGTGCAGCATCTCCTCGACCGCGATGCCGTGGAGCGTCTCGCGCCACCTGCCGACCGCCTCCGCCTGCTCGGCGGTCAGCTCGCCGGCGTCCTTCAGGCTGAACTCGGCGTAGAGGTACTGGCACATGATCATGTGCTCCAGCTGGGACGCCTCGATGAGCAGCCACCACAGGTGCTCCCTGTTGGCCACCACGATGCCGGGTTCGGGCATGTCAGTCGTGCTCCAGCACGGCGCGGTAGCGTACCTGACCCGCCTCGACGCGTTTGAGCACCTCGTTGATCTCGGCCATCGGGTACTTCTCCACGCGCGGGACGACCTTGCCCTGCGCCATGAGGGTGAGCACCTCGACCAGGTCGGAGCGGTTGTTGTGGGTGCTGCCCTTGATGGAGCACTGCTTGAACAGCAGCGTCATCATGTCCTCGACCTGCAGCGGTCCCGTGACCCCCATGGTGACCAGGCGCCCGCCGTACCGCAGGCCCGACAGGACCTTCGCGACCTGGTCCGCGGAGGTCGTGGTGGCCAGGATGATGTCGGCGCCGCCCGCCTCGGCCAGCGCCTTGCCCGGGTCGCCGTCGACGACGACGCCTTCGGTGGCGCCCAGTTCCCTGGCGTACTCGGCCTTGTCGGGCGAGGTGGTGAGCACGACGGTCTCCAGGCCGATGGCGGCGGCCAGCTGGACGGCCATGTGGCCGAGCCCGCCGACGCCGAGCACGCAGACGCGCTCGCCGGGCCGGGGGTCGGCGTTGCGCAGACCGCTCATCGAGGTGAACCCGGCGCAGAAGGCGACCGCCGCGTCGGTGTAGGACAGGCCTTCGGGCAGCAGCGTGCAGCCGCTCTCCCAGGCCAGCATCAGGTCGGCGTAGCCGCCGCCGAGGTCCATCCAGGTCTGCGTGTGCTCGCAGCGGACCGGCCTGCCGCTCTGGCAGTGCACGCAGCGGCCCTCGCCGCGCTGCATCCAGGAGACGCCCACCCTGTCGCCCACGCGCAGCGTGGTGACGCCGGGGCCGAGCTCGACGACCTCGCCGACCGGCTCGTGGCCGGGCACGATGGGCAGCTGGACGGGCCAGTGCCCACGGTGGACGAGGACGTCGCTGAAGCACATGCCGCATGCCTGGATGCGGACGACGACCTGGCCAGGACCCGCCACGGGGTCGGCGAGCTCCTTGAACTCCCACGGTGAGTTCAGTTGCGTGATCACGGCTGCGCGCACGATCTCCTCCTCCGCCTGCGATCCGGAGGACCACCGTAAGGACGGCTCGAGCGCGGCGGACAGGCTGACTTAACGCAGCTCGACGGGTTTCCTTCAGGGCGAACGTGCTGGACAACCCCGCGGGTGACCATGAAGGTGGGTGCATGACCAGTCTGTACGCGCACGCAGGCGGCGACGACGCGCTGCACAGGCTCGAGGAGATCTTCTACGTGAAGGTCCTCGAGGATCCCCTGCTCAAGCAGCTGTTTCCCGAGCGTCGCGCCACCCACGTCGATCACCTGACCTGGTTCACGGCCGAGTCCTTCGGCGGGCCCGACCGCTTCACCCGTGAGCTCGGATTCGACTACCTCGTCCAGGTGCACCGTCATCTCAACATCACCGACGAGCAGCGCGAGCGTTTCGTGGCGCTGTACATGGAGTCCTTCGACGAGGCGGGGCTGCCCGCCGACGAGCCGTTCCGCGAGGCGGTGCGCGAGCACCTGGAGTTCGGCTCGCGGGTCGCCCAGCAGAACTCCCTCGCCACCACCGACGAGGAGCTCCACCCGCTGCGCGCGGTCCCGAAGTGGACCTGGCAGGAGTCCGATCAGTCCAGCTCGTAGTGCAGCCGCGCCTCGATGGCGTAGGCGTGCGGCGCGTATCCGATGCGCCGGTGCTGGAAGACGACCCACGCGGCCTGCGCGTCGCACTCGGCGGGCAGGCCGGCATCGTGGGCGACGCGCAGGGTGTCGGAGAAGTTGCTCTCCTCGCGGCCCTGCAGGCTGACGGGCACGGGCGGCAGCCTGATGCACAGTTCGGCGGCCAGGCGCTGCATGCAGCGGGTGCCGGTGTCGAGCAGGGCGCGGGTGTGGGCCGGGGCCCAGCTGGGAGCCAGCGCCTCGGTGAGCGCGGCCACGTCGAGGACGATGACCGCGGCCTTCAGCCAGTCCAGGTCGCCCGCGGGCCTGCGGAAGGTGAGGGTCGGGTGGGCGATGTGAGTGCTCTCGACCTCGGTCATCCAGCCCGTCCACTCGGCGAACAGGGTGTCGAGGTGGTCGCGTGAGCCGGTCCTGAGGTAGGCGGCCAGCAGGGCGTCGGCGTCGCGGGGACCGCAGACGCTTCCCGCCAGCCTGGCGACGAGGCGTTCGCGCCTGCCGTAGGCGTGCAGGAAGCGGAGCAGGTAGGCGGTGACGGCCGCCAGCAGCAGGCCTCTGGAGGCCCACTCGGCCTCTCGCAGCGGCGTGCCGTCCAGCAGGGCGAAGCCCGCGGACGACACGCCGAGCCAGATCGCGGCCACCGTGAAGACGGCGAGCGGCGCGCACAGGTCGAGCAGCGGCTCGCGCACACGGCGAGGCAGCCGCCCCGCGACCGCGACGAGCACGGACGCGAGGGTCCGCAGGGTACCGCGGACCAGCCTGGACGGTCTGCCCCTGGGGGTGAAGACCGTGAGCAGGACGCTCAGCCAGACCCCTGTCACCAGCGCGCCGCCGACCAGCGCGGTCATCACGGCGATCACCATGGCACCCATCTTCCGGCCTGCGGAGCAGGTGTCCCAGAGCCGCTTGATACTGGCAGTCGGACTGCCACCCGGGACGGCGGCGGCGAAGGGCCCGTCCCGCGGCCGGTCAGGCCGCGCCCGCGACTCGGGCGGCCCTCAGCTCGGTGGCCAGGTCGAGCAGCGTGCTCGGACCGAGCAGGTTGCGGATCGGCACGTCCACGCCCAGGTCGCGGCGCATCCTGTCCCTGAACCTGGTGGCCAGGACCGAGTCGAGGCCGAGGTGCGCGAGCGGGACGTCGACGCCGACCTCGTGCCCCGGCACGGCCAGGACCTGCGCGGCCAGGCGGGCGACGGAGGCGGCGAGCTCGGCCTCCGACAACCCCGCGAGGTCGGGCCGCGAGACGACCGGCGAGGGCTCCGGCGGCTGCGCGCTCCTGGCCGAGTCGGGCCAGAAGCGCCGGCGCTGCCACCGGTAGGCGGGCAGCGGGACGAACCCGCCGTCGGGGTGCAGCCGCTCCCACGCGGGCCTGCAGCCGAGCGCGAAGGCCTTGGCCAGGGCCGCGGCCAGGACGTCGGCCTCCGGCTCCGCCCGCTCCAGCGAGGAGATGACCGCGCCCCTGGCGCCGCCGGCCTGGATCTCGTCCTCGAGGCAGGACTGCAGCAGGGGGTGGGGGCTCATCTCGATGAAGACGGTGGGCCTGCCGCCGTCCATGACGGACTGCGCGGCGTCGGCGAAGCGGACGGGCAGCCGCAGATTCTCGAACCAGTAGCGGGCGTCCAGTTCCTCGCCCTCGACGAGCCTGCCCCACACGCTGGAGTGCAGCGGGACGTCGCCCCGCGCGGGCTTGAGCCCTGACAGCGTGTCGAGCAGCGCGTCGCGCAGCGGCTCCACCTGGGGGGCGTGCGAGGCGTAGTCGACGTCGACCCTGCGGCAGAACACGCCGCGCCGTCTCAGCGGTTCGACGACCCGCTCGAGCGCGGCGGCCTCGCCCGACAGCACGGTGGCGTACCTGCTGTTGACCACGCCCACGCACACCTGTCCCGCGTGCTCGCCGATGGCTTGATAGGCGTCCTGCTCGCCGAGCGCCACGGCCCACATCGCGCCGTCCGATCCGCCCGCCTCCCGCAGCAGGCGGGCCCGCCTGCACGCGACGGCGGCGCCGTCGGCGACGCTCAGGGAGCCGCCGACGACCGCAGCCGCGATCTCGCCCATGCTGTGGCCGATGAGCAGGTCGGGTTCGATGCCCCACTCGCGCCAGACCGCGGCCAGGGCGACCTGCATCGCCCACAGCGTGGGCTGGATCTCGTCGACGGCCGTCATCGGGTGCTCGCCGAGCAGGACGTCGACCGGCGAGTAGCCGAGCTCGGCCTCCACCGCCTTGGCGCATTCGTGCAGATGCCAGGCGAAGACCGGCTCGCGGGCCAGCAGGTCCCTGCCCATGCCCGCCCACTGGGCGCCCTGGCCCGGGAAGACGAACACGACCCTGGGCTGCCTGGCCACGCGGTTCTCGCCCGCGACGAGCGACCTGCCGTCGTCGAGCCCGCTCTCGCTGAACACGCGCAGCGAGGCGGCCAGCGACGCGGCGTCGGGGCCGACGACGGCCAGCCTGCGGTCGAGCTGCGACCTGCGGGCGCCGGCGCTGAAGCACAGGTCCTCCAGCTCCGGTTCGCCGTCCAGCAGGTCGGCGTAGTCGGCGGCCAGCTCGCGCAGCGCCTGCGGATCACGCGCCGACAGTGGCAGCACGTACACGGGCCTCGGCGCAGCGGCGGTGCGCTCCTCAGCCGCGGGCGCCTCGGAGAGCACCAGGTGGATGTTGGTGCCCGACATGCCGAAGGAGCTCACGCCCGCCACGGCAGGCCGGTCGGGCCGCGGCCACTCCTGGATGCCGGTGGCCAGCTCCACCGCCCGGTACGGCTCCCGCAGCACCTCGTGCGGCTCCTCGACGTGCAGGGTGGCGGGGATCGTGCGGTGCCGTACGGCGAGGGCGGTCTTGAGCAGCCCCGCCAGCCCCGCCACGAACTCGGTGTGGCCGATGTTGGACTTGACCGAGCCGACCAGGCACCTGTCCCCCTCCTCGCGGCCCTCCCTGAGGACCGCGTCGAGGGCGGCCAGCTCGGTCGGGTCGCCCGCGCGGGTGCCGGGACCGTGCGCCTCGACGTAGCCGACGTCGCAGGGAGAGACGCCCGCGTCGAGGTAGGCCGAGCGCAGCATCTGCCGGTGCCCCTCCAGCCCCGGCGCGACCATGGAGCCGCCCGTGCGGCCGTCGTGGGTGCAGGAGGAGCCCAGGATGGTGGCGTAGACGCGGTCGCCGTCGCGCAGCGCGCGCGACAGCGGCTTGAGGATCACGCTGGCCACGCCCTCGCTGCGCACGTAGCCGTCGCCGCGGACGTCGCCGAACATGCACTTGCCCGAGCTGGACAGCACGCCCGCGTCGGCGAGGGAGAAGTAGAGGTCGGGCACGATCTGCAGGTTCGCGCCGCCGACGATGGCCAGGTCGGTCTCGCCCGACCACAGGGCCCTGCACGCCACGTGGACGGCCAGCAGCGAGGTGGCGCAGGCCGCCTCCACGCCCATGCTGGGGCCGCGCAGGTCGAGCATGGTGGAGATGCGTCCGGGGAAGATGCCGCTGACGGCGGCGCCGAGCGCGGCGTGCATGTCGTAGAGCCCGACTCCGCGCAGCAGGTCCCAGTAGCCCGACGACAGCAGACTCGTGTAGACGGCCGTGTTGGTGCCGGCCAGGCTCTCGGCGGGGATGCCGGCGTCGGCGAGGGCCTCCCACGTGACCTCCAGCAGCACGCGCTGCTGCGGGTCGAGCCTGACCGCCTCGAAGGGCGAGACGCCGAAGAAGCGCGCGTCGAAACCGGTGATGTCGTCCAGATAGCCTCCGGCGCCGCGCAGGACGTCGCGCCGCCTGCCGTGGTTGGTCTCGATGTCGAACCTGTCGTGCGGAATGGTGCCGATCACGTCTCTGCCCTCGGTGAGGACCTCCCATAACTGGCCGAGATCCTGCGCACCGGGCAACCTGCAGCTCGCACCGACGATGGCGACGGGATCTCGCCCATTGCTCTTGTGCATGCTCCCATTCCCATCTGTGCACGGGCCGCCGGGGAATTCGTGGCGACCGCGCACCCGTATTGATGGTTCGCGACATCACCCAAGGTCGGGCGCGGGGCCAAGACTGTCAATTAACAGCTGACGAAATACCGGGAGCCGACATATTGCTGCAATTGCATTTCCCGGAGATTTCGGTTTACGCATCCATTGGATAATGGATAACCGCGCCGACTTTCGGCTCGTCCGGAGACAGCAGAAGGATGATCCGCAGCTTGCGCGCGCCTAGCCGCGGATGGTTGATGACACGGGTGAGGGCGCGGTGCTCCTGCACGTCGTGCTCGCGCCAGAAACGCGTGAAGGCCGGGCTCGCCTTGGCGAACTCGGCGATCCTGGCCTGCATGCGCTCGTCGCCCGGCCACCTGGCCACCTCCGAGCGCCATCGGGCCACCAGATCCCTGGTGTCCTCCTCCCAGTCCGGGAGCCGGTCGCGCGCAAGCGGCGACAGCAGGACCCAGCGCAGGAAATTGCGCTGCTCCTGTGGCATCGCGCCCCAGTCGTCGTACCACTCGGTCGCCGCGGGGTTCCACGCGAGCATGTCGCAGTAGATGTTGGTGGCGTAGACCGGGAACTCGTGCCCCCGCATCAGCTCGACGAGGCCCCGCATCACCTCCCCCGCCGCCAGTTCGGGCTCCAGCGGCTGCGGGTTGGCCACCTGCCCGTGCGCGAGCGTGTGCATGTAGCGGCGCTCGTCCTCGGTGAGGCCGAGCACCCTGGCCAGGCTGTCGAGCACCTGCGTCGAGGGCCTGATGTCCCTGCCCTGTTCCAGGTAGGTGTACCAGGTGGGGCTGAGCCCCGCGAGGACCGCGACCTCCTCTCTCCGCAGGCCCTTGGTACGCCGATGCCCCCCCGTGGGCAGACCCACCTGCTCGGGGCTGACCCGGCCTCTCCTGCTGCGTAAGAACCTGGCCAGCTCCTGACGATTCCAGTCGTCACCTGACACTGGACCCCCTGTACGACCCCCACCGCGTTAACAATGACCGTGCAAAGTCCGGACCCGAGTGTAGAAGGCCTGACCCGAACTGTCATCGGTTCGTAGACCGATACGACAATCCATTTCGTCACATTGACATTGACCCGTTGCCGTGCCTCCGCCAAGCATTTCCATAGCGATCATTTGACAGGGGGAAGGTATGGAGTGGAATTTCGTCGGCCGAAGTCAGCAGCTCGCCTCGATCAGGGCGGCGCTGCGGGCGGCCAGGCCTGGACCGATCGTCATCACGGGGGAGCCCGGCAGCGGGCGCAGCTCGCTGGTCGAGCAGGCGTTACGCTCGCCGGAGGCGGCCGGCTACGACGTGGTCCGCCTGCACGCCTCCGTCACGGCGGCCGGCATCGCGGGCCGGGTCCCGAGTGCCCCCGTCAGGCCGCTGCTGCTGGTCGTCGACGACGCGCACCTGAGCGGGCACGACAGCTTGCTGGCGCTGCGGGAGCTCGGCCGCAGGAAGGTCGGCACCGTCATCGTCACCGCCCTGTCGGGGGAACAGGCCAGGCGCCCCGACCCCACCGACTGCCTGCGCTTCGAGCCTGGCACACGCAGCCTGGCGCTGCCGCCGTTCACGGTCGGTGAGGTGGCGGCCCTGCTCACCTCGCTGGCGGGCGGGCACGTCAGGCAGGCCACGGCCGCCGCGCTGCACGCGGCGACGAGGGGCAACGCCGCGCTGCTGCGCGAGTTGCTCGTCGGGCGCGGGCTCGGCGCCCGTCTCAGCCGCGCCCACGACGGCTGGGAGATGCAGCCGGTCACCGAGTGGCGCGCCAGAGCCGGTACGGCCGCGCCGCCCCTGCACCTGGTGGAGGCGACCTGGCAGGCGTGGTCGGGGCTGGCCTTCGACCGGGCCTACGAGCTGTGCAAGGCGGCCGCGTGGTGCGGGATGGGCCACCTGGTCGCCGTCCCGCTCGCGCACCTGCTGCTGCTGCGCGGCAGGACGTACGACAGCATGAGGTTCCTCGACTCGCTGCCGGCGGGGGTGGTGGAGAACACCCCGCACCTGGCGCTGGCCAGGGCCATCAACCTGGCCTGCGGGCTGGGCAGTCCCGCGGCCGCGGGCGACTTCCTGCGACGGGCGGGCTCGCCCTCGCGGCCGATGTACGACGCCTACCGGGCGTGGGTCCTCGCGCTGACCGGGGCAGGCGCGGAGAGCGCGGCCAGGGTCGAGAGGGGCGACAGGGAGAGCGCCCTGTTCGCGCACGCGGCGCAGGCCATGGTGGCCCTGCGAACCAGGCCGCAGGAGGCGGTCTTCCACCTGCGCAGGGCGCTGGCGCTGCTCGCGGGCGGCATGGGGGCGGGTCCGCCGTGGCTGACGCCGCATCTGACGGCCTGCCTGATCGACGCGCTGCTGCTGGCGGGCAGGGAGGCCGAGGCGACGCTGCTGGCCACCGGGTTCCACGGCGGAGAGTCCGGCTCGGGATGGGACGTCGCGGTCGCCGTCTCGATGGTGACGACGGCGACCGCGGCGGAGACACCCGCCGCCTGAGTCAGAGCGGGATCCTGCGGAGCGCCAGGGTGGTGATGTCATCCGACTGCTCCGCGGTCCCGACGAATCGGCGCACGGCGTGGTCGACCGTGTCGAGCAGGCCCGCCGCCGGCCCCGCGCCACCGAGTGTCTCGATGAGCCGGTCGGTGCCGAACAGCCGGTGCTCGAGGTTGCGCGCCTCGACCACCCCGTCGGTGTAGGCGAACAGCGAGTCGCCGGGGGCGAGGTGGACGTGGCCGAGGGTGTAGGAGCTGTCGGCGAGCATGCCCACCGCGGGTCCCGTCGGCGGCAGCATGGTACGGCGGCCGTCGGCGTGCATCACGATGGGCGGGTTGTGTCCGCCGTTGATGTACAGCAGGTCGCCGGAGCGCGGGTTCAGCACGCCGAAGAACATCGTGGCGAAGTAGCCCTGCTTCAGGTGGTTGCGGGCCATGTACTGGTTGGTCCCTACAACGGCCTGGATGAGCGGCCCCGCGCCGAGCGACAGCAGCGGCAGCGTGCCGTCGTTCGACGCGCCGTTGACCGCCACGGCCAGGTCGTCGCTGACGCCCTGGGCCAGGCCGGTGTGCTCGGCGGTGTGCCGCAGCAGGGTCCTGATCAGTGCCATGAACAGCGCTGCCCCGACGCCCTTGTCGCACACGTCGGCCACGACGAAGGCCACCCTGCGCCCGTTGACGAGGGTGAAGATGTCGTAGAAGTCGCCGGCCACCTGCCTGGCGGGGCGGAAGCTGGCCGCGATCTCCCATCCGTCCATCGCGGGCATCGACTCCGGCAGGAACCCCGCCTGGATCTCGCGGGCGATGCTCAGCTCGCGCTCGTACTCGCGCAGGCTGGCCAGCGCCGCCATCTCCTCGACCGTGCTGCTGAGCTGCCAGCGCTCCCAGCAGGAGTTGACCCTGCTGCGCAGCAGGCTGGGAAGGAACGGCCTGGTCAGGTAGTCGAAGCCGCCGCGCACGCACTCCTCGAGCGCGGCCAGGTCCTCGCCGGGGAAGGCCACGATCGTGGGGGTGCGGCCTTCGACGACGAAGCGCCGGCTGACCAGCGCCATCCGGTGCAGCCCCACGGAGGCCGACACCAGCAGCAGGTCGGGGTGCGGCCAGGCGTGGTGCGTGGACAGGTCGTCGGGGGCGGCGTGCCGTACCTCGAAGCCTTCCTTTCGCAGCGCGCCGTCGAGCTCGATCACCGCCTCGGAGGCGGCGTCGGCGGTCTCAGCTATCACGAGGGCATTCGGCACCGGCTTCTCCATCCCGTCCGAGCAGCTGCATGACGAGAATGTTGCGGTTGCGTCCCCCGACGAACTCGTAACTGAACTCGTCCACCTTCTTCAGCGCCAGCAGCAGGCCGTAGCCGCCCTCCTCACGCTGGCACGGCGGTACGGCCAGCCTGGGCGCGGGGTCGTAGAGCGTGGGATCGAAGGGTGGCGCGTCGTCCTCGATCCACACGCGCAGCCGGTCGGGCTCGATCTCACCGGCGATGTCCACCACTCCCCCGCAGCCGCGGTAGCCGTGATGGGCGATGTTCGTGGTGATCTCGTCGGCCGCCAGCCGCAGCCAGTAGGTCTGGTGGGTGGTGAGGCCCGCCTCGCCGGCCAGGGCCTCGACGAAGTCGGCCACCACCCCTGGCATCGACGTGTTCGACCCGTCAATCCTGAGGCGATAGGCGAGCATCACGTCATCACGATGCTGCGGTCGAAGCCGGTGAGCCTGATGGTCTCGGCCACCTCGGGCTGCGTGCCGACCAGCGTGATCTCCGAGCCGCTCGGCAGCTTCTGGTGGGCGAACACCAGGCAGCGCACCCCGGCCGACGACATGTAGGTCAGCTCGTCGAGCAGGAGCACCAGCTTGCCGACCCGCCGCTCGACGGCCTCGCCCACGAGCTGGTTCAGCTCGGGCGCCGACCGCCCGTCGAGCTCGCCGGACAGCCTCAGCGTCGCGGTGTCCCCTTCGACGTTCATTCTCACCTGGAAACTCATTGTTCTTCCCTCTCGTGCGTGACCAGAACGAGGACGCTCCGCGGGCCGATCTCCACCTGGGACTGGTCGGCGAGCGGCGGTTCCGCCCCCGGCTCGTGGGCGTCCCACGGGGACGCCGCCGCGGTGTCGGCGAACAGGTGCCAGGCCATGCCGCGCGGCGGCGCAGGCAGGTCGAGCGTGTGGCCCTCCCAGTAGGAGTTGGCGGCGACGTAGACGCAGTCGTCCGCGCCGCCGTCGAACATCGCGGCCATCAGCCTGCAGTGGGTGGACCAGTCGGGCGCCCACGCGCGCACGCCGTGCCAGGTGACCTGCTCGGGGCTGCCGCTCCTGAGCACGGGGTGGGCCCGCCTGAACGCGATGGCCCTCCTGACGAAGGCGAACAGGTCGGCGTTGTCCTCGACCAGCCTCCAGTCGAACCACGTCAGCGGGCTGTCGTGGCAGTAGGCGTTGTTGTTGCCCCGCTGGGTACGGCCGGCCTCGTCGCCGGCGAGCAGCATCGGGATGCCCCTGCTGGCCAGCAGGAGCAGTAGGGCGTTGCGGGTCTGGCGGGCCCTGGTGGACAGGACCACGGGATCGTCGCTCTCGCCCTCGGCGCCGCAGTTCCACGACAGGTCGTTGTTGTCGCCGTCCCTGTTGTGCTCGCCGTTGGCTTCGTTGTGCTTGTGGTCGTAGGAGACCAGGTCGCGCAGGGTGAAGCCGTCGTGGGAGGTGACGAAGTTGACGGTGGCCGAGGTGCCCCTGCGGCTGTACATGTCGGGCGAGCCGACCAGTCTGGTGGCCAGCTCGCCCGTGACGCCGAGGTCGCCCTTGAGGAACCTGCGCAGGGTGTCGCGGTAGCGGCCGTTCCACTCCGACCAGCGGAAGTAGTCGGGGAAGCTGCCCACCTGGTAGAGCCCCGCCGCGTCCCACGCCTCGGCGATGAGCTTGCAGTCGCGCAGGACGGGGTCGTAGGCCAGCGACTCCAGCAGCGGCGGGTTGTGCAGCAGTTCGCCGTCTGCGCCCCTGCCGAGGATGGCCGCCAGATCGAACCTGAACCCGTCGATGTGGAACTCCGCGGCCCAGTAGCGCAGGCAGTCGAGCACGAAGCCGCGCACCACCGGATGGTTGCAGTTGAGCGTGTTCCCCGTGCCGCTGAAGTTGTAGTAGTGCCCGTCGGGGGTGAGCATGTAGTAGGTGGCGTTGTCCAGCCCCTTGAGCGTGATGGAGGGGCCGCGCTCGTCGCCCTCGCCCGTGTGGTTGAAGACGACGTCGAGGAGCACCTCGATGCCCGCCTTGTGCAGCTCCTTCACCATGTGCTTGAACTCGTCGACCTGCATGTGATGGCGGCCCGTGGCCGCGTAGGAGGCCTTGGGCGCGAAGAAGCCGAGGGGGTTGTAGCCCCAGTAGTTGACGCCGGTGAAGATGTTGTCGGTCTCGTCGAACTCGAAGACCGGCATCAGCTCGACGCAGTTCACGCCGAGGCGCCGCAGGTAGGGGATCTTCTCCACCAGGCCGGCGTAGGTGCCGGGCGCCGCGACGCCCGAGGAGGGGTCCATGGTGAAGCCGCGCACGTGCAGCTCGTAGATCACCAGGTCCTCGTGCGGCAGCCGGGGCGAGCGGTCGCCCTCCCAGTCGAAGTCGTCGAGGGCGACGCGCGACCTGTGCCGGTAGGGGCCGATGCCGGTGCTCATCCTGGCGTAGGGGTCGGCGAGGACCTGGGAGGTGTCGAAGCGGTGGCCCCTGTGCGGTTCGTGGGGGCCGTCCGCGCGGTAGCCGTACTCGATGTCCTCGGGGTCGAGGTCGAAGACGGTCATCGAGTGGACGCCGCCGATCCTGAACGCCTCGGGGAAGGGCAGCTCGGCCATCGGCTCGGGCGCGCCCGCCTTGTAGAGCACCAGCGACATGGACGTGGCGTGGTTGGAGTAGACGGAGAAGTTCACGCCGCCCGGCACCCTGGTGGCGCCGAAGGGCAGCGACCGTCCCGCGCGCACGGGGAAGCCGGCGATCCGATGGGTGGGGTAGGCGTCGATCGGCTCCAGCGCCCTCATACCGCCAGCGCCTCCTCCACGGACTCGACCACGGTGAAGAACCCGAGGAAACCCGTCGCGTCCATGACCGCGCGCACGTCGGACGGCAGCCCGGTCAGCGCCAGCCTGGCCGCGCTCCCCTGCGCGCGCCGGTAGATCAGCAGCAGCACCCGCAGCCCCGCGCTGGACATGTAGGTGGTGCGGCTCATGTCGAGCACCACCAGCCCCTCGTCGGGGAAGAGCGCCTCGAGGTCCTGCTGCACCTTGGGCGCCGTCGCGCTGTCGAGCGTGCCGTCCATGGTGATGACGGTGACCTCGCCCATGAGGTGTTTGCCAACGTCCATCTCTACTCCTCGACCGGTGCCAGGTGCGCGCGCACCGTCACGGGCACCGAGGTGTCGGGCAGCTTCACGGTCATCGCCGCCGCGTCGAACAGCTGGTACGGCGCGCCGTCCACCTCGACCCACTCGAGCCTGACCCTGCCGGGCGGCAGCGCGTCCGGTGCGACCCTCAGCACTCTGTCGGTGAACCCGTCCGGCCGCGGCTTGAACCAGAGCGTGAGCGGCTCCCCGTCCAGCAGCAGCCGCTGGTAGACGGTCGCCAGGAAGCACAGCTCGGCGGCGTGGCACATGCTCATCGAGTGGCTGCCCTTGAACCGCTCGTTGCCCAGCAGGTACGGGTGCCCGTCGGCGAGCACGTTGAAGTAGACGCCGCCCTCGTCGTGGTCGAGGAAGAAGGCGTTGTAGAAGGCGGCCGACTCCCTGGCCCTGCGCAGGAACTCGCCCTCGCCGGTCAGGCCGGCCAGGATCTGGTAGGCGAGGATCGCCTGCTCCTGCTGCCACCAGGCCTTGCGGTCGTGCCAGGTGAACCGGTGGATGCTCTGGCCGGACTCGAGCGTGCGCTCGACCACGTCGTACCAGCCGCCGCGCTGCGGGTCGCTGCCGTAGCCCGGCATCTTCCTGCCGATGCCGGTGGCGAGCCGCTGGTAGCGCTCCTTCGGCCGGATCGACATCATCCGCATCAGGTTCCAGGCGATCTTCAGGTTGTGGCCGACGACCGCCCTGTTCTGCTGCCAGTGCCAGGTGGTGTCGGGCGACCAGTCGGCGTGGAAGCGCTCCTGGACGTAGGGGCTGTCCTGTCGCGGCATGTGCTCGACGATCAGGTCGAAGGTCTCCTCGAGCATGGCGGCGTGCCGCTCGTCACCGGTGGCGAGGAACAGGTTGATCAGGTAGGCCGGGGCGTGGTCGCCGACGGAGTTCCAGTTCTTCCTCGACCTGTTCGGGCCGAGCGACTCGTGGTGCGGGCTGAGCAGGATCGGGTCGATGTGGGAGTAGTAGCCGCCCTTGTCCGGGTCGTGGAAGAACTTGGCGAACAGCCGCAGCGTGCCCTCGACGTCGGAGGCGATGCGCGGGTCGCCCGTCAGGCGGTAGAGCTGAGTCTGCCCCGCCAGGGCGTAGATCTGCTCGTACATCGGGATGGCGTCGTAGTCGTCGCCGAACTCGGAGGTGAACAGCTTGCGCTCGCCGCCGTCGCGCAGGTCGATGCCGTGGTACCAGTAGACGACGTCCTCGTCGCGGTCCACGAAACGCATGTGCTCGCGCAGGTAGGCGGCGCCGTGCTCGGCGACCTCGAGGAAGTCCTCGTCGCCGGTGAGCATGTAGGCGGAGGACATGCCGTAGATCATGCGGGAGATCGTGTCGGTCTCCTGCACGTGGTGGTCGACCTTGTCGCCGCCGAGCCGCAGCATGGTGCGGTAGGAGGCGTAGTCGATCGGGCCCTCGTTGCCGAACTGGGCCCTGCGGTAGAACCTGCCGAGCTCGCGGATCTGGCGCACCCACCAGTCGGGCTGTTCGAAGGTGTAGTCGCCGGAGGTCTTGCCGAGGAAGGTCAGCGACTTGGCCTCGACGGTGTACGAGCCGTGCTCGGGATAGAAGATCCCGTGGGCGAACAGGTAGCCGCCGGGCGTGAGCAACTGGTCCAGGTGGCCGGAGGCGTCGAGGTACGGCTCGGCCAGGTTGCGCAGGTACTGCGCGGTGGTGGTGGAGGTCAGCCGTACCTTGACCCGCCTGCCGTCGTTGGTCCTGAGGCCGATCACGCCCGCCTCGAAGTCGGTGACGTAGCCGGCGACGAGGTCGGAGAAGGTGAAGTCGGGCCGGTAGCCGCTCTCCGCGGGCTTCTCGGCCGCCACGAGGTCGATGATCATGCGGGCGAACTCGTGGCAGTGGTCGGCGCTGCGGGCCGTCACCAGGTCACGGTCGACGACGATGTCCTGGTCGGTGTAGACGGCGCCCATGTTGCGCACGTCACCGATCAGGTTGTTGTGGCAGGTCACCCTGCGGTCCCTGACGACCTCGGGGATGGGCGAGGCGAGCCACAGGCCGTGGCAGATGACGCCCTTGACCAGGCGCGGGTCGGCGAAGGCGTCTCGCAGCAGCGTGACCGCGGGTGCGAGCTCGTGCACGTCCTCGCTGTAGCGCAGCCGGTCGGACACCATGCCCGACGGCACGATGAGCACGTCGATCGCGCTCAGGTCGGCGCTCTCCAGGTCCCCCGTCACCGTGAACGGCAGCTGGTACTCATGCCCTCGGAAGGTGATCGATTCCTGCCCCCACAGGCGGGTGAGGAACTCCACCCGCGCCCCTTCCTCGGTGAAGCGGCGCTGGTAGTAGTGCAGCTCGGGCTCGACGTAGTCGCTCTCCATCAGGATCGCGACCGTGCGTCCTGCCAGTCGCTTCTCACTCACGGTGCACCTCTCAGGTCGTCACGAGATCGACGAGGAACGGGCCCTGCTCGGCGAGCATGCGGGCGACGGCCGGCTCCACCTGGGCCGGCTTGGCGACCTTGACGGCCGGAACTCCGAGACCCCTGGCCAGCCTGACGAAGTCGATCTCGGGGTGGGACAGGTCGAAACCCTCGGGGTGGGGGTGCGAGGCGACGCCGCGCTCGCGCCAGTACTGCTCCAGGTTGTCGTCGAGCAGCTGGTAGCGGCGGTTGTCGCAGATGACGAAGCGGGCGGCGACGCCGTACCTGACGGCGGTCCACAGCGCCTGGATGGTGTACATGCTGCCGCCGTCCCCCGTGAAGGCGACCACCTCGGCCTCGGGCCTGGCCAGCTTGATCCCGATCGCCCCCGGGATGCCGACCCCGAGCGAGCCGCCCCTGGTGAGGAAGTAGCTGCCGGGCAGGCGCGGCGGCAGGTGCCTGAGCAGGGCGGGTGAGGAGGTCAGCGCCTCGTCGAAGACGACGAGCCCCTCGGGCGCGCGCCTGGCCAGCTCCGCCGCGAACAGGTCCATCATCGTGTCCCCGTACGGCTCGGCCGCCCGCTCCTGGAGCGGCTCGCCGGGGCCGAGACGCTCGGCCAGCGCGGCGAGCGTGGCCTTGGGATCGGCGACGAGCGCGACGTCCACGGGGAAGTTCTTGGCGATCTCGTAGTCGTCGAGGTCGATGTGCACGACCGCGCAGCCCTGCGGGAAGGGGCTGTCCAGCAGCGGGAACACCTCGGGGAAGACGTAGGTCCCGACGATGAGGACCGCGTCGGCGCCCTCGAGCGCGGCCGCGCTGTGCTCGCCGAACATGTGGCCGAGCTGCCCCCTGTAGAGGGGATGGGTGGTGTCGATGTTCAGCTCGGAGGAGTCCACACCCCACACGGGCGCGCCGAGCGCCTCGGCGACCGCGGCCAGCTCGGCCTGGGCGCCGGACACCGACACCCCGTCGCCCATGAGCACGACGGGCCTGCGGGCGCCGCGCAGGGCGGCCACCGCCCGCTCCAGTTCCCCCGGCACTGGCAGCGTCGCCTTGCTCGGGACCGTGCTCGGCACCGCGGGCTCGGTGGTCGGCTCGTCGAGCACGTCCATCGGCAGCGAGACGAAGACGGGGCCGCGCGGCGGCGTCATCGCCGTCTTGACCGCGCGGCGCAGCACCCGCAGCACCGAGCCCGGGTGGGTGACCCTGGTGGCGTACTTCGTCACGGGCCTGGCCATGGCGACCAGGTCGGCGGCCATCTGCGAGTCCATCGACTCGTAGCGCACGCCCGCCTCGCCCGCGATCACCACGAGCGGCGAGTGGCCGCGCTTGGCCTGGTAGAGCATGCCGACGGCGTTGCCGAGGCCGACCCCGGTGTGCAGCTGGACCAGCGCGGGCCGCGCGCCGGCCCTGGCGTAGCCGTCGGCGATGCCGACGGCCGCCGCCTCCTGCAGCGCCAGGATGTAACCCATGGCCTGCGTCTCCTCCAGCACGTCGAGGAAGCCCTGCTCGACCGTGCCGGGGTTGCCGAACATCAGCGAGATGCCGTCGGCCGCGAACTGCTCGAAGATCGCGTTCTTCGCTGGGCGCGCGGTCATGGTCACCAGCCGTAGCGTCGCAGGCCGGACTCGAGCACCTCGACCAGCTTCTCGCCCGCCGGGTAGGAGTCGGGAGTCGAGCGGGCGGTGACGAACGGGTAGTCCACGATCACCGACGTCTCCTTGCCCACGTTGCCGTGGTAGCGGCCGTCGGGCCCCGTCGCGTCGCGCAGGATGTACTCCAGCGGGTACGGCGGCGGCCCCATGTTGAAGTCCACGCCGAAGAAGCCGGTGCCGTCCTTGTAGTCGTACTCCTTGCAGTGACCCGTGACGTGCTTGCCCCAGAGGATGCTGGCCCTGTCCTCCCAGTCGCGGGCGAAGGCCAGGCAGGCGATGCCGTAGCACTCGGCCAGGATCGGCTTGCCGGCGCGCACGAAGGCCAGGACGAGGTCGTGCACCCTGCCGTTGTTGGCCAGGTCCACGATCGGGCCGCTGCCGCCGACGATGACGAGCGCGTCGTAGCGCGCGATGTCGTCGGCGACCCTGCCGAGTTCCCTGTAGTAGGCCTCGACCTTCCTGAGATAGCCGTCGGCGCTGTTGTAGGGGCGTTCGGGAATCCAGTCGGCGAGGCTGAGCGGGTCGTCGAGCCTGTTCGACTCGTCGACCCGCCTGGCCTCGACCGCCACTTCGGGGGTGGTCACCGAGCGGCCCAGCGGCGGGTCGACGTAGCCCGGGTCGAGGCTGGGCGGCAGGGCGTGCGCGCGCTTGCCCGTGGGCGTGGCGATGACGCTCTGGTAGCCCTGCCTGTCGAAGGCGGCCAGCGGGCCGACCAGTTCTTCGCCCCAATATCCGAACTCGGAGAGAACAATGAGAATGGTGCGCGACATCGATCACTCCCGTTGTTAGGTGAATCGTCCGCGTTCGGAGTCAAACAAGCGCCGCTATTCACCGGCAAGGCGCAGGATCCCATTCCGTCAAGTCAGCGAATTTCTCCGGCACTTCGTCAGGTGCCGCCTCGGGTATGCGGAATTCGTGTGCAGAATGCGAAACATGCACGAGCCGCACCGCCCGGTCCTGCTGGCCGTGGACGACGACGACCACGTGCTCCGCGCGGTCAGGCGCGACCTGTCGCGCGCCTACCGGGAGCGTTTCAGAGTCCTCGCGTCGGGGTCGCCGCTGGAGGCGATCCAGCTCCTCGACACGCTGCTCCAGCGTGGGGAGCAGCCCGCGCTGATCCTGGCCGACCAGCGGATGCCCGAGATGACGGGCATCGCGTTCCTGGCCGAGGCCGCCAGGCGCTTCCCCTCCGCCAAGCGGGTCCTGCTGACCGCCTACGCCGACACGGGCGTCGCCATCGCGGCGATCAACGAGGTGCGGCTCGACCACTACCTGACCAAGCCGTGGGAGCCGCCGCAGGAGCGGCTGTATCCCGTGCTCGACGAGCTGCTGGCCGACTGGGAGTCCGGCTACGAGCCCCCGTACCAGGGGATCCGCATCCTCGGGCACCGGTTCGCGCCGGCCACGCACCGGCTGCGCGACCTGCTCACCAGACACCGCCTGCCGTTCAGGTTCGAGGAGGCGGCCTCGCCCGACGCCGACCTGCCGGTCGTGGTGCTGCCCGAGGGCGAGCGCCTGGTCAGGCCGAGCCACGGCGAGCTGGTGACGGCGCTCGGCCTGGCGGCCGAGCTCAGCCATCCGCACTACGACCTGGCGATCGTGGGCGGCGGGCCCGCGGGGCTGGCCGCGGCGGTCTACGCCTCCTCCGAGGGGATGGCCACGCTGCTGGTGGAGGCGTACGTGCCGGGCGGGCAGGCGGGCACGTCCAGCAGGATCGAGAACTACCTCGGCTTCCCCTCCGGCATCTCGGGGGTCGATCTCACGGGCAGGGCGGTGACGCAGGCGCTCAGGTTCGGCGTCGACGTGCTGGCCCCCGTCGAGGCGGTCGCGCTGCGCAGGGCGGGCAGGGCGTGCCTGCTGCGCCTGTCCGACGGCAAGGAGGTCACCGCCGCCTCCGTGCTGCTGTCGACGGGCCTGTCCTACCGCAGCCTCGACGCCGACGGCGCCGGGCGCTTCGAGGGGGCCGGCATCTACTACGGCGCGACGACCTCGGAGACCGAGTCGTGCGCCGACCGGCACGTCTGGATCGTCGGCGGCGCCAACTCGGCGGGTCAGGCCGCGCTCCACTTCGCCAGGAACGCCAGGCACGTCACCATGGTGGTCCGCTCGCGGGGGCTGGCCAGCGGCATGTCGGCCTACCTGGTCGACGAGATCGAGGCGACGCCCAACATCACGGTCAGGCCGTACACGACCGTGGTCTCGGCCGAGGGGACCGAGCGGCTGGAGCGCATCACGCTGCACGACGCGGCGACCGGCGCGAAGAGCACCGAGGAGGCCGAGTACGTCTTCACCTTCATCGGGGCCAGGCCGCGCACCGAGTGGCTGGACGGCATGGTCAGCAGGGACCAGCACGGGTTCCTGCTGACCGGGCCCGATCTCGGCCCCGCCTCGGCGCTGCCGGAGTGGGACCTGCCGCGCTCGCCGCTGCTGCTGGAGACGA
The DNA here is from genome assembly GCF_042681425.1 of Nonomuraea mangrovi. Lineage (NCBI taxonomy): Bacteria > Bacillati > Actinomycetota > Actinomycetes > Streptosporangiales > Streptosporangiaceae > Nonomuraea > Nonomuraea mangrovi. The sequence goes on along the minus strand of NZ_JBHUFV010000033.1, from coordinate 982,942 downwards.
GCGTGCCTGGCGTGTTCGCGGCGGGCGACGCGCGGGCGAACTCGGTGAAGCGGCTGGCCTCCAGCGTGGGCGAGGGCGCGATGGCGGTCGCCATGATCCACCGGTACCGGGCCGAGAGCTAGCCGAGCGGCAGCCGGACGACGAAGCGGGTGTCGCCGGGCACGGAGGTCGCCTCCATGGTGCCGCCGTGCCTGCGGGTGACGATGTCCATGCTGAGGTGCAGGCCGAGGCCTGTGCCCTTGCCGACGTCCTTGGTGGTGAAGAACGGCTGGAACACCCGCGGCAGCACGTCGGAGGGGATGCCATGGCCGGTGTCGCGGATCTCCACCGCCGCGTGGCCGCCCTCGCACCTGGTGCTGATCGTCAGCTCCCCCGTCCCGCCCATGGCGTCGACGGCGTTGTCGATGAGGTTGGTCCACACCTGGTTGAGGTCGCCGGGGAAGACCTTCAGCGACGGCACGCAGCCGTAGTCGCGGCGCACGCTGATGCCGCGCAGCCTGGGCGCCATGAGGGCGAGCGTGGCCTCGAGGCCCTCGCGCAGGTCCACCTCCCGCTCGGGCGCCCTGTCCAGGTTGGTGTAGGCGGCGGTGCGGCGCACCAGCTCGACGACCCGCTGACCGGCCTCGGCCGCGTCCTCGGCCAGCGCGCCGGCCTGCAGCGCCATGGCGAGGTAGGCGACGGCGGGGCCGAGCGCCTCCGGCCGCACCCGCGCGGCCAGCCCGTCGAGGACGGCGCCGCTGGTGCCGTGCTCGGCCAGGACGACGCCGAACTCGTCACCCTTCTCGCCGAGCAGGTCGTGCTCGTCGAGCCAGGTCTCGATCTCGTCGACGGCGTCGGCCGCGGCCAGCGCGTCCTGCGGATCGCGGTGGGCGTGGGCGGCGCGCAGCCGTTCGACCAGCCGGCGCTCCCCCTCGTCCGACAGCTCGCCCCAGGACATCGCCGCGGCCTCCAGGTCGGGCAGCGCGGACTTCAGCTCCCCTGTGGCCCGCACGGCGGCGGCCGCGGGGTTGTTGAGCTCGTGCGCCAGCCCCGCGGCCAGCATGCCGAGCCCCTGGAGCATGTGGCTGTGCCCGGCCTGCCGTTCCATGCCGTTGATGCGCATGGCGAGCACGGGCAGCAGGACCCTGCACACCTGTGGGCAGCGTTCCATCATGTCGAAGAAGGCGGCCCGGTCGTAGACCATGACCTGCGCCGATCCCACGGCGACCGCCGAGGCGAGGTAGTCGCCGCCCGTGAGCAGCGGCAGCTCCCCGGTGAACTGGTGTTCCATCCCGCCGCCGAGGTGCCTGGCCAGCACCTCCTCCCTCCCGCCGACGTCCTTGCTGATCACCAGCTCGCCGTCGAGCAGGACGAAGAAGGCCTCGGCCACCTGGCCCTCCCGGAAGATCATCTCTCCGTCGGCCAGTTCCTTGTACACGCCGGCCTCGGCCAGCCATGCGAGCTGCTCGCCGGAGAGCCCGGCGAACAGCTCGATCTCGGCGAGGCGGTCGGTCATCCGTGGGGGCGCAGGCACAGCTCCTCCGAGCCTTTCGTGTCGAGGACGTCGCCTTCGAGCCCGCGCAGCAGCCGGTAGCCGTGCGCGACGGACACGAGCGTCACGTGGTGGTGCCAGCCGGGGAAGGACCTGCCCTCGAAGTGCTGCAGCCCCGACTCGGCCGAGGCCCTGGTCAGCTCGGCCGCCGCCCTGTTGCGCAGGCCGACGAGCCCTGCCAGGTCGGGCAGCCGCGACCTGCCGTCGGCCAGCCAGATCGGCCTGGCGCCGGGACCCGCCTGCCACCTGTTCCCCTCGTACGGCCGGCCCGCGACGGCGTGCAGCCTGGGCCTGACGGGTTCGAGCAGCGGCCTGGCCGTGATCCCAGGGCCGATCGAGGCCAGCGTGTTGGGCGTGACGCGCACCAGGTACGGCAGGCCCCGCTCGGCGAGCCCTGCCAGCAGCGGGTCCACCTTGGGCGTCGCCCTGGCGTCGAGGACGATCGGCGCCGGCGGCAGCCCCCAGTCGATCACCATCTCGTCGATGGCCTCCAGGAGGTGCCGCCAGCGCGGCTTGCTGCGCTCGTGGTGGGGCAGCCGCGTCCTGCCGCGCCTGTCGGGGTCCTCGTCCCACGAGCGGGGAAGCAGCAGCCGCCAGTTGACCGGGCAGCCGCCGTGCTCGCCCACCAGCACCAGGGCGAGCCCGACCTGACAGTTGACCAGGCGGCCCGCCGAGTGGACGAACTGGCGGGCCACCCCGACGGAGTTGGCGCCGTTCTTGGGGAACACGACCTCCTCGAGCACCCAGGCCTTCGGCCTGATCGCCTCGACCAGGAGCTGGGCCAGGCGCTGCCGTACCGGGGCCCAGTCCCAGGGGCTCTGGTTGACGAACTGCTGCAGGCACTGGTCGACCGGCCTGCCCACCACGTGGTCGGAGATCCTGCGGATCGACTTGCGCCCCGGCACCGACACCAGGCCCTGCACGTAGACCTCGCCCCACCGGCGCTGGTCCGACCGCAGGAAGGTGGAGAAGACGTCTTCGCAGAATGGCGTGAGCCAGGTCCCCCGCGATTGTACATTCGTGTATATGGCCATCTGGCCGCCCCTAATATTCGATATCTCCCCTTACGTAGTAATTATTGAAATATCACGGGGTTTGTGACAGAAGCCATTTATGGTGGCATCGCCAGTTCTATCTATGACACCGAGGTTAATTCGCGGCGAGCAGGAAGTCCGCCGCCCTTTCGGCGATCATGACAACCGTGGTATGGGGATGAGCCGTCACCAGCGACGGCATGACCGAGGCGTCGGCCACCCTGAGCCCCTCCACGCCCCGCACCCGCAGCTGCGGGTCGACCACCGCGTCCTGGTCGGTCCCCATCCTGCAGGAGCCGGCGAAGTGGTAGTAGGAGCCCGTGTTGGCCTTCACCCACTCCCTGAGCTGGGCCCGGGTGGTGACGTCCGGGCCCGGCGCGACCTCCGTGAGACCCCACTCGTCGGTGAAGGCCTTGGTCCGGTAGATGTCCCTGGCGATCTCGACGACGGTGACCGTGCGGTCGAGGTCGACAGGGTCGCCGAAGTAGTTGGCGTTGATCCTGGGGTGGGCGCAGGGGTCGGAGCCCGCCAGCCGTACCCACCCGCGGGAGACCGGCCGGACGACGCCGGACAGACTCAGGATCACGTGCGGGTCGACCAGCTCCTTCACGTCGGCGACCGGCTGCCCGGTCTGGACGCGCCTGATGACGTTGGCGAAGAACTTCTCACCGAACGGGGCTCGATGCACCAGGCTGATCTCCAGGTCGGGCACGGGCACACCGTCCTGCGAGCCGCAGAACAGCGCGGCCTCGGTGACCTGTCCCCTCGGGTCGTCGCCCGGCTTGGCCATGTAGCCGATCGGGCCGATGACCAGCGGGTGGTCGTGGAAGTTGGCCCCCACGCCGGGCAGGTCGGCCCGCACGCCGATGCCGAACTCGGCCAGGTGCCCGGGCGCCCCCAGCCCCGACAGCATCAGCAGCTTGGGCGACTGAATGGCGCCCGCGCACACGACGACCTCGGCCTCGGCCCTGGCGACCTGCGTGCGGCCCTCGCGCAGGTACTCCACGCCCACGCACCGGTCGCCCTCGAACAGCAGCCTGCCGGCGGGCGCTCCGGCCAGCGCGGTCAGGTTCGGCCGGTCGAGCGCGGGGTCGAGGTAGGCCTCGCGGGCGCCCCACCGCACGCCGTCCCTGATGTTGACGTGGTGCCAGCCCGCGCCGAACAGCCCCGCGTTGAAGTCGTCCAGGCGCGGGTGGCCGAGCTCCGCGCAGGCGTCGATGAACGTGCGCGAGATCGGGTTGCCGGTCTGCTCCGCGTCGGCGACCGTCATCGGGCCGCCCTTGCCGGCCAGCGGGTTGTGCCCGTCGAGCTGGTCCTCCAGCCGCTGCAGGTACGGCAGGACGTCGTCGAACGACCAGCCGGGACAGCCGTGGTAGGCCCAGCTGTCGTAGTCCTGCGGCCTGCCCCTGGTGTGCATCATGTGGTAGATGTTCGAGGTCCCGCCCAGGCCCCTGCCCGCGGCCGAGTAGACCTGGGTGCCGCCGAGTCCCGGCTGGGGCTCGCTCATGTAGGCCCAGTCGAGCTCCGTCAACAGCACCTCGTTCCACCTGTGCGGACTCCTGACCGCGGGGGTGACCCGCGCGTCGCCCGCCTCCAGCAGCAGGACGGTGGCGCCGGGGTCGGCGCTGAGCCTGGCGGCCAGCACGGAACCCGCCGCGCCCGCCCCGATGACGATGTAGGTGTAGCTGTCTGCCACGGTCGGCTCCTTCACACGATCAGGTCGGCCGCCCGCTCGCCGATCATGTTCGTGGCGGCGGCGGTGTTGCCTGCGGGGACGGTCGGCATGATCGAGGCGTCGGCGACCCTCAGCCGGTCCACGCCGTGCACGCGCAGCGCCGGGTCGACGACCGCCAGAGGGTCGCGGCCCATCCGGCAGGTGCCGGCGGGATGCCAGACGGTGGTGGCCGTCTCGCGCACGTAGGCGCGCAGGTCCGCGGCGCGGCCCGGGGCGCTCTCCCTGTCGCGGAACGGGGTCATCGCCGCGGTGTGCGCCAGCTCTCTCGACAGCTCGATGCCGCGCACGAGCGCCTGGAGGTCGGCCTCGTCGTCGAGGTAGCGGGGGTCGACGACCGGCAGGTCGCCCGGCGAGCCCGAGCGCAGGGTGACCGTCCCCCTGCTGCGCGGCTTCACCAGCACGGGGGCGAAGGTGTAGACGGGGCCGTCGATCCTGTAGGCGTCCTCGACGAACTGCACGGGGCCGAACAGCAGCTGCAGGTCGGGGTCGTCGGGCGGGAACAGCCCCGCCTCCGCCAGCAGTTCGGGCATCGGCAGGTCGGCCGAGGCGGCGTAGGCGACGCCGAGGATCAGGTGGTCCTGCAGGTTCGCGCCCACGCCCGGCAGGTCGACGACCGGGGTGACGCCCCGCTCGCGCAGGTGCTCGGCGGGCCCGATGCCCGACAGCATGAGCAGCTGGGGCGAGGTCAGCGCGCCGCACGAGACGATCACCTCGGCCGCGGCGTCGGCGCGGTGCCTCACGCCGTTCCGCACGTACTCCACGCCCGTGGCCGTCGTGCCGTCCAGCAGCACGCGGGTGGCCCGCGCGCCGGTCACGACGGTGAGGCGCGCGTGGCCGAGCAGCGGGTCGAGGTAGGCGGCCGCGGTGCTGACCCGCTCGTTGTCCTTCGTCCTGGTCGACTGGTAGAAGAACGCGCCCTCCTGCTCGACGCCGTTGTAGTCCCAGTCGTCGCCGCCGGGGAAGCCCAGCTCCGCCGCGCCCCTGACGAACGCCTGCGAGACAGACGAGGGCCTGGCGAAACGGACGACCCGGAGGGGACCCGCCTCGCCCCTGTACCGGTCGGCGCCGTTCTCGTAGTCCTCGGCGCGTCTGAAGCACGGCAGCACGTCCTCGTAGGCCCAGCCCTCGTTGCCCTGCCCGGCCCAGTGATCGAAGTCGCGGCGGTTTCCCCTGACGTACAGCATGGCGTTGACCGAGGTGCCACCGCCCAGCACCTTGCCCTGCGGCAGTGCGATACGGCGGCCGTTCAGTCCCCGCTGGGGTTCGGTGAGGTGCTGCCAGGTGACCTCGGGGTCCCCCCACAGCGAGGCCATGGAGGGGATGTCGGTTCTGCGGATCTCGTCGCGGTCGGCGGGTCCGCCCGCCTCCAGCAGCAGGACGCTCGCGCCCGTGCGCTCGACCAGCCTGGCTGCCAGCGCGGCGCCGGCCGCGCCGGCGCCCACGACGACGTAGTCGTAGCCGGCCATCAGCGGCTCTCAGGCCCGATGATCCAGTGCTCCCTGGTGAGGAGGCGGTGGATGTACCTGGGCTCGACGAACGACTCCAGATCGGCCTGCGCCTTGGCGAACTCGGCGGAGGACAACGCCTCGTCCAGCGCCTGCCGGTCGGGGAAGGACAGCAGGTAGGCGGCGTCCAGCACGGCCTCGCCGATGCCGTAGTAGCCGTCCCTGGTGTGGCACTGCAGGTACCGGCGCAGGCCCGGCACCCTGCTCATCAGGTCGGCGTGCTCGCCGAGGCTGTGGCTCCTGAAGTCGCGCAGCGGCAGACCCTCCCTGCGCTTGACCAGCACGATGAGCTTCACCCCCGCTTCGGGCGCGAGCTCGTCGCCCTTGACGATCTCGTGGGCGTCGGTGTCGAGGACGACCGTCCGCCAGAAGGCCGCCCACGTGGGCTCGTCCTTGCGCGCGCCCTCGAGGAACTCGGGCGTCTGGAGCGACTCCAGCTGCTCCTTCTCGTCGCGCAGCCAGATCTCCGCGACACCGCTCCACAGCTCGTTCTCGAAGGGGATCGTGGTGTCGATCAGGTACTTCCTGATCTGCGGGATCTTGCTGGCGTACTTCACCGCGTGCACCTCGACCCAGTACCGCTGGAAGTCCTCCTCCGACATTCCGGGCTTGGGCGCCGCGAAGATGAGTTGATGAATCACCGCAATCCTCCGTCACTGCGTAGGTGGAACCGACGTTAGGGAGCGGGGCGCGCGCACCGGAAGGACGCCGCGGGGACCTGGTCAAGTAGGCCCGGACACTCCGTGCGCTGCGACACCGCGTCAGGGCCGGGTCAGGGCAGGGCGATCGACTGCGCGTGCCTGAAGACGTCGCGCGGGTCGTAGGCGGCCTTGATCCGCTGGAGCCTCGGGTAGTTGTCCTTGTAGTAGAGCGTCTGCCACGGGACGCCCGACCGGTTGAAGGCGGGATCGGTGATGTCGGGGTCGGGGTTGTTGATGTAGCAGCCGTCGGCCTGCGCGTTGGGCGCCGGGTAGCCGCCGGTGGCCGACCACACCGACCCGTACAGCTCGCGCAGCCAGCCGATGTTGGCGGCGTCGGCCGCCGGGTCCTGCCACTGGGTCTCGAACAGGGTCCAGAACGCGGCGCCGCGGTGGACGAGCGCGGTCCTGTTCGCGGGGACCGCGTTGACCGCACCGCCGCTGAAGCCCGCGAGCGTCACCGCGCCCGCCGGGTTGGCGAAGTCGGTGCGGGTCAGCGCCCGGTACATCGCCGCCGCCTGTGCCTGGGTGTAGCCGGTGCGCAGGTAGGCCGACTTCGACGCGCCGCGCAGCGTCGGGTTGATGAAGGAGGGGATGCTGGCGGCTATCAGCCGTACGGCGTGCAGCCACGGCAGCTTCTGCGCGGGCTGGGCGGCGACCACCGCGTCCACGCCGAGCCCCTCGGTGAGCGCGCCCAGGTAGTCGCCCAGCAGCTGCTGCGCGCCCGGCGCGGTCGCGTCGACCTGGGTCAGCAGGAAGACGTTCTGGGCGGAGCGGTGGGCGAGCGAGGCGATGCCCGACAGCACCCTGGCGGGCGAGGTGGGCGCGGCGTGCTGCTCGTACCAGCGGCCCCAGTTGGTGACCAGCCGGGTGAACTTCGCCTCGTCCAGCGCGCTCCACGGTATGCCCACCGCGCTCAGCAGCACGTCCTTGGGCGGCTTGACCAGCAGCCTGCCCGGATCGGCGCCGCTCGTCCCCGGGGTGCGGAACCAGAAGCGCGTGACGATGCCGAAGTTGCCCCCGCCGCCGCCCGCGCTGGCCCACCACAGGTCGTGGTGGGGGTCGGCCGGGTTGCGGCCCGCCACCACCGCGCGAGCGGTGCCGGAACGGTCGACCACGACGATCTCGACCGCCTCCAGGTGGTCGATCACCGCGCCGAACTGCCTGGACAGGAAGCCGTAGCCGCCACCTGTGGCGTGGCCGCCGATGCCGACCGTGGGGCACATGCCGCCCGGGAGCGTGACGCCCCACTTCTTGAACAGCGTCTCGTAGACGGCCGACAGGCGCGCGCCGCCCTCGACGGCGAAGGCCTGGCGGCGCGGGTCGAAGGAGACGCCGCCGAGGCCGGACAGGTCGATGACGACGTCGACCTCGGAGTTGAACACGAACGGGGCCAGGCAGTGGCCGCCCGAGACCACCGACAGCCGTTTGCCCCTGTCGACCGCCTCCTGCACGGCGCGCACGACCTGGTCGGTGGAGCTGACCAGGCGGACGTAGTCGGGCGTGCCGACCCAGCGCTGGTTGTAGCCGACGGTGAGTTCCTGGTAGCGGGGGTCGTCGGGAAAGATGTTCACCGCCGCCGTCACGGGGGCGCACGTCTGGCCGCCGGCCTCGTACCCGCTGATGCCCGCTCCCGCCACGGCGGCAAGGGGAGCGGCCCCGAGTAAGCCTCGTCTCGTCATTCCCATCATGAGGCTCATGATTGACGAACGGTCCTGCGAAGGCTCTGGGCAGCTAACGGAGTCACCGGCTTTCGATCAGGTCTCGACCAGCCGCTGCCCCAGGTAGTCATCGTCGCCGGTCAGGCCGGGCAGCGCGAAGTAGAAGCCGCCGCCCTCCGGGCGGGTGAACCGCTCCATCGGCTCGCCCTTCAGCCTGGCCTGCGACTGCAGGAAGTTGGCGAGCCTGCGCTGGTAGCTGACGAAGGCGAGGCCCTGGTCGTCGAGCCCGCGGGCATAGTTGAAGCCCCTGCGCAGCATCGCCTTCTCCGCGCCGGCCGTGCGCGGGTTGGCCAGGCGGATGTGCGCGTCGAGCGGGGTGAGCCTGCCGTCGGGGTCGTCGCGGTAGCGGGGGACGTCGGTCTCCTTGGTGCCGTCCAGCGGCGCGCCGCTGTCCTTGCGCCGTCCCACGACGCGTTCCTGCTCGGTGAGTGAGGTGCCGTCCCACTGCTCGACGAGCAACCGGATCAGGCGGACGGCGACGTAGCTGCCGCCCACGGCCCAGGCCGGCTCGCCGTCGTCGGCGCCGACCCAGACGGCCTTGTCCATCACCGCGGGCTTGCCCGCGTCGGGGTTGCCGGTGCCGTCCTTGAAGCCGAGCAGGTTGCGCATGCCGGTCGTGCCCGCCCTCGCGGTGGCGTCCGGCCTGGCGAAGCCGTCCTGCGACCAGGCCGGTGCGAGGCCGCCCTTGGTGGCCCTGACGGCCGCGCGCAGCGCGTGCACGCACACGTCGGGGTGGTCGCCCTGCAACAGCAGCAGCAGGTCGCCGTGGGTGCGGGCGGGATCCAGCACGTCGTTGGCGAGCACGCCCATCGGCACGAGCTCGGCGGGTTTGGCGGCGGCCAGACCGTACCTGCGGTCGAACAGCGACGCTCCGACGCTGAGCGTGGCCAGCACGTGCTGGCGGCCCTGGCCGAGCAGCAGCGCGCTGTCGGAGGGCGGCAGGTCGGCGGTGGCGGGCGCGAGGGCACGGCCCGCCATGAGCCTTTCGAGCTCGGCCGACAGCGCGCGCAGCGTGCCGGTGAGCGCTCGCCTGTCGGGGTCGAGGCAGCGGAAGGCGACCAGCAGGCACGCCGACGCGGGCCCGGTCAGGATGCCCGGCTGGTGCGCGGCCCTGAACGTGGCCCGCGCCACCCTGGCGCCGCCCTGCGACATGAGCTCCTGCGGGGCGGGAGTGTCCTGCCGTACGGCGCTAGCCAGCGCCGACGCGCCCGCGGCCCCCACCGCCAGGCCCGCGCCGCCGGCCGCCGCGCCGGTCAGGAACGCCCGCCTGGACGGCCTGCTCTGGCGTTCGTCTCGTGACATCACGCGTCAATGGTGTGCTCGGCGGTCGAGGTGGAGCACCTAATCCAGACGGAGTCCGTTATGTCGGCGAGGATGCGACGGCCGCCCCGCGGCGGCGCACCAGCGGCGCACCAGCGGCGCACCAGCGGCGGTTCGGCGACGGTTCGCCGGCGGTTCGGCGGCCGTTCGGCGGCCGTTCGGCGGCATGGTCAGAGGCGGTCGAGGAGCTGCCGCAGCTCGGTGACCTCGGCCTGCTGGGTGCTCTCGATCGTCTCGGCCAGCTCCTTGGCCGCGGGATCGGCACCGTCGGCCTTCTCGGTGCGGGCCATCTCGATCGCGCCCTCGTGGTGGGCGATCATCAGCTCCGCGAAGCGCCTGTCGAAGGCGGCGCCCTTGGCCTGCTTCAGCTCCTTCATCTGCTCCTCCGACATGATGCCAGGCATCGCGTGGCCCATCCCGCCAGAGGGTACGGGCCGGCCCCACGCCTTCAGCCATCCCGTCATGGTCTGGATCTCCGGGTCCTGGGCCGCCTTGATCTTCGCGGCCAGCTTCTTGATCTCCGGATCGGCGGCACGCGTAGCGGCGAGGTCCGCCATCTCCACGGCCTGCCGGTGGTGCGGGATCATCATCTGCGCGAACATCACGTCCGCTTCGTTGAAGGCGGCCGCCGTGGTGGCGGCAGGAGTGGTGGCGGCAGGAGCGGCGCTCGGCGCGGCCGCCATGTCGTGTCCCGTCGTGGAGCCGCAGGCGGTGAGCAGCGCGAGCGCGCCCGCCGCGAGCAGGACTCGGATCTTGGCCATGATTCTCCGTAGTTGGTGATATCGCTGGACAGAGCAGTTTCCGACCCATCTCTACGATAGCGCATAGTAGATAGAGAGGGTCGTTCCGAACACCAGGGACGTCGCGGCGGTCAGATAGGCCACCCATGCCACGCGCCCTGCGGACCCGCCCGGCGCGCCACCGGCGCGGTAGAGCGGCAGGATCCAGCGCAGGTAGTAGAACAGGCTCGCGACCGTGTTGACGGCGGCCAGCACCGCGAGCCAGGCCAGCCCGCCGCTCCACGCGGCCGACATCGCCAGCACCTTGCCGGCGAACACCGCGGTGGGCGGCGTGCCGACCAGGCCGAGCAGGCACACGACCAGCGACGCCGCCAGCCACGGCCTGCCGCGCGCCAGGCCCGCGTAGTCGGCGACGGCGTCCCCGCCGACCGCCACGACGACGGCGAAGGCGCCGAGGTTGGTGACCGCGTAGGCGGCCAGGTAGAACAGCAGCGCCGGCTCGGCCATGGCGGTGCCGCCGGCGGCCGCGACGGGCAGCAGCAGATAGCCCGCCTGGCTGATCGTCGAGTAGCCGAGCAGGCGGCGGACGTTGTCCTGGTAGAAGGCGGCGAGGTTGCCGAGCGTCATCGTGGCGGCGGCGACCAGCGCGACCGCGAGACGCACGTCGACGACCTCGGTGGTCAGGCGGAACAGCGCGGCGAACGCGCCCAGCTTGGGAACCGTGGTGACGAAGGCGGCGACCGGCCTGGAGGCGCCCTGCGCGACGTCGGGAACCCAGAAGTGGGCCGGTACCGCTCCCGCCTTGAACAGCGGCCCCGCCATCAGCAGGACCGCCGCGACGCCGGCGCCCCCGGTCTGGCGGTAGGCGGTCGTACCCGCCACGCCGTACAGCAGGGTCACCCCTGCCAGCATGAGGACGCCGAGGAAGGCGCCCATCAGGTAGTACTTCAGCGCCGCCTCGGTGCCGTTGGCGTCCTTGGCGAACCCGGCGAGCGCGTAGGAGGGGATGCTCGCCAGCAGGTAGGCGGCCACCAGAAGGAGCAGGTCGGCGGCGCCCGCGAGCAGGATGGCGCCCAGCGAGGAGAGAAGGATCAGGACGTAGAGCTCGGCCTCGCGGCGCAGGCCGCGCGCCCACCCGGCGGCCATGGCCAGCACGACGAGGGTGGCGGCGACGACGGCGAGCCTGGTGGCGATGGTGAGGGCGTCGACGGTGTACCCCTCGACGGCCATGCTCCCACCCGCCATGCCCCCACCCGCCATGCCCCCACCCGCCATGCCCCCACCCGCCGCCACGGCCGTCGTCGCCGCCGCCGCGACCAGGAAACCGGCGCAGATCCACGCGACGATCCACTGCCTGTCACGCCGTGCGAACATGCCCGCGAGCAGGCCCGCGACCGCGCCCGTCAGGACGAGGATCTCGGGGAGCAGGCCGGCGATCATCGGCTCACCAGCGTGACGAGGGCGGCGGAGAACGGCTCCACCAGGTCGAGCAGCCACCGGGGAGCCACGCCGATGGCCAGGGAGAGCAGCAGGAGAGGGGCGACCGCGCCCAGCTCCCGCGGCTTCACGTCCGTGACGGACAGCTCGCCCGGCGGCCCGAGGAATGCCTTGTGCAGGGCGCGCAGCAGGAGGGCCGCGGTGATGAGGATGCCGGCGATCGCCGGCGCCCCCTGCCAGAGCGCGCCCGCGCCGATGACCCCCACGAAGATCTGGAACTCGGCGATGAAGCCCGACAGCCCGGGAAGGCCGAGCGAGGCGAAGGCGGCCACGGCGGTGAGCGCGGCGAACACCGGCGCGGTGGCGGCGACGCCGCCGAGCCTGCGCAGGTCGTAGCTGCGCACCCGGTCCCACAGCACGCCGGTCAGAAGGAACAGCGCCCCGGTGATCAGGCCGTGGCTGACCATCTGCGTGACCGCGCCGCTGACGGCGAGCTCCCTGGCCCGCGCGCCGCCCGCGACGAGCCCCGCCGCGCCCAGCGCCAGCACGATGTAGCCCATGTGGTTGACCGAGGTGTAGGCGATCAGGCGCTTGAGGTTGTCCTGAGCCATCGCGACGAGCGCGCCGTACAGGACGCTGACCAGGCCCACGGTGATGATCAACCAGGCGTGGCGCTGCCACGGCCCCGGGAGCATGGGCATGGCGATCCTGGCGAAGCCGTACGTGCCCATCTTCAGCAGCACGCCCGCCAGGATCGCCGAACCCTCCGCGGGCGCGTCGGTGTGGGCGGGCGGCAGCCAGGTGTGCAGGGGGACGACCGGGGTCTTCACCGCGAGGCCGACGCAGACCGCCAGCAGGACGGCCGCGCCCGCGGGCGGCGGCCGGCCCGCCAGCTCGACCATGTCGAACGTGCCGCCCGCCAGGTAGAGGCCGATGAAGCCGAGCAGCAGCACCAGAGAGCCGAGGAAGGTGTAGAGGAAGAACAGCAGAGCCGAGCGGAACCTGTCGCCGTGCCCCCAGCCCACGATCACGGCGTACATGCCGACGATGGACAGGTCGAAGAAGACGAAGAACAGCAGCAGGTCAAGGGAGGCGAACAGGCCGAGCGAGACCGTCTGCAGGAACAGGAAGAGCGCGGCGAACGCGCGATCGCGCCTGGCGTAGAGCGCGCACACGAGGAACAGCACGTCCGTCATCGCGATCAGCGGCAGCGACAGCCCGTCGACCCCCACGTGGTAGCCGGCGCCGATCGAGGGGATCCAGCGCAGCCGCTGCTCGTAGCCGACCCCGCCGCCGTAGCCGACCCACATCGCGATCACCAGGGCGAGGTCGGCGACCGCCGCCGCCGGCCAGACCCAGCGGGCCGCGCGTCCCGCGAAGGGCAGGAAGGCGGCCGCCAGCAGCGGCAGGAAGACCGCGAGGGAGAGCACACCTCACCTCGTCAGGACGAGCACGACGGCCAGCAGGAGCAGGGCGACCGCGGCCTGGGCGAAGTAGGTGTGGATCTGCCCGGTCTGCGGGCGCCTGGCCAGCTCACCCGCCCTCGCGGCGCCTCTCGCGACCCCTCTCACCATGCCGTCGACGCCCGCCTCGAGACCGGTCCTGGCCAGGCGCGCGGCCGCGGTGGCGACCCTGGGCACGGCCCGTACCGCGCCGCCGACCACCTGGTCGTCGAACCTGGCCAGCGCGTGGGCCAGCCGGTCGGCGGGCCGCCACACCGCCGCGACCGCCAGGCGCTCCAGCCCCAGCCAGCCCGCCAGGATCGCCGGTACGGCAGGCCTGACGCGGGCCGCGAGCAGCGCCACGGCCACCGCCAGAACCCCCGACAGCGCCGACTCCCCCGCCCCGGGCGCGCGGGCGGAGGCGTCGCCGAGCAGCGCGGACCACCGGCCGTACACCACGGGCAGCCCGACGAGCCCGAAGGCCGCGGCCACCGCGGCCAGGGCGGGAAGCGGGAGACGTTCGAGCACCCCCACGGGGCGCCCTTGCCTGCGGCCCTCGCCCCAGACCGCGACGACCGCCTTGGTGGCATAGGCGGCGGCCAGCAGCGCGCCGCCGAGCGCGACGACGCGCAGCGGCGCGGAGGAGACCTCCGCCAGGATCGCGTCCTTGGTGACCCACATCGACAGCGGCGGCACCCCTGCCAGCGCCAGCGCGCCCACGGCGAAGGTGACGCCGACCAGCCGGTGACGGCGGGCCGCGCCGCGCAACTCGGCGAGGTCCTTGGTGCCCATCGAGGTCAGCCAGGCGCCGGCGCAGAGGAACAGCAGGCTCTTGACCGCGGCGTGCGCGACCAGGTGCGCGGCGCCGCCCGCCACGGCCGCGACGCCCGCCGCCAGCACCATGAACCCGAGCTGGGCGCAGGTCGAGGCGGCGAGGAGCTGCTTGAGGTCGCGCTGGGCGACGGCCACGGCGCCCAGCAGCAGCGCGGTCAGCGCGCCCGCCCACGCCACGGCGGCCGCGGCCCAGCCGGTGGCCGCCAGCAGCGGTTGCAGCCGCAGCAGCAGGTAGGCGCCCGCCGCGACCATGGTGGCCGAGTGCAGCAGCGCCGACACGGGGCTCGGGCCGGCCATCGCCCTGGACAGCCAGAACGAGAACGGGAGCTGCGCCGACTTGCCCAGCGCGGCCAGCACGATCCCCGCGGCGATCAGATCCCGCCACGGGTCCGCCGTCCGCGCCAGGCCCGCGAGCGCGAACACGTCCCGGTGGCCCGCGCCCGCGGCCACCGCGCATCCGGCGGCGAAGTAGAGGCCGAGGTCGCCCGCGCGGGTGGTGACGAAGGCGACGGTGGCCGACCTGACGCGGCCGGGATCGCGCCACCAGAAGCCGATCAGCGCGTACGACATCGCGCCCATCAGCTCCCATCCCACGAGCAGCAGCACCAGGTCGGCCGCGGTGACCGTGAGCAGCATCGCGCCGACGAACACCAGCATCAGGCCGAAGAACCTGCTCCTGTCCTCGCCGACGTCGCCCGCGGCGAAGACCAGGACGGCCGGCGAAGCCGCCGCCACCGTCACCGCCATCACCGCCGAGAGCCCGTCGACCGCCGACCCCGCCGCCATGCCCCCGAACAGCTCGAACGTCACCCGCGGCCTGACCACCGCCGCCCAGCAGGCCGCCGCCAGCGTCACCAGGGCGACCAGCACGGCGACGGGAGCGGCGATCCTGTCGGCGCGCCGCGTCCAGGCCAGCAGTCCGCCCGCGAGCATGGGCAGGCCCGGCAGCAGGGCGTTCATCCCTTGAGGTCACCCGCCCCGTCGGTGGTGTCCACCTCGCGCGCCCTGAAGATGGCGGTGACCACGGCGAAGCCCATCGCCATCTCCAGCGCCATCACCGTCAGCGCGACCAGGACGAGGACCTGCCCGTCGGCGGAGGAGGGGGCGAGGAAGTACCAGAACGCGCCGCCCGCGACGAGCACACCGTTGATCATGAGCTCGAGGCCCATCATCAGCATCACGATCGACTGCTGGGACAGCGTGCCGTACACGCCGACGGCGAAGAGCGCGGCCGCCAGCAGCAGGAAGGACTCAAGCGTCATAGCGCCCCCTGTGCGTGGCGAGGACGACGGCCGCGATCATGGTGGCCAGGATGGCGACGCCGAGCACGATCATCACGAGCATCTGCGGCCCCATGATCGCCAGGCCGAGCGCGTGCGTGGGATCGGCGGGCGGCGCTCCCCTGCGCTCGGGCCACGGCGTCAGCAGCGCGCCCGCCGCCAGGGCCGCGAACACCGCGCCCGCGATCAGCGCCGAGCCGCGGTTGTTGTGGACCATCGTCATCGGCATGAGCCCCGCGGGGTTCATCATGAACATGATCATGAAGACCGCCATGATCATCATTTCCATGACCATCATGAGGATGGTCAGCACGCCGAGATAGGCCAGGTCGATCAGCAGGAACGTGAGCCCGACGCAGAGGAAGGAGGCCAGCAGCGCGAACGTCGCACGCGCCATGGAGTCGACCACGAACACCGTGACGCCGAACCCCACCGACGCGACGGCCAGCACCCAGAACAGCATCAGATCACCACGATTCCCACCACGAGCAGTTGCAGGAGCGCCAGAGGCAGCAGGACCAGCCACGAGGCCTGCGTGAAGCGGTCCATCCTGACCGCCGGCACCCTGTGCTTGACGAGCACGAGGACGGCAAGCACCGCCGCCGCCCCCGCCAGGCCGCCGCCGCCGAGGAACAGCGGCCCCGCCGCCCACGCCGCCACCGCGAGCATGAGATAGCGGCCTGCCTGGAAGACCAGCCGGTCGGGCCCGGACAACTCGGCCGTCACCCCTCCGGCCAGATCGGAGCCGAGCGGCCGGCTCATCGGCCCCCAGAACGCCATGGCCAGCGCGGAGATCAGGTAGATCGCGAAGGCGACGGGCATCCAGAGGGCGAACCACGCTCCCCGCTGCGCCTCCTCGACGGCTCGCAGGTCGAGCGAGCCCGCGCCGAGCGCCACCGTGATCAGCGCGAACATGTGCGGCAGCTCGTAGGCCAGCCCCTGGGCGAGGAAGCGGTAGCCGCCGATGAGCGGATAGACCGAGTTGGGTCCCCACCCCGTCAGCCACAGCGAGGCCCACGCGCAGACCTCCATGGCGTTGAACCAGACGATGCCGACGCTCGACTCCACCAGCGCGGCGCCGCCCAGGGGTAGAACGATCATGGCGAGGGTCGCGAAGAAGGGCAGGCTGACGACGCCGATCCGCATGAGCAGCAGGTCGGGCATCGGCGTCCGGCGGCGCTGCCGGCCCAGCAGCCTGGCCGTCTCCCGCAGCGCGGCCGCGGGCGAGCGGGTGGCGAGCGCGCCGTCGAGGCTCGCCGCGCCGAGCGCGAGAGCCGCGAGCGCGAGCAGCTCAGGCATGGAGCACCCGCTCGACGTCGGGATCGAGGCTCGCCACGATCAGCCTGGCCTGCGCCAGCTCCGCGCCCTCCAGCAGCCCGGGGAGGAGGTCGAGCGCGGGGCCGGGCGGAGGCGGGCCGTCCATCGGGACGCGCTCGTCGAGTGCGACGCCGATGTCGTCGAGCATGCGCTCCATCCGGCCCAGCACGTCGGTGCCGTCGACGAGGCCGACGTCCCTGAGCATCCAGCGCAGGATCCGGGAGCGGCGCACCCTGCGGTCGAGCCTGTCGAAGCCCCGCGCCGCCGCTACGCCGTCGCCGCCGTCGCCGTCGCCGCCGCCGTCGAGCAGGTCGTCGCGAAGGCGGCGCGCCTGCGCGGCCGCCGCGGGCCAGCCCGCGACGCCGAGGAGCCTGCCCAGGCCGTCGAGCCGCGCCGCCGCTCGCCGTCGCCCTCCCGTTCGCCTGGTCACGGCCCCCGAGGTCCACGGCTCGATCCAGTACGGCACGGCAGAGCGGCCACCGCCAGGGAGGATCTCGACGCCGGCCTCCTGGATGACGTCGCCCTGCATGACGGTGTGGACGATCAGCCCCGCCGGCCAGTCGGGCAGGATCGGGCCTAGAGGGACGTGGAGCCGGTCGAGCCGCAGGCCGTCCCGGTCGTCGCCCCTGGTGGCCATCGCGAGGCCGCCGGGGCCGCCCATGTGACGAGCGTGCTCCCCGGGCTCGCGACCCCCGTGCTGGTGACCCCCGGGCTCGCAACTCCCGTGCTGGTGATCCCCGGGTTCGCGACCCCCGTGCCCGTGGCTCCCGTGCCGGCGACTCCCGTGCTCGTGACTTCCGGGGTCGTCCGGCCCGCGTTCGCGGCGGTCTTGCGGCGGGGGCGTCTCATCGTGGTCGTCATGGCGGGCCTCGCCCAGCGCGGCGACCGCCCCGTCCAGGCTCTCCCCCACCTCGGCCGCGCCGACCGGCTCGGGCAACCGCACCAGGGCGCGGGGGCGTGGGACGGCCGCCCACGCCTGCCGTACCAGCTCGGCCAGTTCCGCGCCCGGCGAGCCGCACACCACCAGCACGCTCGCCGCCGCGGGCGAGAGGGCGGGCAGCCACCCCCTCCGGGCCGTCTCCGCTTCCACCAGCAGTCGCGCGCCGGTGCCGAAGGGCGCGGTGACGACCAGGGGTCTGGGGCCGCGCGCCGCCACCCTGGCGAGCCACCCGGTCAGGCCCACCGCAGCGCCCCCTCGCGCCACGCGTAGAGGACGCCGACCATCAGAAGGCCGAGGAAGACGAACATCTCGGCCACCGCGGCCGCGCCGACCTCGGCCACGACGAGCGCCCACGGGTACATGAAGACCATCTCCATGTCGAAGGCGAGGAAGACGAGCGCCACCGCGTACCAGCGGACGTGGAAGCGGGACAGCGCGTGCTCGGGCAGCGCGGGGAACGGCATGACCCTGGCGGGGGCGACGCGCAGCGACACCAGGTACACCCCCGCCACCCCGGCGGCGAGCAGGCAGAGGACGGCCAGGACCTCTGTCATGATCACCCCCCGGCACGCAAAGGTACTAGGGTGCGTAGTACCCCGCTGATCACATGTGAACCACGACCGCCGATCCGTCGCTGCGCGGGTCGCTACCAGCGGCGAAGGGGTCCGCCGCGACCACCTGGGCGTGGCCCACCCACTCCGAGCGGGACGGCAGCTCGACCAGCGGCGCCCCCGTCCCGGCCAGCTCCCCGAGCTCGGGCAGGTCGGCCTCGGCGCTGATCGTGTCCTCCCGCTGCCCGACCTCCAGGCCGCCGACGACGAAGCGCGGCGCGGCCACGGCCGCGGCGGGATCGGCCCCTTCGAGCAGGCGCAGCAGCACCTGGGTGAGGATCTGCGGCTGGGCCTTGCCGCCCATCGTTCCCGCCACCCACGCGGGCCGCCCGTCCTTGGTGACGATGACGGGCATGAGCGTGTGCGCGGGCCGCTTGCCGGGCGCGATGACGTTGGGCGAGGCGGGGTCGAGGGAGAAGAACGAGCCGCGGTTGTGCAGCAGGATGCCGGTGGACGGGTCGAGCACGCCCGAGCCGAAACCGTGGAACAGGCTCTGGATCAGCGAGACGGCCAGTCCGTCGCTGTCGGCGGTCACGACCGCCACGGTGTCGCCCGTCGCCCTGCCGCTGACCGCGGACGCCGGCGCGACGAGATCCGGTCTGTCCGGGTCCAGGAGGGTGTCCACGTCCACCGGGACGAACCTCGGGTCGGCCAGGTACGCGGCCCTGTCGGCGATGCCCCGGTGGAAGGCCGCGGCGAGCGGCCCCCTGGCGCCCAGGGCCTGCAGCAGCAGGAAGCCATGGGTGTTCGGCGGGCTGGTGTGCACCTCGTACCCGCGGAAGGCACGGCTGAGCGGCGCCGTGCGCTCGACCTCGAACCTGGCCAGGTCATCAAGGCCGAGCCAATCCGACAGGCGCGCGCCGAGCGGCCCGCCGTACAGGGTGGCGGGGCCGTGGGCGGCCAGTTCCGCGAGGGTGGCGGCCAACGCGTCCTGGCGCAGCGTGTCACCGGCGGCAAGCGGCCTGCCGCCGGGGCGGAAGACCTCGCGCATGCCGGGGTCGGCGGCGATCAGCTCGTCGGCGTCGGCGATCGCCTCGGCCAGCCCCCGCACGACGGGGGCGGCGGCGGCGTGCCGTACCGCGGCCTCGAAGTGGGCGGGCCAGGGGCGCGCGGCCCCCGCCTCGTGCAGGGCGTCCCAGCCCGCGACCGCGCCGGGCACGGTGATCGTGTCGGGTCCCGTGACGGGCATGGCGTCGCCGTGGCGGGCGGCCAGCGCCGCCCTGTCGGCGCGGGACTGCGCGGGGCCGCTGGCGTTGACGCACGTGACGCGGCCGTCGGGGGTGCGGACGAGGGCGATCAGGTCGCCGCCGACCGAGGTGTTGTGGGGGTAGACGACGGCGAGCGTCGCCGCCGCGGCGAGGGCGGCGTCGAGCGCGTTGCCTCCGCTCCTGACCGCGTCGCAGGCGGCGTCCGTGGCCAGGGTGTGCGGGGTCGCGACGGCGCAGGTGTAGCTCACGGGTCACACGTCCAGATCGAGCCGGGCGAGGGGCTCCACCAGTTCCTGCTCCTCGTACTCGAGGTGCGACAGCAGGGCCCCGGCCAGCGCGTCGAGCGCGTCGCGGACGCCGTCGATGCCGTCGGGGTCCTCGACCATGGCGACGAGCGCGGCGTCGAGGCCGGTCAGCAGGCCTGCGATGACCTCGTGCTCCTCTTCCAGCCGGTCGATGACGGGTGCCAGCGACGCCTGCGCGGCCCTCAGCGCGGGGAACATGCGCTCGTCCTCGATGGTGTGGTGCGTGGTCACGACCCTGCAGTAAGAGGCGCAGAAGCTGCCGAGGGTCCAGTAGTTCTGCCGCATCGTGAGCCGGTTGATCAGCGAGCGGAGCGCGGCCACCTCCCCACGGCCGGCCGCGACCTGCTCCAGGCCCTTCCGGATCTCGGCCAGCTCCTCGCGCAGGCCGTCGTGGACCCTGACCAGGTGCATGCCGCGTTCGCGCTGGGCGGGCGAGAGCTCGGCGAGGTCGCGCTTGGGCAGGCGCGGCCTGCTCGACTCGTCGAGCGTGGCAGAGGGGCTCGTCCCCGGCTCGGCCGCCTGCCGCTGCTCGCGCCCGAGGGCCGCCCTGACTTCGGGCGCGACCTCCTCGGCGAAGATCTTGAGGTCGCGTTCCTCGGTGGGGGCCATGACGAACACGCTCATGCCGTACAGGTGGACCAGCTCGGCGAGCTGGTCGGCCCACAGTGAGGGCGGCCCGTCCAGGAAGCCCGGGCCTGCCAGACGCGAGAAACGGCCGCTGACGTTGTAGACGCGGCGGATCAGCGCGGGGTCGCGGCCGGCGTCGGCCGCCGCGCGATCCACGACCGCGCTCATCGCGGCCAGCTCTTCCGGCGCGGCGTAGGCCGACGAGGGCACCCAGCCGTCGGCGGTGCGCCCGGTCAGCTCCAGCATGCGGCGCTTGTAGGCGCCGACCCACACGCCGATGCGGTGCGGCGGGAACGGCCCTGGCGCGGCGCCGTCCAGCCGGTAGTGCTCGCCGTCGAAGGCGACGGGGCCGCCGGGCGTCCACAGCGCGCGCATCACCTCGATGCCCTCCGCGAGCGCGGCCACCGCCTGCGCGGGGGTACGGCGGGGCCCGCCCATCGCGGCGACGCCGTCCCAGAAGGCCCCGGACCCCACGCCGAGCTCCACCCTGCCCCCGCTCAGGATGTCGAGGCTGGCGGCGGCCCTGGCCAGGACGGCCGGCGGCCTGAGGGGCACGCTGGCCACGTCGGGGAAGAACCTGATGTGCTGGGTACGCGCCGCCAGCACCGACAGCAGCGTCCATGTGTCGAGGAAGGACGGCTGGTAAGGATGGTCCTGCACGCCGATGATGTCGAGGCCGACGTCCTCGGCGAGCGCGGCCTGACGCATGAGCGTGTGCGCGTTCTCGGCGGTGGGGGTGAGAAAGGCGCCGAACCACAGTTCATGCATAAAATCGGTCATAGGCCTTACATTACATAACCAGCTTACGGAAGGTAAGTGATGACCTCTCCCGAGGCACTGCTGCGGCACTGCCCGCACTTCCAGGTCGCCATCGAGCTGGTGGGCCGCAGGTGGAACGGCGTCATCCTGCTGGCGCTCGCCAGAGGCGCGACGCGGTACGGCGAGCTGCGCGACGCGGTCCCCGGCCTGTCGGAACGCCTGCTCGCGCAACGGCTGCGCGAGCTGGAGTCGTCGGGCGTGGTGGCGCGCGAGGTGCGGCCGACCACGCCGGTGCAGATCCGCTACACGCTCACCGAGAGCGGCGCGGCGCTGGTCGAGGCCATGCGCCCGCTGATGGCGTGGGCCGACAGGTGGGCCGATCAGTCGGCGACGTAGCTGATCGACCTGACCTCGTACCCGCGCGCCTTCGAGCCGGCCACGTGCATCAGCATCGCGCCGCCCTCGTACGACCAGAAGCAGACGCTCTTCTCGCACCCCTGGAAGGTGTACGGCACGCCGTGAGGGTCCCACTTGACCTTGAACAGCGTCTTCAGGGCCGCGGCCGTCGCCACCTCGGCGCCCTGGTTGCGATCGCCCTTGTGCCAGGCGCCCAGCAGGTGCCTGGCCGCCTTCTCCTTCGAGTAGTGGCGCGAGGTGTAGACCTTGGCGACCTTGCCGCCGGAGGCGATCATCAGGATGCCGTTGAGCTCGCCCGGCACGCGGACGCTCGTGTGCCTGAACGCGCAGGCGCCGGCGACACAGCCGGCGAAGGTGTCGGGCGCGCGGAAGACGTAGGCGAACAGCGTGTTGACCGCGGCCGGGGTGGCGAACGTGGCGGCGGCCGTCCTGTCGTCGCGCAGCCAGGCGCCGAACAGCCTGCGGGCCGTGGTGGCGGCCTTGGGGGCCTGCGTGGCAGCCGTGACAGCGGACTGAGCGGCGGCTTGGGCGGCGGGCAGGGTGGCCGGCCTGGGGGCCGCGGCGTGCGCCGCGGCGGCTGGGAGCGTGAGGGAGGCGGCCGCAGCGGCGGCGGCCATTCCGAACAGCCATCGGCTTGACATGCCCCGAAGGTAGGGCGCGATCCTTGCACGCCGGTTGCAGCACCCTAGGGTGGGCCCATGGACTTCCTGGAGATCGCCGTCGAGCAGGCCCGCACGGGACTGGCCGAGGGCGGAGTGCCCGTCGGGGCGGCGCTGGTGGCCGACGGCGAGGTGCTCGGCGCGGGCCGTAACCGCAGGGTGCAGGAGGGCAGCGTCATCCGCCACGGCGAGACCGACGCCCTGGAGCGGGCCGGGCGCAGGAGCGCGCTGGTCTACCGGCGGTCGACCATGTACACGACGCTGTCGCCCTGCGCGATGTGCACGGGCGCGATCCTGCTCTACGAGATCCCGCGCGTGGTGATCGGCGAGAACCGGACGTTCATGGGCCGCGAGGACCTCCTGATCGCCCACGGGGTGGAGGTCGTGGTCGTCGACTCCGCCGAATGCCGCGCGCTGATGGCGGCGTTCATCGAGCAGTGGCCCCAGGTGTGGAACGAGGACATCGGACAGCCGCCGGAGTAACAGACTGTCCCGTGACGGTTACCGAAAATCACCTCAAGCCGGTGAGGCTCGCGGCTAAGGTCGCCCCATGGATCTACTCGCGCGTGCCGCGGAGCTGAAACCAGAGCTGCTGGAGTTCGCGGTGTCAGGAAGGTTCACCAGGGAGCTCGGCCTGGTGTACAGCCGTTTCTTCCCCGACGGGGTGATCACCGACGAGGCGACCTCCGCGCTCGCCCTCGACCACTTCGCGCTGGAGTACCGCCTGCCCGGAGGCGACCTGCTGATCGACAGGTTCGTGGCGGAGCGTCCCGAGTTGCACGAGGCCGAGCGGGCCATGGTGCTCGGCTGGAAGGACGTGGTGGAGGGCATCTTCGAGGTCCACACCGTCGCGGGCCCGGCGATCATCCTGTTCAACCTGATCGACGAGCTGACCTACACCGCCCACTCCGACCTGGGCGAGGCGGCCTTCGACGTGCTCGACCCGGGGATGTTCATGGTCGGGCGGCTCATCCCCGTCACCCTGGACGACTGGATGATCAGCGCCACCCCCGCCGTCTACACCGCCGAGATGCGGCCGCAACTCGTGCGGGCGGCGGCCGATGCCGTGCTGCGCCATCCGGCCAGGGTGTTCCGCAACCCCGCCCTGCTGGCCGAGGCCTGGCAGATCCAGGCGGCGCAGCGGCGGCAGTTCGTCGAGCACTTCGGCTCCGACCTGGTGGTCCTGCGGGGCGAGGAGGTCGCGGCGCGGATGCGGGCGTTCACGTCGCTGGAGTTCCCCGACCATCTCCACGAGGAGGAGAGCGTCGCGCTGATCTTCGACGAGCGCGACGGGCTCGGCTACTACACCGACTTCGGCGCCGTCGAGGCGGCCTTCGCCGACCCCTCCCTGGTAACCAGGGGGCGCTACCGCGACGCCGTCAGCCGCTATCTCAGGGGCGACGCGGTCTCCCCCGTGCCGATCAGGCACCTGGCCGCCCGCGACCACGCGCTGGCGAGCGAGGTGTTCGCGACACTGCTCGGGCGGCGCGGCTTCACGTGGCCGCTGGACGGCGAGGCGCTGCTGAGGGCGCACAAACCCGGCTACTTCAGCGCGCCGCGCCTGCCGGCCTGCACGCCCGTCACCGGCGTGCTCGCCGAGCTGGACCGTGTCGTGGAGGAGGGCCTGGTCTAGGGCCGGTCTCAGGCGCCGGCAGGAGCGCCGGTTCCAGCGCCCCTGCACGGCCGGTTCTCAGGGCTCGGGCGGGCGCCAGTCGGCGGGCCACGGGTTGTAGTCCGCCTCCAGCGCCTCCTGCTCGGGACGCATGCCCTCGGGCACGTGCTGCAGGTTGACCCTGATGCGATACCACACGCTGCTGCGCCCCCTCATCCCGTCTACCAGCACGTCAGCGGGCTCGAGGAACTCCACGACGGCGGCATGGCGGGCCTTCCACGCTTCGAGGCCCGCCAGCGCCTCGTCCTTGTGCTGCGCCCTGGCGATCTCGATGAGCGGCACCTCGGTGCGCTCGGGCGGGGGCCCCTGCGCCTCGGCCAGCTCCAGCAGCGAGGTGAGCGAGCCCGCGTGCAGGTCCATGTCCTCCCATGGGTCGCCGAGCGCGGCGAACCTCTTCGGCACGGTGTCGACGGTGAACTCCTCCGGACGGCACCCCGGCACCTCCTCCCACGTCAGCGGCGTGGACACGCGCCCGTCCCGAACCGGCCTGACGGAGTAGGCGGAGGCGACGGTCCTGTCGTAGGCGTTCTGGTTGTAGTCGACGAAGACGCCCTGCCGCTCCTCCTTCCACCACCGGCTGGTCGCCAGATCGGGGGCGCGGCGCTCGACCTCGCGGGCGACGGCCTCCGCCGCACGCCGTACCTGCGAGAAGTCCCAGTCGGGCGTGATGCGGGCATAGACATGGAAGCCACGCGAACCCGATGTCTTCGGCCAGGCGACCAGCCCATGGTCGGCGAGCACCTCGCGCGCCACCTGGGCGGTCTCCAGCACCTGCCCCCAGGGCACGCCGGGCACCGGGTCGAGGTCGATGCGCAGCTCGTCGGGGTGCGCGAGGTCGGCCGCGCGCACGGGGTGCGGGTTGAGGTCGACACAGCCCAGGTTGACCACCCACAGCAGCTGGCGCGTGTCGGTGACCACGACCTCCTCCGCGCTCCGCCCCGACCTGTACCGCAGCTCGGCGACCTCGATCCAGGCGGGGCGCTTGGCGGGGGCGCGCTTCTGGAAGAACGCCTCCTGCTCGATGCCGTGCACGAACCGCTTGAGGATCATGGGCCGCCCCGAGACGCCGCGCAGCGCCCCCTCCGCGACCGCCTGGTAGTAGCGGACCAGGTCGAGCTTGGTCCGCCCGCCCTGCGGGAAGACCACCTTGTCCGGGCTCGTGATCGTCACACCGTCGATGTCCGGCATGGTCTCACCCTACGTGAGCACACCGACAAGATCGGGGCGGTAGGTGATCGCGAGCCTGTCCAGGCCCGGGTACGCGCGGGCGGTCACCGCGTCCAGGTCGAGCCTCGGCCGTGTGAACAGTTGTACCGGTGGACGTCGTCGGTCATGCCGAGAAGTCTCCATGGCGTCCCGCGCCCCGGGCGAAGCGGGCGGCGCCGTCCGCCGCTTCGCCCAGGGCGGCGACGCCGTGGCGCAGTTCGTTGACGATCGCGTCCTCCTCCGTCATCCCCTCCTGTTCCAGGGCCGACATGCGGTCGCCGCGCAGGCACGTCTGCGGGAAGCGGGCCAGGTCGCGGGCCAGCCGCTCGGCGGCCTGGCGGGACCGGCCGGAAGGGACGACCCTGTTGGCCAGACCCATGCGCAGCGCCTCGTCGGCGTGGACGGGCCTGCCGGTGAGGATCATGTCCATGGCCTGCGAGAGGCCGATCAGGCGCGGCAGCCGTACCGTGCCGCCGTCGATCAGAGGGACGCCCCAGCGGCGGCAGAAGACGCCGAACACCGCGTTCTCCTCGGCCACCCGCAGGTCGCACCAGAGCGCGAGCTCGAGGCCCCCGGCGACCGCGTGTCCCGCGACGGCGGCGATGACCGGCTTGGTCAGGCGCATCCTGGTGGGTCCCATGGGCCCGCCGCCGTCCTCGCCGACGTGGTTGTCGAGGCGTTTGAGGTCGGCGCCCGCGCAGAACGCGCCGCCTTCGCCCCACAGGACCGCGACGGCCGCGTCGGACGCCTCGAAAGCGGTGAAGGCCTCGACCAGCGCGTCGGCGGTCTCGCGGTCGACGGCGTTGCGGGCCTCCGGTCTGGAGAGCACCACCGTGGTGACGGGGCCTTCTCGCTCGCTCCGAACGGTCATCTCGTCCTCCGTCGTCGGGTGCGGACCCTGGGACCCGCCGCCATCAGGCGAACGCCCCCGCGACGAGCGCGTCGAAGTCGTCCGTGTCAGGGGCGTCGATCCCGCGCAGCGGTCCGCGATCGGCCAGGTGGGCCTCGGCGTAGCGGCGGGCGACCACGCTCTTGCGCCCGTCGTCGAGCCCCCAGGATGCCTGCTCCTCCAGCAGAGCGGCCGCGTAGACGTCGGCCATGAACTGCGCGAGCGGGTACAGCCTCGCCTCGGCCGTCGCCGGGGCGAGCGACTGCCACGCGGTGATCGCCTTCTCCAGGTCGTCGACGCGCGCGTGCACCAGCGACGACGTCGCCGCCGACCGGAGCCGGTCGAGGAACGGCAGGTGGGCCTGCTCTTTCAGCATCGCTCTGCGCACGTCCAGGCAGAGGATGTTGTCCCCGCCCTCCCAGATCGGGTTGACCTGGGCGTCGCGCAGCAGGCGGGCGACGGGCCACTGCTCGATGTAGCCGTTGCCGCCGTGGATCTCGATGGCGTCGCTGGCCGCGGTGAGGCCGAGCCTGGCCGCGCGGAGCTTGACGAGGGCGGGCGCGAGCCGCAGCCGCGGGCCGAGGTGGCCGTCGAAGACCAGCGCCTGCGCCGCCTCGACCTCGACGACGAGTTCGGCGAGCTTGCGGCGCATGAGCGGCTGGTCGATGAGCCGGCGGCCGAAGGCCTCGCGGGCCGAGGCGTAGCAGATCGACTCGACCAGGGCGCGGCGGGCGACGCCGACGCCCATCATGGCGACGCCGAGCCGTGAGGCGTTGGTGAGCTTCATCATGGTGCCGAGACTGGAGCCCGAGCCCGAGCCGGCCAGCAGGAACGCCTCGGCCCCCGTGAACTCCACCTCGGCGGAGGCGACCGAGCGGGTGCCGAGCTTGTCCTTGAGCCTCCTGATCCGTACGGCGTTGCGGGATCCGTCGCGCCGCTCCCACAGCACGAGGAACGGTGCCACGTCGCCCGAGGGCAGTCTGCCCAGCACCACGAACGCGGACCCGTTGGCGTTGGAGGCGAACCACTTCAGGCCGGTCAGGCTCCATGCCTCCCCGTCCGGTTCGGCGTGGGCCTCCAGCGCGGCCAGGTCGGAGCCGCCGGTCCGCTCGGTGAACATCTGAGCGGCCTCGCCGGAGTAGAAGCCGTTGGCGAAGATCGAGCGGACCCGATCGAGAACGTCCGTGGGCGCGTGCTTCTCGGCGAGAGAGACCACCATGTCCCCGCCGGTGCCGAGCGCGCAGCCCATCCCGATGTCCGCCTGGTCGAGCAGGTATGTCCAGGCGGCCGCCAGCGCGGCGGGGTCGGCGCCGTTCCGCGTGGCGGTCGCGGCGAACCCCGGCGAGGTGAAGTTGTCGGCCATCAGCGCCTCGCGAGCGGCGGTGAACGACGGCGGCATGACGACCTGGCTGATGTCGCGCCCCCACTTGTCGTACTTCTCCAGGCGCGGCGGGTTGCGGTCGGTCTCCTCCGCGTACGCGGCGATCGATCCGCCCATGAGCGCGCCGAGGCGGGACAGGTGGGGTTCGGCCCAGCCGTAGCCCTCGCCGAGATGGCGGCGCATCAGCAACCGGAGCGAAGGGTCGCAGGACCACCAGTTGCGGCCGGCCGCTCCCTGGTAGCGCGAGGTGTCGTAACGGCCGCTCGGGCCGTCGACGGGTTCGATCAGATAGCTCGCCATTCTCGGAGTGTTACATATAATCGACACGCGATGGAAGACCGTAATACTCTGACCGCGCGCTCGGCCGTACTGAGCGCGCTGCTCGGCAGCCACCCGCCGCGCCTGCCGAGCAGGGCCCTGGTACGCATCGGCGAGGTGTTCGGCATCGCCGAGGGCACCGTGCGGGTGGCCCTTTCGCGGATGGTGGCGGCGGGCGACCTGGTACAGGAGGGTGGGCGCTACGCGCTGTCCTCGCGGCTGCGCGAACGGCAGGCCAGGCAGGACGAGAGCCGCTCCCCGCACACGAGGGCGTGGGACGGCACGTGGGAGATCGCGATCGTCACCGCCGAGCGGCGCGCGCCCTCCGACAGGGCGGCGCTGCGGCACACGATGACCGCGTTGCGCCTGGCCGAGCTGCGCGAGGGCACCTGGCTACGGCCGGCGAACCTGATCAGGCAGTGGCCGGAGATCGTCACCGCGCAGTGCACGCTCGTGGACGGCACGCCACGCGAGGACCCGACGGGGCTGCTGTGGGATCTGGAGGGATGGGCCGCCGAGGCGCGGCGGCTGCTGAAGTCGCTCGGCCAGGCGGAGGGGCTGGCGGAGGGCTTCCTGGTGTCGGCGGCGGTGCTGCGGCACCTGCTGGCCGATCCGCTGCTGCCCCCCGAGCTGCTGCCCGAGGCGTGGCCCGGCGCCGAGCTGCGGGCCCGTTACGACGACTTCGACCGCGACTACCGGCGGGCGCTGCACCGGCACCTCGACGCGTGAGCGATCATCCCGGCAGGGCGCGCGGCGGGCGGGGCGCGCGGGCGGACCGGGGCGCACGGGGACCGGGGCGCACGGGGACCGGGGCGCACGGGGCGGGTCGGGCCGGGGCGCGTGCCCGTCGTCCGCTCCGCCGGCGGGTGCGCAGGGCGGACCGGTGGGTAGGGCACCGTCATGTCCGTCACACTCGCGCTGGCCGGTGACACCATGCTCGGACGGGGCGTCGCCGTCCTGCTGGCGAGATCCGCCGATCCTGCCGCCTATCTGTCGGACGAGGTCCGCGGCCATCTCGCCGACGCCGACCTGTTCGTGCTCAACCTGGAGTGCTGCATCTCCGAACGGGGCAGCCCGTGGCCTGCCCCGGGCAAGCCGTTCCATTTCCGGGCGCCGCCCCAGGCCGCCGACCTGCTCGCGGAGCTCGGCGTCGGCTGCGTCACGCTGGCCAACAACCACGCCCTCGACTACGGCTACGACGCGCTGCTCGACACCCGCGAGCAGCTGGACCGGGTGGGGATCCCCGCGGTGGGAGCGGGCGCCGACGTGGCCGAGGCGCGACGGCCCGCCGTGCTGTCCGTGCGCGGCCTGCGGATCGCGATCATCGGTGCGACCGACCACCCGGCCGACTTCGCGGCCCGCCAGGACCGGCCCGGTGTGGCCTACGCGGACCTGACGAGGCGGGTGCCGCCCTGGCTGACCGAGACCGTGGCGGGCACCAGGGCCGACATCGTCCTGGTCACCCCGCACTGGGGGCCCAACATGACCGCGCGCCCGCTGCCCTACGTCCGTGCGGCCGCCGAGGCTCTCGTGGCCGCGGGGGCCACCCTGGTGGCGGGCCATTCGGCCCACGTCGCGCACGGTGTGGCCCTGCCGGTGCTGTTCGACATGGGGGACTTCATCGACGACTACGCGGTGGATCCGGTGCTGCGCAACGATCTTTCACTGCTCTTCCTGGTGACCTTCGACGATCACGGCGGGGTGCGGCTGCGCGCCGTTCCGATCAAGCTGGAGTACGGCAGGACCGAGCTCGCCCGCGGGTCCGAGCGGGCGTGGATCTGCGAGCGGTTCATCGGCGCGTGCGCGGAGCTCGGCACCGTGGCGGGCGGCGAAGGGGACGTGCTGACCGTGTGAGGCCGCCGAGCCCCGTTGTGCGGGCCGTCGGCATTTCTTGACGGATTCCTTGCCTGCGACGAGGTGTGCCCGGGCCTAGCCTCGAACTGGAAGGGACACGGCCATGGTCACAGTCACCACCATCGTGCTCGGGTTGATCGCCCTCGTCCTCTTCGTGGCGGCGGTCAGCGGCATCAAGATCGTCAACCAGATCGAGCGCGGCGTGGTCTTCCGCTTCGGCAGGGCACAGCGGAAGATCCGCCAGCCGGGGATCACCTTCCTCATTCCGGTCGTGGACCGCATGCGGAAGATCAACGTGCAGATCGTCACGATGCCGGTGCCCACCCAGGAGGGCATCACCCGTGACAACGTCTCCGTCCAGGTCGACGCGGTCGCCTACTTCCGGGTGGAGGACCCGCTGCGGGCGGCCGTCGAGGTGCAGAACTACCTGTTCGCGGTGGAACAGGTGGCGCAGACCTCGCTGCGCTCGATCATCGGCAAGAGCGAGCTGGACGACCTGCTCTCCAACCGCGAGGAACTGAACAAGGGCCTGGCGCTGATGATCGACAGTCCGGCGCTCGGCTGGGGCATCCACATCGACCGGGTGGAGATCAAGGACGTCCAGCTGCCCGAGGGAATGAAGCGCTCGGTGGCCAGGCAGGCCGAGGCCGAGCGGGAACGGCGCGCCCGCGTGATCACCGCTGAGGGCGAGTACCAGGCGGCCCGCAAGCTCGCCGACGCCTCGGCCATCATGTCGGAAACGCCTGGGGCGCTGCAGCTGCGACTCCTCCAGACGGTGGTGGAGGTCGCGGCGGAGAAGACCTCCACGCTGGTCATGCCGCTGCCGGTGGAGCTTCTGCGGTTCTTCGACCGCGCCGCGAACGACGCCGAGGCCCGCGCGGCGGAGAAGGCTCCCGACGAGCAGCCGGCCGTGACGGCCGGCACAGCGACCGACTCAGCGGCCGGTTCGGCGGCCGGAGTGGCCGGTTCGGCGGCCGGCGAGCAGGCCGCCCTCGGCGCGGCCGTCCAGGGGCCGGAGCAGGCCGACGAGATCGCGCGGCTCGTCCGGCCGCGCGACGCCACGGACCCGGTGCGGCACGCCTGACCAGGAGAGTGCCGGGCGGGTGCCTCGCCGGAACCTGCTCGGTCTTTCCGGCATGCGGACGTGTGCCGGGCTCACAGGGGGACGCCGAAGATGACGCGGCGGTTGCGGAACTCGGTGACGCTCCAGACGCGCCCGCCCGACACCGTCAGGTCCTCGGGCCCGACGGGGAACGGCCGGACCGTCACCTTGCCGCCGGCGTCCACGATGAGCTTGCCGTTGGTGCGCGCGTCCGCCGCCTGGCTGAGGTACCACTTCCCGCCGGACGACACCGCCCCCTGGATCTTGGCGTGCGGCATGACGTAGGCGTCCCTCGGCGTCCCGTCCGTCAGGGGAAGGTCCCACCTGGCGACCCTGCCGGTGGGCGTGTCCTGCACGTACTCGCCGGACACCAGCGCGTGCGGCGAGGTGCTGCGGTCCACGGCGACGAACGAGAAGAGCGCCCCCGGCGTCACCACTCGCCAGAAGTCCGTCTGCGGGATCACGTACCGGTACCCGAAGGCGTGGAACCTCCCGCCGTCCCGCCCGATGCGGGAGGCGTCCCCGAGGTCGTTCTGCGCGGAGCGCAGGTCGAGGACGTGGTTCAGGTCGAAGACCCGCAGCCCCCGCGTGGTGTCGGCGACGTACAGGTGCTCGCCGTACCACGCGATCCCGCCCGCGTGGATGTTGATGGGCCCGTACGACCCGTCGGGCTTGGCCTCCACCAGCAGCGCGTGCTGGTAGCGCAGGGAGGTGGGGCTCATGAACGTCACCCTGATCCCCCGCTCGGCCACCGGCGCCGTCGGCTTGAAGTACCAGCTGGCCACGAACACCGGCACCGCGGCGGAGCCCGAGTCCTCCCCGCAGGTCAGGCCCTGCGGATACCAGTCAGCGGTGTCGTTGTCCTTCTCGTCGAAGGCGTACCAGTCGGCGGGCCTGGGCTGCATCGTGCCGAGCGCGCCCGCCGCGCCCTTGCGCACGGCCTTCCTGTTGGCCTGCGCCAGCACGGCCTCGACAGAGGCCGCCCCGATGTCGGCGGCCAGCTTGGCCGCGCCGTCCGCCAGGGTCCCGGTAGCCCGGCGCAGTGTGAAAGGCGCCTTGTCGGCCGGAACCATCCCCTTGGAAGCCATGTTCCCCTCGACCCTCGCTTTACTCTTCCTTTGGGATAGTTTGACGAACGCAAGGGGCCTCTGGTTCGGTTAACGCCACATGTGCACGGGAAGGCCGGTTAGCGCGTTCTCGTGGTAGCGCCTCACCATCGCCTCGCTGTCACCTCCCAGCTCGTCCATCGCCTCGCGCTGCCACACCGCTCCCGTGCGGCCCAGCCGTACCCGCTGTGCGATGATCTCCAGGTCGGCGTCGGACGGCTCGACGCCCGCCTTGAGCAGCGCCGCCCTGGCCTCGGGCAGCAACGACAGCACCAGGTCGGCGGCGAGCACCTCGCGCCCCTCCCAAGAGAGCTTGGCCTGCAGCCCTCCCATGGCCGCCCGGTAGAAGTTCTGGTAGGCGTCGCCGAACGGCAGCGCGGTCAGGTCCTTCTCGGCCAGCGCGAGCGTGAGCCCCAGCAGGAAGGCGCTGTTGGCGGCCATGTCGGCGCAGGTGGGCCCGGCCGGCAGGGCGCGGAACTCGATGCGCAGGTGGCCCTCGCCGGTGGGGTCGAGCACGGGCCTGTTCCACTGCCACACCGTGCCCATGTGGAGTCTGAGCTCGGCCAGCTCGCCACCCGACGACAGCGCCGGGATCACCGGCTCGTAGTCGCGCACGCACCGCTCGAACAGCTCGTAGGCCCCTTCCCGCACCCAGTCGGAGCCGAAGGTGACGCGGCCGTCCCTGCGGAAGCGGCGGCCGACGTCTCGGTCGTCGGCCGCCTCCTCGAACAGCGCGATCCTGGTCTCCTCCCACAACTGCCTGCCGAGGAAGAACGGCGAGTTGCCGCATGCGGCGAGCACGGGGCCGATGGCGAGCTGTGCGCCGTTGTACGTCCTGGCGAAGGAGGAGGCAGGGGTACGCAGGTGAACCTGCCAGGAGGTGTTGGCCGCCTCCAGGATGACGTCCTGCACCTCCAGTTCCAGCTCGTCGATCCTGACGATGAACGGCTCCAGCCGCAGCCGCCGCATCCCCCTGCTCAACGCCCGGTAGCGGGCTTCGTCGCTGATGGCGGCCTGGGTGAAGTCGCCGGTGCCGAGCGTGGGCAGGATGCCGATCGGCAGCGCTCCCCCGCCGCCCAGCGAGCCGACCGCGCCGTCGACGGCCCTCGTCAGCTCCTGCGTCTCGGCCGCCATCCTCTCGAAGGGGCGCCCCTCCAGCGGAAGCGGCGTGAGATTCGCCTCCACGTTGTAGCGGCCGAGCTCCACGGTCAGCCGGTCGTCGCCGAGCAGTTCCAGCACCTCGGCGTTGCGCGGCAGCGGCCGTCCGCGCTCGTCGATCAGGAAGAGCTCGAGCTCGGCTCCGACGGTCGCGGGGCCTTCACCGAAGCCCGGTCTGCCGAGCAACTCGCGAAGCTCCCCGAGCTGCTCCGTGAGGCGCCGGCCGAAGCGGGTGTACTCCGCCTCGGAGAACCGCTCCTTGTCAACGTCTTGTCCCATGCCTCCCTTACTGTCCGACAGGCAAGGGTCCACACCTCACCAGGGAAGCGGTCCGTCGTCCTGCAGGTACGTGCCGGTGGGGCCTTCGGCGTCGAGGGTGGCCAGGTGGACGGCGATCGCCGCGCCCTGCTCCGCCGTGCGGAACCCCGTGTTCGCGTTGAGGTCGGTGGCGCAGTAGCCGGGGTTGGCGGCGTTGACCTTGATGGGGGTCTCCCACAGCTCCTTGGCGTACGACACGGTGACCATGTTGAGCGCGGTCTTGGAGGAGTTGTAGGCGACCAGGTTGTAGGGCCACCAGGGAGTCTCGGGATCCATGGCCATCGCGAGGGAGCCGAGCTCGCTCGACATGTTGACGATCCTGCCCGCCGCCGAGCGGCGCAGCAGCGGCAGCATCGCGTTGGTGACGGCGACGCCGAACACGTTCACCTCATACACCTGGCGGAGGACGTCGGCAGAGGTCGCGCTGGGCCTGGCGTCCTCCTGCCAGACGGTGATGCCCGCGTTGTTGACGAGGATGTCGAGCGAGCCGTACTCCTGCTCGATCCACTTGGCGGCGGCCTGCACGCTGCCGGCGTCGGTGACCTCCACCCTGACGTACGGCTGGCCGAGCCGCTCGGCGGCGGCCCTGCCGAGTTCCTCGTCGCGCGCTCCGACGATCGCGGTGATGCCGCGCTCGCCGAGCTGCTTGGCGATCTCGAAGCCGATGCCCTTGTTGGCGCCTGTGATGAGTGCTGTGGTCATGTCCTGCACCCTCGCGCGATCGGTGACGGGGCGGGAGAGACCCGGGGAGGCTGGGATCGGCGGTACCACCCACGCATCGCCGACCTGGTGAAGACTGGGCGGCATGAAGCGTGACGAGCTGGCCGGATTCCTTCGCAGCCGACGGGAGCGGGTGAGGCCGCACGAGGTGGGCCTGCCCGGCGGGGAGCGCCGCCGTACCCCCGGACTGCGCAGACAGGAAGTGGCGCAGCTGGCGGGCATGTCGATCGACTACTACATCCGCCTGGAGCAGGCCAGGGGACCGCACCCCTCGCGGCAGGTGCTCAACGCGCTGGCCAGGGCGCTGATGCTGACGACGGACGAGCGCGCGCACCTGTTCCACCTGGCCGGCCAGGAACTGGAGCCCGCGCGCAGGCGCGGCGACGTCCCGCCGGGGACCATGCACTTGATCGCCTTCCTCGAGGAGGTGCCCGCCTACGTCCTCGACGCGAAGTACGACATCCTGGCGTGGAACCCGCTGGCGAGCGCTCTCATGGGCGACCTCGACAGCCAGCCGGTCGAGGACCTGAACGTCATCCGCTGGGTCTTCCGCTCCCCCGACCTGGCCGAGCACCTGGGCGACGAGGAGAAGAGCCGCTTCGCCAGGGCGTCGGTGGCCGACCTGCGCTGGGCGGCGGGCCGCTACCCCGACGACGCGGACATCCAGGCGCTGGTCGCCGAGATGCTGGCGCTCAGCCCCGAGTTCGCGCGGCTGTGGGCGATGCACGAGGTGGAGGTGCGGAGGGAGCAGCGCAAGCGCGTCACCCATCCCGTCGCCGGCGTGATCGACGCGATCTGCCAGGTCCTGCCGGTGCCCGACCGTGAGGACCTGCGGCTCGTCCTGTACACCACCGAACCGGGTTCTCCCTCGCACCGGGCCTTGCGCAGGCTGCGGGAGGTCACTCTAAGCTCATGAGATGCGCGCGGTGATGTTCGACCTGTTCGGCGGCGATCTCGACGTTCGGGAGGCGCCCGACCCCTCCCCCTCGCCCCACGGTGTGGTGATCGAGGTGGCGGCGACGGGCCTGTGCAGGAGCGACTGGCACGGCTGGCAGGGCCACGACCCCGACATCACCTCACTCCCCCACGTGCCGGGGCACGAGCTGGCCGGCGTGGTCGCGGCGGTCGGCTCCGACGTGCGCGAGTGGCGCGAGGGCGACAGGGTCACCGTCCCCTTCATCTGCGCGTGCGGCTCGTGCGCGGCCTGCGCCGCGGGCGAGCAGCAGGTGTGCGAGCGCCAGACGCAGCCGGGCTTCACCCACTGGGGCTCCTTCGCCGACCAGGTCGCCATCGACCACGCCGACGTCAACCTCATCGCGCTGCCCGAGGAGATGGCCTTCACCACGGCGGCCAGCCTCGGCTGCCGCTTCGCCACCGCCTTCCGCGCCGTCGCGCACGTCGGCGAGGCCAAGCCCGGCGAGTGGGTGGCCGTGCACGGCTGCGGAGGCGTGGGCCTGTCGGCCATCATGATCGCCACCGCGGCGGGGGCCAGGGTCGTGGCCGTCGATGTCAGCACCGACGCGCTCCACCTGGCCGAGCGGGCCGGCGCCACCCACTTCGTCAACGCCTCCTCAGGCGATGCCGCCGCCCAGGTGAGGGAGCTGACCAGGGGCGGCGCGCACCTGTCCATCGACGCGCTCGGCAGCCCCTCGACGGCCGCCGCCTCGATCGAGAGCCTGCGCCGCAGGGGCCGCCACGTGCAGGTGGGACTGCTGCCGGACGAGCGCACGCCCCTGCCGATGGGCAGGGTGATCGCCCACGAGCTGCGCCTGCTCGGCAGTCACGGCATGGCGGCCCACGCCTACGGACCGATGCTCGAGCTGATCAGGGCGGGCATCCTCCATCCCGACCAGCTCGTCACCCGCACGATCGGCCTGGCCGACGCGGGCAAGGCGCTGGCCTCGATCGGTTCGGTACCGGGCGTGACGATGATCACGCCTTGAGCCTGCGCACCCCCAGCGTCCCGCGCCACGTCTCGATCGCCTTGTCGTCGGCGAAGGCCAGAGCCCGCATCATGTTGCCGCCGTCGCTGCTCTCCACGGCGCGCCGCAACCTGACGCGCATCGCCTCGGGAAGCCTCGTGGTGCCCTCCTCGATCGTGTCGCCGTAGTGCGGGGCGTACGCCACCCCGGCGAAGCCCGTACGGCGCAGCAGCGTCGGCAGCGTGCGCGAGGAGTAGAACATGAGGTGGTTCTTGGTGAAGCCGCTCCACGCCGACGCGTAGGCCTTGAGCAGCAGGGAGCTCGCGTTCACCGTGAGGATCAGCAGCACGCCCCCGGGCGCCAGCAGGCTCCTGAACCGCTCGAAGTCCTCCAGCGGCCGGGGCAGGTGCGCCAGCACCGACCACAGCGTGATGACGTCGAACCCGCCTGCCGCGATCTCCGGCACGTCCTCGGGCGCGCCGAAGTAGGCCCTGGCGTGCGAGAGCCTGGCGTTGGCCTGCTCGACGGAGTCGGGCGACAGGTCCACGCCGACGGCGTCGAAGCCGCGCTGCTCGGCCAGTTCGAGGAACAGTCCCGCACCACAGCCGAAGTCGAGCAGCCGCCTGCCCTTGCCGTCGTCGAAGACCGGGGAGAAGGCGTCCATCGTGAGGCGGTATCGGCGCTGCCGGTTCTCGGCGTACTTGCCGGTCAGGAAGCTGCTGTAGGAGTCGGCGTACAGGTCGGCCAGCCGTTCGGGCCTGATGTTGGGGTTGCGGTAGAGGAAGCCGCACGAGGGGCAGCGGACGACGCGGTAACGCCAGCCGTTTCCGCCCGTCGGCTCGAACAGCGGCTGCTGCCTGGACTCGCCGCACATCATGCACGAGAGGAATTCCTCGATCTCCCCGAGCGGCACTCTCCGCCGGTATTCGGCCAGGGGCATGGTCTTCGCCCCCGCGACCTTGATGCGCCATTGCGCCTCACGAACCAGGCGCTCACCAGGGCGGACGTAGACTCGCTGCCCCCATGGCACCTTGTCGTAGCGGGCTCCGAACAGGAGCTTGGCAGCTGCGCGCTTGACCGAGACCATTGACACCTCACCTGTGTTAGCCCCCGAGGCCATTCCGGGTTAGATGTGCATTCCCGATAATTCGTTCTGATCGCTATTCCCCCCATCAAGCCCCCATAAAGTGACACTCATGGACTACACGAGGCTTGGCAGCACCGGTCTGAAGGTCTCCAGGATCTGCCTGGGCATGATGAGCTACGGCGACCCCGAGCAGTGGGACTGGGTGCTCACGTAGGAGCAGGCCGAACCGATCGTCAGGCGGGCGGCAGAGGCGGGCGTCACCTTCTTCGACACCGCCGACGTCTACACCGCAGGCGCCAGCGAGGTCGTGACCGGCAAGCTGCTGCGCGAGATCTTCCCCAGGCGTGAGGACTACGTTCTGGCGACGAAGGTCTACTTCCCCGTCGGCAAGGCGGTCAACGACCGGGGACTTTCCCGCAAGCACATCCACGCGGCGATCGACGCCTCGCTCGAGCGGCTCGGCACCGACTACGTGGACCTGTACCAGATCCACCGGTGGGACGACGAGACGCCCATCGAGGAGACCATGGAGGCGCTGCACGATGTGGTCAAGGCGGGCAAGGCCCGCTACATCGGCGCCTCGTCCATGTGGGCGTGGCAGTTCGCGAAGGCCCAGCACGTCGCCGAGGCCAACGGCTGGACGAGATTCGTCGCGATGCAGAACCACTACAACAAGTGGTTCACTTCATGCGGGAAGGAATGGACGTACGCTCTTGCCGCTTGAGATGGCCCGCCAGCCAGCCCTCACAGAGCCGCTGGCCTGCATGTTTGCCACATTGGCCGCCTACCTCGTGCACTCCATTCAAGATCGACTCTGTACTCAATGGAGCGGCTCGGCGACAACTATCTCTACAGGGTCAAGGGCTCGCTTCGCTCGCCTCGGGGCCGCCCGCCCGCTTTGCGGCCAGGCGGGCTTGCGCATGCGGCCCTAGGGGGCCGTACGCGCCCGCCACCGCACGCGGTCGGTCGGCCCCGACGAGCAACAGCCCACGCGTGTAGCGATCTGCGGTCGCGTCCCAAGTCGTCCTGGTGGCCGCCTGAGGACTCCCTTTTCGGCAACCTGCGAGGGTCAGGGCAGAGCACCTAGCGCTGCGGCCGGTCCCTGATCGCGGCCTCGATCCGAAGACCTACACCTACCAGCACGAGCAGCGCAATCGCGCTCATCAGCCACACAGGCATGGCTAATCCGAAGGTGAAGGGCAAGGCCACAGAGATGAGCAGCCCGAGGGCGATCGCCGCAGTGCCCATGTTGCGCAGGTTTTCTACCTGAGAATTTCGTGTCTGGGGTACTTCATCCGGTTTCGTCATGGCCGAAAGCATTCCATGCCGACCTCAAGATCAGAACTGCCGCCCCGCTTCCGGTGCTCGGGCCTGGCGGCCCTGCGCTCCGGGTCGGGTTGCCATCGAGCTACCCGGGTACCGCCAGGTGATCGTACAGGCGTCCAATTGAGGGGAGGTACGGCAGCGTGGGATGTGTGGGCCTCCAGCCACCCTAAAGGCTGAAGATCAACCACGCTGCCGCACCCGCCCCTGAGGACGCGGTGATGCGGAGACGGGGGCATCCCCTCCCCTGCGGTTGAAGGGGACACACCGCACCACCGCGCCGTCTAAGGGGTGGTCAGCCACGCATCGGGTGCGACGCCGACCGGGGCCCGTTCCGGGCGTTGGATCAAGATCAGGTCGTCGGCGGGGATGTGCACCATGATCGAAGCGGTACCGAAGTCGCACCAGGCCCACACCACTCGCTCACAGTCGCGCGCGTCGCTGGGAGCATGCCTCAGCACCCGTTCCATCTCGATGACGGAGCCCCACAGGTGCCAGCGGTTCCACAGGTGCCAGAACGGTCTGTTCGCATGCTTTCGACGTCGAGTGGATAGCGGCCTGATGTGGTGCGGCGCGTCCTCGGGGACCCGCACGAACGCCAGGCTGTCCCCCACTTGTAGGCCAGTCGCGGCGATGATCACAGGACCTCCGTGATCAGCTCGAACGGCGGCTGCGCCGCTCGGAGGTCGGCGTACCGGAAGGCGATACGGCGGGCAGCCCGGACAGGCTCTATCGCCGGATGCCATGCGTAGACGACGCGCTTCCTCATGGCATCCCATCCCGCGCGCCACCAGAAGCGCTCGCCGTCACACCACACGACCAAGCCGACCCATACCGAGATCAAGGCGAGGCCGTAGCCGTCGTGGACGTCGGCGGCTATT
The DNA here is from genome assembly GCF_042681425.1 of Nonomuraea mangrovi. Classification (NCBI taxonomy): domain Bacteria; kingdom Bacillati; phylum Actinomycetota; class Actinomycetes; order Streptosporangiales; family Streptosporangiaceae; genus Nonomuraea; species Nonomuraea mangrovi. Next base: position 943,885 of record NZ_JBHUFV010000033.1, on the reverse strand, counting down.
CCGTGCCTTGCGAGAGCGGAGGCCAGCCGTTCCGCATCACCGAGGGGAGGAGGGGGGCCACCGGGCGAGGCGACCGGCAGCGTGTGCTGTGGGGGTGCGCTCATGGGGCGATCATCACGCGGGGCATGTCCGCAGGTGAACGCGGTAGCACTGAGGGTGCTGTGGATATTCTCGTCAGGAATATCGGTGCCGCCGCACTTGGCGGCCTAACCTAGCGTTGTGACCCAGACACAAGGCCATCTACCGCCTCAGTTCTGGTCTACGCCCGCCGTAGCCGCCGCTCTGGCCGAGTGCGACTTAGCGGCCATCCTCGCCGAGATACGGCAGGCGAACGGATGGACACAGGCCGAGCTTGCCGAGGCGGTCGGCTACTCCCAGAGCTGGGTGTCCAAGGTGCTGCGCGGTCGCCTACCGCTCACCGTGGACCAGGTGCGGGAGATATCCATCCGAATCGGGGTCCCGCTTCATATGCTCCGGTTCGGTGCCCGAGGAGATGACGATCCGACGAAGCGCAGAGAATTCGGCAAGGCGGTGGCTCTGACCGCACTCGTGGGTGTGGCACTGCCCAAACGCGCGGAGGTGGACGAGACCACCGCGCCGACCTTGACCAGCATCACCGGTGCACAGCGCCGCTTGGAAGCCAATACCCCAGCTCGCGAACTGGCCAAGGGAGCGATGGCTCACGTCGATCTCGCGAGCCGCATCCTCAACCGTGCGTCCCGCTCCCACTTCGCAGGTGACATTCGGGCAGGGCTGAGCGAGGCTGCCGGGTTCGCCGCATGGGTACACGCCGACATGCACGACACCGGCACCGCCCGTACCTACTACCGCCTGGCCATCGACAGCGCCCGCCAGGCAGGGCATTCGCTGCTCGCTGGTTACATGATCGGCAGCCTGGCGGCGTTCGAGATCGACGCCGATGACCCCACGCTGGCCCTGGGGCTGCTCGCCCACGCGCGAAAGGAACTCGGCGAGCGACCACCGGCCACCGCGCGCGCTTGGATGTCCAGCATCGAGGCTCTCGGCCACGCAAGCGCCCACGACGCGCCCTCGGCTCTCATGGCGTTGCGGATGGCGGAGTCAGCGGTGACGGCCAGCGAACGAGCTACCGCGCCGCCGTGGCCGTGGGTGTTCCCGTTCGACCACGCCAAACTCGCGGGCTATCGAGCCCTGGTCATGGTGCGGCTGGACCGTCCTGAGGAAGCCGTGGCCGCGTTCGCCGAGTCGCTGTCATCCGCCCAGCCCGCCGCCAAGCAACGCGGTGTGCTGATGACCGAGATCGCGACCGCCAAGGCCCTGTCCGGGCACCATGACGAGGCGTTCCATCTGGCGTCCAACGCCCTCACCGTGGGGATCACCTATGGTTCGGAACGGGTGATCCATCGCGCCAGGCGCTTCCGTAGGACCTACAACGGTCCGAAGACGGCGAGTGTGCGCGCGTTCGACGAACGTCTACAGGCCACGCTCCTCTAGGAGGGTCATGATCCGCATTGCTGTCTCCGGCCATCGCGGCCTACCGTCCCAGACCGTCACGCTGATCGACGACGCGATACGCAAGGCCCTGGCCGAGCACGCTCCCGCGATCACCGGCCTGTCCTGCCTGGCGGACGGAGCTGATCAGATCTTCGCCCGCGCGGTCCTCGATCTCGGCGGCGTTCTGGAGGCTGTGGTCCCAGCCGAGCAGTACCGAGACGGTCTACCAGTCGAGGCCCACCCGGAGTATGACGCGCTGGCGAGCCGCGCCGCCCAGGTTCATCGGCTGGAGTTCGTCGAGTCCACGTCCGAATCCCACATGGTCGCCAGCCGTCGCATGCTCGACCACGCCGACGAACTGTTCGCCGTCTGGGACGGCAAGCCTGCCCGAGGCTACGGCGGAACCGCTGACGTGGTGGCAGAGGCACGACGGCGAGGGGTACGCATCCGGGTCATCTGGCCCGAAGGAGCTCAACGCGACTGAGCGCCTCTAGCCTCTAGACCGCTGGTCAGGGCGGTTATGAGCCTCTAGAGGCACCTCTAGACCTAGAGGGCTGCCCCACTAGGTCTAGAGGCACGTCGAGGGGCGCGATAACCCGGATTTCAGTTACATGGAGCTTGTCGGGTATCGGCTGCTAGCTGCTAACGGCCAGATCAACGCCCGGTTGGGCTGCTAGCGGGGGTGCTAGCGCTAGCAGGTGAGGCGCTAGCGCTAACACCTATCTCGGGCTCAGTCGTGCGTCATGTGCTGCCCGTGCGGAGCCCCGATCAGGCCACGTGCTTGTCTCGTTCGAGTGCGATGCGACGCGCTGTGGCGATGCGTTGGCGGGCGAGTTCCGCCCAGAAGGGCTCTCCGTTGCGGAGGCCGCTCCCGGCATAGCGCCATTCGGCGACAGTGAGGGTCTTGTCTGGGTCGAGGGCGGGGAGGCCGAGGAAGATGCGGGCTTGCTCGGCGCGGTAGTCCGCTCGTGCCTGCCGGAGGTCTCCGAGGGTGATCGAGTAGTGGCGTGACTTGGTGGAGAAGTGGCCCCGATAGCCGAGCATGTGGGACCACTGCCGAAGCAGCAGCTCTCGGTACGGAGGAAGGTCAGCCAGGCTGAAACACGTGTAGATCATGCGACGGGCATGCTCGGACACCTTCAGCCGCGCGATCTCCCACGGCTGCCGGATCGGGCGGTCGACGGTTCCGGCCGATTCGGCACCCTTGGTGGCGTACTTGGCCACGTACGCTGCCACCCGCTGATCGCTCACGCCCTCCAGGTCGGGCGAGACGTACACCGGTCGGACGTCGAGCTGATCACCCCAGCGAACGGTCAGCGACAGTCCGTCCGTCACTCGGACGGCACTCTGTTGAGCGGCCTGGCGTATCGCCCGGTCGAGCAGCTCGACCGAGACCCCGTCCGGTGGTTGGTCGGTTGGTCCGTCCGGTCCGTCGAGCCGGATCACCGCGTGGAAGTGGACCAGGCCACGCGCCTGGTACTCGGCGACCTTGGCATACGACAGCCGGACCATCCGACGTAGTTCCGCCCGGGTGATGCCGAGCAGACGGGCCAGGACGGACGGCATGGCCTTGGTGAACTCCCGCCACAGCGCGCCCGCGTGAGCGTTCCACAGCACAGCCCCGATGTAGTCGTAGCAGTCCACGCACAGCGGTTGCCCCACCTGCGGGTCGTCAAGCTCATGCCGTCGTCCGCAGCCTTCGGACCGTCCGTGCGGGCAGATCGGATGGTCTCGGCGAGGACGGCATGGCAGGGTCTTGCCTCCTTTCTCTCGGTGAGCGTGGACCGCGCCGAAGGACGGGGCGGTGAAGGTGGCGAACACGCGCGGATGCTCTCTCACCTCCTCCGGGACGCCCTTGCCGCCGCGCAGCCCGGAAATGATCAGATGGTAGGTGTCGTCCTTGTAGACCGCCGAGCAGGCCGGGCACCGTGAAGCGCGCCGGTTGCCGCACGCCGTGAGCAGGAACCCGGTCGGCTCGTCGGCAGTCCGATAGACGTCCAGGACTTCACCCGTCCGGCTGTCCAGGGTGACCCTCTCGCCGTGCAGCCGGACGGGCTGAGCGCATCCGCCCGTGGCGTACACCATGCGTTGCCAGCGGGCGAAGTCCGGCATGGCCGCTCGCTCCATCGCGGCCACCATGTCGGAGGAGAAGGTAGGGGACACGGTCACGCGGCCTCCTTGCCTGACGCGTCGTCGGGCAGTGAGGCGGGGGCGACGCAAACGCCGAGGACCGTGGCGATGCGCTGCCATTTCTCCTCCGACCAGCGAGGAGATCGAGCGGCTTGTTGCCTGCCCCACTCCTGGGCAGACAGGGGGGTTTCAGGTTTCAGGTGGCCTCCTTCCCTCGTGGGTGGAGCCACCGCCGCACCTGACGTCCACGACGGAGCGCACGCCGTCAGGGCAGCCTGAAGACAGCCGTTGGCGGGTGGAGCGCAGCAGCGAGAGAGATCAGTGATGGAGTGCGGCGAGAGTGGGAATGGCGCGCTCTGTGTGGACACCTACCGTCGGGCCGGGGCCCTCCGACGGATCATCGGTGGTCGAGAAGTGATGGTGTGCCCGGACTCGTGTATGCGCCTGAGGTGATTCGCCGAGATGCTCGCTGTGTCGTGCCGTGGGTGGGTCGGTAGCTTCCTGCGTAGATCGGTTGTACCACTACGAGGACGCGTTCACGCAGGCCGAAGTTCCCGCCTCAGCGAGTGCGAGAACGTCCGTTGGCGTCCGGCTGCATACGGCTGCGTCCCGTGGCGTCCGGTTGCCTACGGCTGCATAGGTGTGAAAGCAAGGAGGCTGTCACCCTGAGGTAAGAGTGACAGCCTCGGAAGCGTGCGGAAGACGTCTTGGACGTCCTACCGATCAGCCCTCCTTCCAGATGGGATCAAGCCGATCTGGATCGAAGATCTTGTTGCCCTTGCCAGCCGGGTACACGATCACTGCGTGGAGCGCCTCACGGATGTAAGCGCGCTTCCGCGAAACAGGGAGTCCGCCTTCCGCTTCTGGCAGGTACCAACGTCGCCGGATCTCGGCCACGTTTGTGTTGGCGCGGGCTTGCCGCGTCTCAGCGGAAGCGGTGAAGCTCGCCTCTTCCGCTCGCAGTCGCGCTTTCTCCTTCTCCAGGCCCGGGATGAGGTTGAAGAACAGCTCGTTGCCGATGTTCTTGGTGTTCCACTGACGGGTCAGCTCGTCTATCCGCTCCTGCACATCCTTCAGATCCGCCTCACCGCTCCATGTGGTCTGCTGGGCCGCAGCGCTGAACGATCTCTCTTCCAGCTTCGCCAGCACGGCTTCCGAGATGTACTCATCGACCTTGTCGCCGCGTCGAGACACTCCACCGCAACCGCCCTCGGACTTGCTCAGGCAGCAGTACGTGTGATGCCCCGCGTTCTTCTGGCGGTTCGACCGCAGCGGGGTGTTGCACAGCGTCCCGTCCGGAAGCGTGGCACCGCACCGCAGGATGCCCGCCAGCAGATAAGTGGGGTCCCGATAGTCCGCCGCATGCGGCTTCACGATCTTCATGTCCCGTCCGACGAAGTACCCCTTGCGGCTGTCGAACACGGCCCGGATCGCGGTCCACTCGTCGACGGTGATGATCGGCGTCCACTGACCTCGGATCGGCTCGCCGTTCGGGTCGCGCACGAGTTCACCGCCGATCTCGCGTAGCCCACAGATGCGGGGGTTGCAGAGCGCCATCTTCAGGGAGTTGACGGACCACTGGTTGCCGAGCGAGGTCTTGACGCCCTTCTCCTGCCATTCCCGCACGATGGAGTGAACGGAACGGCCGCCGAGGAAGTCCCTGGCCGCCTGGCTCAGCAGAGCGGCTTCCTTCTCCTCCAGGGCGAGGCGATCCGGCTTCCAGCCGAAGGGGCGAGGCCCGCCCGCTGGTGTTCCCTTCTCGGCGCGGGACCGGTGCGAGCGCCGCATCCTGCGCTGCATCTTGCGGACCTCCATCTTGGAGATGACCGCGCCGAACAGGCCCATGCTCTCCACGTCCTCGCTGTACAGGTCCTGGCGGCCCTGAGCGTCGGCGAACACCCTCCCATCCTGATAGGTGATCGCTTCGACGAACCGCTCGTAGTCGCCAGGGCGGCGGGCGAGCCGGTCCGCCGCGACGATGACCACGCCCTGCACGAGAGTGCCGTTCGGCAGTTTGCCCGCCCGCAGCACGCGTAGCATCGCCTCGAAGTCGTCCCGCACGATGTCGGCCTTCGCCGCCGACCGGTCGTTGTCGGTGAACTCGCACACGACCGTCCAGCCGTACTTGGCAGCCGTCTGCCGGTTGACCTTGTGCTGATCCTGCACGCCGTGCTCATCGCGCCGGAGGTCGGCCGAGATACGGGCGTAGGAGACGACAGGGATGGGGGGTGCTGTCGGCGTCATGGTCAACATCTAGCATGAAGTGCATCACTACAACCTCCTCTACAGAGAGGAGGAGCGGGAGATGCTGCCCCTCTGCGCCGACCAGGGCGTCGGGGTCATCCCGTGGAGCCCGCTGGCGCGCGGCACGCTGGCCCGCGCAGGCTCGACCTCGGCGGCCACCGCGCGCAGCGGCTCGGACGGCAGGATCGACTACCTGTACGACCCGGACAACGACCGGCTGATCCTGGAGCGGGTGGCCGAGGTGGCCCGCGACCGCGAGCTGCCCGCCGCGCAGGTGGCGCTGGCGTGGCTGCTGCGGCAGCCGGCGGTGACGGCCCCGATCGTCGGCGCGACCAAGGACAGGCACGTGGACGACGCGGTGGCGGCGGTGTCGGTGGAACTCAGCGAGAAGGAGCTCGCCTTCCTCGCCGAGCCGTACCGCCCGCGCGAGGTGCGCTTCTGACTGCGCCAGGCCGAGGCGGGTCTCCTGACCGCGGACGCAGGTTTCGTCACCGCAGGCGCAGGCCGGGCAGATTTCCTCACCGCAAGCGGCCGGAGGCAGGTTTCCTCACCGCAGGTGTACGGCAGGCCCGGCCACGGCCACTGTGGTCCGCCGGTGGCCGCCCGTCCATCACGCGCGCTCCAGCAGGACTCCGCGGGCCGCCGTGACGTCGCACGTGCGGGACGGATGCGTGAGCCGGGCCGTCAGGGGGGTACGGCCCGGCTCACGCGGTGCCGGCGGCGTGGGCGAGGGGGGACGCCCACGCAGCCCGTCTACGGGGTCAGGACCTTCGCCGAGGAGGCGGTCCAGAACAGTGCCCTGGCCACCTGCGGGAACAGGCCCTTGGGGTGGTTGCGGAACATCGGCTCGGTGCCGAAGAGCACCACGGCCGCGCCGCGCTCGTCCCTGCCGCTGACCACGGCCGCCTGGCCCCTGGCGGCCTCGGGACCGCCGGTGCCGTCCGCGTTGGCCCGCCAGTGGCCCGCGACCAGCGGCCCTTCGGCGGTGTAGGACTGCTCCACCTTCACCTCGGGACCGAGCGCGGTGAACCAGCGGGGCGAGTAGACGAACGAGTGCGCGGGCGAGCCCGTGCCGACGGGGCCGGTGGTGGAGGAGACCGTGACCACGCCGTTGGCGTCGCCGCGGCCCGCCACCGCGGTGACGGTCAGCAGCCCCGCCGCGGCGTTGAAGTTCGCGCCGGTGCCGCCCCGGGTGACGACGCCGCCCCTGGCCATGAAGGCCTCGATCGCCGTCCTGGCCGCGGGGTTGAGCGCGCCGTACGACAGCCCGCTCGAGACGAACAGGACGTCGGTGCCGCTCCAGTCGAAGCCCGCGTTCAGCACGGCGGTCGAGACGGGGGTGACGGCGAAGCCCAGTTCGCGCAGTGTGAACAGCTCGTCGGCGGAGGCCGCCGCGGCGATCCGCACGCTGGACAGCGGGGTGCCGGAGGCCTGTGGTGCCTTGGTGAACGGCACGCCGTACCGGTCGGCGGCGGTCCTGGCGGCCTCGCGTGCCGAGGCGGGCACGATCGCGACGCCGTCGGCGGCCAGTGTGACGGCCACGCCCTGGCCGAGCAGGTCGTTGAGCGCGCGCACCGCCTTGGCGTCGTCCACCTTCAGCGCGAGCGGCCCGCTGCTATGCGGCACCGAGCCGGTGGGTGAGGCGGCACTGACCGGCACGGCCGCCACGTGGAAGCGCCGGTCGGTGATCGGGTCGGCCGTCGCGCCCCACAGCAGGCCGTGGCTCCAGCCGGAGATGTCGTACATCGCATCGACCCGCGGGCTGATGTCGGCGCCCGCCTCCAGCATGACGTTGGCCATGCCGCGCTTGGGCTGGCGCATGTCGACGACGTAGGTGCCGGGGGGATAGGTCCTGCCGCCGGCGCGGAACGGCAGGACGGCCTTGTCGACCTTCACGTCGTTGGCGATGAGGTGGTCGACCAGGCGCGCGGCCGAGGGGCCCGTGGCGGGAACGGCGTAGGCGCGGGGGTAGGTGGTGTTGTAGACGTCCTCGGGGCCGAAGCCCGGCACGATGCCGAGGGGCACCTGCTTGGAGGGCTCGCCCGCGGCGCCGCGCCTGAACATCTCGACCTGGTCGCCGACCAGCTTCTCCCTGTTGTTCTGGACGAAGGTGTAGGTGGCCCTGATCGCGGCCGAGGCGATGTCGACGTTGATGCGGCTACGGCGTTGCAGCTCGGCCACGGGCTGCGTGGTGTAGTCGCTGCCGTTGACCCGCATCGGGAACTCGATGGTGTGCGAGGCGACCGCGCCGTGGAAGGGGGCGTACTGCGGGGTGAAGATCGGCGGCCAGTCGTCCCAGCCCTCGGCGGAGTCGCGGAAGGGGATCTGCGGCGGGAACGTGCCGTCCTTCTCGGGGGTGTAGCCCAGCGCGAGGATGGCCTGCTCGATGCCGAGCGCGTTCGCGTAGGCGTTCCTGATGAACAGGTCGTACTCGTAGTTGGCGCCGTGCGGCGGGGTGGTCGGCTCGACGAGGGTGCCGTTGACGTAGCCGTGCAGGTCGATCATGACGACGGGCTGGTTGTCGATCATGATCTGGCGCATCGCCCTGGTCTCCGGCTGGGAGGCGGTGACGAAGTCGCGGTTGAGGTCGAAGCCGTTGCCGTTGGGCCGCTGGCCGAGCACGCGGCCGTCGGGGTTGGCGGTGATGTTGAAGTACAGGCGGGTGTGCGCGAGCAGGTCCTTGATCTGGGGCGAGGTACTGGTGGCCAGTTCCTCGATGACGCGCAGGTTGGCGTCGGTCCCCTCCCACTCGTTGCCGTGGATGTTGCCGTTGACGAAGACCGGCGCCTTGTACTTCCTCGCCTGGACGGCACGGCCGCTCTCGATCTGCCGGCGCAGCTGCTCCTGCCTGCGGGTCTCCGCGGCGCTCTCCGGGGCGGTGACCGTCACCAGATACATGTCACGACCGCCCGCGGAACGGCCCACGACCTCCGCGCTGACCCTGTCGCCGACGGCCTGGAGCTGGTTGAGCTTGGCGGCGATGGCGTGGTGCGGGATGAGGCCGAGCTTGATGGAGGCGTCGGCGGGGTTCTCAGGCGGGATGGGGAGCGTGGTCCTGCGCGGGTAGCCGCGGCCGTGGTCGGAATGCCACGACAGCTCCGGTGCGAGCTCGCGAAGGGTCTTGGCCTTGGACTCGGCTACTCCCGCGGCCTCCTCGTTGCGGTCGGCGCCGTTGCCGAAGTCCCTGACGGGGGGCGTGGGGTCGGCGGAGGCCGTACCGGAGGGAAGGAGCAGGACGGACAGCAGAGGGATCAGAACACGTAAGCGCACGGAGTTCCTCCAGAAGGTTCAGTTCCGTTCGTACTGATCGCACCTGATCTGACACAAGGGGCGACATTCAATTCAGGCCGATCCGTGATCTGGAAGTGTCAGAGCGTTCCCCTACGCTGGGCCCCATGGCACGGGCAAACGACGAGGCGGCAGCCGCCCTTCAGGAGTATTCGGAGCTCTTCGCGCTCACCGGTGGAGACGCCTTCAGAGTGCGCAGCTACCAGAAGGCGGCCAAGGCGATCGCCGGGTTCCCCGAGGACATCTCGCAGGTCGACGTGCGCAAGGTGCCCGGGGTCGGCGAGGCGATCGCGTTGAAGATGGAGGAGTTCCTGCAGCGTGGCAGCTTCAGGCAGCTCGACGCGCTGCGCGAGCGCGTGCCCGACGGCGTGCGGAGCCTGACCAGGGTGCCGACGCTCGGGCCGAAGACCGCGATCATGTTGTTCGAGGAGTTCGGCATCGACTCGCCCGCCTCGCTCGCCGAGGCGATCGGCGCGGGGCGGCTCGACGGCGTCAAGGGGCTGGGGCCCAAGACGCTCGCCAACCTGGTGAAGGGCATCGAGCAGCTGGAGCAGGCGGGCCGCCGGGTCCACATCGGGGTGGCGATGTCGCTGGCCGAGAGCGTCATGGCGTCCCTGAGCGCCGAACGGCTCGCGTACGCGGGCTCGCTGCGGCGGATGAAGGACACGATCGGCGACATCGACATCCTGGCCGTGGCGCCGGAGTCGATCATGGAGGAGTTCAGGGCGCAGCCGTACGTCGCCGAGGTGATCGCCTCCGGGGACAAGAAGACCTCGGTGCGCACGACCAGCGGCATCCAGATCGACCTGCGCAGGGTGCCCGCGGAGGCGTGGGGGGCCGCGCAGATCTACTTCACCGGTTCCAAGGAGCACAACGTCGCCATCCGTGAAATGGCGGTGAAGAAGGGCTGGAAGCTGTCGGAGTACGGCCTGTTCGAGGGCGAGCGGCTGATCGCCTCGCAGACCGAGGAGGAGATCTACGCGGCGCTCGGCATGCAGTGGGTGCCGCCGACGATGCGCGAGGACGGCGGCGAGGTGCGGGCGGCGCTGCGCGGCGAACTGCCCGTCCTGGTCACCCTCGACGACCTCAAGGGCGATCTGCACACCCACACCGACCTCACCGACGGCATCGCCTCGCTGGAGGACATGGTCGCGGCGGGCCACGCGCTCGGCTACGCCTACTACGCGGTCACCGACCACGCGCCCGACCTGGCCATGCAGCGGATGACGCTCGACAAGGCGATCGAGCAGCGCGGCGTCCTGCGGAAGCTGCAGGGCCGCTACACCGGCATGCGGCTGCTGCACGGCACCGAACTCAACATCGCCCCCGACGGCTCGGTCGACTGGCCCGGCGAGGTGCTGAGGGAGTTCGACGTGTGCGTCGCCTCGGTCCACTCCCACTTCACGCAGAGCCGCGAGGAGATGACCAGGCGCTTCATCGCCGCCTGCGAGAACCCCTATGTCGACATCATCGGCCACCCCACCACCCGCAAGATCGGCAAGCGGCAGCCCGTCGACGCCGACTGGGAGGCGGTCTTCCGCGCGGCGGCCCGCACCGGCACGGCGATGGAGATCGACTCCTTCCCCGACCGCTCGGATCTGCCTTCCGACCTCGTACGGCTGGCCAAGCACCACGGCGTGAAGTTCTCCATCGACAGCGACTCCCACGCCATCCCACACCTGGGCAACCAGCGCTTCGGCGTCGGCATCGCGCAGCGGGCGTGGCTGACACCCGACGACGTGATCAACACGTGGCCGATCGACAGGCTGCTGGCGTTTCTCGGCCGCTGAATCCCCTCTGATCATCCCTGGGGGGCGCTCCATCACGCCAGGAGGTGGCCAGGCTGCGGGAACGCCCGGCGGGAAGGTCACGTCGCCGTGGCGCCGCCGCCCATCTGGAGGCCGCCCGGAAGGCCGACCCCGACCCGACATGGGACCTGGCCGCAGCTCGGCGCGGCCCGCCTTCCGACGGCGCCGCACGTCGCGTGACGGTGTCCTCGGCCGCGCGGGGCACCGGCGGACTCCGGGTGAGGAGTGATCGGCGGTGACGACAGCTCCCGCGGCGGGGAGAGGTGGTGGCCGGACAGGGTGCGGGCCAGACGGAGGCGGAGGCCGGGCCGAGAAGACAGGCCGGGCCGAGCCGGGCCGCGTCGACGCCAAAGGTGGGCGGGCCGGGCCGCGTCGACGCCACAGGTGGGCGGGCCGTCAGGCTCGACGGGTCAGGGGGCGGGTGGGTGTGCCTCGGGGTCGAAGGCGAGGATCGACCGGCCGCCGTCGACGGGCACGGTGGCGCCGGTGATGAAGGCGGCCTCCTCCGACAGCAGGTGCGTCACGACCGCCGCCACCTCCTCGGGCCTGCCCACCCTGCCGACCGGATGTACCTGGGCCATCTGCGCCTCGACCTGCGCCGCCTCGTCCGGGCCGAGGTCGGCGAGGAGGCGCTCGTAGCGTTCGGTGGTGATCGAGCCGAGGGCGACGGCGTTGACCCTGATGCCGCGGGCGCCGTACTCGACGGCCAGGGCTCTGGTGAGTCCTTCCACCGCCGCCTTGGCCGTCACGTACGGCAGGCAGCCCGGCACCGCCCGCTGCGCCTGGTGGGAGGAGACGTTGACGATCGCGCCCCGGACGCCGCTCGATAGGAAGCGTTTGATCGCCACCGCGCAGCCCACGACGGCGGGGTCGAGGTTGGCGCCGATGAGCCGGAGGACCTCCTTCGTGCCGGTGTCGTGGAGGGAGGCGTCCCTGAAGACGGCCGCGTTGTTGACCCATCCGGTGAGGGTGCCCGCCTTCTCGGCGAGGTCGGCGGCGCGCTCGGCGACCGCCTCGTTGGACGCGTCCCCTGTCACGGCGTGCACGCCTGCCGCGTCGGCCCATGTCAGGGCTTCGGGGTCCATCTCGATGGCGACCACCTCGGCGCCGTTCTCGCGCAGGCGGCGCACGATCGCCCGTCCGACGCCCCTGCCGCCTCCGGTCACGACATATGACTTCATGCGAGTTCCCCTTCCCGCTTGATCACCCTACGCTCCGGACGCGTCCCCGAGGGCGGGGTCCGGCCCGGCTGGCACGCGCTCGCCGCACCTGCGGGACACGAAGGTGTCTTCCCTGCCAGGATTGGATGGTTAAGAGGTAGGGAATTAGGAGAACCATGAGGCTAGCGACCGACACCATCGTCAAACCCCTGCCGGCCCACCTGTTCACCCTCCACGAAGGCAGCGCGGAGATGCGCTGGGAAGCGATGGCGGGCCGGGGCTACCACACCCCCAATGACCGATTCTTCGTCCGCAACCACACCTCCACCCCTCGCGTCGACCACACCACCTGGCGGCTGCGCCTGCACGGCAGGGGCCTGCGCCGCCACCTGGAGATCGGCTACGACCAGCTGCGCGCCATGCCGTACCGCGTGAGGGACGTCGCGCTGGAGTGCGCCGGCAACGGCCGCCGCCTCTACGGCACGCAGCAGCGCGAGGCGACCCCAGGCATGCAGTGGGGGCTCGGCGCGGTCGGCGTCGCGCGGTGGAAGGGCGTCGCGCTCAGGCACCTGCTGGAGATGGCCGGCCTGCGCGGCGACGCGGTGGACGTGCTGGCCACGGGCCTCGACGAGCCGTTCATCCACGAGGGCGAGAACCTCGGCCACGTGCGCCGCCCGCTCCCGGTCGAAAAGGCGCTCGACGACGTGCTGGTCGCCTATGAGATGAACGGCGCTCCCCTGCCCCCGGACCACGGTTTTCCCGCCCGTCTCATCGTCCCCGGCTGGGCCGGAATCGCCTCCGTCAAATGGCTCGGCGACCTCGAAGTTTCGACCAGCGAGTTGTTCACGCCATGGAACACGCTTTTTTACCCGGGCGTGACCACCATGACGGTGAAAAGCGCGTTCGAGCTGCCCTGGCCCGCCGTGCTGAAAGCCGGCGCGCGGCACAGCCTGTACGGCAGGTCGTGGTCGGGCACGGGTCGTATCCATCACGTCGAGGTGAGCGCCGACAACGGCCTGACCTGGCATCTCGCCGAACGGCGCGGCCATCTGCGCGACGCGTGGCTGCTATGGCGGATCGCGTGGACCCCGCGCGAGGAGGGCCCGCACGCGCTGCTCGCCAGGGCCGTCGACGACACCGGGGCGCGCCAGCCCTTGCGCAGCGCCCGCCATCCCTTCGGCTACCACTTCGACGCGGTCGTGCGGCATCCTATTCTGGTTACCAGTGGATAGGAAAATGTCACTTCGATGACCTGAGCTGGGAGGTCATAAAGCTTTCCACAATGACTGGTCTGCGTCCTGGAATTCATCTGAAAGACTCTCGCAGAAACGTTCCCGAAATCCTGACGGGTCACGATGGCCGCATCGTGGAGAGGGAGGCCCGATGACGCAGCTGACCGCGCTCGACGCGCAGTTCCTGAGTGCCGAGTCCGCGACGACCGCCGCGCATGTGGCGGGGGTGGCGATTCTCGACCCGAGCTGCGCTCCATCGGGTGCGATCACGCGCGCGGGCCTGGCGGCCCTCCTGCTGGAGCGCCTGCACCTCTCACCGGCGCTGAGCCTGCGGGTGGCAGGCGTGCCGTTCGGCCTCGACCTTCCCTACTGGGCGCCCGACCCCGGCTTCTCGATCGACAATCATCTGTTCGAGGTGGAACTGCCCGCCCCCGGGGGCGAGGCGGAGCTGGCCGAGACCGTCGCCACGCTCCACGCCCGCCACCTCGACCGCGAGCATCCGCTGTGGGAGATGCACCTGATCACCGGGCTGGCCGACGGCAGGGTCGCCGTCTACACCAAGGTCCACCACGCGGCGATCGACGGAGTGTCGGGCGCCGAGACGCTGGCCACGCTGCTCGACCTCTCCCCCGAGCCGCGCTCGGTCGAGCCGCCCTCCTGCCCGCCGCCGCAGGCGCCGCACCTGTTCGACATGCTGGCGGGCGCGGCCGTAAGGGCGGCTTCGCATCCGGTCAACGCGGTGCGCTCGCTGGCCAGGGCCGCGGGCGACCTCGACGCGATCCCCGTCGCCGCCACGTTGCCGGGTTCGCGGCTGATCGCCAAGGCCGCCCGGTTCGTCACGGGCGACGCCAGGCCACGCCCCGAACTGCCGTCGCTGTCCGCGCCGCGCACGCCGCTGAACGGCCCCATCAGCGCCGAGCGGCGCTTCGCCTACGGTTCGGTGCCGCTGAAGGACGTCAAGCACGTCGCCAAGACCTTCGGCATGAGCGTCAACGACGTGGTGATGGCGGTGTGCGCCTCCGCGCTGCGCTCCTGGCTGGAGGAGCATGACGCGCTGCCCGACCAGCCGCTGATCGCCGCCGTTCCGGTCGCCACGCGTACGGCGAGCGCGCGCGACTGCGTGGGCAACCAGATCTCCGCCATGATCACGCCCATGCCGACTCACGTCGCCGACGCGCGCGAACGGCTGATCGCGACGGGCGAGACCATGCGCACGGCCAAGCGCAGGTTCGCGATGTCGCCGGCGAGCTGGCTGAACGAGCTGTGCGCGATGCTGCCCGCGCCGATCTCGGCGTTGACGCCGGCGGTGTTCAAGCTCGCCTCCGTGGCGTTCCCGCCGATCAACCTGATCATCAGCAACGTGCCGGGGCCGCAGTTCCCGCTGTACCTGTGCGGTGGGCGGGTGCTGTCGTATTACCCGGTGTCGGTGCTGACGGACGTGAGCGGCGGGCTCAACATCACCTGCTTCTCCTACGACGGCGCGCTCGACTTCGGGATCGTCACCTGCCCCAACCGCGTGGACGACGAGTGGCGGCTGATGCACCACCTGAGTGCGGCGATGGACGAGCTCACCGCCCTCACCCGCGACCTCGCCCCCGCCTGACGGGCTCGCCCCGGCCTGCGCGCCAGACGCCCGGAGGTCCACGGGCAGCCGAGCCTCAGGCGAGGGAGTGGGCGATGAGGTCGGCGACGGCGTCGGGGTCGATCTGGTGGCCGGTGAGCTGGCAGAGGTTCTCCTGATACAGAAGGACCGCCGCGAACGTCGCCGCCGCCACCTCCAGCCTGGCCTTGTCCCCCCGCGCCCCGGGAAGCGCCAGTTCCAGCGCGAACCGGGCCCGCCCGATGAGCTCCCCGTTCAGCCTGCCGAGCCGCTCGCGTACCGATCCGTGCGTGTCGGCCTCCCTGAACAGGATGCGCCGCATGGCCGGTGAGGCCCGCAGCGGGAGCCGCCGCGCGAGCTTGGACAGCGTGCCCGCGGGATCGCCGGGGACCGCGTCGACCTCTTTGGCCTCCTCCACCAGCGTCCGCTCGTCGACCAGGGCCACCAGGACGTCGATCTTGCGCGGGAAGTAGTGGAACAGCAGGCCCTTGGGCA
The DNA here is from genome assembly GCF_042681425.1 of Nonomuraea mangrovi. Lineage (NCBI taxonomy): Bacteria > Bacillati > Actinomycetota > Actinomycetes > Streptosporangiales > Streptosporangiaceae > Nonomuraea > Nonomuraea mangrovi. Next base: position 928,455 of record NZ_JBHUFV010000033.1, on the reverse strand, counting down.
CCTGCGCCAGCTTGGCGATCAACGAGGTCGGCGTGGCCGCGTAGCCTCCCCCGGCGAACAGTTCCTCCGCCGCGTCCAGGATCCGCGTCCGCGAGTCGCTTTCCTCAAGGACCTGGGGTGAGTGTGCCGCGCGAGGCGACATGGAGGTCTCGTGCACAGCCCGAACGATAGCCAAGGCCCTCACGCCAGGTACCTGCCGTCAAGGGGAGATCACCGTACATGAAGGAATCATGTATCGTATGAGACATTGATGTCGCAAAAGAGACGGAGATGTATGATGGCGGTGACGGCCGACCAGATCGTCACAGCGGCGATCCACCACCTCAACGACCACCCCACCGCGTCCATGGCCGAACTGGCCGAGGCGGCAGGGGTGAGCAGAGCGACCCTGCACCGCCACTTCTCCAGCCGCGACGACCTCCTCGTCGCGCTGGGCAGGCGCGCTCTGGAGCGCTGGCAGCAGGCACAGGACGCCGTCGGCCTCACCGCCGCCGCCCAGGAGAACGACCAGGACCGGTTGCGGGGCACGCTGCGCGACCTGCTCACCGCCCTGGTCGAGGTCGCCGACGAGCACGGCTTCGCGCTGACCGACCACGCCATGGCCGTCCATCCCGACCTGCTGCGCCGCTCGGACGAGCTGGAGGAGCGGGAGATCGCCCTGTTCGCCGCCGCCCAGCGGGCCGGGGTGCTGCGCGCCGAGCTTCCGGTCCGCTGGATCAGCAACACGTGGTACGGCCTGCTCGTCGCCGTTCGCGAGAGCCTTCGCAGGGGCGACGTGGCCAGGAGGGACATGGCGGGGCTGCTCGTCGACGCCTTCTTCAACGGAGCCGGGCGATGACCGCCGGACGCCGCTGGGCGGCGCTGGCCGTCCTGTCGGCGAGCCTGCTGCTGGTCGTCATGGACATGACGATCCTCAACGTGGCGCTGCCCGCCATCTCCGAGGACCTGCGCCCGGGCGCGACCGAGCTGCTGTGGATGGTCGACGCCTACTCCCTGGCCGTGTCAGGGCTGCTGGTCACGGTCAGCGCGCTGGGCGACAGGTGGGGACGCAAGAGGATGCTGATCAGCGGGTTCGCGCTGTTCGGCGTGGCGTCGGTGGCGGTGGTGCAGGCTGACAGCGCCGCCGAGCTGATCGCGGTCAGGGCGCTGCTCGGCGTCGGCGGCGCGATGATCATGCCGTCGACCCTGTCCATGATCCGCAACCTGTTCACCGACCCGAGGGAGCGGGCCACCGCGCTCGGTATCTGGTCGGCGATGGCCGCGCTGGGCGGCGCGCTCGGGCCCATCCTCGGCGGGCTGCTGCTGGAGGTGTTCAGCTGGCACGCGGCGTTCCTGGTCAACGTGCCCGTCATGGCTCTGGCGATCGTGGCAGGGCTGATCCTGCTGCCCGAGTCGCGCAATCCGGCCCCGGGCCGCTGGGACGCGCTCGGCACGCTGCTGTCGATCGCCGGCATGGTCGCGCTGGTCTACGGCATCAAGCACTTCGGCGCGGTCGACGGTTGGCTTGCCCTCACGGTCGCCGTCGTGACGCTGGCGTGGTTCGTGCGCCGCTGCCTGGCCAGGAAGGACCCGCTGCTGGAGATCAGGCTGTTCGGCGGCCCTGCCTTCAGCGCGGGCACGGTGGCCGCGCTGACCACCTCGATCGCGATGGCCGCGATGATGCTGCTGCTGGCGCAGTGGATGCAGCTCGTCATGGGCTACTCGCCGCTGGAGACCGGCGTGCGGATGCTGCCGGCCGCGGTCGGCGCCTTCGTGGTGTCACCACTGGCGCCCGCCCTCGCGGCCAGGATCGGCGCCAGGACGGTGCTGGCGGGCGGCCTGCTGGTGGCGGGAGTGGGCTTCCTGGTGCTGTTCGTGGCGCCGAGCCCGCTCGGCTACGGCCCTGTCGCGCTGTCGCTGCTGCTGGTGGGCGCGGGCATGGGATCGCTGGCGATCGCCTCAGCGGTGATCATGGCGGGCGCGCCGCCGGAGAAGGCGGGCAGCGCGGCGGCGATCGAGGAGACCAGCTACGAGCTGGGGGGCGCGCTGGGCGTCGCCGTGCTCGGCAGCGTCGCCGCGGCCGTCTACCGGGCCCATCTCGCCGTGCCCGACGGTTTTCCCGCGCAGGCCGTCCAGGAGTCGCTGGGGGGCGCGCTGCGCGTCGCCCGCGAAGCGGGTGAGGCGGGGGCGCTGCTGGCCCGGCAGGCGCAGGCGGCCTTCACCGACTCCCTCGCGGTCACGGGGGCGGCGGGAGCGGCGCTGATGCTGGTGGCGGGGATCGCGGTGTGGTGGCTCACGCCGCGTGCGCTCGATCTGAGCGGCCATCGGGAGCTCATCGAGCACCGATAGCGCGCATCAGCATGGGGTAGGCGCGGTGCAGCTCCCGCTGCCAGTGGGCGTGATCGTGCCTGCCCCGGTAGAAGTGCGTCTGTACGGCGATGCCGAGCTCCTCGAGCCTGGCGGCGAACGCCTTACCCGCCTTGCCCGCCAGGTGCTCGGCCGGGTCCTCCCAGAACTCGGCGGTGCCGGAGGCCACGTACAGGCGCACGCCCTTGAGCCTGCCGGCCTGGTCGTAGGGGTTGTGCGCGCGCCAGATGTCGCGCTGGGCGTCGGGGTCGCCCCAGATGCGCTTCCAGTCGGTGCCGAAGCAGCCGACCGTGGTCCCCGCCATGACCGCCTGCGGCACTCCCTCCTGCAGGATGTCGACGGCGCCGCTGAAGGAGGCCGCCGCCTGGAAGTGGCCCTCGGCCGCGTAGAGCATGGCGCCCTGCCCGCCCATCGAGTAGCCGGCGATGGCGCGCCGCCCGCCGGCCCGGTAGCGGGACTCCAGCAGCGGGAGCAGCTCCTTCAGGTGGTAGCCGGCCCAGCGGGGCGCCCCGCCTTCGCCGTCGTTCCACCAGTCGGAGTAGCTTCCACACCTGCCGCCGTCGGGCATGACCACGATGACGCCGGTGTCCCTGGTCAGGCGGTCGACGTCGGTCCTGGCGGTCCACGAGGTGTAGCTGTCGAGCCCGCCGTGCAGCAGCCACAGCACGGGCCACGTGCGGCCGGCGTCGCGCGACCAGCCCTTGGGCAGCAGCAGTCTCACCCTGGTGGTGGCCTCCAGCGCCGCCGACTCGATCGTCAGCTCCATGCGCCGCTCGTCGAGCCGCCGCTCGGTGACCTCGCCGATCTGTCCGGGGGTGTGCCGCACGGCGGGCGCCGGCCGATCGCCGGGACCGGGGCTCCTGGCGACGAGTACGGCGACCACGATCGCGACGGCCAGGACGAGCAGACCGCCCAGCACCATGACCCGGCCCGTCATCCGGCCTCCCTATGAGACCCGCGCATAATAGCCGGATGCGAACGATCAGCACCACGGCCCTGTCCGTGTTCCCCCTCTGCCTGGGCACCAACACCTTCGGCTGGACCGCCGACCGGGAGGCCTCCTTCGCGATCCTCGACGCGTACGTGGAGGCGGGCGGCAACTTCATCGACACCGCCGACGTCTACCCGAGCTGGGCGACGGGCGAGCCGACCTCGGAGATCATCATCGGTGAGTGGATGGCGGAGCGCGGCAACCGCGACTCGATCGTCCTGGCCACCAAGGTCGGCATGCTGGCCGGTTTCCAGGGCCTGTCGCCCGCCACGATCCGCGCGGCGGTGGAGAACTCGCTGCGCCGCCTGCGCACCGACCGCATCGACCTGTACTGGGCGCACATCGACGATCAGGACACCCCGCTCGCCGACACGCTCGCGGCCTTCGACGCTCTGGTGCGCGAAGGCAAGGTCCGCCACCTGGGCGCCTCGAACCACGAGGGGCCGCGGCTGGCCGAGGCGCTGCGCGTCGCCGACGACGAGGGCCTGACCCGCTACGTGGCGCTGCAGCAGCACTACAACCTCGTCGAGCGCGGCTACGAGGGCGACCTGCGCGAGGTCGTGGCCCGCGAGGGGCTGTCGAGCACGCCGTGGGCGGGGCTGGCGCGCGGCTTCCTGACGGGCAAGTACGCGCCGGGCGTGGTCGTCGACAGCCCGCGCGCCGGCAAGGCCGGGGAGTACCTGACGACCGAGCGGGGACCGCGCGTCCTCGAGGCGCTGGCCACGGTGGCCTCGGGAAGGGGCGTCGAGCAGGCGTCGGTGGCGCTGGCCTGGCTGCTGGCGCAGCCGACCGTCGCCGCTCCGCTGGCAGGCGCGCGGGAGGTGGCCCAGCTCAAGCCGCTGCTGGACGCGGTCCACCTGCGGCTCGGTGCCGAGGAGCTCACCCTGCTGGACGAGGCCTCCCGCTGAGGGGGCCGCGGCCGTACGGCAGGCGAAGGGCCCGGCTCCCGCGGGAGCCGGGCCCTTCGATCAGGCGGGTCAGTGCTCGACGGCCTTCTCGGCGCCGACGCCGGTGAGGGAGCGGACCTCGATCTCGGCGTACTTGCCGGCGTTGTACTCCTTGCTCAGCACGGTGCCGAGCCAGCCGAAGAAGAAGCCGAGCGGGATCGAGAGGATGCCCGGGTTCGACAGCGGGAACCAGGCGAAGTTCGCGTCCTTGAACAGCGCGGTCGCCGAGCCCGACACCACCGGCGAGAAGATCACCAGGATGAGGGCGGAGACCAGGCCGCCGTAGATGGCCGAGACCGCGCCGACCGTGTTGAACCTCTTCCAGAACAGGCTGTAGAGGATCGCGGGCAGGTTGCCCGAGGCGGCGACGGCGAAGGCGAGGGCGACCAGGAAGGCCACGTTCTGCCCCTGGGCCAGGATGCCGAGGCCGATGGCGACCGCGCCGATGACGAACGCCGACACCCTGGCGACCACGACCTCCTCGCGCTCGGTGGCGTTGCCGCGCTTGAACACGTGGGCGTACAGGTCGTGGGCGAAGCTGGAGGAGGAGGCGAGGGTCAGGCCCGCGACCACCGCCAGGATGGTGGCGAAGGCGACGGCGCCGATGAGGGCGAGCAGGATCGTGCCGCCGACCGGGCCGAAGATGTCCTGGCCGATCTGCTGGGCGAGCATCGGGGCGGCGGTGTTGCCGGCCTTGTCGCCCGCCGCGATGGCCTTGCTGCCGACCACGGCGGCGGCGCCGAAGCCGAGGACGAGGGTCAGCAGGTAGAAGGTGCCGATGATGCCGATGCCCCACAGGACGGACTTGCGGGCGTCCTTGGCGGTCGGGACGGTGTAGAAGCGGATGAGGATGTGCGGCAGGCCCGCGGTGCCGAGCACCAGCGCGAGGCCGAGGCTGATCAGGTCGATCTTGCCGGCCAGGCCCTGGGCGTCGGTGGCGTACTTGCCGCCTCCGTTCAGGAAGGCGTCGCCCTTGCCGCTCTGCGCGGCCGCGTCGCCCAGCAACGCCGAGAGGTTGAAGCCGAACTTGCCGAGCACCAGCAGCGTGACCAGGGCCGCGCCGCCCATCAGCAGGACGGCCTTGACGATCTGGACCCAGGTGGTGCCCTTCATGCCGCCGACCACCACGTAGATGATCATCAGGACGCCGACGCCGATGATCGTCCAGACCTTGCCCTCGGCCGAGTGGATGTCGAGCAGCAGGCCGACCAGCGCGCCCGCGCCCACCATCTGGGCCAGCAGGTAGAAGATGCTCACCACGATCGTGGAGACGCCGGCCGCGGTGCGCACGGGCCGGGGGCTCATCCTGAAGGCCAGGACGTCGGCCATGGTGAACTTGCCTGAGTTGCGCATGAGTTCGGCCACCAGCAGCAGCGCGACCAGCCACGCCACCAGGAAGCCGATGGAGTAGAGGAAGCCGTCGTAGCCGGACAGCGCGATGATGCCCGCGATGCCCAGGAACGAGGCGGCCGACATGTAGTCGCCGCCGATGGCCAGGCCGTTCTGGAATCCGCTGAAGGAGCGGCCGCCGGCGTAGTAGTCGGCGGCGGTCTTCGTCTGGCGGCTGGCCCAGAAGGTGATGCCGAGCGTGACGAGGACGAAGGTCAGGAACAGGATCGCGGAGAGGTTCACTGGGTCTTCTCCTCGACCTCGTGGCGCAGCTTGTCGGCGATGGGGTCGAGCTTCTTCTCCGCGTGCCTGGCGTAGGCCCAGGCGATCCAGAAGGTGGAGACGAACTGCAGCAGACCGAAGACCAACGCGACGTTGATGTTGCCAAGGAGCTTGATGCCCATGAAGTCACGCGCCCAGGCGGACAGCACCACGTAGAGCAGGTACCAGGCCAGGAACGCCACGGTCATGGGGAAGGTCCACGCCCTGAAGCGCCGCTTCAGCTCCTGGAACTCACTGCTTGCCTGCACCTGTTCGTAGACAGACGTGTCATGTTCTCTGGTAGTCACGGCTCAACGCCCTCCAGGGTGTGATGCGGATCACGCACAAGGTAGGAGGGCAAGCTACCTTCCGTGGAGGGGGTCAGGCCGCTCCTTCGGCGAGCCGCCACGCCGCGGCGGCCAACTGAGGAGGGCTTGCGATGAAAGGTCTGATTTGCGGGTTGAACGGTCGGGCGTGCGCCGCGATCAGCCCTTCACCGCGCCCGCGGTGAGCCCTTCGACGATGTAACGGCGGATCGCGGCGAACAGCACCAGCGTCGGGATCACCGACACCACGGTGGCCGCCGCCATCGATCCCCAGTCGATGTCGTACTGGGTGATGAAGGAGTTCATGGCGACCGGGACGGTCTTGGCATCCTCGCTGTCGATGAACGTGATCGCCAGGAACAGCTCGTTCCACACCTGGACGAAGGCGAAGATGAAGGTGGCCGCGACCCCCGGCAGCATGACCGGGATGATCACCCGCACCATCGCCTGCAGCCTCGACGCGCCGTCCACCTGCGCGGCCTCCTCCAGCGCCGCGGGCACCCGCTCGTGGAATCCGCGCATGATGATCGTGCAGAACGGCACCAGCATGGCGACGTAGACGACCATGAGCCCGGGCAGCCGGTTCAGCAGCCCCAGGTCCGACATCAGGAGGTACAGCGGGCCCAGGGCGATGAACAGCGGGATCATCTGCGTGACGAGGAAGGCCAGCATGAGCGCTCCCCTGCCGGGGAAGTCGAAGCGGGCCAGCACGTAGCCGCCGAGCACCCCGATCACGGTGACCACCGCCGCCGACACCAGCGCGACCACCATGCTGTTGAGCAGGTAGCGGCCGAAGTCGGCGAAGGAGAACAGCTCGGCGTAGTGCTCGAAGGTGAGCTCGCCGGGCCAGTAGCGCAACGGCATGGAGAAGATCTCGCTCTTGGGCTTGAGCGAGGTGACGACGATCCAGTACAGCGGAAAGACCGTGATCAGGAGCCAGGCTCCCAGCACGACCGCCTTGGCCACTCGCCGCACGCTCATCGGGACCTCTCGAAACGGGTGGCGTTGAGATAGAAGACGCTGAAGGCCAGCAGGAGGCCGAGGACGAGGAAGCCGACCGCGCCCGCCCTGCCGTAGTCGCCGCCCATCACCTGCTGGATCAGGAAGGTCGTCACGATGTCGGTGGAGCCCGCGGGACCGCCGCCGGTCATGGAGTAGATGAGGTCCGGGAAGTTCAGGATCCAGATGATCCGCAGCAGCACGATCAGCGCAAGCGTCGGGCGGATGTGCGGCAGCGTCACGTGCCAGAACTGCCGCAGCCTGGAGGCTCCGTCCACGGCGGCGGCCTCATACAGCTCGCGCGGCACCGACTGCAGCGCCGCCATGATCATGATCGCGAAGAACGTCACGCCGTACCAGACGTTGGCCACGATCACCGACGTCATGGCCCAGCCGGGCGAGGAGAGGAACCCGATGCGGGTGTCGATGAGGCCCGTCCGCAGCAGCAGGTCGTTGATCACGCCGAACTGGCCGTTGAACATCCACCGCCACAGCAGCCCGATCAGGAACCCCGACATCGCCCAGGGGAAGAACACCCACGCCTGGTAGAGCCCCCTGCCACGGAAGTGGCGACGCAGCAGCAGGGCCAGGCCGAACCCGAGGAAGAACTGGAAGAACAGCGAGACGACGACCCAGGTGCCGGTGTTGCGCAGTGCCGTCCAGAACCGGTCCTCGGCCAGCACCGCCCTGAAGTTGTCCAGCCCGACGAACGGCGTCGAGGTCAGGTCGAACAGGTTGTAGCGCTGGAAGGCGATGACGCTGCCGCGCACCATCGGGTAGTAGGTGAAGAGGGCGACGAAGACGACCCCCGGCAGAAGGCAGAGCGCGATGAGCCCCGCCTTCCGCGTGGTGAAGGCGGGACGGCTCACGAAGCCTGACCAGCCCAGAACGCGTCCCAGCTCTTCAGCACGTCGGCCGCGCTCTTCTTGCCGGTCAGCAGCGCCTGCACGTCACGGTCGGAGTCGACGAGGAACTGGCTCCAGCCGGGCGAGTCGACGGGCCTGATCGTGATGACCTGCTTGGGGTCCTGCTGCGCCTCCAGGTAGGCCTTCCACGCGCCCTGCGAGAACTGCGGGTCCTTCTGCGCCGAGGCCGAGATCGGGATCAGCGAGTTGCCCTTGGCGAAGGCGATGCTCTGCTTGGCCTCCGACAGGAACTGCACCAGCTTGACCGCCTCGGCCTTGTGGGCGCTGAAGGAGGTCACCCCCCATCCGGCGTAGCCGACGGGCTGGAAGGCGTAGCCGGTGGGACCCTTGGGGATCGGCGCGGTCGACCAGGCCTTGACCCCGCTCTCCTCCACCGTCTTGATCACCTCGGGGTCCTGGATCAGCATCCCGGTGACGCCCGAGGTGAAGCCCTGCACCATCTCCGGGTAACCCCAGGAGACCGAGTCGGGCGGCGACGCCTCCTTGAAGATCTTCACGAAGAGGTCCATGGCCTGGGCCGCCTCGGGCGTCGAGAAGATGGTCTTCTTGTCCTTCAGGTAGAAGGACTTCTCGGGGTCCAGCGCCTCGCCGTTGTAGGCGCTGATCATCTGGACCGCGTAGTCGGCGCCGCCCTTGCCGCCCCTGAAGGAGTAGCCGTACCGCTCGGCGGTCGTCATCTTCTTGCCCTCCTGGTAGAGCTCCTCCCAGGTCGTCGGCGGCTTGGTCATGCCCCAGTCGGTGCGGTAGAACAGCGCCCGCTGGTAGAAGCCGTAGGGGATGAGGTACGGCTTGCCGCCCACCTCCACGGCCTTCTTCTTGGCCAGCTCGGTCAGGTCGTTCCAGCCCGGCCACTGCGTGGTGGGCAGTTCGGCCAGCCAGCCGTTGTTGGAGAAGGACTTGACCGTGTGGTCGCGCACTTCCAGCACGTCCAGGTCCTTCTTCGTCTGCAGGATCTGGGTGATCTTCTGGTCCGCGCTGTCCAGCGGCGGCGAGATGAGCTCCACCTCCACGCCCGGGTTGGCCTTCTCGAACTCGGCGAGCAGACCCTTGATCAGCTTGGTCCTGTCGGGGCTGGTCAGGCTCTCGATCATGCGGAGCCTGACCGTGCCGCCGCCGTCGGACGATGAGCCCGAACCGCACGCGGCGATCGTGAGGGTGGCGGCGGCCAGGGCCGCGAGGAGGGGAGTTCTCATGGGTGCCTCCTGAGTGACAGCGCTGTCACTCAAGCTAGGGGTACAACCCCCTCGAGCGCTAGAGCCAGATCCTCGATGAGCGTGTCGGCGGGTTCGAGACCCACCGACAGCCGCACCAGCCCGACGGGGACGCCCATGGTGGCGCGCACCGACTCCTCGATGGTCAGCGCGGGCGCGGCGACCAGGCTCTCGAACCCGCCCCACGACACCGCGATCCTGAAGACCTTGAGCCGGTCGAGGAAGGCGGCCACGACCTGCCGGTCGTCGCTGCCGAGCTCGAAGCCGAAGACGCTGGAGAAGCCCGCCATCTGCCGCGACGCCAGCCCACGGTCGGGATGGGAGGCCAGCCCCGGATGGTGGACGACCCGCACGGCCTCGTGCGCGTCGAGGAAGGCGGCCACGGCCAGTCCGCGCTCCTGGTGGGCGGCCATCCGCACGGGCAGCGTGCGCAGCCCCTTGATCACCTTGGCCGCGTCGTGGGGCGACATGGCCGCTCCGTACAGCTGGTACTCCGTCAGCGCGATCGGCCTGATCAGCTCGGTCGAGCCGGCCACCACCCCGCCGACCAGGTCGCTGTGCCCTCCCACGTACTTCGACAGCGAGTGGATCACCAGGTCGACGCCCATGGTGAGCGGCTTCTGGAACAGCGGCGTGGACCAGGTATTGTCCATCACCGACACCAGACCCTGTCCCGAGGCCCACGCGGCCACCTCGGCGATGTCCACCAGCCGGTAGCTCATATAGGACGGCGACTCGAAGTAGAGTACTCGCGTGTTCGATCTGATAGCGCTGTCAAGGCCGGTGAGGTCGCCGACATGTGTGTGCGTGACGCCGAACTTCTCCAGGTAGCGCAGGAACTGCGTGGTCGGCCCGTAGATGGAGCCGAGCACCAGCACGTGGTCGCCTGCCGACACCAGCGACGAGATGGTCGCCGAGATCGCGCCCATCCCCGAGCCGAAGCACTTGGCCCGCTCGGCCCGCTCCAGCGCGGCCAGCTTGCGCTGCGCCAGGTCGACGGTGGGGTTGGTGCCGCGCCAGTAGACGTAGCGCTCGTCCTCGTCCTTGATCGCCTCGGCGAGCTCGGCCGCCGTCTCGAAGGTGAACAGGGAGTTCTCGAAGATCGGAGGATTGACCGCGCCCAGCGCCCACGGTTCGTCCTCGCCCAGCCTGCCGCAGATCCAGTCATCGTTCATGGGGGGACCCTATGACAGCGCGCAAGCAGGTTCCCACCATGGCCGACGTGGCCAGGCACGCGGGGGTGAGCCTCAAGACCGTCTCCAGGGTGGTCAACCAGGAGCCGCACGTCAGCGCCGCGCTCCAGGTCAGGGTGCAGGAGGCCATCAACGCGCTCGGGTTCCGGCGCAACGAGGCGGCCAGCCGCCTGGCCAGGGGCGCGGCGATGCTCACGATCGGCCTGGTGATGGAGAACATCTCCAACCAGTTCTACTCCCACCTGGCCGCGGCGGTGGAGAGCGCGGCGGCCGAGCACGAGGCACTGGTGGTCTTCGGCTCCTACGAGGAACGGCCCGAGCGGGAGCGGATGCTGGTCGAGTCGATGTTCGCGCGCGGCGTCGACTCCCTCATCCTGGTGCCCTCGGCCGACCGGCACGCCTGGCTCGGCGAGCTGCTGGCCGGCGGGCTGCGCGCGGTGTTCGTCGACCGGCTGCCGTCCGGCGTGCCCGAGTCCAGCGCGGTGCTGCTCGACGACTTCAAGGGCGGGCGCCTGGCCACCGAGCACCTGATGGCGCGAGGGCACCGGCGGATCGCGCTCATCTCCGACGACGATGCGCTCAGCTCGGTGCACGACAGGGCGCGCGGCTACCGCGAGGCGCTTGGCGTCGTGGACGAGACGCTGGTGACGCGCGGCGTGTTCGACCCGTGGCGGGCGGGGCGCGAGGTGGAAAGGCTGCTGGCGCTGCCCGACCCTCCCACGGCCTTCTTCGCCACCAACAACAGGGCGGCGATCGGCATCCTGCAGGCGCTGAGGGGCCGGCAGGACAAACCCGCCTTCGTGGGGTTCGACGACTTCGCGCTGGCCGACGTCTTCGACCCGGGGGTGACGGTGGTGCGCTACGACACGGCGCTGCTCGGCCGTACCGCCGTGGACCTGCTGTTGGGCGCGGGGCCGCCGCGGCAGGTCAGGGTGCCGGTCGAGCTGGTGGTGCGCGGGTCGGGCGAGCTGCCGGTCACGACGAGCGCGGACGCCAGTCGCCGCGGTCCAGGTTGAGCGTCTCGGGCGTGTGCAGGCGCACCATGGTGCGGGCCACTCCCGCGGGCACCCGATGCGGGGTCAGGAACGACGCGACGATCATCACGGCGAACGCGATCGGCACCGTCCACGCCGCGGGCTGGGCCAGCAGCGCCCCGACGAGCCCGCCGTACGGGCCGCCGGTGATCTGCGCCATCACCGCCGCGCACGCCAGGCCGCCGCCGACCAGCAGCCCCGCCAGCGCGCCCGCCGACGACAGCCTGCGCCACCAGATGCCGAGCACCAGCAAAGGGCAGAAGGAGGAGGCGGCCACGGCGAACGCCAGCCCGACCACGTCGGCGACCGGCAGCGCCCTGGCCCAGACCGCCAGGCCCAGCGGCACCGCCACGGCCATCAGCGTCGCCAGGCGGAAGGCGCGCACCGCGCCGCCGCCGAGCAGGTCCTGCGCGATCACGCCCGCCACCGACACCGTCAACCCCGAGGAGGTCGACAGGAACGCCGCGAACGCGCCCGCGGTCACCAGCGCCGTCAGGACGTCGCCGAGCGTGCCGCCGATCACCCGCGTGGGCAGCGTCAGGACCACCGCGTCCGTGCCGGCCAGGTCGGGGGTGTAGATCCTGCCCAGCCACCCGTAGAGCGCCGGCAGCAGGTAGAAGGCGCCCAGTAGGGACAGCACCACCAGCGTCGTACGGCGGGCCGCCCGCCCGTCCGGGTTGGTGTAGAAGCGCACCAGCACGTGCGGCAGCCCCATCGTGCCGAGGAAGGTCGCGAGGATCAGCGAGTAGGTGGAGTAGAGCCCGTACTCCTTCGTGCTGGCCAGCGGCAGCTGCCAGTGGACCGTGTCATGCTCCGACAGGCCGGGCGAACCGCCGGAGTGCCACGCCATGAGCAGGAACACCAGCGGAAGCGCGAGCGCGGTCAGCTTGAGCCAGTACTGGAACGCCTGGACGAAGGTGATCGACCGCATCCCGCCCGACAGCACGTTCACCGCCACGACCACCGCGACCAGCAGCCCGCCCACCCAGCCCGGCGCCCCGGTGATCGCGCGCAGCACGATGCCCGCGCTCTGGAACTGCGGCATCAGGTACAGCCAGCCGATGAGCACCACCAGCACGCTGGCCGTCCTCCGCACGGCCATCGACTCCAGCCTGGACTCGGCGAAGTCCGGCAGCGTGTAGGCGCCCGAGCGGCGCAACGGCGCCGAGACCAGCACCAGCAGCACGAGGTAGCCGCCGGTCCAGCCGACGGGCAGCCACAGCATGTCGGCGCCGTGGGTGAGGATGAGGCCCGCGATGCCGAGGAAGGAGGCGGCCGACAGGTACTCTCCGCCGATGGCCGAGGCGTTCCACAGCGGGGTGACGGTGCGGGAGGCGACGTAGAAGTCGGAGGTGGTGCGCGACAGCCGCAGCCCGAACGCCCCGATCAGGATCGCCGCGACCATCACCAGGCCGACGGCCGCGAGGCTCACGCCGCCACCCCCGCCGCTCGCGCGAGCCAGGAACGATTCACTGGCGCTCGACCAGGTCTTCGAAGTGCCGCTCGTTGCGTTCGGCCTGCCGTACGTAGAGCCAGGCGCCCACGACGAACAGCGGGTAGATCAGCCCGGCCAGCATCGCCCACGGCAGCGGCACGCCCATCAGGTCGGCCGAGCGCAGGTCGGGCGCCAGCAGGAACAGCAGCGGCAGGCCCAGCACCACGCAGGCCAGCACCGTGCAGACGAACAGGGCCAGCCTGAACTGGGTGCGCAGCAGCGAGCGCATGTAGACCTCGCCCAGGCGCGTCTGCTCGTCGATCTCCCTGCTGGCCGGATAGCGCGGACGGCGCGCGGCGGCCGTGCGCGGGCTGGTGACGGTGACGCGGCCCTTCATCGTTTCGCCCTCCTCAGCAGCAGGTCACGCAGTTCGCGCGTGTGCCGGCGGCTGACCGGGATCTCGGTGTCGCCCACCCTGACCGTGCACCGGCCCGAGTCGATGTGCAGTTCCTCGATGTGCTTGACCGCCACCAGATGGCTGCGGTGCACGCGGACGAAACCCGAGGAGGCCCACCGCTCCTCCAGCGTGGCCAGCGGGATGCGCACCAGGTGGCTGCCGGTGGAGGTGTGCAGGCGCGCGTAGTCGCCCTGCGCCTCCACGTAGACGACGTCGGCGGTGGAGACGAAGCGGGTCACGCCGCCCAGCTCGACCGGGATCGTGTCGGACTCCGCGCTCTCGACCGGCACGTCGGCGGAGACGCACACCCGCCTGATCGCCTCCGCGAGCCGTTCGGGACGCACCGGCTTGAGCAGGTAGTCCTCGGCCTTGATCTCGAAGGCGTCGACCGCGTGCTCCTCGTAGGCGGTCACGAAGACCACCCGCGGCGGGTTGGCGAACTGCGACAGCAGCCTGCCCAGCACCACCCCGTCCAGCCCGCGCATCCTGATGTCGAGGAAGACCGCGTCGATCGGCCTGCCCTCGGCGATGGCCCTGTCGAGCAGCCGCAGCGCCGCCGCCCCGTCGCGGGCGGTGGCCACCTCGCCGATCCTGGGGTCGGCCCGCAGCAGGTACGACAGGTCCTCGAGCGCGGGAAGCTCATCGTCCACCGCCAGCACCCGCAGCCCGTTCACAGCTCTCCCTCCAATCATTTGAGAGTGATGAAACAGACATCAGGCGTCAAGCCTGTCACGACCCGGTCACATGCTCGCGAAATCGTCGAATGGTCCGCGGGACACCGCCTCGATCGGTTCCGCCGCCACGTCGAGAACCCGTACGGCGTGCCCTGTCCCGCGCGCGGTCGAGGGGCCGAGGCCGGAGGGCCTGCTCAGCGGGCCGAGACGCCGGGGTGGTACTTCGGGACCCTGATGTTGACCTTGGTGCCCGCGCCCTGGGCCGTCTCGACGACGAGGCCGTACTCGTCGCCGTAGACCTGGCGCAGCCGCTCGTCGACGTTGGCCAGGCCGACGCCGCTCTCGGCCGTGATGTCTCCCGCGAGGATGCGGCGCAGGCGGTCGGGGTCCATGCCGAGGCCGTCGTCCTCGACGCTGATGCGGCACTCGGCGCCGGCGTCCTCCGCGAGGATCGTGATGCGGCCGACGCCGTGCTTGGATTCGAGGCCGTGCCGTACGGCGTTCTCGACCAGGGGCTGCAGGCACAGGAAGGGCACGGCGACCGGGAGCACCTCGGGCGCGATGCGCAGCGTGACGCGCAGGTGGTCGCCGAAGCGGGCGCGCTCGAGGATGAGGTAGCGGTCGATGGAGCGCAGTTCCTCGGCCAGGGTGGTGAAGTCGCCGTGCCTGCGGAAGCTGTAGCGGGTGAAGTCGGCGAACTCCAGCAACAGCTCGCGGGCGCGTTCGGGGTCGGTGCGGACGAAGCTGGCGATGGTGGTGAGCGAGTTGTAGATGAAGTGCGGGGAGATCTGCGCGCGCAGGGCGCGCACCTCCGCCTCCATCAGCAGGGTGCGGCTGCGATCGAGCTCGGCGAGTTCGAGCTGGGAGTCGACCCAGCGGGCGACCTCCTGGGTGGCGCGGACCAGCCCCGCCGAGGTGTGCTCGCCGTAGGCGGCCAGCGAGCCGACCACCCTGTCGTCGGTGGTGAGCGGCACGACCACCGCGTGCCTGATCGGGCACTCCAGCAGGTCGCAGTCGAGGTGGAGCACCTGGGTGCGGCCGTCCTTGAGCGTCCCGGCCGCGTGGGCGAACGCCTCGGGCGCGTGGTGCTCGCCCGCGCCGTCGTAGACCAGCAGCCGCTCGCCGTCGGTGATCGCGATCGCCGGCGAGCCGAGCAGCTCGCGCAGGTGCCTGGACGCCTTCTGGGCGCCGTCCTCCGACAGTCCGGCGCGCAGCGGCGGCGCCGCCTGCGAGGCGGTGTGCAGCGTCTCGAAAGTGGCCCGCTCGGCGGGTCCCGAGCCGAGCTCGCGGCGCCCGCGCAGCACCCGCCACAGCACGAGCGCGGGGCCGCCCACGAGCAGGGCAAGGAGCACGACGACGACCACGGGTTCCACGGGCGGAGCCTACCTCTATGCTGCCGGTGTGGACGATCTCGCGCGTCGCTACGAGCTGTTCGGGCGGGTGGAGGCGACCGGCTACCGGCCGTTGACCGAGGGGATCGCCGCAGATCCCGCTCTCCTGAAGTCGCTCGCCACCCTGCCGCCCGCCAAGCAGCAGCCCAATCTGCTGTTCGCCGCCGTCCGCTACCTGGGCGGCCCCACCACCTCCTATCCCGAGTTCTCCGCGTTCGTCAGGCGGAGCTGGCCCGCGGTGCGCGCGACCATGATGGCGCGCTCCACGCAGACCAACGAGGCCGCCAGGTGCGCGGCGTTGCTGCCCGCGCTCGGTCTGCTCGAAGGCCCGCTGGCGCTGATCGAGGTGGGCGCCTCGGCCGGGCTCTGCCTGTTTCCCGACCGGTACGGCTACCGCTACACCCGGCCGGACGGGGCCGAGCACGTGGTGGGGCCACGCGAGGGCGCCTTCAGGTGCGAGGTCACCGGCCCCGCGCCGCTGCCGGACAGGGTGCCCGGGGTGGTGTGGCGGGCCGGCGTCGACCTCAACCCGCTGAGCGTGCGCGACCCCGACGCGGTGGCCTGGCTGAAGGCGCTGGTCTGGCCGTGGCAGCCCGAACGGCTGGCGAATCTGGAGCGCGCGCTCGCCGTCGCGCGGCGGGAGCCGCCCCGTCTGGTGCGCGGCGACCTCAACGACACGGTCGAGGAGCTCGTGGCGGCGGCGCCGGAGGAGGCCACGGTCGTCGTCTTCCACACCGCGGTCATGCCGTACCTGAGCGAGGCCGAGCGGGAGCGCTTCGCGGCGACCGTGCGCGGGCTGCCGTGCCGCTGGCTGGCCAACGAGGGGCCCGCGCGGATCCCGTGGGCGCGCCCGCCGTACCCGCCGCCGGCCGACCGCTACGTGATGGCGCTGGTCATGGACGACAGGCCACTGGCCTACGCCGGCCCGCACGGGCAGTCGCTCAGCTGGTTCGCCTGATGGCGGCGGCGTAGGACTCGGCCTCCTCGTCGGAGTCGTACCTGACGCGCGGCCAGAAGAAGCCGCGCAGCCCGTCCTTCCTGTTGCGCGGCACGATGTGGACGTGCAGGTGCGGGACGCTCTGGCTGACACGGTTGTTCACCGCCACGAACGTGCCCGCCGCCTCCAGTCCCTTCTCGACCGCGCCCGCCAGGTGCTGGACACGCTCGAAGAAGGGCCCCACGTCGGGCAGGTCGGTCAGCGTCTCCACGTGCTCGCGCGGCACGACCAGCAGGTGCCCCTTGAAGACGGGCCTGGCGTCGAGGAAGGAGACCGCCACCTCGTCGGAGGTGACGACGAAGGCGTCCCGCTCCCCCGCGACGATCTCGCAGAACAGACAGCTCACCAGCCGACCCTAACCGCTCCCTTCAGCAGCTCCCTCGCGATCACCATGCGCTGCACGTCGTTGGTGCCCTCGCCGATGGCCATCAGCGGCGCGTCGCGGTAGAGGCGCTCGAGGACGAACTCCTGCGAGTAGCCGTACCCGCCGTGCACCCGCATGGCCTCCATCGTCACCCGCAGCGCCACCTCGGAGGCGAAGTACTTGGCCATGGCGGCCTCCGCCTTGGCCGATCGGGAGGCGGCCCAGTAGGTCATCAGCCTGGCCGCCTGGATGTCGGTGGCCATGTCGGCGAGCTTGAGCTGGATGGCCTGGAAGTCGCCGATCGGCCTGCCGAACGCCTCGCGCTGCCTGGCGTAGGCGAGAGCGGCGTCGAAGGCGCACTGCGCGACACCGACCGCGCGGGCGGCGATGTTCACCCTGCCGAGCTCCAGCGCGGACAGGGCCTGCTGCATGCCGCGCCCCTCGACGCCGCCGAGCAGCCTGTCCTTGTGCACGCGCACGTCCTGCAGCGTGATCTCGCAGGTCTCGGTCCCCTTGTAGCCGAGCTTGGGCAGGTCACGGCTGACGGTGTAGCCGGGCGTGTCCGCCTCGACCAGCAGCATCGACATGCCCTTGTGCGCGGGCGTCTCCACCGACGTCTTCACCAGGACGGGCATCGGGTCGGCGTGGCGGGCGTTGGTGATCCACGTCTTCGCCCCGTTGATCACGTAGTGGTCGCCGTCACGGACCGCGCGGGTCGTGATCCCCTGCAGGTCGGTGCCCGCTGCGGGCTCGGTCAACGCGATCCCGGTACGGCGGGCGCCGCTGGCCAGGCCGGGCAGGTAGCGGTCCTTCTGCTCGGGCGTGCCGTACCGGTCGATCATCCACGCGGACAGCGAGTGGGAGCCGAGCACGCCCGCCACACCCATCCAGCCGCGCGCGATCTCCTCGAAGACCAGCGCGTAGGAGACGCGGTCGAGCTCGAGCCCCCCGTAGCGGGCGGGGATCGTCATGCCGAACAGGCCGAGCTCCTTGAATCGCTCGACGATCTCCGCCGGGTAGCGCCCTGAACGCTCCCATTCGGCGGCGACGGGCACGATCTCCTTGTCGACGAACTCTCGCAGGGTGGCGCGGAACAGCTGCTGGTCCTCGTCGAGTTCGAAGTCCATCACATCGGTCCGTTCTTCGCGGTCGGGAAGTAGCCCTTGTCGTGCGGCGCGTCCCGCTTGTAGACCATGACGGTCCGCCGCCATGACATGATCTCGTCGCCGTCCTGGTTGAGGCCGCGGGTCGCGCAGGTGACGATGCCCGCGTAGGGGCGCGACTTCGACTCGCGCTTGTCCAGCACCTTCGACTCGGCGTAGAGCGTGTCGCCGATGAAGACGGGGTGGGTGAGCCTGATCTCGTCCCACCCGAGATTCATCATGGCGGTCTGGCTGACGTCGATCACCGACAGGCCGAGCACGATCGCCACGGACAGGCCGGAGTTCACGATGATCTTCCCGGCCGGGGCGCCCGCGGCGAAGTGCGCGTTGAAGTGGTTCTGGTTGGTGTTCATCGTCAGGAGCGTGAACCAGGTGTTGTCCGCCTCACTGATCGTGCGGCCGAGCGGATGCTGGTAGACGTCGCCGACGACGAAGTCCTCGTAGTACCGGCCCAGGCCGGGTTGGTGCACCGTCACCTGGGCAATCTATGATTAGAACTTTCTTCGGTCAACGAACGTCGTCCAGCTCGACTGGTTGGGCGCGCTCCACTCGGTGGGCGCGCTCATCGGCCCGAAGAAGGCCTCCAGGTTGCCGGGCACCTCGCCGACCTTGGCGCCCCTGCAGTGGTAGACCAGCGCGCCGGGCCGCTGGGCCATCTCCATCCACGGCAGCCACGGCGAGACCCTGCACCACGACAGCGTGCTCGGCACCGAGGACGCCTCGCCTTCCAGGTCGGCGGCGGGGGCGAAGAACTGGAACAGCTCCATCGCCCGGTAGGTGTCGCTGAAGGAGTTGTCGGGGTAGTCGGCCACCTTCAGCGGCGAGGGATAGGCCAGCAGGATGTCGGTGTTGAACACGACCGTGCCGCCCAGTCTGGTGGTCGGCACGGTGAAGCCGCGCAGCCGCTGGTTGACGGGGTCGTTGTAGACGTGCTGGACGTCCACGGCCCGGCCGGTGAACGGGTTGTCCCACGTGTCGAGGGGGTCGCGCGAGGCGGGGTCGAGGTAGGCGGCCGCCTCCCTGGTCAGCAGCTCCCAGCCGCCGTCGCCCTCCACCGCCCGTGCCACGTTGACGCCCTCGAAGCCGAACAGGTGACGTGGTCCGTCATCGGGGAGGTAGGCGTAGACGTCGCCGGTCCACCAGGTCACCGTCTCCGCCCCGTCGGCGCTGGCCCGCACCCGCATGAACTCTCGGAGATCGCTCATGCGCGGCACCCTACTGCACGGTGATCTCGAAGATCACCTCTCCCCTGCCGGTGATTTCCACGCGCGTGCTGCCGGGGTGCTTGGCGTTGAAGACGAAGTAGGAGTGGCCGTCGGCGTGCTCCTCGCTGATGAAGGAGGCCACCTTGGCGTCGGGCACGCCCTTGAGGTCCCACTCACCGTCGGTGAGCGAGAGCGAGAACCGCTGTCCCTTGGTCACCAGGACCTCGGTGGTCGCGCCGGGCCCGCGTTCGACGATCTTGCCGAGGTCGCTGACCGCGCCACCGCCCGCGCACCCGGCCATGCCGGCTGCCAGGATCGCGGCCATCACCGCGCGACGCATCATTGCGGCAGCGTATCGGGCTCGTTCGCCTCCCCCTGAACCGGTCCTACCTCCGGCCGCGCCTCAGCAGCCTGCGGGCGACGAGCAGCGCGAGCGCGCCGGCGGCCGCGATCATCAGGCGCGGCCTGCGCTTGGCCTCGGCGCTGACCTTGCCGGCGGCGTCCCTGACCTGGTCGGGCACCTTGTCGGCGACGGCGGCGACCTTGTCCTTCGCCGCGCCCGCCATCCCGCTCGCCCTGCCCTTGACGTCGGCCTTGTTGACCATGGCTTCGACGGTGCCGCCCCGTTCCCTGCGCGTCTCGGTCATGTCCTTACCCATGTCGTCCTCCGCCCCGCCTGCCGTCCGGCTGCCCGTGCCCCCGGGACGGCCGGCGCCTGTCGTCCTCGTGTCCTGCTCGTCGCGCTCTTTCCTCGCCCGCGCGGCCGCCTCCGCCTCGGCCTTCTCATCGGGGATGGGAGGCTCGGGCACGAATTCCTCGTGCGGCGTGCGCGCCTCGGCGGCCGCCTCCGCGTTCTCGGCGGCGCCCGCCCTGGTCGGCGGGACGTTGATGGATTCGTGGTCGGTGGGGGTGCCCACCGTGGCCCGGCGCGCGCCCACGTCGCCCGCGTGCGCCTCGCTGAAGCCCGGATCGGTCTCGGTCATCGTCGTGCCCTCTCTTCCACCACGTCGATGTCGGTCTTGGCGCTCTCGATCTCCGCTTCGGGAATCGGGGGCGTCGCGTGATTGACCCGGTTTCTACCGATAAGACCAAGAATGGCGGCAAGCATGAGCAAAGCTCCGGCCACGATTGCGGCCGAGCTCCGACTGTCCGCGTAGTCGGCGGGCTCCAACCGGGCCGGTCGCGTCTGGCACCGCATGACCATGACGACTACCCGCACCGCGCGGGGGAAACCTCAGCGCTTGGCGGCCTTCAGCAGCGCGCCGAGAACGCCGAGCACCGGGGACTTCGGCACCTCGCACCAGGGGGCGGCAGGCGCGGGACGCTCGCACCACGGCTGGGGCGGGCGCGGCGTTTCGCACCATGAGCCGGGACGTTTCATGCTTCCTGTCTACCACCGATGAGATGTGTCAGCGCGGCCACTCCTCTGTAGGGGTCGGTACGGCCCGCGAGCTCCTCGCAGTCGATCAGCTCGTCGAGGTCGCCGGGCGGACAGGCCACGGCGGAGTCGGCGTCGGTGAAGACGCGCACGCCGTACCAGTGGGTGACCTCCAGGCCGCGCGCGGCGAGGGCGGCGGTGAGGTCGGCGCGGCGGTCGGCCCTCGCGCGCACGCCCAGCCTGTTGGTGTAGCCGTCGGCGGTGAAGGCCTCGCGGGCCGCGCGCCAGTCGCCCGCCAGGCCCGGACGCATGGCCAGCGCGTCGCCGTTGCGCACCAGCAGTGACAGGAATCCGCCCGGCCTGACCAGGCGCGCCAGGTCGGTGAGCAGCGGCCCGGGGTCGTCGAGGTACATCAGCACGCCGTGGCAGAGCACCACGTCGAACGACGCGGGCTCGAACAGCGACGGCAGAGCGTCCAGGTCGGCGTGCACGGCCCTGATCCGCCCCTCCGGCAGCAGGTCGAGCAGGTCCCGCGAGGCGTCGACGCCGGTGACGTCGTGGCCCCGTCCGGCCAGGCGCAGCGCCTGCGTGCCCTGGCCGCAGCCCGCGTCGAGCACGGCGGCGCGCCCGGCGGGCAGGTGCCGTTCGAGCTGCCTGGTCACCAGTTCCTGGCGCACGACGTTGCGCAGGTTACCGAGATTGTCGCGCCATCTGTCCTCGGCGCCCTTGAACCCCACAGCCACCGACCCTAGCCCCAGCGAGAAACCACAGAGGAACCGAAGTGAAACTCGGCGCCACGACACTCGGTGCATCGCACGCCGATCCCACCGCTGAAAGGGATGTTCATGCACGTCGTCATATTGGCGGGCGGCAAGGGGGTGCGGCTGCGGCCGTACACCTCCGCGCTGCCCAAGCCGCTGGTGCCGATCGGAGAGGAGTACGCGATCCTCGACATCATCCTGCGCCAGCTCGCCGCGCAGGGGTTCACCAGCGTCACGCTGGCCGTCGGCCACCTGTCACCGCTGATCAGGGCCTTCGTCGGGGACGGCGCCAGGTGGGATCTCGCCGTCGACTACACCGAGGAGATCACGCCGCTGTCGACGATCGGACCGCTGTTCTCGATCAGGGATCGGCTGCCCGAGCACTTCCTCGTCATGAACGGCGACGTCCTGACCACGCTCAACTACGCCGACCTGCTGCGCCGGCACACCGACTCGGCGGCGCCGCTGACGGTGGCCACGGCCCCGCGCGTCGTCAAGATCGACTTCGGGGTGCTCGAGGCCGCGGGCGGGCACATCACGGGTTTCAGGGAGAAACCGCTGCTCAGCTACCTGGTCAGCATGGGTGTCTACGCCCTGTCGCGGGGCTGCATCGAGGATTACCCGGAAGGGATGTCCTTCGGATTCGACGAGCTGGTGCTCGACCTGCTGGCGCACCGGCGCCCGCCCGCGGTCTTCGAGTTCGACGGCTACTGGCTCGACATCGGCAGGCCCGACGACTACGACGAGGCCAACGCCCGCTTCGAGGAGATCAGGCCGCTGCTGCTGCCGGAGCGGGAGCGGGCGCGGTGAGGGTGCTGCTGCTGGGCGCGTCGGGGTTCCTCGGCCGCCAGGTGCGCGCCCAGCTGGAGCGCGACCCCAGGGTCGGGGAGGTGGTCTGCGCGGGCAGGTCGCGGCTCGACCTGCTGACCGCCGACGTGCAGGCCGTCGCGGAGCTGCTCTCGTCCGTACGGCCCGGCGCGGTGCTCAGCTGCGTGGGCCGGATGGCGGGCGGGCCCGACGAGCTGCTGCGCGGTAACGCCGGCGTGGTGGCGATGCTCGTGGAGGCGATGGGCGCGGTGACGCCCTCGGCCCGGCTGGTACGGCTCGGCTCGGCGGCCGAGTACGGCCCCACGCCGTACGGCCGGTCCGTTCACGAGGACGACGAGGCACGGCCGGTCACCGCCTACGGCGTGAGCCACCTGGCGGGAACGGGCCTGATCACCTCGGGGGCGGTGGACGGCGTGTCACTGCGCGTCTTCAACCCGGTCGGACCCGGCCTCTCGCAGGCGAACGTCCTGGGACGGGCCGCGGCTCTGCTGCGCGAGGCGAAGGACGACATCACGCTCGGGCCGCTGGACGCGCTGCGCGACTTCGTGGACGTGCGCGACGTCGCGCGAGCCGTGGTGGCCGCGACGTTCGCGGACCTCGGAGAGGAGCGGGTGTTCAACGTGGGGTCGGGGCAGGCGGTGACCGTGCGCGAGGCCGTGGGGCTGCTGGCCCGCGCGATGGGCTACACCGGCGGCATCCACGAGGTCGCGGGCGGGTCCGACAGGTCGGGGGCGGCGACTTGGAGCCGGGCCGACATCACGCGCGCCGAGAAGGTGCTCGACTGGCGTCCCGTCCACGGCCTGGCCGAGTCCGTCGCGGCCATGGCGGAGGAGGGGTGAGGCGGCTTGCCGCGACGTTCCTCCTGCTGCTGGTGACGACCGGCTGCGCGCCCGCCTCGGGCGCGCAGGGGCTGCTCAGGGTCTCCTCGTTCGCCTACGTGCTGACCGGCTATCCCGGCGGCAGGCTGGACACGGTCGCCGCGGCCCCGCACGACCTGGCCATCGTCGACCTGTCGCGCGACGCCACCGTTCCCGGATACTTCACCGCCGCCGAGATCGCCGCGGTGCGAGAGAGCGGGAAGAAGGTGCTGGCCTACTTCGAGATCGGCTCGGTGGAGGAGTTCAGGTCGGAGTACGCGGGCCTGCCCGCGGAGCTGAAGCTGAACGTGTGGCCGGACTGGCCGGACGAGCATTTCGTCAGATATTGGGATCCGCGGTGGTGGGAGCGGGTCATCAGGCCGCGAGTCGACCAGGCGGTGAAGGCCGGCTTCGACGGGGTCTACCTCGACACGCCCCTGGCGTACGAGGAGATCGACCTGGCACGCGTGCCCGGCGAGACCCGCCACAGCCTCGGCAGGAAGATGACCGACCTGATCGTCCAGATCAGCTCCTACGCCAAGGCCGCCAAGCCCGGCTTCCTCATCGTGCCGCAGAACTCGCCCGAGCTGCGGCACCACAGCGGCTACACCGGTGCCATCGACGGCATCGGCATGGAGGAGCTGTTCTTCAGGGCGACGGACCAGGCGTGCGCCGCGGACTGGTGCGCGGAGAACCTCGCCGAGGCCGCCGCGCTGCGCGCCAGGGGCAAGGCCGTCCTGGCCACCGACTACGCCACCACCCCCGCGAACCGCCGTACCGCCTGCGCGGCCTATCGCAGGCACGGATTCGCGGGCGACGTCACCACGGTCGCACTGGACCTGGTGAGTTCCCCCTGCGAAGGAAAGGAGTGACGATGCCGAAGACCGTCGGCGTTGTCGGCATGGGATACGTGGGCCTGACGCTCACCGCGGCGTTGGCCCGCAAGGGTTTCGTCGTCCACGGCGTGGACGCCAACCCCGCCGTCGTCGAGGCCCTGTCCCACGGCCGCGTCCACGTGTTCGAGCCGGGCGTGCAGGAGATCTTCGCCGAGCAGCTCGGCACCCGGGTCCGCATCGGCTCGGCGTTGCCTGACGAGCCACTGGACGCGGTCATCCTGTGCGTCTCCACGCCCGTCGACCTCGGCACGGGCACGCCGCGTCTGGACAACCTGGCCGCCGCGGCGCAGGCGTGCGGGGAGCAGACCCTCGTGGTCGTGCGCTCCACGGTCCCGATCGGCACGAGCCGCGCCGTCGTGCTCCCCCGGCTGCGTCCCGGCACCCATCTGGTGATGGCACCCGAGCGGACCATCCAGGGGCAGGCGCTGCGCGAGCTCGTCGAGCTGCCCCAGGTGATCGGCGGGCTCGACCAGGCGGCCCTCGACGCGGGCATCGAGCTGTTCGAGGGCCTGGCCGACCAGATCGTCCCCGTCTCCAGCCTCGAAGCGGCCGAGATGGTCAAACTCGCCAACAACTGCCACACCGACCTCATCTACGCCTACGGCAACGAGCTCGCCCTCGTCGCCGAGCAGCACCGGCTCGACCCGCTGGAGGTCATCCGCGCGGCCAACCTCGACTATCCCCGCCCCGACCTGGCCAAGCCCGGCTACGTGGGCGGCGGCTGTCTCACCAAGGACCCCTACCTCATGCAGGCGAGCGCCACGACGTCCCTGGTCGGCCATGCGCGCGCGCTCAACGAGCGGCTGCCGTCCCACGTCGCCGAGCGTCTGGTCGCCATGATCCAGGAGGTCTTCGGCGAGACCGACGGCGTCACGCTGTCGGTGCTGGGGTGGGCCTACAAGGGCTGGCCCGCCACCGACGACATGCGCGGGACCCCCGTCGAGGACATGATGCCGATCTTCGACCGGGCCGGGCTGACCGTCCTCGGCCACGATCCGCTGGTCGCCGACGAGGTCATCGCCCGGTACGGCGGGCGGCCCGTCAGCCTCGACAAGGCCTTCGCCGAGGCCGACGCCATGCTGATCATCAACGACCACCCGGACTACCGGGGCATGGAGATCGGCGACACCCCTCTCAGAGTGCTGTTCGACTCCTGGCGCATTCTCGACGAGGACCGGCTCACCGGCCGCGGCATCCGCTACGCGGGGATCGGATACGCGCGATGAGAACCCTTCTGCTCGGCGGCGCCGGCTTCATCGGACTCCACCTCGCCAGGCGCCTGCTGGCCGACGGCCACGCCGTCACCATCGTGGACGACTTCTCCAGGGGCAGGCGCGACGCGGACCTGGAGGGGATGGCGCTGGACGTCCGCCACGCCGACCTCACCGACCCCCGGTCCTACTTGGAGCTGGAGCACGGCTGGGACCAGATCTACATGCTGGCCGCCGTCGTGGGCGTCCGCAACGTCGAGCGGGACCCCTCGCGGGTGCTGCGGGTCAACACCCTGGCGCTGATGCACCTGCTGGGCTGGATCGAACGGGACGCGCCGCTGTTCTTCGCCTCCACCAGCGAGGCGTACGCTGGCGGCGTCACCGCGGGCCTCGTCCCCGTGCCGACGCCGGAGAGCGTCCCGCTGGTGATCCAGGACGTGGCGTCGCCGCGCTTCTCCTACGCGATCAGCAAGCTGCACGGCGAGGCGGCGGTGCTGCACGGCGCGCACGCCGTCGTCGGCCGCTTCCACAACGTGTACGGCCCCAGGATGGGCACCGCCCACGTGATCCCGGAGCTCTCGCTGCGGGCCATGCGCGGAGAGAACCCGTTCACGCTGTACGGCGGCGAGCAGAGCCGCGCCTTCTGCTACGTCGACGACGCGGTCGAGGCGATGGTGCGGCTGATGGCGACCCCCGAGGCGTTCGGGCGGATCGTGCACATCGGCGACGACACGGAGGAGACCAACATCGCCGACCTGGCCAAGCTGGTTCTCCGCGTCGCGGGCGAGGACCCGCTCATCGACCCGGTTCCCGCTCCGGCCGGCTCGGTCGCCCGCCGCTGCCCCGACATCTCCCTGCTGCGGCGGCTGACGGGGTTCGAGCCCAGGATCGGCCTGGAGGAGGGCGTCCGGCGCACCTTCGACTGGTACAGGCAGGCCTCAGCTGTCCTGGAAGTCTGACGGCACCATCACCCGCACCCCGTTGGGCACCACGCGGAGCCTGATCGGGGTGCGCAGCCGTACCTCTCCGTCGACGTCGGCCGCCATCGGCGGGTCGGTCTCCAGGAGCATCTCGCGGCCCATCACGAACGGCCCGCCGGCGAGGCTGCGCCACCTGCCCGTGGTGGCGCGGGCCAGGGTCTCGCCGAGCAGCCGCAGTTTCTTGCCGGAGCCGAGCTGGTAGGCCACCAGCATGCCGTTGTCGATGCTGATGTCGCGGGCGACCTGCCAGCCGCCGTGGAAGCGCCCGTTGGCGATGTTGAGCTGGTCGGTGAGCAGCTCGTGGCGCTGGCCGTCGACGGTGAGGACGGCGCGGAAGGGCTTGTGCCCCGGAAGGATCGTCAGGGCGGTCAGCGGGTAGGCGGGCCGGCCGAGGATGCGCTTGAGCCACGGCTTGACCGTGTTCGCGACCTCCACCGACACGCCGAAGCTGGCCAGGTTGGCGAACGGCCTGTCCTCGGCCATGCCCAGGTCGATGTCGGCGACCTTGCCCGTGTCGAACACGCGGATGGCGCCTGCCAGGTCGAGGGGCAGGCCGAGGCTGCGGGCGAAGTTGTTGGTGGTGCCGAGCGGCAGCACGCCCAGGGCCACGTCGCGGTGGGCGACGTGGCGCACGGCCGACGAGAGCGTGCCGTCGCCCCCGCCGACGACGAGCAGGTCCGGCTTGGTCTCCAGCGCCCTGTCCAGGTGGGCGCGCAGCCGTTTGGGGTTGACGACGGAGTACTCCGCCAGGGGCTCGAAGCCCAAGGCGTGGATCTGGTCCAGCACCTCGAAGTAGTGGCGGCGGCCACGGCGGGAACGCGTGTTGATCACCACGGCGATCCTGCGGTCCCTGCGGATGGCCTCGGTGTGCTCGGCCTTGCTGCGGAGCTCGGTCATGGATGACATGGTAGGGCCGCCGGGGCCTTCACCTCGGCGGCCGGGTGATCACTTCTTGGGCGGGGTGACCCGGACGATCGCGCCCAGGTTGCCGGGAAGCGCGGTGACAAGGGCGAATCGGACGCCGAACGCGCGCTCGCCCGGGTCGCCGGTGCCGAGGACGTGGCCGCCGGCGATCTCGGTGCCGTACAGCTCGGTGGCGGGGCCGCCGTCGGCGTCGACGACCCTGGTCGAGTAGGCGCCCTTGGCGGGGATGACGGCGGAGGCGTCGAAGTCGCGGTAGTCGAGCGAGCCTTCGACCAGGTCGAGGCCCGGATACCAGGTCCTGGCGTCGGTGAAGGCGGGCACACCCTTCTGCGCGGGATAGGAGGCGCAGTGTTCGGTGAACGGCTCGCCTTCGACGCACTCCCTGAACGGGTAGGTCCTGGCCGAGGAGAAGGCGGCGTTGGACGACTGGACGCGGCCGTCGAGGTTCTTGCGCACCCTCGGGTCGGCCGCGGCCGCCTTCCCCGTACGGCGCAGCGGCTCGTAGTGCGAGTCGACGAGCAGCAGCCCGCCCTTCACGCCGAGGCTCGGCCCGTCGAACAGGGTCGGGGCGAGCACGTTGTTGGCGTAGGTGGAGTCGCGCAGCCATATCAGCAGGCCGGGGGCGTTGTACTTCACCCGCTCGACCTTCCACGCGCCGTCGCGCAGGTAGCTGGTGTCGTAGGCGTGGGCCAGGCCCCGGTCGAAGCCGTCGAGGTTGCGCCATTCGGCCAGGTAGAAGCGCGAGATCCGGCGGGAGCCCGTGCTGACCGTCCAGCCCTGGCCGGCGGTGTTGGTGAAGGTGCCGCCGGTGGCGACCCATCCGTCCGCGCCCCGTTCCACGCCGTCGCTCCAGACGGTGACCGAGCCGCTGGTGAGGGCGAGGTCGTCGGCGAACCAGCCGCGCGCGGTGGTGCCCGCGTCGGTGTTGTAGGCGAGCCTCAGCCTGATCGTTTCGCCGGCGAACGGGCTGAGATCGACGTAGTCGCGCCGCCAGCCGTTGGTCGTGCCGGTGAGGCCGTAGCGCTTGCCGCCGTAGCCGTGCAGGGCCTTGTTGGGGTCCGTGTAGTCGTCGGGCGTACTGACCTCGCCGCCCGAAGCGGTGAACACCTTCTGCTGGGCCCAGCTCGCGCCGCCGTCGGTGGAGACCTCGACGAAGCCGTAGTCGTAGTCGGCCTCGATGTCGAAGTTGTTCCACATCCACAAGCGGGGCTCGGCTCCCGCGGGAACCTCGAGTTGCCTGGTGAGCTTGACGTCGGCCCACTCCTGGTCCATGCCCGACCACCACATCCGCCCGCCGCCGTGCGGGTCGAGCATCTTCAGCGGTTCACTCGGCAGGTCGACCCTGACCCCGTCCGCGGTCAGCCGCGGCGTACGCGAGGACTGCCCGATGGTGAGCAGGCGGCTGCCGTCGCCGGGGCCGAGGATCTCGGGGTCGGCCCAGCCGAGCACCCACTTGGCCCACAGGCCCATGTGCGACGGCATGGCCTGGTAGAGCGGGCCCGCGTGCGAGCCGGCCGCCATGAGGTCCCAGAAGTCGACGGCCGAGCTCGCCGCGCCGCTGGTGTCGTAGAGGTCGGGCAGGCCGAGGTCGTGTCCGTACTCGTGGGCGAACACGCCGACGCCCGCGTCCTCCGGCTGCACGATGTAGTTGGAGACCTTGAGGTTCGTGCCGGGAACGGGGTGGCCGCCCGCGACGGCGCCGGAGTGCGCCCATAACGCGTAGGCGCCCTGCGCGCCGCCGTCCGCCGACTTGTCCTTGCCCGCGTGCACGAGCACGAGATGGTCGATCACGCCGTCGGGCTCGTCGAAGTCGCCGTCGCGGTCGGCGTCGCCGAGGTCCTCGATGTCGTAGTCGGACCACCTGAAGCGGGGCTGGGCGGCGGCCAGCGCGTTCACGGCGTCGACGGGCAGCTGCGCGTGACCGCGCGGGTTGCCCGGGTGCCCGGACATGTCCTGGTACGGCTTGCCGCAGGCGGCCGCGCCGTACCAGGCCTCGGAGTGCGGCACCGTGATCCATCCGGCGGCGGCGCCGGTGACGGAGTAGGCGCCCTTGGACATCTCCTCGTACATGTTGCGCATCGTCAGCCCCGACAGGTCCACGCCGCGGGCGGTGACGCCCTGCTTGGAGTAGAGGAGCCGGTTGTAGTGGGCGGGGCTGAAGTCGGGCACCCAGAAACTGAAGTCGTCCCTGCGGGGCAGGGTCGCGGGGTCGGGGATACGGTTGTGGCGAGGACCGTTCGCCTTCGTGCCCGGCGGCTCCTTGACGCAGTCGTCGGGCGCGCTTCTCGGCCCCGCGAGCCGTTCGAACCCGGCGAAGTCGTCGTCGGCCCGGTCGTTGAACTCGACCAGGATCGTCAGCAGCCTGGCGGTCTTCGTCGTGCGGGACTTCTTGAACAGCAGGTCGGCGGGGTTGCGGCCGGTTCTGACGGCCTGGTTCTCCCTGGCGGCCAGGACTCGGGCGGTGACCGGGTTGCCGCTGCTGAACTTCCTGTCGTGCTCGCGGGCGGGGATCCTCGCGCGGGCGTTCCTGCCGGGAGCGGGCGGGTCGGGGGGTGTGAAGCCCTCGGCGGGCTGGACGTAGTTGATGTAGGAGTCGCCGGGGGCGGGCTCGTAGCGGGCGGCGCCGACGGCCTGGCCCGGCGGCGGGCCGCCGGTGAGCAGAGCGAGCGCGGGCAGCACCGCTAAGAGGCGCTTCGTGCTGTGCACTACATTCCCTCTCTTCCCGGGATCTACCGGGCGAATGGCCACAGAGGTTCTGCAGTGCGGACGTTAAGCGCCTAACTGGAGATCGTTCCGAATGTCGCGGAAAGCGGTATGTCAGAAGAGCAGGAGGACGGCGACCACCACTCCGGCGATCGCGGCCCCGTAGCACAGGACCGCGATGATCGGGTCGAGCCTGGCGATGCCGAGGACCTCCTCGCTGGTGAACCTGATCCGGTGGGCGGCGTGGAACAGGCACAGCAGGACCACCGCGACCAGCGCCAGCCGTACAGCCAGGGGGTCGAGCAGCGCGGCGAGCTCGGCCTGCGCGGGCCAGTCGAGCACGCCGAGGGGCATGAGCACCCCGAACAGCAGCACCAGCACGGGCAGCAGCAGCGCGGCGACCACACCTCCTGCGCTGAACAGCAGCCACAGGTAGGGCTCGGGCGTGCGTCTCATCGCAGCACCACCCACGCCAGGACGGCGGAGACCAGCAGCCACGCGGTGTGGTTGCCGCCCTGGATCATGAAGTCGGGCACCCGCCAGCCGTCCAGCCTGACGACGGTCGCCTTCGGGGCCAGGTTGAGGAAGGTGACCGCGTGGAAGGTGGTGGCCGCCAGCGCCAGCACGTTGAGCGCGATCATCCACGGGCGTGCGGCCAGGACGGCGAACTCCTGGAGGGTGCCGCCGGTCACGGCCGCGATGAGCAGCAGCAGGTAGGCGATCGTCCAGGCGACGAAGACGCTGGTCAGCTCCCTGGCCACGAAGACCGCGTAGGCCCGCGAGCGCAGGAACCACACCCTGTCGCGGGGCGGCCGATAGGCTCCGGCGGTCATCTCCTGCTCCACGGCAGGACCGACCGCATGGCCGCGGTGACCTTGTAGCGCTGGATCGCCTCGGCGGGGTCGACGTGCTTGGGGCAGACACTGGTGCACTCGCCCACGAACGTGCAGCCCCACACCCCCTCGTCGCTGTTGAGCAGGTCGAGCCGGTCGCCCTGGTCGCGTGAGTCGAGGTTGTAGCGCTGGGCGAGCGCGATCGCGGCCGGGCCGAGGAAGTCGGGGTTGAGCACGTAGACGGGGCAGGCCGAGTAGCACAGCAGGCAGTTGATGCACATCGAGTACTGCTTGTAGGCCTCGAGCTGCTCGGGCGTCTGGGCGTACTCCGCCGTCAGCGGCAGCTCTTCGCCCTCCCTGATCAGCCACGGCCGCACGTGGGAGAGCTTGGCCAGGAAGTCGTCGATCTCCACGACGAGGTCGCGGATGACGGGGAAGCCCTTGAGCGGCTCGATCCTGACCGGCCCCCTGCCGAACTCGGACAGGAAGGTACCGCAGGTCAGTCTGGGCTTGCCGTTGACGTTCATGCCGCAGGACCCGCACACGCCCATCCGGCACGACCACCGGAACGACAGCGTGCCGTCCAGCTGGTCCTTGACGTAGTTGAGCCCGTCGAGGATCGCCCAGTCCTCACTCATCGGCACGTCGAAGGACTCGAAGACCGGCTCGGTGTCCTGCTCGGGGCGGTAGCGACTGATCTCCAGCCTGATCGTCTCCGTGCCGTGCCCGTCGGCCGCCGCCTTCCTCCGCGCCGCCCGCTCGCTCTCCTTGGTGCTCATCGGCCTCCCATCCGCATCGCCGCTTCCACCGCCCGCTTCTCAGTCACGGCCGTACACCCTCTCGCCGGGGGGCCACCGGGTGAGGGTGACGGGCAGCAGGCCCACCGAGGGGACACCGGACGGGGCGCGGTGGACCAGCGAGTGGGCCAGGAACCCCGCGTCGTCGCGGGCCGGGAAGTCGAGCCGCTGGTGCGCGCCCCTGGACTCGGTCCTGTTCAGCGCGCACGCCACGACGGTCTCCGCGACGTCCAGCATCGCGTGCAGCTCGATCAGCGAGATCAGCTCGGTGTTGAACGTCGCGCTGTGGTCGTCCACCCGCGCGTCCACCGCGCGCTCCCGCAGCGACGCCAGCGTCTCCACGGCCTTGGCGAGCGGGTCGCCTGTCCGGTAGATGCCCGCCGCCCCCTCCAGCGTCTGCTGCATCTCCTCGCGCAGGTCCGCGATCCTCGGCCCGGTACCGCGGCCGTCGTCGAGCACGCGCCGCAGCCGTCGCCGCTCGTCCTCCCCCTGGCTGCGCACGGCGGATGCCTGCCCGCCCTGGTGCGACCTGGCGAACCCCGCGGCCGCCGCGCCCGCTCGCGCGCCGAAGACGAGGATCTCGGGCAGCGAGTTGGAGCCGAGCCTGTTGGCCCCGTTGATGCTCACGCACGCCGTCTCTCCCGCGGCGTACAGACCCGCGATCGGGGTCGCGCCGTCGAGGTCGGTGTGGACGCCGCCCATCATGTAGTGCACGACGGGCCTGACCGGGATCAGATCGGTGGCCGGGTCGAGGTTCTGGTAGCTCCTGCACAGCTCCCTGACGAACGGGATCCGCATGTCGATCTTCGCCTCGCCGAGGTGGCGCAGGTCGAGGTAGACGACGGGCCCGTAGGGGGTCTCGACCGTGCGGCCCTTGTTCTGCTCGGCGACGAAGGCCTGCGACAGGCGGTCGCGGGGGCCGAGCTCCATGCTGCGCAGTTTGGGCGTGTCCGTGGGCTGACCGAGGTCGTAGTCCTGCAGGTAGCGGTAGCCGTCCTTGTTGATCAGCCAGCCGCCCTCCGCGCGGGCCGCCTCCGTGATGAGGATGCCGGTGAACGGCAGTCCCGTCGGGTGGTACTGGACGAACTCCATGTCCTTCAGCGGCGCGCCGGCCCGGTAGGCCAGGGACATGCCGTCGCCCGTCTTGATCGCCGCGTTGGTGGTGAAGGGGAAGACGCGCCCGCAGCCGCCGGTGGCCAGGATGACGGTCCTCGCCGCGATGGCCTCGACCCTGCCCGTCCTGATCTCGATGGCGACGACGCCGTGGACACGCCCGTCGTCGACGATGAGCTGGGTGACGTACCACTCGTCGTACCGGATGATCTCCTGATACTTCAGCGTGGTCTGGAACAGGGTGTGGAGCAGGTGGAAGCCGGTCTTGTCGGCGGCGTACCAGGTACGCATGCGTTTCATGCCGCCGAACGGCCTGACGGCGACCCGCCCGTCGCTCTCCCTGCTCCACGGGCAGCCCCAGTGCTCCAGGCGGATCAGCTCGCGCGGCGCCTCGGCGACGAACGCCTCCACCGCGTCCTGGTCGCACAGCCAGTCGCCGCCCGAGATCGTGTCGTAGGCGTGCTCGTCGAGGGTGTCGCCGATCCCGATGACCGCCGCGGCGCCGCCTTCGGCCGAGACCGTGTGGCTGCGCATGGGATAGACCTTCGACACGACCGCCACCGTCAGCGAGGGGTCGGTCTCCGCGACCGCGATCGCCGCCCGCAGGCCCGCCCCTCCGCCCCCGACAATGAGCACGTCGATCATGTCTCAGCTCCCGTGGTCGGGCTGGTCCTGTTCCCTGACGCGTTTGCCGTCGTGGCGCACGGCGCTCAGGTGGATGCTGCCGTCGTGGTACTCGTGGCGGATCCTGCGGCACCCGCAGTCGAAGTACTGGTCTCTGATCAGCAGCCCGTAGCCGTCGTCGTCGACCAGCCGCTCACCGCCGGACGTCCTGCCGCAGGGCGCGGTCTCCGGGCTGAAGGGAGTACGTGAACCTGTCATCGCCGATCTCCCTAGATTGGCGAAACGTCGCTTTCCACGTAAGCACCGGGCCGGGGTTTGGGAAAGCCCCGATCTGGTGCGGCGTGGTACCTCATGTCTGGGCGCCGGGCCCGCCTTCCCTCGGCGCCTCGTGGCCCTCCTCTGCGTGTGCCCGGTCTGCCGGGATGTGGTCCTTCTCGAGCCGTGCGGGCTCCGGCTCGTCGACCAGGCCGGCCTGCACGGCGAGGCGCGGGTAGTGCAGGTCGAAGGCCGGCCGCTCGGAGCGGATCTGCGGGATGCGGACGAAATTGTGGCGGGGCGGAGGGCAGGAGGTCGCCCATTCGAGAGAACCGCCGTAGCCCCACGGGTCGTCGACCGTCACCTTGGGCGCCGTGCGCGCCGTCTTCCAGATGTTGTAGAGGAACGGCAGCGTGGACAACCCGAGCAGGAACGCGCCCACCGACGAGATGAGGTTCAGGGTGGTGAAGCCGTCGGCGGGGCTGTAGTCGGCGTAGCGCCGGGGGAAGCCCACCATGCCGAGCCAGTGCTGGATCAGGAACGTGGTGTGGAAGCCGACGAACAGCGACCAGAAGTGCACCTTGCCGAGCCGGTCGTCGAGCATCCGCCCGGTCATCTTCGGCCACCAGAAGTAGAACCCCGAGAACATCGCGAACACGACCGTGCCGAACACCACGTAGTGGAAGTGCGCGACGACGAAGTAGGTGTCGCTGATGTGGAAGTCCAGCGCCGGGGAGGCCAGGATGACCCCGGTCAGCCCGCCGAGCAGGAACGTCAGGAGGAAGCCGACGGCGAACAGCATGGGCGTCTCGAAGCTCAGGTGCCCCCGCCACATGGTGCCGATCCAGTTGAAGAACTTGACGCCGGTGGGCACGGCGATGAGGAAGGTCATGAACGAGAAGAACGGCAGCAGCACCTGGCCGGTCGGGAACATGTGGTGGGCCCACACCGTCATCGACAGCCCGGCGATGGTGATCGTGGCCCCGACCAGGCCGATGTAGCCGAAGATGGGCTTGCGGCTGAAGACGGGGATGACCTCGGTGATGATGCCGAAGAACGGCAGCGCGATGATGTAGACCTCGGGGTGGCCGAAGAACCAGAACAGGTGCTGCCACAGCAGCGCCCCGCCCGTCGCCGGGTCGAAGACGTGGGTGCCGAGCTTGCGGTCGGACTCCAGCACCAGCAGCGCGGCGGCCAGCACGGGGAAGGCCATCAGCACGAGCATGCTGGTCAGCAGCGTGTTCCAGGTGAACAGCGGCATCCTGAACATCGTCATGCCGGGGGCGCGCATGCCGATGATCGTGCTGATGAAGTTGACCGAACCGAGGATGGTGCCGAGCCCCGACAGCGCCAGTCCCATGATCCACAGGTCGCCGCCGACGCTCGGCGAGTACGTCCCGGCCGACAGCGGCGTGTAGGCGAACCAGCCGAAGTCGGCCGCGCCGCCGGGGGTGACGAATCCGGCGAGCACGATGATGCCGCCGAACAGGAACAGCCAGTACGCCACCGCGTTCAGCCGGGGGAAGGCGACGTCGGGGGCGCCGATCTGGAGCGGCATGATGACGTTGGCGAACCCGGCGAACAGCGGGGTGGCGAAGAGCAGCAGCATGATCGTGCCGTGCATGGTGAACAGGGCGTTGTACTGCTGCTGGGTCACGAACTCCATGCCGGGCTGGGCGAGCTCGGCTCGGATGATCATGGCCATCACGCCCGCGATGAGGAAGAAGACGAACGAGGTGATCAGGTACAGGTAGCCGATGACCTTGTGGTCGGTCGTCGACAGCCACGAGACGATGACGGTTCCCGTGCGGCGACGTCTGACCTGCTGCATCGAGGTCTCGCGAACGGTCGTCACGGCTGCTCCCCTCCACGCGGAGTGTTGCCCCGATCACTCCATTTCACGCCAATGGCCGCCGTACCGGAAGCCGTCCGCGCGGATTTCTCCCCTCAGTGGGATTCCCTGCCGGCCTCGTGGCCGCTCGATCCCACCAGGAAGTCGAGGTCGGCGCCCTGATCGGCCTGCATGACGTGGTCGATGTACAGCCGCTGCCATCCCCGCTCGGGGGCCGCGAACCCCGTGGTCACAGGCTCCCTGGCGGCCAGTTCCCGCTGCGGGATGTCGATGTCGAGCCGCCTGGAGGGCACGTCGAGCACGATCGGGTCGCCCGTGCGCACGAGCGACAGCGGCCCGCCGACCGCCGCCTCGGGCGCGGTGTGCAGGACGACGGTGCCGTAGGCGGTGCCGCTCATCCGGGCGTCGCTGATGCGCACCATGTCCCGCACTCCCTTGGCCAGCAGCTTCGCGGGCAGCGGCAGGTTGCCGACCTCGGGCATGCCGGGGTAGCCGCGTGGCCCGCAGCCGCGCAGGATCAGCACGCTGGTCTCGTCGACGTCGAGGTCGGGTGAGTCGAGCCGCTCGCGCAGGTCCTCGACGCTGTCGAAGACGACCGCCCTGCCCCTGTGCGTGAGCAGTTCGGGCGAGGCGGCGGCGGGCTTGATGACCGCGCCGCGCGGCGCCAGGTTGCCGCGCAGGACGGCGATCCCCGCGTCCTCCAGCAGCGGCGACGAGCGACGCCTGATGACCGTCTCATCCCAGATCTCCGCCTCGTCCAGGTACGAGGTGAGCGGCCGTCCCGTGACCGTCGGCGCCGAGGGGTCCAGCAGGTCGCTCACCTCCTTGAGCAGCGCGAGCAGTCCTCCCGCCCTGAACAGGTCGTCCATCAGATGCCGTCCTGCGGGCTGCAGGTCGGCCAGGAGCGGCACCCCTGCCCCGATCCTGTCGAAGTCGTCCAGCGTGAGGTCGACGCCGAGCCGTCCGGCGACGGCCAGCAGGTGCACGACGGCGTTGGTCGAGCCGCCGATCGCGGCCAGGGCGACGATCGCGTTGTGGAAGGCGGCGCGGGTGAGCACCTGGGCCGGCGTCCTGTCCTCGGCGACCATGGCGACCGCGAGGCGGCCCGTCTCGTGGGCCCGTTCCAGGAGCCTGCTGTCGGCCGCCGGCGTGCCCGCCGTACCGGGAACGGTCATGCCGAGCGCCTCGGCCACGCACGCCATCGTGGAGGCGGTGCCCATCGTGTTGCAGTGGCCCTTGCTGCGGATCATCGCCGATTCCGACCGCAGGAACGCCTCCTGGGAGAGCGTGCCCGCCCGCACCTCCTCGCTGAGCCGCCACACGTCGGTCCCGCAGCCGAGGGGTCGGCCGCGGAAGTGACCGGTCAGCATCGGCCCGCCCGGCACGACGACGGCGGGCAGGCCGACGGAGGCGGCGGCCATCAGCAGCGAGGGGATGGTCTTGTCGCAGCCGCCGAGCAGGACCACGCCGTCGATGGGGTTGGCGCAGCATCTCCTCGGTGGCCATGGCGGCCAGGTTGCGCCAGAGCATCGCGGTCGGCCTGAGGTTCGTCTCGCCGAGTGACATGACCGGCAGGTTGAGCGGGACGCCGCCCGCCTCCCACACGCCCTGCTTGACGCTGGTGGCGATCTCGTCGAGATGGACGTTGCACGGGGTGAGGTCGGAGGCGGTGTTGGCGATCGCGATGTGCGGCCTGCCACCCTCGAATGCCTCGTGGGGCAGGCCGCGGCGCATCCAGGCGCGGTGGATGTAGGCGTTTCGGTGGGTTCCCTCGTACCAGTGCGAGCTACGCATGCGCTTCTTCCATTAACCGGAACACTGATCTAACATTCGGAACGTGATCGACCCTAACCCCGAAACGCCGCGAGGAGAAGACCGGCTCGTCGGTTCCGACAGGGTGCTCGTGGTGCTGCGGGTGCTGGCCGAACGGCCCGAGGGCATCGGCCTGGAGGAGATGGCCAAGGCCGTCGACAGCCCCAAGCCCACCGTGCACAGGGCCCTGGCCGCCCTGCGCCGCGCCGGGTTCGCCGTGCAGGACGGCAGGGGCCGCTACCTGCTGGGCGACGAGTTCCTCCGGCTGGCCTTCACCCACCACGAGGCCAGGCCCGACCACGTCAGGATCCGCCCCGCGCTGGAACGGCTGGCGGGCCGGTTCGGCGAGACCGCGCACTACGCGGTGCTCGACGGGCGCGAGGTGGTCTACCGGGCCAAGGTCGATCCCCCCTCGGGGCCGGTGCGCCTCACCTCCACGGTCGGCGGCCGCAACCCCGCCCACAGCACCGGTGTCGGCAAGCTGCTTCTGGCCTGGACGCTGCCCGACGACGCGGCCGTGGCCACGTGGGCGAGGCAGGGCCCGCTGGAGCGCCGCACCCCGAGGACCAAGGTCGCCGCCGAGGAGCTGTGCGCGGAGCTGGCGGCGGTGCGCGAGCAGGGCTGCGCCGTCGACGACCAGGAGAACGAGGAAGGGGTCAACTGCGTGGCCGTCCCCGTCTTCCTGACCTCCGCCACCACGCCGAGCGGCGCGGTCAGCGTGAGCGCGCTGGCCTACCGGACGCCCCTGTCCTCCCTGGTGGAGGCGCTTCCCGAAATCCACGCCATCGTGAAGGAGCTGCGATGATCGCCGACTCGCTGTCCACCGAGACCTACGAGCTGGCCGAAGGGCCCTTGTGGGACCCCGTGGCCGAGCGGCTGCTCTGGGTCGACATCCCGACCGGCCGGATCATGGAGGGCTTACTCAGGGACGGCGATCTGCGGGTCGTCAGGACCCACACCCTGCCGGGCACCGTGGGCGCGGTCGCGCCCGCCGCCGACGGCTCCCTCCTGGTCGCGGCGCAGTACGGCTTCGCGACGATCGGCGAGCGGACCACGATGGGGCCGAGGGTGCTGCCCGAGGGGACGGTGAGCAGGCTCAACGACGGCCGGTGCGATCCGGCGGGGCGCTTCCTCGCCGGCAGCCTGGCCAAGGACGAGAGGCAGGGCCAGGAGAAGCTCTACCGGCTGGAGCTGGACGGCACGGTGAGCGTGCTGGCCGAAGGGCTGACCATCTCCAACGGGCTCGGCTGGTCGCCCGACGGGCGGACGCTGTACCACGTGGACAGCATCCCCGGGGTGGTGTGGGCGCAGCCGTACGACGTGGAGACCGGGCGGGTCGGGCCGCGCACGGTGATCCTCCAGGTGAGCGACGGGCTGCCGGACGGCCTGGCCGTGGACGTGGAGGGGAACCTCTGGATCGCGATCTGGGGCGCAGGGGAGGTGCGCCGCCACACGCCCGGCGGGCGGCTGCTCGACACCGTGAAGGTCGCCTCGCCGAAGACCTCGAGCGCCGCCTTCGTCGGCTCGACGCTCGTCATCACGACCGCGGGAGGCGGGCTGTTCGCCGCCGACGCCGGCGTCACGGGCCTGCCCGCCACCCCGTGGAACGGCCCCACCGACCTCCGGACCCCCTGAGCAGCGGCCGGAAGACCACCCGCTGCGCCACGTTCGCCTATGGGGAGTTCCAGCAACCCAGCGCGCGGTCGATGAACCTGGTGACCTCGGCCAGCACCTCCTCCTTGTTGGTCTCGTTGAACACCTCGTGGCGGGCGCCGGGATAGATCACCTCGGTGAGGTCGTCGCCCCTGACGGCCTCGATGCCCCTCCTGCTGCCGGCGAGGGGAACGAGCTGGTCGTCCTCGCCGTGGATCCACAGCGTCGGCAGCGGGCCCAGGCCGCCCGCCTTGGCGATCGTCTCCATGGCGGCGGCGAACGCGGCGATCGTCGGGCGCTTGAACGGCCCGTGCCAGACGAGGGGGTCCTCGGCGTAGGCGGCGCCGACCGAGAGGTCCCTGGAGAGGGTGGCGGGGTCGATGGGGATGTCGGGCATCTCCTCCAGCGACAGGAGGACGTCGATCGCCTCCCACGTGCCGATGACCGGGCCCGACAGGACGAGCGCGGCGAGGGCCTCGCCGTACCGCTGGGCGTAGCGGGCGGCGATCAGGCCGCCCATGGAGTGGCCGATCACGACCACGGGCACCGTCGGGTGGTCGGCCATGGCGCGCTCGGCGACGGCGTGCACCTCGGTGACGACGTCCTCGAAGTTCTCGATGAGCACGCGCTCGCCGGCGGATCTGCCGTGTCCCCTGTGGTCCGGGCCGTAGACGGCCGCTCCGTGCGCCAGGAGGGCGGCGGCCACGTGCTCGTAGCGGCCGATGTGCTCGCCGTACCCGTGGACGAGGATGGCGAGGTAGCGGGGGTGCTCACCGGGCCAGACCCTGGCCACGATGCCGTCGAGCGTGAGTTCGGTGGACATTCGGGGAGCGTACGCCGGGACATACAGTTTGACCATGGGCAAGTCGACGCAGCCGCGCAGGGCCGACGCCGAGCGCAACATCGCCGCGATCCTGGCCACGGCCGCACGCCTGCTGGGCGCCGACCCCGGCGTCAGCGTGGCGGAGATCGCCAAGGAGGCGGGCGTCGGCAGGGTCACGCTCTACGGCCACTTCCCCTCCAGGGAGTCGCTGGTCGACGCCGTCCTGCGCGATGCCGTCGACCACGCCGAGCTCGCGCTGTCCGGCCTCGACCTCGAAGGGGTGCCCCCGGCGCAGGCCATGGAGAGGCTGATCTCCTCCTCGTGGGAGATCCTCGACCGGCACAGCCGCCTGTTCGTCGCCGCCGACAGGGCGCTGCCGGCCGAGCGGATCCGCGAACGGCACGGCAAGCCGCTGGCCAGGGTCGAGCAGCTGATCGCGCGCGGCATGGACGAGGGTGCCTTCCGCACCGATCTTCCGCTGTCGTGGCTGGTCAGCACCTTCTTCGGGCTGTTGCACAGCGCGGCGGGCGAGATCGAGGCGGGCCGCCTGCCGCGCGCTCAGGCCGCCGACGTGCTGACCAGGACGCTCCGCTCGGTTCTCGCCGCCTGACAGGGCTGGACATACCAACCCTCCGTATGCTTGCCTCATAACTCGAACACTATTGTACGAGTTATGAGAGGGGTGTTTTCGCCATGCTGCTGGTCCTGCTCTGCCTGGCCCAGTTCATGTTGATCATCGACATCACCGTCGTGCAGGTCGCGCTGCCGTCCATCGGGACCGACCTCGGCCTGGACCGTGAGGCGCTGACCTGGGTGGTCACGACCTACACGCTGTGTTTCGGCGGCCTGATGGTGCTCGGCGGCAGGCTCGCCGACGCCTTCGGCGCGCGCCGGATGCTCATGACAGGGCTCGCCGTCTTCACCCTCGCCTCGCTGCTGTGCGGGCTGGCCCCCGGTGGAGGGGCGCTGATCGCGGGGCGCGGGCTGCAGGGGGTCGGGGCCGCGCTGCTGTCGCCTGCCGCGCTCGCCACCATCACCGGCGTCTTCCACGGCGAGCGCCGCACCAGGGCGCTGGCGGTGTGGGCGGCGATCGGCGGCACGGGCGCGGCCGTCGGCGTGCTGCTCGGCGGCCTGCTGACCGCGGGCCCCGGATGGGCGTGGGCGTTCTTCGTGAACGTGCCCGTCGGCCTGATCGTCCTGGCCGCGCTGCCGTCCTTCGTACCCGCCTCCACCCCTTCGGCCCGGCGTCCGCTCGACCTGCCGGGCGCGCTGCTGGTCACCGCCGCCACGGCGCTGCTCATCTACGGGCTGGTCAGCGCGGGCGAGGCCGGATGGGGGACGGCGGCTCTGTGGCTGGCCGCCTCCGCCGTGCTGTACGCGGTGTTCGTGTGGGTCGAGCGGGTGACCGAGGCGCCGCTCATGCGCGCGGCCACGATGGCCAGGCGGCCGGTGCTGTCGGGCACGTTCGTCATGCTCATGGCCACGGGACTGATGCTGGGGCTGTTCTTCCTCAGCTCGCTCTACCTGCAGCGGGAGCTGGGGTACGGCGCGCTCGAGACGGGCCTGCTGTTCCTGCCGGTGGCGGTCGCGATCACGCTCGGCGCGCACCTGGGCGGGCGGCTGATCGGCAAGGTGGGCGGCCGCCCCGTCGCGGTGGGCGCCTTCCTGCTCACCGCCGCGGGCGCCGCCCTCATGACCCGCGTCTCGCCCGAGGCCGGCGTCGCCACCACGCTCCTGCCGGGGTTCGTGCTCGCCGCCTTCGGCATCGGGCCCGCCTTCGTCACCGCGACGGCGACGACCATGGCCAACGTCCCCCCGGGGGAGGCGGGCGTGGCCTCCGGCGTGATCAACACCTTCCACGAGCTGGGCGGCTCGATCGGGGTCGCGGTGGTCTCCAGCCTGGCGGTGGGCGGCTTCCCCGCGGCGCTTGCCTGGTGCG
Source organism: Nonomuraea mangrovi (assembly GCF_042681425.1). NCBI lineage: Bacteria > Bacillati > Actinomycetota > Actinomycetes > Streptosporangiales > Streptosporangiaceae > Nonomuraea > Nonomuraea mangrovi. The sequence continues at coordinate 886,907 of NZ_JBHUFV010000033.1, read as the reverse complement.
CGGGCGCAGCCGCCGTGGCGGCGGCCGTCGCGCTCGGACTCGTGCCGCCGGGCAGGCCCGCCGCCCTCGTCGGCCACGGGCACGGACACGTCCAGGACCCCGACCACGGGCCTGGGCACGAGCCCGCCCAGGGACACGGGCACGGACACAGGCATGGGCACGGCTAGCATGAGGCGGACCCCAAGGAGGTTGATCATGTCGTTCGCCGTACTGGGCAGCGTTCTCGGTGACGCCGCGGCTCGCGCTTCCTCGCGGAGGTCCGTGACCCGCTAGCCCGTCCCCTCCGCGTCGAAGTGCTCTTCATCGACATTCCCCATCGATCAAGAGGAGCACGCGATGCTCGACGTCCACTGGACCGAGGAAGGCCGTCCCCGTTCGGCGGGATGGCGCTCCGCCGAGCCCCCGCCCGCCGCCCTGACGGCGGCCGACGACACGACGAAGGCCGACACCGCCCACCGCCTGGCCCTTGAGGGCACGGGGCTGGTGTGGCGGGGCGACTACCACAACGCCAGGCAGCTGCTGCGCGCGATGGCCCGCCGTATCGACAGGAAGGCGGCGGCGCCGTCCGGCTTCCACGAGTACCGGCGGGCGCGCGCCGCCAGGGCGCGCCTGCTGGGCCGGCTGCTGGTGCCGCTGGCGGCCGACCTGACCGTCCCCCTGCGCAGGGCGCCCGACGTACGGCCGGCCTGCGCCGAGGCGTACGGCTCCGCCGACCGCCCCACGCTCGTCCCGCTCACCGAACTGCTCGGTGTCGTCGGCGCCCACGAGTGGCGCAGGAAGGGCGTGGAGGTGCCCGCGCTGGGCGCCAGGATCCATCCGCACTACGGCGTCTTCTCCCCGGTCCGCGGCGAGTACGTGGACCTGGTGGCCCGCGCGCCGCTCCCCTCCCTGGAGGCCGCGTTCGACGTCGGCACGGGCACCGGTGTGCTGGCCGCCGTCCTGGCAGGGCGCGGCGTCGGGCGCGTGCTGGCCACCGACGTCGACGAGCGGGCCGTCGCCTGCGCCCGCGACAACCTCGCCCGCCTCGGCCTCAGCGGCAGGGTGGAGGTCAGGAGGCACTCCCTCTTCCCCGAGGGCAGGGTCCCGCTGGTGGTGTGCAACCCGCCGTGGCTGCCCGCCGAGCCGCACACCGCGCTCGACCACGCCGTCTACGACCCGGGAGGCCGGATGCTCGGCGGCTTCGTCCGCGGCCTGGGCGCGCACCTGGCCCCGGGCGGCGAGGGCTGGCTGATCCTGTCCGACCTGGCCGAGCTCCTGGGCCTGCGCACCAGGAGGGACCTGCTGGCCGCGTTCGCCGACGCGGGCCTGCGCGTGGCGGGGCGGCTCGAGGCCAGGCCACACCACCGGCGCGCCGCCGACGCCGCCGACCCGTTGCACCGGGCGAGGTCCGCGGAGGTCACCTCTCTCTGGCGGTTGACGCGGTGACGGGGCTCCTACGCCGTTATCGTTTCGACACCCACTATTCTTCGTATCTCAGCCTAAGGAAGGAACATCCCGTGACCCTCGACGAGCTGACCGCTCAGCGCGAGCAGGCCGCAGCCGACTACGACGCCCTCGTACGGCGCGGCCTGAAGCTCGACCTGACCAGGGGCAAGCCCTCCCCCCGCCAGCTCGACCTGGCCGACGGGATGAACGGCCTGCCGTCCACGCACCTGGCGGCCGACGGCACCGACATCCGCAACTACGGCAACCTGCAGGGGCTGGCCGAGGTCCGCGAGCTGTTCGCCGAGCAGCTGCAGGTTCCCGCCGCGCAGCTGGTCGCGGGCGGCAACTCCAGCCTGGCGATGATGCACGACTCGATCGTCTTCTCGCTGCTCAGCGTCCTGCCCGGCGCCTCGCGCCGGTGGGTCGAGGAGGACGAGATCGTCTTCCTGTGCCCGGTGCCCGGCTACGACAGGCACTTCGCCCTGTGCGAGCGCTTCGGCATCACGATGATCCAGGTGCCGCTGACCGGCGACGGCCCCGACATGGACGTCGTCGAGCGGCTGGTCGCCGAGGACCCGCGGATCAAGGGCATCTGGTGCGTGCCGAAGTACAGCAACCCCTCGGGCGTCACCTACAGCGACGAGACCGTCCGCCGCCTGGCCTCGATGTCCACCGCCGCGCCCGACTTCCGCATCTTCTGGGACAACGCGTACGCGGTGCACCACCTCACCGACACCCACACCGAGCTGGCCGACCTGCTGGCCCTGTGCGAGGAGCACGGCAACGCCGACCGCGCCTTCGTCTACGGCTCGACCTCCAAGGTTAGCCTCGCGGGCAGCGGCGTGGCCTTCTTCGGCTCCTCGCCCGCCAACGTCGCCTGGTACCTCGGCAACCTCTCCAAGCAGAGCATCGGCCCCGACAAGGTCAACCAGCTGCGCCACGTGGAGTTCCTGCGCGACGCCGAGGGCCTGGCCGCGCACATGCGCAGGCACGCCGAGCTGGTCTGGCCGAAGTTCGAGACCGTCGACAGGATCCTCACCAAGGAGCTGGGCGGCACGGGGCTGGCCTCCTGGTCGGCGCCCACGGGCGGCTACTTCATCAGCCTCGACGTCCCCGAGGGCTGCGCGCGCGAGGTCGTCGCCAAGGCGAAGGCCGCGGGCATCGCGCTCACGCCCGCGGGCGCCACGCACCCGTACGGCGACGACCCCGCCGACCGCACGATCCGCATCGCCCCCACCTACCCCGACCTGGGGGAGCTGGAGGAGGCGATCACGGGTCTGGCCGTGTGCGTCCGCCTGGTCGCGACGGAGAAGCTGCTGTCGCAGGCCTGACGGGCGGCGTCAGGGGCGACGGCGCCTGCCGTACCTGAAGCCGAAGATGTACTCACGGGTCTCGCTGGGGTGGAAGGCGACGCCCACCCCAGGCTCGAAGGCGACGTTGTCCCGCGAGCAGTAGTAGAGCTCCTGCCACACCTGGAGCGCCTGCTCGCGGGCCGGCGCCTCGGCCTGGTCGCGCTTGCGCGCGCCGTGCGCGCCCATGACGAACATCAGCCCGAACCACCAGAACACGCCGGTCGCGCAGAACGGCCCCAGCAGGTCGATCAGGACGTTCGTCCGGTCGCTCATGGCCAGCGTGAGCGCCAGCACCACGTGCGCGAGAGCGGCGAAGCCGAGCAGGACGTAGCCCTGGTGGCGCGCCCTGGGGACCTCGTGCCTGGCGGGGAAGGACAGCCACACCGCCAGCTGGGTCCTGGTCATCGGGTGCTTCCTGGTACCGAGGAGCGAGGCGGCGGGCAGGTCGACGACGGCCCGGTCCTTGGGCATGCTCGCGCGCCCGAGGTGGAAACTCGTACCGTCGGCCACGACCCCCGGTACCGACGCCACCCTGTCGGCCTTGCCGCACTCCGGACAGGAGAGATCCATCCGGGCAGTCTGGCCCTGACGTGCGGCTGGCGCAAATCGGGTCGTAGAGTCTCAACGTGATTGAGGCACTTGTGAAGAGCCTTCCCGAAGGAAGGGTGCTGACCGACCCCGACGTGGTCGACTCGTACGCGCGCGACCGCACGTTCCTCGAGCCGGGCAAGGCCCTCGGGGTGGTCCTCGCCACCTGCCGCGACGACGTGGTGACCACCATGCGGTGGGCCACCGAGCACCGGGTTCCCGTCGTGCCGCGCGGCGCAGGCACCGGCCTCGCGGGAGCGGCGACCGCCAGCGAGGGCTCGGTCGTGCTGTCACTGGCCAGGATGGCCGCGATCCGCGAGCTGAACCCCGCGGACGAGATCGCCGTCGTCGAGCCCGGCGTGATCACCGCCGACCTGGACAGGGCGGCGCGGGAGCACGGGCTGATGTACGCGCCCGACCCCTCCTCCTACGAGATCTCCACCATCGGCGGCAACCTGGCGACAAACGCGGGCGGGCTGCGCTGCGTGAAGTACGGCGTGACCCGCGACTCCGCGCTCGGCCTCGAGGTCGTTCTGGCCGACGGCAGGATCCTCAACACCGGCCGCCGCACGGTCAAGGGCGTGACGGGCTACGACCTGACCGGCCTGTTCGTCGGCTCGGAGGGCACGCTCGGCATCATCACCTCGGCGACGGTACGGCTGCGCCGCGCCCCGATCGCTCCGCCCGCGACGATCGCCGCGGAGTTCGGCTCGCTGCGCGACGCCGCCGCGGCCGTGTCGGCGATCATCGCGGCCGGCTGCCAGCCGTCCCTGATGGAGCTGCTGGACAGGGCCACGCTGAAGGCGATCGACGACTGGCGCAACATCGGCCTGGAGGACGCCACCAACGCCATGCTGATCGGCCAGTCGGACGCCTCCGACGGCCAGGCGATGGCGGAGATGATGCGGGAGCTGTGCGAGGCGAACGGCGCCTCCTTCGTGGCGGTGTCCTCGACTCCTGAGGAGACCGAGGACCTCATCGGCATCAGGCGGATGGCCTACGAGGCCAAGGAGCGTCTCGGCGCGTGCCTGGTCGAGGACGTGTGCGTGCCGCGCTCGGCACTGCCCGACATGATCTCGGCGGTGGAGGCGGCGGCCGCGAGGCACGACGTGATGATCTGCACGGTCGCCCACGCGGGCGACGGCAATCTGCATCCTGTCTTCGTCTTCGAGCACGGCACGCCTGAGCCGCCCGCCGCCGTGTGGGCGGCGGCGGACGAGGTGTTCAGGGCCGCGCTGGAACTCGGCGGCACGCTGACCGGCGAGCACGGCGTCGGGCTGCTGAAGCGCCGCTGGCTCGGCATGGAGGCGGGGCCGGTCGTGACCGAGGTCCAGCAGGGCATCAAGCGGGTCTTCGACCCGCTCGGCATCCTCAACCCTGGCAAGGCGATTTGAACGTCATCGTGCTGAACGGCGGGTCGAGCGCGGGCAAGTCCTCGCTCGCCCGCGCGCTTCAGGAGATCCTGCCCGACCCTTGGCTGACCTTCGGCGTGGACACCCTGATCGAGGGGATGCCGCCCTCGTTCGTCACGGTCACCCCCGACGGCGAGGTGCGTGTCGGGCCCGCCTTCAGCGAACTGGACGGCGCGTGGATGGCGGGCGTGGCCGCGATGGCGCGCGCGGGCGCGAGGGTGATCATCGACGAGGTCTTCCTCGACGGTACGGCGCGGCAGAACCGTTGGCGCGCGGCGCTCGAGGGGCTGGACGTCCTGTGGGTGGGCGTCCGGTGCGACCCCGAGGTGGCGGCCGCGAGGGAGCGCGGGCGCGGCGACAGGGTGACGGGCATGGCCGCCTCCCAGGCCCTGCTGGTGCACGATGGAGTCGCCTACGACGTGGAGGTCGACGCGGGGTCCATGTCGCCGTCTGACTGCGCCCGGTCGATCGCGATCCGGACCAATCGTCAAACCGGTGAGACGGCTCACGAACCACACTGATAGCGTTTTGCCCCACCTATAGATGGAATACGGGGGTTCGACGTGACTCAGTTCCAGCCGTTGACCGCGGACGACCCGCGTCGGCTGGGTGCGTTCGAGATCACCGCGCGGCTCGGCGAGGGCGGGCAGGGCGTGGTCTACCTGGGCAAAGGCCCGGCAGGCGAGCAGGTGGCCGTCAAGCTCCTGCACAACGCGCTGGTGGCCGACGCCGACGCGCGAACGAGGTTCCTGCGCGAGGTGGCGGTGGCGCAGCGTGTGGCGAGGTTCTGCACCGCGCCCGTGCTGCACGCCGATCTGGAGGGCAGCCGGCCGTACATCGTGACGGACTACGTGCCGGGGCCCTCCCTGCGGCAGCTGGTCGACGGGGAGGGGCCGCGCAGGGGAGCGGCCCTGGAGCGGCTGGCCATCAGCACGGCCACCGCCCTGGCGGCCATCCACCGTGCGGGGATCCTGCATCGCGACTTCAAGCCCGCGAACGTGCTCATGGGGCCCGAGGGCCCCGTTGTGATCGACTTCGGCATCGCCCGCGCCCTGGACTCCCCCGGCGCGACGGCCACGGGGATGGCCATGGGCACGCCCGCCTACCTGGCGCCCGAACAGCTCAGCGGCGCTCCCGTGTCGGAGGCGGCCGACGTGTTCGCGTGGGGCGTCACGATGGTGTTCGCCGCGACGGGCAAGCCCGCCTTCGGCTCCGACTCCATTCCGGTCGTGATGAACCGGATCCTGAACGAGGAGCCGGAGACCGGCGGGCTCGACGGGGTGCTCGGCGAGCTGGTGGCCGCGTGTCTGTCCAAGGATCCGGCGCTGCGGCCCACGGCCGAGCAGCTGATCGCGCGCCTGACGGGGCAGACGACCGGGGAGACGGCGATGGCCGTCCACCAGACCGGCAGCAAGCTGCCGCCGCCGTTCCCCCAGCCCGGACAGCAGGGCCAGGCCGGACAGCTCGGACAGCAGGGCCACGCCGGACAGCCAGGTCAGCCCGGACATGCCGGCCAGGCCGGTGGTCAGCTCGGGCAGGCCGGTGGCCGGCCCGGCCATCCGGTGGCGCCAGGCGGCCAGCCCATGCCTCCGCAGCAGGGACAGCCGTTCGCCCCCGGCGCTCCTGTCCCCGGTCAGCGTCCGCCCTCCGGTGACACGGCCCAGCCCGGTGGTTCGAGCACGCGCCGCCGTACGGTGACGGTCGCGGTGTCGGTCGCGGCGGCGGGGGCCGTCCTGCTGGCGGGCACCGTCGTATGGGCGAACGCGGGCGGCAGGGTCCCGGCGGAGCTGGTCGCGATCGACTCCCCTGCCAGCCAGGCCGCGAAGGATCCGACCGCCGGCTCCACCGAGGTGCTGCCCCCGGCCGAGCAGCCGGCCGAGCCCGAAATCTCGCCCGAGCTGACGCAGGACACCCCGACGCCCGAGGTGACCAGGTCGAAGAAGAAGGAGGTGGACGAACCGGCGGTCTCCGTGCCGCACACCACGGTGCCTCCAGCCCAGCAGCAGCCGTCGCCGTCGCGGCCTGCGGCGAAGAAGCCGACGGCCAAGCCGACCAAGAGCACGGGCATGGTCGACCCCGATCCCGAGCCGACGGGGCTGACCGAGCCGACGGTCGGCGACGCGTACGGCAAGCCGACGCCCAAGCCGACGCCCAAGCCGACGGTGAAGCCCACGAGCAAGCCCACCACGACGCCCAGGCCGACCACGACGCCGAAGCCGAACCCGTACACGGCGGGCGGCGTCTGCGGGTCGGGCTACAAGGTGATCGACTCGCACGCGCTGAGCACGAAGGCCACGATCTACCTGCTGTACAACACCAGCGCGGGCAGGAACTGCGTGGTCACGATGTCGAAGTACGTGGTGCCCGCCAAGGTGTCGATGAACGCCGTCCTCCAGGTCAAGGACGGCGGCAGCGGCTCCAACCCCGGCTCGTTCACCGCGTACGCGGGGCCGGTGAGGCTGCCCGCGGTCAAGAAGTGCGTGATCTGGGGCGGCTCCTGGGGCACGTTGTCGTGGAAGAGCGGCTGGAGCCACTGCGGCTGACCCGCTGACCCGCTGACCGGCGAAGGGCCCGGAGGACGCGCACCCGCGTCCTCCGGGCCCTTCGCGTTCCCGCGACCCCGGACGGTCCCCGTGTTCCCGCGACCCCGGACGGGACTCACGTTCCCGCGACCCGGACGGGACTCTCGTTCCCGCGACTTCTGACGGGGGCCCTTCACCGGGCGGGCACGGCGTTGCTAGATTGTTGACGTGATCGTCAAGTCTGAGGCGCTGACCGCTCGCGGGCGGCGGACCAGGGCCGCCCTGCTCCAGGCCGGGCGCGAGGCGTTCGAGGAGCACGGGTACGACGCCGTGCGCATCGACGACGTCTGCGCCAGGGCCGGAGTCTCGCACGGCACCTTCTACACCTACTTCGACTCCAAAGAGGCGCTGTTCGGCGAGGTGGCGGGCGCGGCGGTGGGCGAGATGTTCACCGCGAGCGTCGTCGGCCCCACCGTCCCCGACGACCCGTACGCCCGTGTCGAGGCCGCGAACCTGCTCTACCTGCGCGCGTGGGCGGCCAACTCCCGGCTGCTCAGGATGCTGGAGCACATCGCGACCGGCGACGACCGCTTCCGCGGGCTGCTGCTGGAGCTCAGGGAGGTGTTCGTCAGGCGGGGCGCCGAGGGCCTGCGCAGGCTGCAGGAACAGGGCCTGGCCGATCCCACGCTCGACCCCAGGCTGACGGCGATCATGCTGGGCGGCATGGTCGAGCACTTCGCCCACGTCTGGCTGGATCTGGGCGAGCGCGCCGACGAGCGCACGGCCGTCGACCACCTGACCAGGCTCTGGGCCCGGGCGATCGGCCTGACGTCACCGTCAACTTCCGGGCCTGTCCCCTACGTCGACCGTGGGCAGGGCGGCGAGGGATGCATGACAGAGACCGACAGGAAGGAGGACAGGTGATCATCAGCAGGCTGGACACCGCCGACCCCGCGTACCAGGCGCGCAGGCGCGCCATGCTCGCCAAGCTGGCCGACCTGGACGCCGAGCACGGCAAGGCCGTCGCGGGGGGCGGCGAGAAGTACGTGGACCGCCACCGCAGGCGCGGCAAGCTCCTGGCGAGGGAGCGGATCGAGCTGCTGGTCGACCCCGACTCCGCCTTCCTCGAGCTGTCCCCGCTGGCGGCGTGGGGAAGCGACTTCCCCGTCGGCGCGAGCGTGGTGACAGGGATCGGCGTCATCGAGGGCGTCGAGTGCGTGATCACCGCCAGCGACCCTACGGTCCGAGGTGGCGCGTCCAACCCGTGGACGCTGAAGAAGACGCTGCGGGCGGCCGACATCGCGCTGCGCAACCGCCTGCCGTACGTCAACCTGGTGGAGTCGGGTGGCGCCGACCTGCCGACGCAGAAGGAGATCTTCATCCCCGGAGGGCAGGTCTTCAGGGACCTGACGCGGCTGTCGGCCGCGGGCGTCCCGACGATCGCGCTGGTCTTCGGCAACTCCACGGCGGGCGGCGCCTACGTGCCGGGGATGAGCGACTACGTGGTGATGGTCAAGGAGCGCGCGAAGGTGTTCCTCGGCGGCCCGCCGCTGGTCAAGATGGCCACGGGCGAGGAGTCCGACGACGAGTCGCTCGGCGGGGCCGAGATGCACGCGCGCGTCAGCGGCCTGGCCGACTACCTGGCCGCCGACGAGCACGACGCCCTGCGCATCGGCAGGAGCATCGTGAAGTCGTTGCGGTGGCGCAAGCTGGGCGCCGGACCGCGAGCCGTGCGGGAGCCGAGGTACGCGGCGGAGGAGCTCAGGGGAATCGTCCCCGAGGACCTGAAGGTGCCCTTCGACCCGCGCGAGGTGATCGCCAGGATCGTCGACGGCAGCGAGTTCGAGGAGTTCAAACCGCTCTACGGGCCCAGCCTGGTGACCGGGTGGGCGACCCTGCACGGCTATCCGATCGGGATCCTGGCCAACGCGCGCGGCGTGCTGTTCAGCGAGGAGGCGCAGAAGGCCACGCAGTTCATCCAGCTCGCCGGCCAGACGCGCACGCCGCTGCTGTTCCTGCAGAACACGACCGGCTACATGGTCGGCAAGGAGTACGAGCAGGGCGGCATCATCAAGCACGGCGCGATGATGATCAACGCGGTGTCGAACTCGACGGTTCCGCACCTGACCGTGGTGATGGGCGCGTCCTACGGCGCGGGCAACTACGGCATGTGCGGGCGCGCCTACGACCCCCGCTTCCTGTTCGCCTGGCCGAGCGCCAAATCGGCCGTGATGGGTCCCGCGCAGCTGGCGGGCGTGCTGTCGATCGTCGGACGGCAGGCGGCGCAGGCACGCGGGCAGGTCTACGACGAGGAGGCCGACGCGGCGATGCGGGCCATGGTGGAGGCGCAGATCGAGCAGGAGTCGCTGCCGTTCTTCCTGTCGGGCAGGCTGTACGACGACGGGGTGATCGACCCGCGCGACACCCGCACGGTGCTCGGGCTGTGCCTGTCGGCGATCAACAGCGCGGCCGTGCCGGAGGCGGCCGGATTCGGGGTGTTCAGGCCATGACCGCGACGCACGGCACGATCAGCAGGCTGCTGGTCGCCAACAGGGGCGAGATCGCCCGCAGGATCTTCCGCACGTGTCGCGAGCTCGGTGTCGAGACCGTCGCCGTCTTCTCCGACGTGGACGAGGACGCGCCGCACGTGACCGAGGCCGACCTGGCCGTGCGGCTCGGCAGGCCGCTGTCGTACCTCGACGTCGAGACCCTCGTCGAGGCCGCGAAGCGGTCGGGCGCCGACGCGGTGCACCCCGGCTACGGGTTCCTGTCGGAGAACGCGGCCTTCGCCGCGGCCGTGATCGACGCGGGCCTGACCTGGGTGGGCCCGCCTCCTGAGGCGATCGCCGCGATGGGCTCCAAGATCGAGGCCAAGCGCCTCATGGCCGAGGCGGGCGTGCCCGTCCTGCCGTCGCTGCCCGTCGAGGCGGCCCGCGAGGGCGAAGGGGCGGGCTGGCGCTACCCGCTGCTGGTCAAGGCGGCGGCGGGCGGCGGCGGGCGCGGTATGCGGGTCGTCAGGACTCCCGGCGAGCTCGACGCGGCCGTCGCCGCGGCGAGCAGGGAGGCCGAGTCGGCGTTCGGCGAGGGCACGGTGTTCGTCGAACCGCTGCTCGAACGCCCCCGCCACGTCGAGGTGCAGATCCTCGCCGACGTCCACGGGACGGTGTGGGCGCTCGGCGAGCGCGAGTGCTCGATCCAGCGCCGCCATCAGAAGGTGGTGGAGGAGTGCCCCTCCCCCGCCGTCTCCCCCGAGCTGCGCGAACGGCTGGAGTCGGCGGCCGTCGCGGCCGCCGCGAAGATCGGCTACGTCGGCGCGGGGACGGTGGAGTTCCTGCTCAAGGACGACACGATCGCCTTCCTGGAGATGAACACCCGCCTCCAGGTCGAGCACCCCGTCACCGAGCTGGTCTACGGCGTGGACCTGGTCGAGCTGCAGCTGCGCGTCGCCGAAGGGGCGCCACTGCCCGGTCGGGGACCCGCGCCGAGGGGCCATGCGGTCGAGGTCAGGCTGTACGCGGAGGACGCCTCCCACCTGCCCCAGTCGGGAGTGGTCGAGCTGTTCGAGATCCCCGGCCCTGTCCGGGTGGACTCGGGCGTCGAGTCGGGCTCCGTCGTGTCCACCCACTACGACCCGATGCTTGCGAAGATCATCGCGTACGGCGCGAGCCGCGCCGAGGCGATCAGGAAGCTGACCGCCTCGCTGGACAGGTCCCGCGTCCACGGCCTGGTCACCAACCGCGCCCTGCTGCGGAGCGTCCTGGCGCATCCGGCGTTCGCCGGCGGCGACACGCACACGGGCTTCCTCGACGAGTACGACCTCGGCGGCCCGGCCGCGCCCACCGAACTGGAGGCGCTCGCGGCGGCACTGGCCACGGCGGCCCGCAACAGGGAAGCCGCGACCGTGCAGCGGAGCCTGCCCTCCGGGTGGCGCAACGTCCGGTCGCAGCCGCGGGTGGCCAGGTTCGAGGAGATCGAGGTCTGCTACGACCCGGTGCCCGACGAGGTGACCGTCGTGAGCGCGACGCCGTACCAGGTGGTCGTCGAGGTCGGCGGGATGCGCCGCGCGTTCGCCGTCGCGCACCACGGCGCCCGCGTCTACGTCGGCGACACCAGGCTCACTCCGCTCTCCCGCCTGCCCGAACCCGCCGAACACCACGCTCCGGGCTCCCTGCTGGCGCCCATGCCGGGTAGCGTGCTGCGGGTCGAGGTCGAGCAGGGCGAGGCTGTGGCCAAGGGCCAGGTGGTGCTGGTGCTCGAAGCGATGAAAATGGAGCATCAGATCGCCGCGCCCGCCGACGGGGTCGTCTCCGCCGTCATGGTGGAGAAGGGCTCGCAGGTCGAGGCGGAAGCCGTGCTCGCGATCATCGAGGAAGGGGAAGCATGACGCGCCTGGTCCACAAGGAGTTGGAGGGTGGCATCGCCACCATCACCCTGGACTCGCCGCCCAACCGCAACGCGCTGTCGGTGCGGCTGCTGGGCGATCTGGAGGACCGGCTGAACTGGGCGCTGGCCGAGCCGGAGGTGCGGGTCATCGTGCTGACCGGCACCGGCACGGTGTTCTGCTCAGGGGCGGACCTGAAGGAGCAGCGCATCGAGCCCGCTCGCGGTGTGAGCGACGCCCCCGTGACAGCCTCGTTCCCCGAGATCATGGCGCTGATCTGGGAGAGCCCGAAGCCGGTCATCTGCCGCATGAACGGCACCGCGAGGGCGGGCGGGCTCGGCCTGGTGGCCTCCTGCGACTTCGCGATCGCGCCGCTGACCGCGTCGTTCGCCTTCTCCGAGGTGCGGCTGGGCGTGGTGCCCGCGATGATCTCGGTGCCCGTGCTGCGGCGGCTGGAGGCCAGGGCCGCGGCCGAGTACCTCATGACGGGCGAGGTGTTCGACGCGACCAGGGCCCAGGAGATCGGCCTGATCAACAAGGCCGTCCCGATGCAGGAGCTCGACGCCACGGTCGCCCACTACGCCGACATGCTGGTCAAGGGCGGCCCCGAGGCGTTGGCGATCACCAAGCGCCTGGTGCGTGACCTTCCCTCGGTCTCGTTCGAGGAGGGGCTCAGGCAGATGGCCGCGCTGTCGGCCCAGCGTTTCACCTCCGAGGAGGGCCAGGAGGGCATCGCCGCCTTCATGGAGAAGAGGCCGCCGAAGTGGTGCTGAGGATCGCCAACTGCAGCGGCTTCTACGGCGACCGCCTGTCGGCCGCCCGCGAGATGGTCGAGGGCGGCCCGATCGACGTGCTCACCGGCGATTGGCTGGCCGAGCTGACGATGCTGATTCTCGCGGGCAACCGGATGAAGGGCCGCCCTGGCTACGCGCCGACCTTCGTCAAGCAGATGGAGCAGGTGCTCGGGACCTGCCTCGAGCGCGGCATCAAGGTCGTCTCCAACGCCGGAGGGCTCGACCCCGAAGGCTGCGCGGCGGCGATCCGGCAGCTGGGCCTCGGCGCGAAGGTCGCCTACGTCACCGGCGACGACGTCACCGGGCACGATCTCGACCTGGTCAACCTCGACACCGGCGAGAAGCTCGCCGAGCCCGTCCTGACCGCCAACGCCTACCTCGGCGCCCGCCCCATCGCCGCGGCCCTGTCGGCGGGCGCCGACGTGGTCGTCACCGGCAGGGTCACCGACGCCGCCCTCGTCACCGGCCCCGGCATCTGGCGGTACGGCTGGCGGCCCGACGACCTGGACGCGCTGGCGGGCTCGGTCGTGGCGGGGCACGTCATCGAGTGCGGCTGCCAGGCGACGGGCGGCAACTACTCCTTCTTCCACGAGGTGCCCGACCTGGCCCATTGCGGCTTCCCCCTCGTCGAGCTGCACGAGGACGGCTCCTCGGTGATCACCAAGCATCCCGGCACCGGCGGCATGGTCTCGGTCGGCACGGTCACGGCGCAGCTGCTGTACGAGATCGGCTCGCCGCGCTACCTCGGGCCCGACGTGGTGGCCCGCTTCGACACCATCGAGCTGTCGCAGGAGGGCCTGGACAGGGTGCGGGTGTCGGGGGTCAGGGGCGAACCGCCGCCAGGCACGCTCAAGGTGGCGGTCAACTACCTGGGCGGCTACCGCAACACGATGACTCTCGTGCTGACCGGCCTCGATCTGGAGGAGAAGGCCAGGGTGGCCCAGGAGGCGATCTGGGCGCGGACGCCGCGCGAGTCGTTCGAGTCGGTGGACGTCTCCTTCGACCCGCCGCTGCTGCGGATCACCGTCATGGACCGGGACGCGCGCAGGGCCGGGCGGGTCTTCTCCTCGGCGGTGGTGGAGACGGGGCTGGCCAGCTATCCGGGCTTCTACGGGCTGACCCCGCCAGGGGATGCCTCCCCCTACGGCGTCTACTGGCCGACGCTGGTCCCCGCCGCCGACGTCCGCCCCCGGGTCTTCGTGGACGGCGAAGAGGTCGCGTTCACCCCTTCCGAGCGGCCGGACGTTTCCGAGTGGCCGGACGCTTCCAGACAACCGGACGTTTCCAGGTGGCCGGACGCTTCCAGACAACCGGGCGCCGCCGAGCGGCCGGACGCGGGGGTGCGCGTGCCCGCCGAGCCCACGGTGCCGCGGTGGGACGGGGCCGGCGTGCCGACCGTGGCCGCGCCGCTGGGCCGGGTCGCCGGAGCCCGATCGGGCGACAAGGGAGGCAACGCGAACCTGGGTGTCTGGGTGCGGACACCCGAGGAGTACGGCTGGCTGGCTGGGACGCTGACCGCCGAGCGGCTCGTGGCGCTGCTTCCCTCGCTGGAGGGGTTGACGGTGGAGCGGTACGAGCTGCCCAAACTCCATGCGCTGAACTTCGTCGTCCACGGGCTGCTGGGCAGGGGCGTCGCGGCGAGCACCCGGCTCGACCCGCAGGCCAAGGCGCTCGGTGAGGAGTTGCGCGCCCGGACCGTGGAGGTGCCGGAGGCGTTCCTGCGCTGAGGCGCCCAGGCGACCTGGCGTCGTCGCACCGTCGCGACGCTGCGAACGCGCTCCGGGACTCAGGCGGTGGCGCGGGTGGCGAGGAGGGCGGCGCCGAGGAGTCCCGCCTGCGTGCCGAGTGCCGACACCTCCACCCCGGGCGGGCGCCTGAACGCCAGGCGCGCGGCCAGCCGCGCGCGCAGCGGTCCCACCAGCGCCTCCCCCGCCTGCGCGAGCCCGCCGCCGATGACGACCAGCGCGGGATCCAGCAGCAGCGTGTAGGTGGCCAAGGCGAGGGCGAGCGCGTCCACGGCCTCGTCCCACACCTGGCGGGCCTCCTGGTCGGTGCGCGAGACCACGGCGGCGGCCGAGGTCTCGCCGCAGCGGGCCGCGATGGCCGACGCCGAGGCGTAGGCGGCCAGACAGCCGCGCTGTCCGCATCCGCACGGCAGGCCGTCCGGATGGACCGGGATGTGGCCGATCTGCCCGGCCCAGCCGGCGGCGCCGCCGTAGAGGGCGCCGTCGAGCGCCATCGCGCCCGCGATGCCGGTCCCGATGGGCAGGAACAGCACGTTCGGCTCGGCGCGGGCCGCGCCGTACGCGAGCTCGGCCGCGCCCGCCGAGCGCACGTCGTGGCCCAGCACGACAGGCAGCGGCACGTCGGCGAAGGCCTCGGCGGGCACGTCACGCCAGCCGAACGCGGCGGAGAACACCGCGTGGGTGGGCGTGACCAGGCCGGGGACGGCCAGCCCCACCGCCGTGGGCCGCAGTTCCCCGCGCGGCGCCGCCAGGTCGGCGACGAAGGCGGAGATCGCGGCGATCACCGCGCCGGGCCCTTCGGCACGCGGGGTGGGGCGGCGTTCGGCGTGGAGGACGGAACCGTCGCGGACGAGTCCGCCCTTCATCGTCGTCCCGCCGACATCAATTCCGACAACACATTCCATTCGCCCATCGTTACGCATTTGCTATAAAAGCCATGTGCGCTTCTGGATCGTGGCGGCATCGGGCATCGCGACCGTGGTGGTGTGCTGCGCCGTACGAGCCGGGTTCGGCGTCTTCTCCGACGAGGTGGGGGCGGAGGCCGCGCGGGCCGCGGTGATGCTGCTCGCGGGGGCGTGGACCGGCGCCATGCGCGACACCAGGACCATCGGGATGATCTTCATGTTCGGCGGCCTGCTGGGCGTCGTCGGCATGCTGAGCCAGTTGCCGGGGCTGCACATCGACTCGGGCTCGGATGTCGGCCTCGAGGACTGGCTGCACCACTGGATCTGGGTGCCGCAGGTGATGGCGCCCCTGCTGCTGGTCACCGCGCTCTTCCCGGACGGGCGTCCCGCGTGGCCGTGGCTGATCTGGCTCTCGGTGCTGACCATCGGGTGCCTGGCCGTCGCCGTGGCCACGTTCGACTGGCCGCGCGGCGACGGCGGCACGGGAGGCAACCCCGTCGCCCTTCCCGCGCCGATCGAGGACGCCGCCGGGTTCGGCGCGTTGTTCCTGATCCCCGCGTCGGCGCTGCTCGTGCTGGTCTCGCTGCTCAGGCGGTGGAGCGACAGCCGTCGCTCGGCCCTGTACCCGGCGGGTGTGCTCGTGGTCGCCGTCCCGTTCCTGCTGCTCGACCTGGCGACGTGGTTTCCCGCCTTCCACGCCGCCGCCATCGCCGTGGGCGGCTCGCCGGCCGGTTTGTCGCGGTTGGCCGGTGTCCGCCAGGATGGCCCGCATGCAGATCCGCCGACTGGATGAATCCGACCTGGACGCCTGCGCCGCGCTGGCCGTGAGCCGCGACTGGGGTCCCGAGAGGCACAAGTGGCGCTTCCTGCTGGAGGTCGGGGAGGCCTACGGCATCGACGCCCCCGACGGCGAAGGGCTGGCCGCCACCACCGTCGTCACCCTGTACGGCGACGACCACGCCGTGATCAGCATGGTCCTCACCGCCTCCAGGTACGCCAGGCAGGGCATGGCCCGCAGGCTCATGGACCACGTCCTGGCACGGGCGTCCGGCAGGACGGTGTCGCTGCACGCGACCGAGAACGGCCGCCCCCTCTACGAGCGGGTCGGTTTCCGCACGATCTCCGGCGTCGTCACCCACAAGGGGCACTTCACGGGGCAGGCGCCCGGCGTCACCCGCGAGGTCAAGGACCCCGACGACGTCGAGGCCATCGTGGCATACGACGCCGGGCCGTTCGGCGCCGACCGATCGGCGGTGCTGCGCAGGATGCCTGCCTTCCACGAACGCGTCAGGGTGGCCGAGTCAGGGGGGCGCGTGACCGGCTTCGGCGGCGTGTGGCGCAACGACGACACGCTCGTCGTCGGCCCCGTCGTCGCCGACGACCCTGCCACCGCACGCGACCTCATCGCCGACCTGGTCGCGGGCGTCGAGCTGCCGGTGCGTCTCGATCTCGACGAGCGCCACCCCGAGTTGGTGGCGTGGGCCGCCGAGCATGGCGTGAGCCACTACTTCGGCACCAGCGCGATGGTCCATGGCGACGGCATGCCCGGCGACTTCAGGCGGCTCTTCACGCCGACGATGCAGGCCCTGGGTTGACCCAGCAACCAGAACATGGTTCGGTTCTGGGGTGGCAACGAGCTCCTCGCACATCGACCTCAGCCTGATCGACTTCGACGTGCTCGGCGCGTGGATGGACGCCCATGACCTGCCCCGCGGCCGCTTCGAGCAGGTCCAACCGGTTCCCGGCGGCACGCAGAACGTCATGGTCCGCTTCGAGAGGGGCGGCGTGCCGTACGTGCTGCGCAGGCCGCCGCTGCACGTACGGGCGAAGAGCAACGAGGTGCTGCGCCGTGAGGCGCGGGTGCTGGCCGCGCTCGACGGGACGGACGTCCCGGCGCCCAGGCTGGTGGCCGCGCAGACGGAGCAGGAACCGGTCTTCTACCTGATGGAGCCGGTCGACGGGTTCAACCCCACCCTCGGGCTGCCCGAGCCGCACGCCTCCGACCCGGCGATCAGGCAGCGGATGGGACTGGAGGCGGCCGTCGCGCTCGCCGCGCTCGGCAGGGTCTCCCCCGCCGTGCTGCCCGGTTTCGGCAGGCCCGAGGGGTTCCTCGAGCGGCAGGTGCCGCGCTGGATGGGCGAGCTGGAGTCCTACGGCAGGCTGGACGGCTACCCAGGCCCCGAGATCCCGCGGCTGCGCGAGACCGCCGCGTGGCTGGAGCGCCACACCCCGGCCGCGTTCACGCCGGGGATCATGCACGGCGACTACCACCTGGCCAACCTGATGTTCTCGCGCGAGGGACCCTGGGTGGCGGCGATCGTCGACTGGGAGATGTGCACGATCGGCGACCCGCTGCTCGACCTCGGCTGGCTGGTGGCCACGCTGCCGTCCGCCCGGGAGCAACTGCCCGAGCTGCCCGCGCCGGAGGAACTGATCGCCTGCTACGCCGAGCTGTCCGAGCGGGACCTGTCGGCGGTCGACTGGTACGTCGTCATGGCCTGTTTCAAGCTCGGCATCGTGCTGGAGGGCACCCACGCGCGGGCCTGCGCGGGCAAGGCGCCCAAGGACATCGGTGACCTTCTTCATCAGACCACCCTGGACCTGTTCGCGAGGGCGCAAACATGGATTTCTCGGTAGAGCCTGAGTTCCAGGCCAAGCTGGACTGGATGGACGTCTTCATCAGAGAGGAGGTCGAGCCGCTCGATCTCGCCTTTCCCGGGCAGGCCTACCAGAAGCTCGACGAACGGCTGAGAAAGATCGTCGACCCGCTGAAGCGGCAGGTGCGCGAGCAGGGCCTGTGGGCCTGCCACCTGGGGCCCGAGCTGGGCGGCCAGGGCTACGGCCAACTCAGGCTGGCGCTGATGAACGAGCTCATCGGCCGCTCCACCTGGGCTCCGGTGATCTTCGGCTGCCAGGCTCCCGACACCGGCAACGCCGAGATCATCGCCATGTACGGCACCGCCGAGCAGAAGGAGCGCTACCTGAAGCCGCTCCTGGAGGGCGAGGTGTTCTCCGCGTACTCGATGACCGAGCCGCAGGGCGGCTCCGACCCCCGGCTGTTCACGATGCGGGCCGTACGCGGGGAAGGAGGGTGGATCCTGGACGGGGAGAAGTACTTCACCTCCAACGCGGCCAACGCCGACTTCCTCATCGTCATGGCGGTCACCGACCCCGACGCGCACCCGTACAAGCGGATGTCGATGTTCCTCGTCCCCGCCGGCACCCCCGGCGTGGAGATCCTGCGCAACATCGGCACCATGGGCGAGCGCTCGGGACACCACGCCCACATCCGCTACGACCGGGTCGTGGTCGGCGAGGACGCGCTGCTCGGCGAGGAGGGCGGCGCGTTCGCCGTGGCCCAGGCGAGGCTCGGCGGCGGCAGGGTCCACCACGCCATGCGCACGGTCGCGGCCGTGAAGCGCGCCTTCGACATGATGTGCGAGCGGGCGCTGTCGCGGCGGACCGTGGACGGGGTGCTGGCCGACAAGCAGCTCACCCAGGCCGCGATCGCCGACTCCTACCTGCAGATCCAGCAGTTCAGGCTGCTGGTGCTGCACACGGCGTGGCTGATCGACCAGTCCTCGACGCGCGAGGCCCGCACGCAGATCGCGGCCTGCAAGGTGGCGGCGGCCAGGGTTTTCCACGACGTCGTCTACCGGGCCATGCACCTGCACGGAGCGCTCGGCGTCTCGACGGACACGCCGCTGGCGCGGCTGTGGCAGGCGGCGCCGCTGATGGGGATCATGGACGGTCCCACGGAGGTGCACCAGGCGTCGATCGCCCGGCGGGTGTTGCGCTCCTACACCCCCTCGCCCTCGGCGTTGTGGCCGAGCGAGTACCTGCCGGACAAGAGAGCCGCAGCCAAGACCAAATACGGCGATTTTTCGGCATAAACAGACATCCGACCCCTACAATTGCGCGCAATTGTCATGCAGTTCGGGGAAGGATCACCATGCGCATGCGGTTCCTCGGCTCCACGTCAGAGGGGGGCGCGTGCCCGACCCTCTACGAGACCGACCGCGGCACCATCGTCGTCCAGGGCCTCCAGGTCACCGATCCCGAGGCGCTCGCCGACCTCAGGGACGTCCTCGAGGGAGAGGGGGCGGTGGAGGTGCCACGCGAACTGCTGGTCGACATCGCCCGCCGAGTGTTGTGACTGCTTGATCACGATTGCGAAACTGCCCCTGGTTCGACAACCGAACCCGGGGCTACTCTCTGTCGGCGTGACGACGTTCCAGCAGGCGCGCATCGACCTCGGGCTTCGATTGCGGCAATTACGCGAGGCGGCCAAGCTGTCGGGCAAGGATTTGGCCGCCCGCCTCCAGTGGCAGGCCTCCAAGGTCTCGCGCCTGGAGAACGCCCGCCAGACGGCGACCGAGGAGGACGTCCTCGCATGGGCGGAGGGCGTCGGCGCGCCCGCCGACGCCGTCGACCAGTTGCTCGCGCTGGCCGTCGCCCTCGGCGTACGCCAGGCCGACTGGGGTCAGCAGGATCGCGGCGGGATGGCCTCCATCCAGGAGGACATCCGGGAGATGGAGTCGAAGGCCAAGGCCATGCGGGTCTTCGAGGGCGGTATCGTCCTCGGGCTGCTGCAGACCGCTGAGTACGCCCGCAACGTGCTGCTTCGCCTCAAGCACGCCTTCCAGACCACCGAGGCGGTCGACTCCTCGGTCCGCGTGCGCATGCAGCGGCAGGAGATCCTCTACGACCCTTCGCGCACGTTCCGCTTCGTCATGACCGAAGGGGCGCTGCGCACCAAGATGGGGCCCGACCACGTCATGCGCGGCCAGTACGACCGGCTGCTCGCGGTCAGCACGCTGCCCAACGTGCGGCTCGGCATCATCCCCTTCGAGCACGACATGCCGTCGGCGCCGATCACCGGCTTCTGGATGTTCGACGAGGAAATCGTCCTGGTGCCGACGCGCACCAAGGAGGTGCGGCTCACCGAGCTGCACGAAATCGGCTTCTACAGCCGGCTGTTCGAGGACTACTGCAAGGTCGCGGAGTTCGACGAGGCCGGTCGAGCGGTCATCATGCGCGTCCTTAACGGATACGGCAAACAATCGCCACATTAATGGGCACAATTGCTTGCATTCCGCAGCAAGATCGTGCAACCCTAGCGCACAGTTGATGCGGAGGTGATGCACGATGCTGGACACCATGCTGTGCCTCGAGGCATTCGCCAGGGCGGCGGGGACCCACGCCGACCTGCGGGTTCAGAACCTCGCACTGGCCAGCGAGCCGGCATTCGTCTCCGTGGTCAACCGCTTCTCGCTCACCCTGACCGAGACCGTGACCTGCTCGCCCGAAGGGGCCTACGTCACCTCGTGGGGTTACCGGCTCGGCACGATCGACGACGTCGACAGCGCCGCCGCCCGCCTGGCCTACCTCCTGGCCGCCCTTCCCGCCTGACGCCCCCGCGGGCGGGCGGGACCTCGCCTCCCGCTCCGCCGTTGGGGACGTGAACCTCGTCAGCTCACGCCGCGCGTGTCCCCCGGGTGGGAGCAGAGTTGTCCGATGTACCAGGCGTTGACCGCGTCCTTGTCGAGTTTCGTCCTGCCCGGGCCCACGCAGCGCTCGTAGTCGCCGCGGATGAAGCGATCGACCCGGATCCACACGTTGGTGTCGGTCGCGCAGTGCTCGTAGGCGGGGTCGTCGGTGAACGTCGGCGGGATGTATCCGCACGCGGCCACGCTCGCCGTACCGGCGGCGGCCGGCCCGCCGGAGAGGGGAGAGGCGACGAACGCGACGGCTGCCGCGACGGTCATGAGGGTCCTGAACGGCATGTACTGCCTTCCTGCTCGAGTGCACGTGATTACATACCGTAACGTGACCACTACATGATGTAAAGAATCATCGCATGGCGCCCGGAACCCGGGTGCGCGACATCGGTGGCCGGAGCTCCGTCCGGCGTGCGGCCGGACGACCCCGGACACGGGCCAGGACGGCTGACGCGTACTGGGCTGGCCGGTCAGGCCGTTTCGGCGCTGAGGGTCTGTGCCACGGGCCGGCGGGCCGCCAGGCGTGCGGGGAGAGCGGTGAGTACCGCCGTCGCCAGGAGGGTCGCGCATGCGGCGCCGAGCAGCCAGGAGGAAGGGGGTTCCGCCGAATTCCCGGCGGCGAAGAACGAGAGCAGGCCGATGCCCAGAGGGACGCCGATGACGGCGCCGGGGAGACTGAACAAAAGCTGGGCGGTGGACAGTCCCCTGGCGATCTGTCCGGGGGTGGCACCGAGGGTACGTGCGATGGCCATGTTCGCCCGGGCTTCCATGGCAGTGGTCCAGGTGAACGTGATGGTGTTCACGACGGCGAGTGCGATCAGCAGGATGGTGACGGCGAGCATCATCCGGCGGTCGTGCTCGCCCCGCAGGTTGGGCAGGGCGACGGAGCCGTCCAGGCCGTAGCCCCTCTCCGGCTGGGCGTAGAGGGTCAGCAGGGCGACGATCGCGATCACTGTGGCGGCGGTGGAGCACGCCTGCAGCACGGCGCGGCCCGGCCGGCGGGCGGTCAGTCGCAGCCCGAGCAGCAGCGGCGTGGGCAGCAGCGCGGACAGCGCGGTGAGCCAGG
Organism: Nonomuraea mangrovi; assembly: GCF_042681425.1. Classification (NCBI taxonomy): domain Bacteria; kingdom Bacillati; phylum Actinomycetota; class Actinomycetes; order Streptosporangiales; family Streptosporangiaceae; genus Nonomuraea; species Nonomuraea mangrovi. The sequence goes on along the minus strand of NZ_JBHUFV010000033.1, from coordinate 865,216 downwards.
GGCGGTGACGGGGCTGGCGCGCGGTGGCGGCCAGCGCCGTGACGGTCGCCGTACGCATGGCCCGCAGCGTGGTGGCCGCGGTCACGGCGATCCCGACGACGGGATACGACCGGCCGGCGATGGTGACGTGGTCGCCGACGCTGACGCCCAGCGCGGAGGCGAAGCCGCGTTCGAGGACCGTGCCGCCGGAGCGTACCCACTGACCCGAGGTCACCAGCGGCCGGTTGACCGCGCCTGGCTTGTCGGCGAAGCCGTGCACCACCACGGGGACGAGGTGGAATCGCGCGTGGTGAGGTCGGCGTAGACGATGCGATAGGGGCCATGGCGGGCGATGACTTCGGGCTCGTTCGCCAGCGAAACCAGGGCCGAGGTCACGGCTGGGCCCGTGTCGCCGGAGAGTGCCACCACGTCCGGCCCGGCGGTGGCCGCGCGGGTCTGCTCGTACAGCGCCTCGCTCACGCCGCGCAGGGACAGGCCCAGGGCCATCGTGGCGGTGGCCACGGTCACCGCGAGCAGGAGCATCACGGCCTGGACCTTGTGCCGGCGCACGTCAGCCAGCACCAGACGCATGACGAGCACGATGGAGCCCATGACGTTCAGCCCTCCAGCCCGATCAGCCCGCCGAGCCCGCGCGTGTAGGAGCCGGCCATCCGGGTGTCGTCGACGAACATCCCGTCGCGCATGGAGATCAGCCGGTCCGCGGTGGCCGCGACCCGTTCGTCGTACGTGACGATCACGAGGGTCTCCCCACGCTACCCGGTCCACCGAGGACGTCCGGCGGCCTTTCGACAGATCACCGCCGATCACGCCACATCCGCCCGACCATCGGCGAGTACGACGGCAACCCCTCTCAGGCGTGGTGGCTGGATCCGGGGATGATCAGGCCGGTCTCGTAAGCGAAGACAACGGTTTGGGCCCGGCTGGACAGCTGGAGTTCGGTCATGAGGCGGCCCAGGTGTGAGGTGACGGTTGCCTGGGCGCTGAGCCGTGTCGGTGGAACGCCACCGCCCGCCTCGTTGAAGCAGCTCCTGCACGGCCCGTTCAACGGTACCGAAAAGGCCGCGGACCGAGCGGGCGTGGCGATCTTGTGCACTGACCGGGCCGCACCCCGTGATCCGGAAACCTATGACCGTGACATCCAGCGCCACCACAGTGCCGAACCGCTGTTGGACGCGGTCGCCGAGGACGCGGTCACAGCCGGCGGCGTCACGGCTGGGGCGTCAGGGCTTGGGGGCGAAGGCGTCGGGGGAGATGCCGACCTCGCGGGCCGCGGCCATGTGCGCGTGTTCGAGCAGCCTGGGACGGGAGAGCACGTTCGGGTGGAGCGTGTAGCGGATGATGAGCCCGTCCAGCATCGCGTCGATGCGTTCGGCCGCCCCCGCGGGATCCTCGCAGGTGAACTCGCCGGAGTCGGCGCCCTCGGAGATCACCTGCTCCAGGGCGCGCATCCAGGTCGTCTCCAGCTCCAGCACGATTGTGCGGACCGCGGGTTCCCTGAGCGCGGCGTTCCACGCGTCGATCCACAGCAGCCAGCTCTGGTCGGAGCGCGACTGCGGGATGTAGAAGCGCAGCACCCTGTCGAGGCGCTCGACGGCGTCGCCCTCGCCGGAGACGAGCTGGTCGAGCCGCGCGCTCTCGATGTCGAGCGTGGCCCGCAGCATGGCGGTGATCAGCTCGTCCTTGGTGGCGAAATGGTAGTGGATGAGCCCGCCGCTGACGTTGACCGCCTTGGCGATGTCGGCGACCCTCGTGTTGGCCAGCCCCCGTTCGAGCACGACCTTGCGGGTGGCCTCCAGCAGCTCGGCCCTGCGCTGGTCAGCCTGGTCCGCCCTGCTGCCTCGGGCACTGTCCGCACGTCGCACCGGCCAAGAGTAGCCGATGGCGGAACGGCCGGCGCCCGAGGCCGCCCTGGGTCATGAGGGGTCACGGGCTGCAGCGGTACAGACCCTCCTGTCCCTCCACGGGCGGGCAGTTCTCCTCCACCCACGCGGTGACCTCTGCGCTGCCGCCGTCCCGCCCGCCGCCACCGCCGGCCAGGACGTATGTCAGCTGCCCTGAGGAGACGAGCTCCCGCAGCCGATCGGCGGTCATCGCGGGGTCGGCGCCGGTGAAGCCGCCCATCGCGATCACGGGCTCGCCGGTCTCCAGGATGAGCGACGAGGCCTGCCCCGCGCTGCCGACCGCGACGAGCCAGGTGGCGCCGTTCCGGTGCTCCTTCAGATAGGCGGTCAGCTCGTCGCTGATCTCCCACCCAGGACCACCACCCCGCATCCGCCCCGCATCCTGCCCACCCTGCCCGCTCTCGCCCCACCGCCCGTCCTGCCCGCTCCACCCCGGCTGGCCGTCCTGCGCGGCCTCGCCCGACTGGCCGCTCCACCCCGACTGGCCGAGCTGTGCGGCCTCGCCCGACTGGCCGGTCTGGTCCGACTGGGCGGACTGGCCTGTGGGAGGCGGGCCGTCCTGGCCCTGCTGTCCCGCAGGCGGGCGGCCCATCGCGCCGGACCCGCCAGGGCCGCCGCCGAAACGATCAGCTCCGCCCGAAGGTCCCGCCGTCGGGTTGGTCCCGTTGACCGGTGAGCTCAGCGGCGTCACCGCGTACGCCGCGGGCCCCGCCAGTCCCGCGAGCAGCGCCACGGCCACCGCCCACGCCGCCGGCCGCCACGGCCCCCGCCGCCCCGACCCGCCGGCACGCGGCGCACCCGCCCAAGGCCCACTCGCACGCGGCCCACCCGCACACGACCCGCCGGCACGCGGCGCACCCGCCCCGAGCGCGGCGACGATCAGTACGGCGACCGCGAGCGCCGCCGCGGCCGCCACCGCCCACGCCAGCCACGGCACGAACGAGGGCGTACGGCGCAACACCACGAACGCCCACGCGCCGGTCAGCGCCACCGACGCAGGCAGTACCCACGCCCACGCCCACGCCCTCGACTCCCCGTAGGCCCGCCACATCAGCACCCCGCCCATCCCGGTCACCGCGGCCACGGCCGGAGCCATGGCGGTGGCGTAGTACGGATGGAAGGTGCCGCTGGAGAAGCTGAACACCGCGTAGTGGACCAGCAGCCAGCCGCCCCACACCGCCCACGCCGCCCCCTGCCCCCGCAGCGCCCGCCACCGCGCCGCCGCGAACACCAGCGCCACCGCGCAGAGCGGCAGCAGCCACGAGATCTGCCCCGCCATGACGTCGTTGAACAGTCGCCCCGCTCCCGGCTCGCCGCCGAAGGAGGGCCCGCCCCGCCCGCCGCCCTGCCCGAAGATCCGGCCGAGCCCGTTGTAGCCGATGACCAGGTCCCACACCGAGTTGTCCGTCGAGCCGCCCACGTACGGCCGTGACGCGGCGGGCCACAGGTCGACGATCACCATCCACCACGCGCTGGAGGCCACCAGAACGACGCCGGCCGCCGACAGGTGAAGGAGCCGCTTCGCGAACGGAGCCCGGGCGAACACCGCGTAGGCGAGCGCGAAGGCGGGCACGACCAGGTAGGCCTGCAACATCTTGGTGTTGAACGCCAGCCCCACGAACAGCGCGCACAGCAGCAGCGAGCGCGGCCGTCCCCGCCTGACCGCTTCCAGAGCGAACCAGGCGCCCGTCACCAGGAGCAGCACCAGGACGGTGTCGGGGTTGTTGTCGCGGTTGATCGCCACCGTGATCGGCGTCAGCGTCATGACGAGCGCCGCGACCAGCCCCGCGGCGTGGCCCGCGCTGCGCCGTACCGCGGAGGAGACGACGGCGACGGCGGCCACGCCCGCCACGGCCTGGGGCAGCAGCATGCTCCAGGTGCCGAACCCGAACACCCGCGCCGACAGGCCCATCACCCACAGCGCCAGCGGCGGCTTGTCGACGGTGATGAAGGAGCCCGCGTCGAGGGCGCCGAAGAAGAAGGCCTTCCAGCTCTTGGTCCCCGACAGGATCGCGGCGGCGTAGTACTCGTTGGCCATGCCGCTCAGCGCCCACGCGTACAGGACGAAGGCGACGGCGAGCACGCTCCACAGGGCGGGCCGCGACCAGCGCGGATCGTCGACCGGGCCGAGCAGGGCGCGGGCGGGCCATCCACGGCTCGTCTCGGCCCCGGGGGAGGAAGGCTGCGCGGTGACGGTCATCGGGCGTTCCTCCGCTTCGGGTTGAACACCCACACCCGCAGGAGCAGGAAGCGTGCCAGCGTGGCGAGCCCGTTGGCGACGATGACCGTCATCAGCTCCACCCAGTGCGGCGCGCCCTCGGGCACCATGGCCAGCCCGCCTGTGGTCAGCGCGAGCCCCACGAGGAAGGCGATCAGCCCTTCGACCTGGTGGCGCAGCACGCCTGCGCTCCCCTTCACGCCGAAGGTGAAGCGACGGTTGGCGGCGGTGTTGGCCACGGCCGTGGTGAACAGCGCGACCGCGTTGGCGGCGAAGGCGGGCACGACCAGGCGCAGCAGGGAGTAGAGCACCAGGTAGCTGACCGTGCTGACGACGCCGATGACCGCGAAGCTGGGCAGCTGCCGTGCCATGCCCTGGGGCAGCTCGGCCTGCTGCACGCGCGGCGGGACGGTGAGGTTGGCCGCTCCCGACAGCGCCTTGCGGGCCACTCGCGTCATGCCGCGCAGGTCGTCCATGGCCGTCTTCACGATGTCGACCCTGCTGTCCGGATCGTCCACCCAGTCGACGGGCACCTCGTGGATGCGCAGGCCGTGCCGCTCGGCCAGGAGCAGCAGCTCGGTGTCGAAGAACCACTCCTGATCCTCGACAGCGGGCAGCAGCGCCTGGGCGATCTCGGTGCGCGCGGCCTTGAATCCGCACTGCGCGTCGGAGAACCGGGCGCCCATGACCCCGCGCAGCAGCAGGTTGTACACCCTGGAGATGAACTCGCGCTTGGGCCCGCGCACCACGTTGGCCGTCCTGGCCAGCCGGGTGCCGATCGCCAGGTCGCTGTGTCCTGACAGCAGCGGCGCGACCAGCGGCAGGAAGGCGTCCAGATCGGTCGACAGGTCGACGTCCATGTAGCTCACGACGTCGGCGTCGCTACCGGCCCACACGCTGCGCAGCGCCCTGCCGCGGCCCTTCTCGTCGAGGTGGACGGCTCGCACCTCGGGGTAGTGCGCGGCCAGCTCCTGCGCGATCCGCCAGGTGGAGTCCGAGCTGGCGTTGTCGGCGATCGTGATGCGGAAGCCGTAGGGGAAGGAGGTCGTGAGGTGCTCGTGCAGCCGGGCCACGCACACCGGCAGCGCCCGCTGCTCGTTGTGTACCGGGACGACCACCTCGACCAGGCGCGTCCTGAGTGCTGTCTTCATGTGTACAAGGTCGCGACAGCGTCTTGGACGCGACTGAGGTCGCTCTTAGGAGTGAGTGAGAACGGGCGAGCCTGGCAGCGTGATCCGCGCGATCGTGCCGCCGCCGTGGGCGTTGTCCAGCCGGACCTCACCCCCGGTCTCCTGTACGGCCTGCGCCACGATGGCGAGCCCGAGCCCCGATCCGGGCAGGCTGCGGGCCGAGGGCGAGCGCCAGAACCGTTCGAAGACGTGCGGGAGCTCGTCGGCGGGGATGCCGGGGCCGTGGTCGCGGACCGTCAGCTCGCCCTGGCGCAGCTCCACCTCGACCTTGCCGCCGGGGCTGAACTTGGCGGCGTTGTCGAGCAGGTTCATGACGGCGCGTTCGAGAGAGGACGGGTGGCCCTCGACGTACCAGGGCTCGAGGTCGGTGGTGACGTCGGCGCCGCGCAGCCTGGCGCGGGCGACGGCGGCGTTGACGACGTCGTGGAAGGCCAGCTCGACGTGCGGCTCGTGGTCGGACTCGCCGCGCGCCAGCTGCAGCAGGTCGCCGACCAGCGTGGACAGCTCCTCGAACTGCGCCTTGAGGTTGACGAGCAGGCGCTCCTTGGCCTTGGGCTCGATGGCCCTGCCGGTGTGCTCGCTGCGCAGCAGCAGGTCGATGTTGGTGCGCAGGCTGGTGAGCGGGGTGCGCAGCTCGTGTCCCGCGTCGGCGACGAGCTGCTGCTGGCGTTCGCGGGATCCGGCGAGGGCGGCGGTCATGGCGTTGAAGGAGCGGCTGAGTCTGGCGATCTCGTCGGTGCCGTCGACGGGGATGCTGGTGTTGAGATCCTCGGTCTTGGCGATGTGCTCGACGGCTCTGGTGAGGCGGCCGACGGGGCGCAGGGCCGTACGGGAGACGAGCAGGCCGGCGGAGGCCGCCCCGAGCACGCCGATGGCGGCGACGGTGGTCAGCAGGACCGCGAGGGTGCGCAGCGTGCCCAGGATCTCGCCGAGCGGCCGGGTGTCCATGATCGCCATGCCGGGGCGTGGGGACTCGACGAAGACGCGCACCGGCTTGCCCGTGGCCGTGGTGCCGTCGTAGAGGTCCCATCCGCCCTCGGCGGCGATCCGCAGGTCCTTGGGACGGACGGTCAGTCCGGGGCCCATGTAGCAGTCGTGGCGTGACCTGTTCGCGTAGATCACCATGGTCGACTGCGGAGGGCGGCCGCCGTAGTGCGGGGTGGAGTCGGGTGTCGGCCGGCACTCGTGGAGCAGGCGGTCCACGTCCTGCTGCTTGATCCAGGCCGGCTTGGTCCGCTGCTCGTCGAAGGTCCGGTCGATCTGGTCGTACAGCTCATGCTCGACGATCACGTAGCAGCCGACGGCCGAGACGGCGATCGCGGCCGCCACCGCCAGCGTCACCAGCAGTGTCAACCGCGAGCGCAGGCTGCGTCGCCTCACGTGGCGGCCCGCAGCACGTACCCCACTCCTCGAACGGTGTGGATCAGCCGGGGCTCGCCCTCGGCCTCCAGCTTGCGCCGCAGGTACATCACGTAGACGTCCAGCGAGTTCGAGGTCGGCTCGAAGTCGAAGCCCCACACCTCGGTCAGGATCTGCTCCCTCGTCAGCACCTGGCGCGGATGGGCGAGCAGCAGTTCGAGCAGCAGGTACTCGGTCCTGGTCAGGTCGAGGCGGCGCCCGCCTCTGGTGACCTCGCGCGTGGAGCCGTCCATGCGCAGGTCGCCGAAGGCCAGCGCGTGGTCCGTGTTCGGCCCGCCGAGCGAGCTGCGGCGCAGCAGCGCCCGCACTCTCGCCAGCAGCTCGTCCAGTTCGAAGGGCTTGACGAGGTAGTCGTCGGCCCCAGCGTCGAGGCCCGAGACGCGGTCGCCGACCGCGTCCCTGGCGGTGAGCATCAGCACGGGTACGTGGTTGCCGGCCGCGCGCAGCCTGCGGCACGCGGTCAGGCCGTCCAGGCGCGGCATCATGACGTCGAGCAGCACCGCGTCGTAGCCCTCGCGGGCCAGCGCGTCGAGCGCGGCCTGGCCGTCGGAGGCGGTGGCGACCCTGTAGCCCTCGAACTCGAGGCTCGACTGCAGCGCCTCCCGCAGGGCGGGCTCGTCGTCCACCACCAGCAACCGCGCGCCATCACTCATGGTCACCAACGGTAGACCGCCTTCATGAGAACGTCATGAAGGTCCGGTCAGAACCGCCATGGCGGCGTTGTGTCCTGGAATGCCGCTGACGCCACCGCCCCGCCTGGCTCCCGCGCCGCACAGCAGGATGCGCGGGTTCTCGGTTTCGACGCCCCAGGTGCCCGTCTCGCCGTACGGCCAGGTGAGGTCCCGGTGGAAGATGTGGCCGCCGGGCAGCCCCGCCTCCGTCTCCAGGTCGTGCGGCGTCTTGGCCTCGATGCACGGCTCGCCGTCGGGCCCGATGAGCAGGCAGTCCTCCAGGGGCTCGGCGAGGACGGAGTTGATCGACCGCAGGGTCGCGGCCACCGCCTCGTCACGATGTTCCGGGAACAGCCTGGCAGGCATGTGCAGGCCGAACAGCGTCATCGTCTCCGCCTTCAGGCCCGGTCCCAGGATGGAGGGGTCGGTGAGCGAGTGGCAGTAGACCTCCGCGGGCGGCAGGTCCGGCACCTCGCCGCCCGCGGCCTGCGCGTAGGCGCGAGCGAGCTGTTCGCGGCTCTCGTTGATGTGGAAGGTGCCGCTGAAGGCTTCGCGCGGGTCGACGTCGGCGTCCTTCAGCCTGGGCAGCCTGCTCAGCACCATGTTGACCTTGAGCTGCGCGCCTTCGGGGGTCGCCGGAGCGCGTCCCGTCAGCCGGTCGAGGACGGCGGGGGGCAGGTTGACCAGCACGTGCCGGCCGTTGACCGCGTGCTCGCCCTCCGCGTCGCGGAAGGTCACCTCACCCGAGGGGTCGATGCCCACGATCTCCGCGCCCGTCCTGATGGTGGCGCCCGCCTGCCTGGCGGCCTCCTCCAGCGCCCCGGTGACCGCGCCCATCCCGCCGACCGGCACGTTCCACTCGCCCGTGCCGTCGCCGATCACGTGGTAGAGGAAGCACCGGTTGGCCAGCAGGTCCTCCGCGGGATCGGCGAACGTGCCGATGAGCGCGTCGGTCAGCACCACGCCTCGCACGGTGTCGTCGGCGAACCGCTCGTCGACGACCTGCCCGATAGGCCGCTCGAACAGGTCGCGCCAGGCAGCCTCGTCGCCGATGGTCGCGCGCAGCTCGTCCGCGGAGCGCAGCGGTTCGAGAAGGGTCGGGGCGACCCGCTCGGCGACGCGCGCCGTCATGGCGTAGAACTCCTGCCATGCCCGGTAGTCGGACTCTCCTCCTGTGACGCGCCTGAACGACGCGGCCGTGCGCTCGTCGTCGGCGTTGTCGACGAGCAGGCCGCCGTCGCCGACGGGCGTGTAGGAGGCGTAGCGCCGCCTGCGCAGTTCGAGGCGGAGTCCCAGATCCTTGACGATCTTCGTGGGGAGCAGGCTGACGAGATAGGAGTAGCGCGACAGGCGGGCGTCCACGCCGGGGAAGGCCCTGGTGGAGATGGCCAGGCCGCCCACGTGGTCCTGCCGTTCGAGGACGAGCACGCTGCGCCCTGCCCTGGCCAGGTAGGCGGCGGCGACCAGGCCGTTGTGCCCGGCGCCTGCGATCACGACGTCATATGACATACGACCTATTTGTCCTAGATATGCCTCGAACCGTCAAGGCGTCACGGACGGGAGGCGATCGCCAGCAGCGTGGCGGCCGGCCCGGTCAGCGACCTGCCTCGACGCCACACCGCCCGCAGGTTGCGCACCAGGTTGAGCCCGGCCAGCGGCACCTCCACCAGCCGCCCCGTGGCCACCTCGGCCTCCACCGCGTGCCCGCTCAGCACCGCGGGCGCCGCCCCCGCCTGGGCCGCGCCCTTCACCGCCGCGTTCGATCCGAGCTCCAGCCGGGGGCTGGCCACGCGCTGCCCCGCGAAGGCGAGGTCCAGGGTCTCCCTGGTGCCCGATCCCGGCTCGCGCACCACCAGCGGGGTACCTGCCAGCTCCGCCACCCGCAGCACCGTACGGCGGCGCGCCCACGGATGCCCTGGAGCGACCACGACGACCAGCCGGTCGGTGGCCACCACCCTGCTGGCCAGCCCGTCCGGGACCGACGGCCCCTCCACGAAGCCCAGTTCGACCTTCTCACCGAGCACCCGTACCGCCACGTCGGCGGAGTTCATCACGTCGAGCCCCACCTGGATGTCGGGCTCGCGGCTCTGCAGCTCACCCAGCCAGCGCGGCACGAGGTACTCCGCCACGGTCATGCTGGCCGCCACGTGGAGCTGGGCGGCCTCGCCCTGCCGTACCGCCTCGACCGCGCGCATCAGCTCGTGCGCCGCGTCCAGCACCTGCGCCGCCCAGCCCGCGACCATCCTGCCCTCGGCGGTCAGCGTCGAGCCGCGAGGCGTGCGTTCGAGCAGCGGCACGCCGAGGCGGCGTTCGAGTCTGGCGATGCGCTTGCTGGCCGAGGGCTGCGCGATGCCCGCGGCCCTGGCCGCCTGCCCGAGGCTGCCGAGCCCGCCGACGTCGACCAGAAGCCGCAAGGACTCCAAGTCGGGCAATTCACTCATAGCCTCAGGCTATGACCTCCCAGTCAAGATCGGCCTACTGAACGCCGATACCGGCCCGAAGACTGGGAGCATGACTCTCACCGCCGGCCCACCCGCCGCCCGCGCCCGCACCTCGAACGTCCGCGGGCTGCTGCCAGGGCTCGGCCTGACCGCCGCCGCGGTCGTCGTGGCGCTGACGGTGAACAGGCTCGTGCCGGTGGTCAGCCCGGCCATCGTCGCGGTGGTCCTGGGCGCGGCCCTGGCCAACACCGTCGGCGTGGGCGCCGCGTTCGCCCCTGGCTTCAGGTTCGCCGCGCGGACGGTCCTGCGCGTCGCGATCGTCGTCCTCGGCGTGCAGATCGCCGTGCCGGACGTGCTGGCGCTCGGCTGGCAGCCGCTGGCGGTCATCGCGCTCGCCACCGGGGTCACCTTCACCCTCACCCCGCTGATCGGCCGGCGACTCGGCCTGTCGCAGGGCACCTCGCTGCTGGTCGCCACCGGCGTCTCCATCTGCGGCGCCGCGGCGGTGGCGGGCATGCACGAGGCCACGGGCGGCGAGGGCGGCGTCAGCGACGACGACGACGTGGCCGGCGCGCTGAGCGTGGTCGTCCTGTACGGCACGGCGCTGATCGTGCTGCTCCCCCTGATGGCCTCGTGGCTCGGCCTGACCGCGCACCAGCTGGGCGTGTGGGCGGGCGCGTCGGTCCACGAGGTCGCCCAGGTCGCCGCGATCGGCGCGGCCGGCGGCGCCGCCGTGCTCGCCGTGGCGGTGACGGTGAAGCTGGCCAGGGTCGTGCTGCTCGCACCGCTGGTGGCGCTGACCTCGCTGCGCCTGCGTGGCCAGGGCGTGGGCGCGGACAGGAAGCGCACGACGCCGCTGGTCCCGCTGTTCGTGCTCGGCTTCCTGCTGATGGTCGCGGTACGCGGCACAGGACTGGTCCCGCAGCCGATCACCGACGTCGCGCCCCAGATCAGCGGCCTGCTGCTTGCCGCCGCGCTGTTCGGTCTCGGCACCGGCATCGACGTGCGCAAACTCGCCAGGGGCGGGCGTGCGCTGCTGCTCGGCGGCATTGCCACCGCCATGATCGTCGTGCTCTCGCTGGGCGGCGTGGCGCTCCTCGTCTGACCAGGGGTAACCTGCTCCTTTTGGAACAATTCCCGGCCATTGGCCCGTTCCAGAAGACACCAGCACCAGCGCGTCCAAGGAGCACGAACCACCTCATGCCCAGCACGACTGACCCCATCCTCCGCCCGTCCGCCGAGGTCGCGGAGGCGCTCGCCTCCGGCGCGCCCGTGGTGGCCCTGGAGTCCACGATCATCTCCCACGGCCTGCCCCAGCCGCGGAACCTGGAGGTCGCGAGGGAGCTGGAGGAGATCGTCCGCAAGACGGGCGCGGTGCCCGCGACGATCGCCGTGCTGGACGGAGTGGCCAGGGTGGGCCTGGACGAGGACGAGCTGGTCCGCATCGCCACCGAGCCCGGCCTGCGCAAGCTGGGTCAGCGTGACCTGCCCGTCGCCGCGGCCCTCGGGGCCAGCGGCGCGACCACCGTGTCGGCGACCTCTTTCCTGGCCGCCCGCGCGGGCGTCAGGATCTTCGCCACCGGCGGCCTGGGCGGCGTGCACCGCGGCTGGACGCAGGACCAGGACGAGTCGGCCGACCTCGACACCCTCGCCCGCACCCGCATCACCATCGTCTGCGCGGGCGTGAAGTCGATCCTCGACGTGCCCGCCACCCTGCAGCGCCTGGAGACGCGTGGCGTCACCATCGCAGGGCTGCGCACCGACACCTTCCCCGGCTTCTACCTCCACAGCTCCGGCCAGCCGATCGACTGGCGGATCGAGTCGCCCGAGCAGGCCGCCGCCATCATGCGCGGCCAGGACGCCCTCGGCGGCCCCGAGACGGCCCTGATCGTCGCCAACCCCGTGCCGGTGGCCGAGCAGCTCGACCCCGCTCTGCACGACCGCGTGCTGGCCGAGGCGCTGGCCGCCGCCGAGCGCGAGGGCGTGACCGGCCAGGCCATCACCCCGTTCCTGCTCTCCTACCTGGTGCGCGGCACCGACGGCGCATCCCTGGAGGCCAATCTCGCCGCCGTCCGCGGCAACGTCCGCGTCGCCGGCGACATCGCGGTCGCGTGGGCCCGGGGATGAGCGCCGGACTCCTGGTGATCGGCGACGTCGTCACCGACGTCGTCGCCATCCACGGCTCCCCGGTCCGCACGGGCACCGACACCGCGGCCGACATCGTGCTGCGACCCGGCGGCTCGGGCGCGAACACCGCCTCGTGGGCCGCCCACCTGGGCGCCGACTCGCGGCTGCTGACCAGGGTGGGCTTCGACACCGGCGAGTGGCACACCGCCGAGCTGGCCAAGGTCGGCGTGCGCCCGCACGTGCGCGTCGACCCCGACCATCCGACCGCTGTGGTCATCGCGATGGTCGACGTCACGGGCGAGCGCTCCATGCTCACCAACCGCGGCGCGGGTGGCCGCATCTCCGCCGACGACTGGTCACCCGACCTGCTGGACGGCGTGCGTCACCTGCACATCTCCGGCTACACGCTGTTCGCCGAGCCAGGACTCCAGCTGGCCAGGCTGGCCATGAGGGCGGCGGCGGAGCTGAACCTCTCGATCAGCGTCGACCCCGCCTCGACCGGCCCCCTGCGCGAGTTCGGCGTCGAACGCTTCCTGACCGAGACCGCCCCGGCGGGACTGGTCATCCCCAACAGGGACGAGGCGCTCCTGCTGAGCGGCGCCGGCTCTCCCGAGGCGGCCGCCGAGAGGCTCAGCACCCTGTATGGCACGGCGGCGGTCAAGCTCGGCGCGGACGGCGCGATCCTGGCCAGAAATGGACGTGTGACGGCCACGACCAAGGGCAGGGAACGCGCCGTGGTCGACTCCACCGGAGCGGGAGACGCCTTCGCCGCGGGTTTTCTCACGGCGATGCTCGCCGGTGCCGATGACCTGGCATCTCTCGACGCCGGATGCGACGCGGGAGCCGACGCTGTGGCCATCGTCGGGGGACGCCCACGGTACGGTTTGGGTGCCAACCGTCTTTACCCTATTCACACCGATTGATAGCTTGCGGCGTAGGCTGCACCATTAGCCACACGCGTCACAACTTTCTGGGGAGGATGCGGTCCGCCGATGGACGTCGAGTCATCGATCTGCCTGAGCGACCTGGTCCCAGCGCTGCGCTGGAGCCGTCCTCAGCAGGTCGCCGAAGCCTTGGCCGACCCTCGCCTCCCCACCGGCTGGTGGGGCTCGCTCTCGCTGTCGCGGGCGCTCGGCACCACCGGCGTCGAGTGGATGTGCGAGCGGCTCGCGCGACTCGCCGCCTCCCGATGGGACCACCTGCCGCTGGCGGACGTGCTGCCCGCGCTGCACGTGCACCACGTGGACCCCTCGCTGCCCGGCTGGCCCGAACCCGCCAGGACGGTGATCTCCGACCTCGGCGGGTGGCGGGTGCTGCGCCGGTTGAGCACCGGGGACCTGGGCTCTCCGGCCTCGTCGGCCTCGACCGAGGTCGTCGTGGAATCGGTGTTCAGAGAAGTACTGGGGCGCATCCCCGCGACCTCTGACGCTTCAGCCGTACGTCCCGCGGGAGCGCTCCCCCAACGCCCGGCGGAGCGGCCGCAGACGCCGTCGCAGCCGCCTGAGGGCGGGTTCTTCGCCCCTCAGCAGGGTCAAGACCCAGGACAGGGCGCCCCGCTTCCCCAGCGGCCCGGCGCCCAGGGGCCGGGGCTACCCCAGCGACCCGGCGCGCAGGACCCCGCCGCCGCGCGCCCCGGCGAGCCCTCCACCGGGTCGTTCCCCGCGGTTCCAGGCGGCCCCTCGACCGGGTCCTTCCCCGCGGTTCCAGGCGGCCCCTCGACCGGGTCCTTCCCCGCCGTTCCCGGCCGGACCTCGACCGGCTCGTTCGCCTCCCAGCCCGGCGGCCCCTCGACAGGCTCCTTCCCCGCCGTCCCGGGCAGAACGCCCGCAGGCTCCTCTCCCTCCCCGTCCGGCGGTCCCTCGACGGGGTCCTTCCCGGCCGTTCCCGGCAGGCCCTCGACCGGGGCCTTCCCCGCCCAGCCCGGTGGGGCCCCAGGCCAGTCGGGTCAGCCGGGTCAGCCAGGCCAGCCGGGTCAGCCGGGTCAGCCGGGCGGCGTGCCCGGAGCCGGTGCGCCCGGCCAGCCTGGCGCACCCGGCCAGCCTGGTAGGCCCGGCCAGCCCGGCATGCCCGGGCAGCCTGGTGGGCCGGGGCAGCCTGGTATGCCCGGCCGGCCCGCAGGCGCGCCCGGGCAGGGCGCCGGCGCTCCCCCGCCCGCCCAGCAGGGCGGTGCGGCCGCTCCCCCGCCGAGCCAGACCTCGCCGTTCGCCGCGCAGCAGGGCGGCTCCTATCCGAGCCAGCCCCTCGCGGCACCCCCCGTGTCGGCTCCCGCGGGGACTCCCGACGACGACTACCCGATGGTCCGCGTGGTCGACGGCCTGTTCCGCTCCTTCGACCGGCTGGAGCTGGCGGTGGCGGTCAACCGCCTGTTCGCCGCCGAGCCCGACACGCTGCGCACCCTCGCTCACAAACTCCTGGTCGACAGGGACGTGCTGTCCCAGTCCCAGCGCACCGCCGAGGAACGCGTCCTGCACTGGCTGCGTTCCTCGGAGTCCGCGCCCGTCACGGGGCACATGTTCCGCCTCACCGAGTGGCTCGGCACCGCGGCCACCGAGGAACAGCTGATCGGCGCCGACCCCGCCCACCCCGTCATCGTGCCGACCCTGCGCAGCCCGCTGTGGCGGGTGCTGGTCACGCTCATGCCCGACCGCCGCCTGCAGGACGGCTGGCTCGTCGTCGGCGACCTGACCGGGTTGCAGGCGCGTACCAGGCAACTCCTCGCGGCCCATCCCGCCGACGCCGACGTGGAGGAACTGCTCGGCGAACTCGGCATCAGGCGGCACTCCGCCAAGGCATGGCTCGACGCCCTCCCCGCCGAGGCGCCCATCGAGGCGGCCTTCGCTCAGCCCGCCGTACAGCAGCCGCTGCCGCGCCGTACGCCGGGGGCCAACGGTCACCACCACAGGGGCGGCCAGCCCGTCCCGCCCACGCCCCAGGGACAGATCGACCCGAGCGCCGCGCTGGCGACGCTGTCGGCGCTGTCAGGCGGGCGCTCGCCGCTGCTGGCAGGAGCCTCCGCACCACCCCCGCTGCTGGCCGGCGCGCCCTCCTCGCCGCCGCCCCCGCCGCCGAGCCCCACCTCCGACCCGCGCCGCTGGCAGCGCATCGACGTCACCCCCGAGCATCTGCGCGGCGGGCCCGTGGCCGTCCCCGAGGGATACGCGGCCCAGCTCGGCATGCGCCCGGGCACCCTGCTGTCGGTGACAGGGCCAGGCGACAACGCGGTCGTCCTGGTGTGGCGCGACCAGCAGCCGGTCTTCGACTCGTTGCAGCCGGTCCTGATGCGCCTGAACGCCCGGCCCGGCGACCAGGTCTACGTCACCGTCGACGGCTACCGCCTCGACGCCCAGCTCACCAGCTGACCCTGGGCCCTCACCCCGCCGAGGGCCCCACGACCCGAACGTCCCCTCCACCGCCCGGGTCCTCCCGTGGAGGGCCCGGGCACCCCTCCGATCTTTACGATCCTCCGCGGCTCCCTCGAAGCGTCCCCTCCCTGACTCCGCGAGCGTTGGGACGGCCGTGCCCCTTCGCTCCGTGCGCCTCCGCGGAGCGGTGCGGATGGATCAGACCGCGCCGGTCACGCCGCGCCGATCGCTACGGGCCAGGCAGGGCGCGTCACCCCGCGACAGGCCAGTCAGGGCGAGTCGCCTGGCGACGGGCCGGGCCGATCACTACGGACCGGGCAGGGCGAGTCTTCCGGCGACCGGCCGCGCCGATCGCTACGGGCCAGGCAGGGCGCGTCACCCGGGGACAGGCCGCGCCGGTCACTGCGAGGCAGGCGAGGTGAGTGGTCAGGGGATGGGGGTGTCGTACAGGTGGAGGCGGTGGGCGGTGGCGGCCGCCTCGCCCCGGGACGCGGCGCCCAGCTTGCCCAGGATGTTGGAGACGTGCACGCTGACCGTCTTCACCGAGATGAACAGCTCGGCCGCGATCTCCTTGTTGCTCAGCCCGCGCGTGACCAGCTTGAGCACCTCGAACTCCCTCGCGGTCAACCCCAGCCTGCTGTCCTCGACCGGCGCCTCGCCCGTCAGCGGGATGCGCGCCCTCCGGGCCAGCGAGTCGATCTCCGCCAGGAGCGGTGCGGCGAGCAGGCGCTCGGCCAGCGTCCGCGCCACGGACAGCCGCTCGGCCGCCGCCTCCCTGCCGCTCGAAGCCGTGAAACCACCCGAGCCCGAGCCGCCCGCGCCAGAGAAACCGCCCGGGCCAGAGCCGCCCGAGCCAGAGCCACCGCCCGAGCCAGAGCCAGAGCCACCGTCCGAGCCCGAGCCGTCCGTGCCGCCCACGGCCAGGCCGCCCGGCATGGCATCGGATCCTGGCATGCGACCGGATCCCGGAGCGGCGCCGGATCCCGGGGTGCCGACCGGCTGGGCCGAGGGGTCGGCGATCGCGGCGTGGGCCGCGCCGAGCAGCGCCACCGCCCGCTCGTACGGCTGGTCCAGCGCCTCCCATGCCCCCGCCGCCAGGTCCCACGCCGCCACGTCGTGCCCGAGCAGGGCCGCGAAGTTGAGGCGCAGCGCCCGCTGCAGGTCGCCCTTGACGTCGACCTTGGCCGCGATCCCACTCAGCGCCGCCACCAGCTCGTCGGCTGACGGCACGGGCTCGGCAGGGTCGGACAGGCCGAACCGTGGGTCCGCGCTCGAGCCTGCATACCCGGCCAGCCCCCGTGGCGACACGGTGGTGAGGGCGTGCATCGCGGCGACCATGAACGGCCACGCGTAGCGCGGGCTGGCGGGCAGGTCCTGGGTGCGCAGCGCCCGCGCGATCACCTCGAGCGCGGCCTCCTGCCGGCCGCCGGCCAGCCGGAGCTTCAGCTCCCTGCCCAGGTTGGGCAGGATGGTCTGGTCACGGTAGAAGCCCGAGGACAGCAGCCCCGCGGCCTCCTTGAACTGCGTCTCCGCCCGGTCTGCGTCGCCGCGCGCGAGTGCGATGTCGGTGGCGAACCCCAGCAGGCTGGCCCGGTACGGCGGCGGCGGCGCCAGGTCGAGCGCGTGCTCGATGACCTCGAGCGCCTCGTCCCAGCGACCGAGCGAGACCAGCGGCTCGGCCAGGTTGATCGCGAGGAACGCGCCCGAGGTGCGGGCGAGGCCGTAGTCCTCGGCCTGGGCGATGCCCTGTCTGGCGACGACGGCGGCCGCCTCGTGGCGCCCCCAGCCCTCCAGCGTGTCGGACTCGGAGATGGCCGCCCGCATCAGCGCGTTGTAGGCGCCCGCCGCGCCGGCGATCCGCCTGGCCTCGGTGTAGCCGCCGAGCTGCTGGTCGGCCTCGGCGTTGTGGCTGGAAGCCCAGGTCAGCGTGATGAGAGCCTGTGCCTCGGTGGTGCCGTCGCCGATCCGGCGGGCGATGCGCAGCGCCTCCTCGGCGTGCGTCTGCCTCTCCGTCCAGACGTCCGGCGTGTTGAGCATGCGCGCGAGGGCTTCGAGGATCTTGGCGCGCAGCGGTGTCGGCGGCGAGGCGGGTACCAGGCGCGCCGCGGCGCGCAGGTCGTCGACGTATCCCTTGCGGCCGAGGTCGTAGCTGGCCAGGCCCCTGTGGCGCAGGAGCTTGGCGGTGGTGATCGGGTCGCTGTCGGCGTCGACCAGGCGCAGGGCGGCCCGTGAGAGGGAGATGGCCCGTTCGAACTCGCCCGCCAGATGGGAGACCATGATCTTGGCCCGCAGGACGTCGATGTAGGAGATCTGGATGAGCTCGGCGGCGTCGGGCACCTGCTCCCACAGCTCCAGCACCCGGGTGAGCATGGTGAGCTGCTCGTCGTAGGCGGTGGCCTTGCGCGCCGCGGCCGCCGCGCGCCACGCGCTGACCAGCGCGTGCTTGACGTCGTGGGCGGCGTGCCAGTGATGGGCCAGTTCGATGGCGGCCCTGGTCGCGGGGAGCAGCAGCGGGTTGTCCTCCAGCGTCCTGGCGAAGCGGGTGTGGAGGCGGGTGCGCTCGCCTGGCAGCAGGTCGTCGTGGACGGCCTCGCGGATCAGCGCGTGCCTGAAGGAGTAGCCCTCGCCGTCGACGACCAGCACGTTTCCCGCCACGGCGGGGCGCAGTGCCCTCGACAGGTCGCCGTCGTCGAGCCCCGCGACGGCGGTCAGCAGCGCGTGATCGATCCGCGCGCCGCCCGCACTGGCCACTCTCAGCAGTTCCTGGGTGTCGTCGGGCAGCCGCTCGACGCTGGCCAGCAGCAGGTCACGCAGCGACTCGGGAACGCTGTCGTGCCCGTCGCCCGCCAGCAGCGCCTCGACAAACAGCGGGTTGCCCTCGCTGCGGGAGTAGACGTCGTCGACGTCGAACCTGCCCGGCAGCCTGCCCAGGATGCCCGTGGCCTGCTCGACGACCTCGCGGCGGCTCAGCCTGCGCAGCTCGAGGCGCCTGACCCAGGCGACCCGCCCGAGCTCGGCGAGCAGCGGCCGCAGCGGATGGGTGCGGTGCAGGTCGTCGGCGCGGTAGGTGGCGATGATCAGCAGCGGCAGGTCGGAGCGCTGGTAACGCACGAGGAAGGACAGCAGGTCCCGGGTGGAGCGGTCGGCCCAGTGGGCGTCCTCCACGATCAGGACGGTGGGCTCCCGCTCGGCCAGCCCCTCCAGCAGGCCGAGGACCTGCTCGAACAGCCTCGCGCGCGCCTCGGGCCCGTCGCCCTCGGGCTCGCCGAACTCGGGGAGCAGCCGGCCGAGGCCCCTGGTGGAGCCGCCGGGCACCATCGCGGCGATCGCGTCGCGGCCCAGGTCGCGCACGAGCCTGCGGAGCACCGCGGTGAAGGGAGCGAACGGCAGGCCGTCGGTGCCGAGCTCCAGGCAGCCGCCGACGAGCACCCTGGCATCGGTGACGCGCTCGGTGAACTCGCTGATCAGCCTGGTCTTGCCGACCCCCGCCTCCCCGCCGACCAGGACGGTGGAGGACGCGCCCTCGCGGGCACGGCGCAGCGCCGACTCCAGAGCGGCCAGTTCGTCGGTGCGGCCGACGAACCGGGGACTCACCGTATTGATGCTCACGCCCAACAGGATGCCATCAGATACTGACGAAACTCAGCGGAGCACCTTGCGGTAGAAGCTCGCCGACTGCTCGTAGCCCAGTGCCCGGTAGAACTCAGGGGCGCGGCGGGTGGCGAGGGCGACGTAGCCCGCCTGCTTCTCCCGTGCCCAGACCTCGAACTCCTCCAGCAGGCCGCGGCCGATGCCCTGCCTGCGGAACCCGGTCTGCACCATGGCCTCCTCCACCCATGCGACCGGCCCGTTGGCGAACAGGGTCAGGTGCACGTAGCCGAGCAGGTAGCCGTGGACGCGGCCCTCGGCCACCGCGGTGAGCACCAGCGCGTCCTTGTTCTCCAGCAGCTGCGGGAAGGCCAGGTCGAAGGCCGCGCGCTCGGGCCTGAAGGTCAGCCCGAACTCCCGCGCAAGCGCGAAGATCTCATCAGCGTCGCTCGGCTCCGCCCTCCGAATGTGCAGATCGTCTGAGGTCATGACGTGGACCATAGATCGTTCCCACTGGGTCGTCCAATTCGGAACTCCAGAATCACGAGCATATGCCCCCGATCCGGGCATCAGAGGTCCGCCATGCCGAGTTGCCTGGCGATGAGCATCCGCTGCACCTCGCTGGTTCCCTCGCCGATCTCCAGGATCTTCGCGTCGCGGTAGAAGCGACCCACGGGGAACTCGTTCATGAACCCGTAGCCGCCGAAGATCTGCGTCGCGTCGCGGGCGTTGTCCATGGCCGCGTTGGAGGAGACCAGCTTGGCGATGGCCGCCTCCTTCTTGAACGGCTTGCCCGCCATCATGAGCGAGGCGGCGTGGTAGTAGGCGAGCCTGGCGGTGTGGGCGCGGGCCTCCATGTCGGCGACCTTGAACTGGATGGCCTGGTAGTGGCCGATGGGGTGGCCGAAGGCGCGCCTGTCGCGGACGTAGCGCAGTGACTCGTCCACGCAGCCCTGCGCCAGGCCGACGCTCAGCGCGGCGATGGCGATGCGCCCCTCGTCGAGCGTCTGCAGGAACTGCGCGTAGCCCCTGCCCCGCTCCCCCAGCAGGTTGGCGGACGGCACGCGGCAGTCGGCGAAGGACAGCTCGCGGGTGTCGGAGGCGTTCCAGCCGACCTTGGAGTACTTCTTCGACACGGTGAAGCCGGGCGTGCCCGAGGGCACCAGAATCGTGGAGATCTCACGCTCGCCCGTCAGCGCGGCGACGGCGACGACGCCGGTGATGTCGGTGCCGGAGTTGGTGATGAACGCCTTGGTGCCGTTGATCACCCACTCGTCGCCGTCCAGCACGGCGGTGGTGCGCATGCCGCCGGGCACGTCGCTGCCGCCTCCGGGCTCGGTCAGCCCGAAGGCGCCGAGCATGCGTCCCGAGGTCAGCTCGGGCAGCCACTGAGCCTTCTGCTCGGCCGTGCCGAACCGGTAGATCGGCATGGCGCCGAGGGAGACGGCCGCCTCCAGGGTGATGGACACGCTGGAGTCGACCCTGGCGAGCTCCTCCAGCGTGAGGCACAGCGCGAAGTAGTCGCCGCCCATCCCGCCGTAGTCCTCGGGGATGGGCAGGCCGAACAGGCCCATGGTGCCCATCTGGCGGACGATGTCGTAGGGGAACTCCTCGCGCTCGTAGTAATCGCCGATCACAGGGGCGACCACGTCGCGGGCGAAGGCCTCGACGGTCTTGCGCAGCTCTTCGTACTCGTCGTTGAGCATGGTTGTTCAGCCTTTCGAGAGGGCCTGGACGACCCGGGACGGGCTGGGACGGCCGAGCCGTTCGGCGAGCCAGACGCTGGTGGCGACGAGCTTGCCGAGGTCGAGTCCCGTGTCGACGCCGAGTCCTTGGAGCATCCACACCAGGTCCTCGGTGGCGAGGTTGCCTGTGGCCGACTCGGCGTAGGGGCAGCCGCCGATGCCTCCGGTGGAGGCGTCGACGACGGTGACGCCCGCCTTGAGCGCGGCGAGCGTGTTGGCCAGGGCCTGGCCGTAGGTGTCGTGGAAGTGGACGGCCAGCCGGTCGGGCGACGGGAAGGCCTCGATGAGCGCGGTGGCGTGGCCCGGGGTGCCCACGCCGATCGTGTCGCCCAGCGACAGCTCGTGGCAGCCGAGGTCGAGCAGCCGGGTGCCGACCCGCACGACCTGCTCGACCGGCGTCGGGCCTTCCCACGGGTCGCCGAAGACCATCGACACGTAGGCGCGCACCTTCACGCCCGCGGCCAGGGCGCGGGCGATGACCGGCTCGAACATCTCGAACTGGCTGTCCAGGCCGCGGTTGAGGTTCTTGTTGGCGAAGGTCTCGGTCGCGCTGGCGAAGACGGCCACCTCGTCGACGCCGCTTTCCAGCGCCCTGTCCAGCCCGCGCTCGTTGGGGACGAGCACCGGATACCGGATGCCGGGGCGCCGCTCCAGCATGGCCAGCAGCTCAGCCGAGTCGGCCAGCTGAGGCACCCACTTCGGGTGGACGAAGCTGGTCGCCTCGATCACGGTGTGTCCCGCGTCGGCGAGCCTGTCGATGAAGGCGGCCTTGACCTCGACGGGGACGACGGCCTTCTCGTTCTGCAGGCCGTCGCGCGGCCCCACCTCGTAGACCGTGACCCGCTCGGGAAGCCCGTCCATGGCGTACGGCATGCGACTCACTCCTCCGATGAGACGACGGCGAGTACCGCGTCCATGTCGACGGGCTGGCCGGCCCTGACCGGCAGTTCGGTGACCGTGCCCTGGACGGGGGCGGTGACGGTGTGCTCCATCTTCATCGCCTCGACGACGACCAGCGGCTGCCCCTCGCTCACCTGGTCGCCGGCCGCGACCTTGACCAGCAGCACGGTGCCTGGCATGGGGCTGCGCACAATCCCGTCGCCGCCGCCCGCGGCTCCCGGCCTGTCGCCGGGGTCGCCGATCCTGTGCCTGGTGAGCGTCCAGGCCGCGCCCTCGCGCCCCAGCCATACCGTGTCGCCCTCGCGGACCACGACGAACCGGAGGGAGCGGGCGCCGAGCGTGACGGCGAGTTCGCCGCCCTCGACGACCGCCCTGGCGCTCATGACGCCGGTGGGCTCCAGGCGGACCTCGGCGCCGGAGGCGGGCAGGCCGCGCACCGCGACCTCGTGGACGCCGTCGCGCGACTCCAGCCGCCAGGTCGTCCACGCCCGCTCGCCGACCCGCCAGCCGTCGGCGACCTCCCACGGGTCCGTGGCGGGCGGCGCGTTGTGGAACAGCAGCGCCGCGGCGGCCACGACGTCGTCGGGGACGTCCGCGGTCGGTTCGAGCGCCGGCAGCACCCGTTCGACCAGGCCGGTGTCCAGCTCACCCGCGACGACGTCGGGGTGCCCGGCGAGCGCCCGCAGGAACGGGATGTTCGTCGTCACCCCGAGCACGGTCGTCTCCGCCAGAGCCCTGTCGAGGGTCCGCAGCGCGGTGGCGCGGTCCTCGCCCCAGGCGACCACCTTCGACAGCATCGGGTCGAAGTGGCTGCCGACGACCACGCCCTCGGCCAGCGAGGAGTCGACCCTGACCGTGGTGGGCTCGCGCAGGGCGCGGACCCTGCCGCCGGTCGGCAGGAAGCCGCGGGCGGGGTCCTCGGCGTAGACGCGCGCCTCGACGGCGTGGCCGCGCAGCCGTACCTCGTCCTGTCCGAACGGCAGCGGCTCGCCCGCGGCCACCCGCACCTGGAGCTCGACCAGGTCCAGTCCGGTGACCAGCTCGGTGACGGGGTGCTCGACCTGCAGGCGGGTGTTCATCTCCATGAAGTGGTAGTCGCCGGAGACGCCGTCGACGATGAACTCGACGGTGCCCGCGCCGGTGTAGCCGACCGAGCGGGCCGCCTCGACCGCCGCCGCGCCCATGCCCTCGCGCATCGCCTCGGTGACGAAGGGCGAGGGCGCCTCCTCGATGATCTTCTGGTGCCTGCGCTGCAGGCTGCACTCGCGCTCGCCCAGGTGGACGACGCCGCCGTGGGTGTCGGCGAGCACCTGGATCTCGATGTGCCTGGGGTTCTCGATGTAGCGCTCGATGAGCAGGGTGCCGTCGCCGAAGGCGGCCTCCGCCGTACGGCGGGCCGAGGCGAGCGCCTCGGGCAGCTCGCCCGCCGTGCGCACCAGCACCATGCCCTTGCCGCCGCCGCCCGCCGATGGCTTGATCAGCGCGGGGAAGTCGGTCCACGTCTCCAGGTCGGCGCCGATCCCGCCGGGCACGACGGGCACGCCCGCCTCGGAGACGGTCCGCTTGGCGCGGATCTTGTCGCCCATGGCCTCGATGGCGTCGGCGGGCGGCCCGATGAAGACCAGCCCCTCGGCGGCGCACCTGCGCGCGAAGGCGGCGTTCTCGGCGAGGAAGCCGTAGCCGGGATGGACGGCCTGCGCGCCCGACGCCCTGGCCGCCGCGACCAGTGCCTCGATGTCCAGGTAGTGAGGGATCTGGAGTGCCTGGTCGGCCATGCGCACGTGCAGCGGGGCCGCGTCAGGGGCGGTGTAGTCGGACTCCGTGTAGACCGCGACAGAGGTGATCCCTATGGCGCGGAGCGTCCTGATGATCCGGACGGCGATCTCGCCCCGGTTGGCGATCAGTACGGTGCTGAACATCATCACATCCGGAAGACGCCGTAGCCGACGGGTTCGAGCGGCGCGTTGGCCGCCGCGGACAGGCCCAGCCCCAGGACGGTGCGGGTGTCGATCGGGTCGATCACGCCGTCGTCCCACAGGCGGGCCGTGGAGTAGTAGGGGTTGCCCTGGTCCTCGTACTGGGCCCTGATCGCGTCGGCGTCCGCTGTGCCGACGGTGGTGAGCACGTTGGCGGCCTGCTCGCCGCCCATCACCGAGATGCGGGCGTTCGGCCACATCCACAGGAAGCGCGGGGAGTAGGCCCTGCCCGCCATGGCGTAGTTGCCCGCTCCGAAGGACCCGCCGATGACGACGGTGAACTTGGGCACGCGGGCGCACGCCACCGCGGTGACCATCTTCGCGCCGTGTTTGGCGATGCCGCCGGCCTCGTACGCCTTGCCGACCATGAAGCCGCTGATGTTCTGCAGGAAGACCAGGGGGACGCGTCGCTGGTCGCACAGCTCGATGAAGTGCGCGCCCTTCAGCGCCGACTCGGCGAACAGGATGCCGTTGTTGGCGATGATCCCGACGGGGTGGCCGTGGATGTGGGCGAACCCGGTGACCAGCGTCGTGCCGTACTCGGCCTTGAACTCGAGGAAGCGGGAGCCGTCGACGATCCTGCGCACCACCTCGCGCACGTCGTACGGCGTGCGGGTGTCGGGCGGCACGATGCCGTACAGCTCCTGCGGGTCGAGGTGCGGCTCCTCGGGTGCCCGGCGCTCCCACGGCGCGGCCTGCCTGGGCGCGAGCGTGGAGACGATGTCGCGGACGATCGCCAGCGCGTGGGCGTCGTCCTCGGCCAGGTGGTCGGTGACGCCGCTGACGCGCGCGTGCAGGTCTCCCCCGCCGAGCTCCTCCGCGGTGACCTCCTCGCCCGTGGCGGCCTTCACCAGCGGAGGCCCGCCGAGGAAGATCGTGCCCTGGTTGCGCACGATCACGGCCTCGTCGCTCATGGCGGGGACGTAGGCGCCGCCCGCCGTGCACGAGCCGAGGACGGCGGCGATCTGCGGGATGCCGCGCGCCGACATCGTGGCCTGGTTGTAGAAGATGCGGCCGAAGTGCTCGCGGTCGGGGAAGACCTCGTCCTGCTTGGGGAGGAACGCGCCGCCCGAGTCGACCAGGTAGAGGCAGGGCAGGTGGTTCTGCAGCGCCACCTCCTGCGCGCGCAGGTGCTTCTTGACGGTCAGCGGGTAGTACGTGCCGCCCTTGACCGTCGCGTCGTTGGCCACGACCACGCACTCGCGGCCCGAGACCCTGCCGACCCCCGTGATGATGCCTGCCGCGGGAGCCTGGTCGTCGTAGAGGCCGTTGGCGGCCAGCGGCGACAGCTCCAGGAAGCGGGACCCGGGGTCGAGCAGCCCGTCGACCCTGTCGCGTGGCAGCAGCTTGCCGCGCTCGACGTGGCGCTGCCTGGACCGCTCGGGACCACCCTTCGCGGCCTCGGCCAGGCGCTCGCGCAGCTCGGCCGCCAGCCGCTCGTTGACCTCGGCGTTGCGCTTGAACATGCCCTGAAGGTTAATCATCATTAACGTCTGTGTCTAGAATGTGGGATGTGAGCACTCCTACCCGCAATCGCCGAGGCGAGATCCTGGAGGCCGCGGCCACGCTGTTCGCCGCCCGCGGCTACCACGGCGTGTCCATCGAGGACCTCGGCGGCGCGGTCGGAGTGTCGGGGCCCGCGCTCTATCGCCACTTCAGCGGCAAGGAGGCGCTGCTGGTGGAGATGCTCACCGACATCAGCACGCGCCTGCGCGAGGCCGCGGTCGCCGTCGTGACGAGCGCCCACGACGCCACGTCAGCGCTGGAGGCGCTGCTGGACGTGCAGATCACGTTCGCGCTCGAGCAGCCCGCGCTGATCACGGTGCACGACAGGGAGCTGGGCAACGTGCCCGAGCCGCACCGGCGGCAGATCAGGCGGTTGCAGCGGCTCTACGTCGAGGAGTGGGTGACCGTGCTGGCGGAATTGCACCCCTCCTGCCCTCCGCCGCGCCTGCGTGCGGCGACCCACGCGGTGTTCGGGCTGCTCAACTCCACGCCGCACAGCGCGGGAGAACTGCCCGCCGAGGCGATGCGCGACCTGCTGCGCGGGATGGCGATGGCCGCCTTCGCCACCCTCGGTTAACGACCATTAACGACTGACCCGGCCCCCGAGCGAGCCTTCGGCGCCACATCCCCGTAGCCGTCCCGAAAACGGGTTGTTCTGCCAACTATCTAGATATATCTTTTGGGTATCTCGATAGTTGGAGAGCGACATGCCGGATTTCGCACCTCGAGTGCGCAAGGGTGACGTGCGGGCTGCGCTGCTCAGCCTGCTGGGCGAGGCGCCCAGGAACGGCTACCAGATGATCCAGGACATCGAGGAGCGCAGCAGAGGCGTGTGGCGGCCCAGCCCCGGCTCGGTCTACCCGGCGCTCCAGCAGCTCGAGGACGAGGGGCTGCTCACCGGTGACGAGGCCGGCGGCAGCCGTACCTACCGGCTCACCGAGCTCGGGCGGAAACACCTCAGCGAGCGGGCGCAGACGCTGTCACCATGGGAGCAGGTGGCCGGCTCGGTGCCTGAGGACAGGCACGAGCTGCGACTGCTGTGGGGACAGGTCAGCGAGGCGTTCGGACATCTGGCGCGCATCGCGGACGACCGCCAGGTCGCCGCGGCCAAGCAACTGCTCCAGCGAACCCGCAGGTCCATCTTCAAGATTCTGGCGGAGGGCGAATGAGCGCGGTCACGGTGAAGGGCCTGACCAAGACCTACGGCAAGGTCGAGGCCGTCAAGGGGGTCGACTTCGAGGTGCGGGCGGGCGAGGTCTTCGGCTTCCTCGGCCCCAACGGCGCCGGCAAGACCACCACGATCAGCATGCTGTGCACGCTGGTCAACCCCACGGGCGGCACCGCCGGCGTCGCGGGCCACGACGTGGTCAGGGAACGCGACCAGGTCCGCCAGAACATCGGCCTGGTCTTCCAGGACCCGACGCTGGACGGCTATCTGACCGCCGAGCAGAACCTCCGCTTCCACGCCGAGCTGTACGGCGTGCCCAAGAGCGCGGTCCCCGGCCGCATCCGGCAGGTCATGGAGATGGTCGCGCTGTGGGACCGCAAGGACGCCAAGGTGATGACGTTCTCCGGCGGCATGAAGCGCAGGCTGGAGATCGCCCGCGGCCTGCTGCACTCGCCGCGCGTGCTCTTCCTCGACGAGCCGACCGTCGGCCTCGACCCGCAGACCCGCTCGGCCATCTGGGGCTACATCAACAAGCTGCGCCACAAGGAGGACATCACGATCTTCATGACGACGCACTACATGGACGAGGCCGAGTACTGCGACAGGATCGCGATCATCGATCACGGCGAGATCGTCGTCATCGACTCCCCTGAGGCGCTGAAGGCGAGCGTCGGCAAGGACAGGGTGCAGATCCACACCGGCGACGACACCAGGGCCATCGCGGCGCTCCAGAGCAGGTTCGGCATCGAGGCGGCCGTCCACGAGGGCGCGGTGACGTTCGCGGTCGCCTCGGGCGAGGAGTTCGTGCCGCGGCTGTTCGCCGAGCTCGGGCTGCCCATCAGGTCGGTGAGCGTGTCGCGTCCCTCCCTCGACGACGTGTTCATGTCCTACACGGGCTCGACGATCAGGGACGCCGAGTCCGGTTCGGGCAACGAGTGGATGAAGGCGATGGTGAGGCGTTGATGGCGACCGACGTGGTGAGCGTGCGGATGCCCGCGCGCGGCATGGCGCACGACCTGCGCGCCGTCAAGGTGGTGCTGCACCGCGAGATGCTGCGCTTCGTCAACGACCGCACGCGCATGCTGTCGATGCTCATCCAGCCGGTTCTGTGGCTGTTCGTGATGGGCACCGGTCTCGGCACGCTGGTGCGCGGTTCGATCCCCGGCGTCGACTTCCGCACGTTCATGTACCCCGGCATGATCTCGATGACGGTCATCATGACCGCGATGTTCTCCGCCGGGTCGATCGTGTGGGACAGGGAGTTCGGCTTCCTGAGGGAGATGCTGGTCGCGCCCGTCTCTCGCGGGTCGATCGTCGTGGGCAAGTGCCTGGGCGGCGCGGTGGTGGCCGTCGGGCAGGGCGTCATCATCCTGGCGATGGCCGGGCTGGTGGGCGTGCCGTACTCGCCGGAGCTGATGGTGACGCTGCTGGCGGAGATGTTCCTCGCCGCGTTCACCATCACCGCCTTCGGTGTGACGCTGGCGGCCCGCATGCGCAACATGCAGACCTTCTTCGGGCTGATGCAGATGGCGATCATGCCCATGATGTTCCTGTCCGGCGCGATGTTCCCCTTGGCGAACCTGCCCTCGTGGCTGCACGTGCTGACCACCGTCAACCCGCTGACCTACGCGGTCGACCCCATGCGGCAGGCGGTCTTCTCCCACCTCTCCCTGCCTCCTCAGGTGAACGCGCTGCTCAACCCGGGCGTGCAGTGGTTCGGCTGGCAGGTGCCCGTGAGCATGGAGATCGGCCTGGTGGCGCTGCTCGGCCTGGCGCTGCTCGGGATCGCGATCGCCCAGTTCAGGAAGGCCGAGTAGCGGCCCGTCTGACGGCCATGGGAAAGGGGCCTGGTCTGGCGACCAGGCCCCTTTCTCGGTCACTTACCTCTTGACGCGGACGTAGTCCCTACCGCTCTGGGAGCCGTAGGTGTCTCCGTCACCGCCGAAGACGAACTTCCAGTAGCCCGACTTGTAGGCCTTCACCTTGGTGTACAGCTTGCCGCTGCCGGTGGAGTTGGTCGTCTTGACGTACTGCCACTTGCTCGAGCCCTTGGGCAGGAAGTACAGGGCGACCTTCGCCTCGTAGCCACCGCCGTCGACCAGGAGCACGCCCCTGAACCGCAGGTACTTGCCGTACTTGACCGGCTCGGGGTAGGCGTTGAACTTGACCAGCCTGCTCGTGTCCTTCGGCGGCGGGGTGGGCTTGACGACCCTCACCCAGTCGCTGTCGCTGCTGGAGCCGTCGACGCCCCTGGCGCCTTCGAAGACCGCACGCCACCAGCCGGAGGCCTGCGCGGTGGCGCCGGCCCAGAAGCGGCCGTCGCGGCCGGTCCAGTCACCGGTCACCCGCTCCCAGCGGCTGGAGCCCTCGGCCCTGAACAGGATGGCCACCCGCTGGCCCGACAGGCCCTCCCAGCCGTGGGAGCCCTCCGCCTGGAGGGTTCCCCTGAAGGCGAGCCTGTCGCCCTTGTCGACCGGTTCGGGGTAGGCGTCGAAGCCGACGATCCTGCTGTCGCGGGACCTGGCCTTGACGTCGACCCTGTCGGTGTCGCTGACCGAGCCCTTGGTGTCGGCGTTGCCGCCGAACTCGGCCCGCCACCAGCCGGTGGCCTCGACCCTCACCTTGGTGGCGAACCAGCCGCTGCGGCTGGTGTCGACCGTGGTGATGTGCCGGTAGGCGTCGGTGCCCTTCTCGCGGAAGGTGATGGTGACGCGCTGCCCGCCGTACCCCTGCCAGCCGCCGCGCTCCAGCTGGAGCCGGCCGGACACGGAGATGTGGTCGCCCGCGGAGACCAGGTCGGGATGCGCGCCGAAATCGACGATCCTGGTGTCCGCCGCGGTCTTCCTGACCTCGACGGCGAACGTGCCGTCGGTGGACCTCTCCCCGCCATTGCCGTCATGGGCGATCGCCAGGAAGCTCCACCTGCCTTCGCTCTTGGCGTCGAAGGTCTTCTTGCCCGTCCACCTGGTCCACTGACCGTGCGGCGAGGCGGTGAGGTCGACCGGCGACCCGACACTCGCGTCGCCAGGGGGCTTGAGCTGCAGCTCGGCCTTGCCCGCTCCCCTGGTCGAGAACGAGAACGTCGCGGTGACCCGCTGGTCGCCCGTCACGACGATCGGTGATGGTGAGACATCCACCTTCGAGATGCTCGGTGCCGCCGTCGCCATCGCGGAAGGTGTCAGGGCGAGGGCCCCTGCTCCAACCGCGAGTGCAACAGCTGTCGCTCGGAAGCGTTGCAACATTCGGGTACTCCGTTCCTTTCCCCGGTGGTTGAAACGCGGCATGAGGGTGCCACGTCGTACTTAAAGTAGACGTTTAGGACAGGTAAAGCGTTTGAAAAGCTGACAAACTGTCATTCAGATCGGTCAGACAAAAACTTCGTCCTCACGTTCGGGCAGACGAAGGGACCATGCGCGCGACATAATCGGGCTTGTGGCGCGCGACACTGTTGAGACTCATTTCACCGAAGCGGTTGCGACGCTCAGGGCGGGCGCTCCCAGAGACCCGGCGGGGCCCGTCAGAGACGGCACCACGCTCACCGGGCAACGCTGCCGCGAGCTGTTCGACCGCCAACTGGGCAGCCGGCTGCTCGACGTCGCCGCCAGATGGCTGCGCGAGCAGAACGAGGGCTTCTACACCATCGGCTCGGCGGGCCACGAGGGCAACGCCGCCGTGGCGGCCGCCGTCAGGACCTCCGACCCCGCGCTGCTCCACTACCGCTCAGGCGCCTTCTACCTGACCCGCTCCTCCATGGCGGGCCGCCTGCCCGAGCAGGGGCTGCGCGACGTGCTGCTGGGGCTGACCGCCTCAGCCGACGAGCCCATCGCGGGCGGCAGGCACAAGGTCTTCGGCCATCCCGACCTCGCGATCATCCCGCAGACCTCCACGATCGCCAGTCACCTGCCGCGCTCGGTCGGCGTCGCGCTGGCCATCGAGCGGGCCAAGGCGATCGGCGTGCCGACGCCGTGGCCCGATGACGCGATCACGGTGTGCAGCTTCGGCGACGCCTCGACCAACCACGCGAGCGCGCTGTCGGGGTTCAACACCGCCTCCTACGCCACCTACCAGGGCCAGCCGCTGCCCATCCTGTTCGTGTGCGAGGACAACGGCCTGGGCATCTCGGTCCGCACGCCCAAGGGATGGGTGGCGACGGCCGCCCGCCGCCCCGGCATCGAGTACTTCCACGCCGACGGCTGCGACCTGGCCGACGCCTACGACGCGGCCACCCGCGCCGCCGACCACGTCCGCTCGACACGCGCGCCCGCCTTCCTCCACCTGGACACCGTGCGGCTGATGGGCCACGCCGGCTCCGACGTGGAATCCTCCTACCGCACCCAGCGCGAGATCCGCGCCGACTACGAGCGCGACCCGCTGGTGCGCACCGCCGCCCTCCTCGTCGAGGCCGGGCTCGCCACCCCCGAGGAGCTGCTCAAGCGCTACGAGTCCGAGCGCGAGCACCTGCTGCGGATGGCGATGGAGACCACCCGCACACCCAAGCTCACCTCCGCCCGCGAGATCGCCGAACCGCTCGCGCCGCGCAGGGCGGACCTGATCGCCAAGATCAGCCCGGTCGCCGCCGAGCCCTCCGCCAGGGAGAAGGCCTTCGCGGGACAGCTCCCGGAGAAGGAGGACAAGCCGCTCACGCTGTCCCAGGCGATCAACCGCACGCTGGCCGACGCGCTGGCCGTCTACCCCGAGATGATGGTCTTCGGCGAGGACGTCGCCAAGAAGGGCGGCGTCTACGGTGTGACCCGCGGCCTGCAGAAGCGCTTCGGCGCGGGCAGGGTCTTCGACACGCTCCTCGACGAGCAGGCCGTCCTCGGTCTCGCGCTCGGCTCGGGCGTGTCGCGGATGCTGCCGGTCCCCGAGATCCAGTACCTCGCCTACCTGCACAACGCGCTCGACCAGATCCGCGGCGAGGCGGCGACCATGTCGTTCTTCTCCCGCGGCGCCTACCGCAATCCGATGGTGGTGCGCGTGGCCGGATACGCCTACCAGAAGGGGTTCGGCGGGCACTTCCACAACGACAACTCCGTCGCGGCGCTGCGTGACATCCCCGGCGTGGTCATCGCCTCGCCGTCCAGGCCCGACGACGCCTCCGCGATGCTGCGCACCTGCCTGGCGGCGGCGCGCACCGAGGGCTCGGTGTGCGTGTTCCTCGAACCGATCGCCCTCTACAACACGCGCGACCTGTTCGACGACGGGGACAACGGGTGGCTCGCGCCGTACGCGCCGCCGTCCAGGTGGGCGGAGACGCACGTGCCGATCGGCCGGGCGCGCGGCTACGGCGACGGACGCGACCTGACGATCGTGACGTACGGCAACGGCGTGCGGATGAGCCTGCGCGCGGCGGTCAAGCTCACCCAGGACGGGGTGAGCTGCCGGGTGCTCGACCTGAGGTGGCTGGCGCCGCTACCGCTGGAGGACCTCATGCGGGCCGCGGAGCTGACCGGCAAGGTGCTGATCGCCGACGAGTGCAGGCGGACCGGCGGGGTCTCCGAAGGCGTCATGACGGAGATGCTGGACGCGGGCTTCTCCGGACAGATCGCCCGGGTGACGTCGGCGGACAGCTTCATCCCGCTGGGCGAGGCGGCCGACCACGTGCTGCTGTCGGAGGCCGAGATCGAGCAGGCCGCCAGGAAGCTGCTCGGCTGACCCTTTCCCGGGTACGGCAGGCGGCCCGCGCCCGCCGTACCCGCGACACCCGAGGTGGGGTCACAGCCAGTCGCGGCGTTTGAAGACCAGGTAGAGCACCAGGCACACCGCGGCCATCAACACCAGCGCGAACGGGTACCCGGCCACCCAGTGCGTCTCCGGCATGTGGTCGAAGTTCATGCCGTAGATCGTGCCGACCAGCGTCGGCGCGAACAGGATGGCCGCCCACGCGGAGATCTTCTTGACCTCCTCGCTCTGCGCGTAGCTGGCCCTGGTCTGCTCCTGCGCCACCATCGTCGAGTTGATCACCAGGATGTTCTGCAGGAGCTGACGGAACCCCGCCACCCGCTCGGAGACGGTGATCGCGTGGTCGGCCACGTCCCGCAGGTAGCTCTGCAACTCCTGGTTGACCCCGTACTTCGAGGCGCCCGCGATGAACCCGTCGATCATCGGCAGCAGCGGGCTGGTGGCCCGCTGGAACTCGATGACCTCGCCGGACAGCTCGTAGACCCTTCGCGAGACCGAGGGATCACCGCCGAAGACTTGCACCTCGATCTCCTCGATGTCCTTCTGCAGCCCGGCCACGACGGGGGCGTAGCCGTCGACCACCGCGTCGAGGATGGCGTAGAGCACGGCCTGCGGCCCCTGGCGCAGCAGGTCGGGGTCGGACTCCATGCGACGGCGCACGGCGCTCAGGTCGGGCGACTCCGCGTGCCGTACGGTGATCACGAAGTTGGCGCCGACGAAGACGTGCACCTCCCCGAACGCGACCTCCTCGACGTCGTCCAGGTAGGTGGCGGCGCGCAGCACCACGAACAGCATCTCGCCGTAGCGGTCGGCCTTGGGGCGCTGGTGGCCGACGATGGCGTCCTCGAGGGCCAGTTCGTGCAGGCCGAACTCCTCCGCGAGCTTGGCCAGCTCCCAGTCCTTCGGCCGGTAGAGGCCGATCCACGCCATGCTGCCGGGGGTCTTCTTGAGGCTGTCGAAGGCGTCGGCGAGGGAGGCGGGCGTGCCGATGCGGTGGCCGTCGAGGTAGAGGGCGTTGTCGATGACGGTGGGGCGGTAGGGCGAGTCCTCGTCGGCGCGCGGATCCATCGAGTGCTCGGGGGCGGGCTCGCGGACGCCGCTGCGCAGGAAGCTCCTCATCCGTGCCATACCCGACCTCCTAGGACAGCTGAAACTCGTCGAGAGCCCGGTGGGCGCGATCGCGGATGGTCTTGCGGAACATCGGGGTCCAGCCGAGCAGCAGCCCCGCGGGCCTGCCGAGAGCCATCCTGGACCACAGGCGGAAGTCGAAGTCGTCACGGTGGCGCACGATCAGGTCGTCCTCGAAGCGGAAGAAGGCCTCCACCTCGTTGACGACCTCGCGGCCCGTGCTGGTCAAGGTATAGCGGGCGGTCCAATGGGCGCTACCCGCGTGGGAGGAGGCCGCGAGGTCGCGGAAGGTCACCGCGACACCGCTTCCCCTGGACAGCATCAGCCGCCACATGGCCATGACCCTGTCGCGGCCTTCGAGCTCCTGGAACAGGGGGTCGCCGAAGCTGACGTCGGGGTGGTAGCAGTGCTCCATGGCGATGGTGTCGCCCTTGGCGAGCGCCTCGTAGAAGGCGCCGATCAAGGCCACGTGCCGGTTGTCCATGACGTCCCCCTCCAATTCAGATCATGCGTACCGCATTCTCCCAGCACACCGCGCGAAGCCAGTCATCGCCCATGTCGAGTCTGTCCAGGCCGTCGAGCTGGTGGGCGTAGGCGTACGGAATGGTGGGGAAATCGCTGCCGAGCAGCACCTTCCCCGCAAGGCCCAGTTCACGCAGCCGGGGCCTGAGCGCGGCGGGGAAGGGCATGAGCCGCGCGGCGAAGTCGGTGAACGCCATGGTGGTGTCGAGGGCGACGCGCTCGTGCCGTTCGGCCAGCGCGAAGAAGTCCTCGTACTCGGGCATGCCGAGGTGGGCGATCACCATGCGCAGGCGTGGGTGGCCGCGCATCACCTCGGCGACGGGCTCGACGCCCACGCAGCCGCCGGGGACGGGAACGGAGCTGGCGTGCACGACCACGGGGACCCCCGCGTCGGCGAGCAGGCCCCAGACGGGGTCGAGCTCGGGCAGGCGAGGGTCGAAGGCACCGACCTGGAGGTGGATCTTGAAGATTTTGACCCCGTCGTCCAGGGCCTGCCGTACGTAGTCGAGGACGCCGGGCTCGGGGAAGAAAGTGGCCGACGGCAGGCACTCGGGTACCTTGCGGGCGAAGTCGAGCGTCCAGGCGTTGAGGTCGGCGGCCATGCCCGGCCTGTGCGCGTAGGCGAGGGCGGGGAAGGCACGCACGCCCATGGAGGTCAGCAGGGCGACGCGCTCCTCGACCGGTTGCCGGTAGCGGATCTGCCAGCCGTCGCCCATGAGAGGGCCGCCGTGGTCGAAGTGGTGCCAGACCCGGCGTTCCATGCGCTCGGGCAGGAAGTGGACGTGCAGGTCGATGATGCCCGGCAGGCCGAGCGCCTGCCACCAGGCAGGAATGGCAGAATCTTGTTCTATCCCCACACGGCGACCTTACCCAAGGCCCCTCGCGGTCGCGGAAGCTCTCGGGCGGCTCTCTGGCGCGCGAGCTCGCACCGCCGAGCCCGGCCTTCCTCGCACACCTCGCATCGCGCCGGAAACCCCGGCCTCCAGGCGTCATCCGCTCAACAGGAGCAGGGGCAACCGGATAGGGTCGGGTTCGATGGACAAGCTATGGGCCCACCTGGTCGAGGCTCAGTCGCCGCCCGCGCTGTGGGTCGTGGCGCTCTCGGCACTGGCCGCGTTCGCGATCGTCGCCTACCGCCCCTCGTGGCACCTTTCGCGAGGCCTCGTCACGATCGCCCACGAGGGCGGCCACGCGCTGGTGGCACTGCTCAGCCGCCGCCAACTGCAGGGCATCCGCCTGCACTCCGACACCTCGGGCGTGACCCTCACCAGGGGCAGGCCCACGGGCCCCGGCATGATCTTCACCGCGCTGGCCGGCTATCTCGCCCCGTCCCTGCTGGGGCTGGCAGGCGCGTGGCTGACCGCGGAGGGGCGGGTCACGCTGCTGGTCTGGACCGTGCTGGGCTTCCTGGTCTGCATGCTGCTGCTGATCCGCAACCTGTACGGCGCGCTGATCCTGCTCGTCACCGGCGGCGCGGTGTTCGCCCTGTCCATGTACGCCCCCGGCGACATCCAGATGATCGTGGCGCACATCGCGGTGTGGTTCCTGCTGTTCGGCGGGGTCAGGCCGATCCTGGAGCTGCAGCACAAGCGGCGAAGGGGCCACGCGCCCGACTCCGACGCCGACCAGCTCGCCCGGCTGACGTTCCTGCCCGGCGGCTTCTACGTGCTGTTCTTCCTGCTGGTGGCGGGCGCCTCGGTGGCCGGCGGAGCCTGGCTCATGATCCCCGCCGCCGACGTCCCCTGGTGGTGACCTGAAATGCCCCTACGCCCCGCGAGTCACCTGAAACCACACTAAACTCGCCCGGGACGGGGGGAGGGGACGTGCTGCCAGGGGAGGACGCGCCGGGCTACCGGGTGCTCGACACGGCGGGCCAGGGCGGCTTCGGCGTGGTCTACAAGGCCTACCAGGAGCGTCTCGACCGCGTCGTCGCGCTCAAGGTCCTGACCGTGGACAGGGTCGACGCGCGCACCATGCGCCGGTTCCAGCGCGAGCTGCAGCTCACCGGGCGGCTGACCGGCCACCCGAACGTGGTCACCGTGTTCGACACCGGCACGACCCGCTCCGGCAAGCCGTACATCGCGATGGAGTTCTTCGAGAACGGCTCGCTGCGCGACAGGGTGCGCGCGCAGGGGCCGCTGCCGGTGGCCGACGTCCTGCGCACCGGCGTCAAGCTCGCCGCCGCCCTGGCCGCGGTGCACGAGGCCGGGGTGCTGCACGGCGACATCAAACCGCAGAACATCCTCATCTCCCGGTACGGCGAGCCCGCCATCGCCGACTTCGGCGTGGCCAGGGTGGTCGACTCCTCGGAGACGTCGGCCACGGCACAGGCGTTCACGCCGCTGCACGCCGCGCCCGAGGTGCTGAGCGGGCAGCCGCACAGCGCTTCCACCGACGTGTACTCGCTCGGCTCGACGCTGTACCACCTGCTCGCGGGCCAGCCCGCCTTCCACTCGGCGACCGACCCTTCGATCGCGCCGCTGATGTTCAGGGTCCTGAGCGCCGAACCACCGCCGATCAACAGAGCCGACGTGCCGTCCGCCGTCGCGGGCGCGATCGTGCGCGCGATGGCGAAGGCGCCCTCGGCACGGTACGAGTCGGCGTGGGCGTTCGCCAGGCGACTGCGGGAGGTGCAGCAGGAACTCGGCCTGCCGGTCACCGACCTCGTCGCCGCCGAGCCCGCCCCCGGAGGCGAGCCGACCTTCCCCGTACGGCAGGCCGCCCCACCCGCGATGTCGCCATCCGTGCACGCCCCTCCCGCGACGTCTCCATCCGTGCACGCCCCACCCGCGACGTCGCCATCCGTGCACGCGCCGCCCGCCGCGCCGGCATCCGGCTCGCCGTACGCCCCCGCCGGACCTCCCCCCGGCCCCGGCTCCATGGCACCCACCCCCGTGGCCCCCGCTTCAGCGGCGCCCGCATCTGTCTCCCCCGCTTCAGTGGCCCCCGCTTCAGTGGCCCCCGCTACCGTGCCGCCCGGCGTCGCCTCCTCCGCGGTGGCGGCAGGTCCACCGCACGCGCCCGGCGCGGTCCACCCCGGGCATCCCGCGCCTCCCGGGCACCGGCCCGACGGCGGACCGCGCGGGCATGCCGAGGCACCCGGGTACGCCGAGGCGCGCCATGCCTTCACCGCTCCCGCCCGCTCAGGCCGGTCGCCGCTGCGCGGACGCCTCCTCATCGGCGGTGCGGTCGCGGCAGTCGCCACGGCCGGCGTGCTCCTCGTCCTCCTCCTCCCCTGGCGACAGCCGCAGGACCCGGGGACGCAGCCGAAGCCGCCGGTGGCCAAGGAGCCGCAGCCGGCCAAGGATCCTCAGTCGGCCAAGCCGGCCGAGATCGGCAAGGCGGCGCGCGACGCCCTCGCGCCTCGCGGGCTTCGCATGGTCGCCGACAGGGGCGCCGTGGTCACCCTCCGCTGGACGCTGCCCGCCGACGCCCGCCGCTACCCGCTCATCCTGCAGCGCGAGCCGGCCGACGGGCAGCAGCTCGCCTCGCTCCAGGCGGGCGACACCACGGCCAGAGTGGTGGGCCTGGACCCCGACACCGGCTACTGCTTCCTGGTCGGCGCGGCGCTGGAGATCAGTCAGAAGAGCACGGTGGCGTGGTCGAAGCCGTACTGCATCAGGGGCGCGGTGACCCGCTGAGGTAGGCGCGGACGTCGGCCACCTCCGCCTTCCACGGGCCCGGATCCCGCTGCTCGAACGGCGCGAGCGTCACCTCTTCGCCCTTGCGTGACCACGTGCCCTCGATGACACCGTCGGCCAGCATGACAGGGCGCAGGATCCCGCCGCCGGGGAACACCGCGCGGCGGTGCCGCTCCTCGAGGATGAGAGCGCGGTCGGCCCAGCCGAGGAGGTACTCGTCGAAGGCGGGCGCCAGCCGTACCGCGCCGTTGGTCTGCCCGCCCGCTTCCGCGTCCGCGCCCCGAAGCGTGAAGCCGCCGAGGGGTGCCGCCTCGAGGCGGGAGGCGATCAGGTCGAAGGCGGCGCGGGCCGTGCCCAGCGGAAGGCCCGACCAGGCGGCGAGGTCGTCGGGGGTGGCGGGGGCGTGCGCGCGCAGGTAGCGCAGGGCGAGCTCGGCCAGCGCCCTGTCGCGGTCCTGTTCGAAGGTGACGGGCGCGCCGAGCCAGTCGACCGCGTGCACGTAGGTGGGCTTGCCCCGGTGGAGCGGGCCCAGGACGGCCAGACCGTGGAAGGCGGCGAGAGCGACCAGGTGGACGACCCCCTGGCCCTTGGCGCGGCCCGCGAGCCTCGCTTCGAGCTGGGCCTTGGTCAGCGGGCCCTGCCCCGCGAGCGCGTCGCCGATCAGGGCGGGCAGGTCGTCGCCCGTCACGCCCTCCTGGGCGAGCCTGCGCATCGTGCCGGTGTCGTTGCGGGTCAGGGCGAGCAGCCAGGGCAGGTCGTCGCGGTGGACGAAGTGGAGGGTGCCGCGCGGTCCCCACGCCCTGACGATCTCGCGGTCCTCCCATGCGGCCTCGATCTCCTTCACGGTGACCGAGGCCGACCTGGCGCGGAAGGCGAGCAGCGCCGAGGGGACGTCCTGCGCCTGGACGGCGAGCAGGTGGCGGACCATCTCGCCGGCGTCGAGGACGGACGGGCGATGCAGCAGCTGGGCTGACAGGCGGGCTCTGCGCAGATCGTTCGGCACAGGGGGAGCCTACGGGGCGGCGCCGACAGAACCTCCGCCGCCGGCTCGGCGGGTGAGCGCGCGGGCCGGGGAGGACGGGTCAGGAGCGGGTGAAGGCGCGGGGGTCGAGGCGACGGAGCAGGCGGGCGCGGACGGACCTCGTACGGCGGGCATGGGCGCGCACCGCGTCGCTGCAGCGCCAGGCGGCCTCCGCCCCCTCCTCGCCCAGCGTGTCCGGCGCGTACCTGACGTGGTTGGCCAGGTCGGCCAGCGGCCGCAGCTCCCGCGCGTCAGGGTGCCCGGCCACCACCTCCGCGGCCGTCAGCGTCCGCTCTCCGCCCAGCCCGAGGTCGTCGCAGGCCTGACGCCACGCCCCCATGACCCGGTCGGCGGCCGTCCCGCCGCGGCGGCGGGATCGACGCCGCCACCACGGCAGCGCCGCCGCCACGACCAGGTACAGGAGCGGGACCGCGGCGGCCGTCCACCACCACGGGGACGCCCCGTCCGAGGCCACGGGCCCGACGGGCGTCTTCTTCGCCGCAGGCTCCTTGGCCTTCGAGGTGCCGCCCTGGCCGAACTCGCCCTCGAGCTGCTCGCTCTCCTGGATCTCCGCCGACACCACGTCGTGGTCGTCCTTCGCCCCGCTCCTGCCGGGCGTGGGGTAGAAAGGCCGCCATCCGAGCTTCTCGAACTTGATCTCGGCCCACGCCAGGACATGTCCTGAGCGCACGTGGTAGACGCCGTTCTCCGGCGCGCCTGGCCTGAATCCCACGACCACCCTGGCAGGCAGTCCCAGCGTCCTGGCCATCAGCGCGAAGGCGGACGCGAACTGCTCGGAGGTGCCCCGATAGGTCGTGTCCATGAAGAACTCCAGAGCCTTGAGCGAGTGCCCAGGCGGCGCCGTGATGTCGTACTTGGCGGTGGTCCTCAGGAACTTCTGCAACCGGTATGCCTGGCCGATGGGCGTGTCCGCCCCCTTGGTCGCCTGCCGCGCCGTCCTCCTGAACGGCTCCTCCTGCGGACCGGGAGGGAAGGCCGTCAGGGCGGGGTCGGCCGCGGGAACCGCCGCCAGCAGGTCCTCCCTCGTGGGCGCGGCCACGCGCGAGACCACCTGGTAGCCGAACCCCCTGCCCGTCTTGGCCGAGGTGAGCAACGCCCCGCTGTCGGGGTCCACGGCCAGGCCGCGCGCGCCCGTCACTTCGGCGGGCCGTTCGGCGGCGGGCAACCACGTGCCCTGCAGCTGCTCGAAGGTGACCGTCTGCCGCACGGTCGTGGTCCTGCCCGTCCACTCGTCGGACGGCACCCTGCCGCCCGTCGGCTGGAAACGCGCGCCGGACGTCCAGCGCACCCCGTCGTAGCGATCGAGTACGGCCAGCCGCCAGTTCAGCGGCTTGTCCGCTTTCACGGTGAACAGCGGCCGGTCGGGGATCTGCAGCCACGCCGACACCCTGTCGAGCGGGCTGACGCTGCCGACCCTGACCGGCGGCGGCAGCTCGGCGTCCGTTCGAGGGTTGTACGGCTCCCGCGCCATCGGCAGCAGAGGACCGAGCAGGGAGGCGGCGAGCGCGACCACGCCGAGGGCGGGCAGCGCCGCGACCAGCCACGTGGCGGGCCGATCCTCACGCAGGACCAGCAGGACGCCGGACAGGACGAGCAGGACGGCCGTCGGTGCCAGGTTGGAGCCTTCGCCGTCGACGCCGAGCAGCAGCGCCACGCCGTACACGAGGAAGGCCGGCAGGGCGGGCGCGAGCCTCAGCCTGGTGCGGGTGATCGTCTCCGCGCCCGCGATGGCCGCCGGCCAGACCAGCGCGTGCACGAGGACGAGCAGCCTGGGCTCGGCCGGCGCGGGCAGCAGGGTGGTGAGCAGCGCCTGCCAGGCGTTCGCGAGGTCTAGAGGGAAGCGCGGGGCCAGGCCGCCGTAGAGGGGGACGGTGGCCGCGGCGAAGAGCAGGACGTTCAGGACGAGCGGGAGCCACAACGGCCTGGTCCTGGTGAGCGCGGCGATCAGGGCGGGCACGCACGCGGCGGGGGCCACGACGGCGAGCAGGTCCGTCGTGGGGAAGACGCGGTGGAATCCCCATCCGGCGGTGCCGGTGATCGCGGCGACGACGGCGAGCGCGGCGAGCCGCCGCCACGCCGGGCTCGGAGTGGGCGCGGTCATCGGCTCGCCCGGACGCGGAAGAGGGCCCTCACCGGGCCGCCCGGACGAAGGAAGGGCGCTCATCGGGCCACCCGGACGAAGGAAGGGCGCTCATCGGGCCGCCCAGACGAAGGGGAGGGTCTCGAGGTCCCTGACGCGCAGCGTGGTCACGCCCGGCACGCTGACCTCCGCCTGGCCGGTGAACACGCAGATCACCCTGTCGAACCGCTTCCTGACTCCAGCCACGCGGGCCGCCTCGGCGGGGTCGGCGGTCACCAGGACGAGGGAGCCGCCGCCGCGCGCCAGCCGCACCCCCTCATGGGAGTCGGAGGGGCCGACCAGCGCCAGCCGGTCGAGGACCAGGTCGGCGTCCGCCCTCGTCTCGGCGAGCACCCCCTCCCCCGTGATCAGCCTGACGGGGAAGCCGGCGCGCGCGGCGGCGAGCGAGACGGAGGCGGCGGCGTCCACGGACAGTTCGTCCAGGTCGCGGGTGTCGAGCACCACGGTCGTGGTCGGCAGGCTCGCGTCGATGAGCTGGCGGACCATGAGCGTGCCGGTGCGCGCGCTTGAGCGCCAGTGGACATGGCGCAGGTCGTCGCCGACGACGTACTCGCGCAACGTGTGGAAGGTGACGGTGCCGCTGGGCGCGTTGTCGCTCGTCGGGCCCTCCAGATGGTGCGCGCGTCCGGACGGCGGGACCGGCAGGGCGACCGTGCGAGGCCGTACCAGCAGGGTGACGGCCTCGCCGTACTCGCGGACCCTGCGGGTGAGGCCGAGCGGGTCGGCGCGGACGATCAGCAGCGGGCCGACCGGGATCTCGCCGCGCACGCCCGTGGGCAGCGAGTAGGAGACGGTCCGGGCCGCGCCCCTGGGCAGGCGGGGCAGTTCGACGGTGTGGTCGCTCGCGCCGAACCTGTCGCGCGCCCGCAGTCCTGCCAGTGCCATGCCGCCGAGGTTGCTCACCTGGAGGACGGCCACCGCCGCGTCGCCGCGCGGCACCTTCAGCGGCGTCACCTCGCGCCGCACCTCCAGCTTGGGCTTCGGCGCCGTCCACGCCAGCGCGCCCGCCAGGGCGAGCAGGCCGCCGGTGGCCAGCACCACGGGTTCCCTGTAGCCCAGGACGAAGCCCGCGACGTACAGGAGGAGCGACCCTGCGAGGGTGCCCCAGCCCAGCGGGGTCAGCATGTCAGGCCGCCTGCGGTACCGGCATTCCGGCCATGAGCTCGCCCAGCACGTCGGCGGCGGTCCGCTCGCGCAGCTCCGCCTCGGGGGTGAGGAGGAGCCGGTGCGCGATCACCGGGACGGCCAGGGCCTTGACGTCCTCGGGCACCACGTAGTGGCGGCCCGTCGACGCGGCCCTGACCCTGCACGCGCGCAGCAGCGCGAGGCTGGCGCGGGGGCTGGCGCCCAGGCGCAGGTAGGGGTTGGCGCGCGTGGCGGCGACCAGGGCCACGATGTAGTCGTAGACGGGGTCGGCCACGTGGATCTGGGTCGCGAAGTCGATCATCGCGGCGACGTCGGAGGCGCGGGCGACCTGCGGTAGCCGCTCGACCTGCGCGCCCGCCTTGAGGATCTCGACCTCGGCGAAGTGGTCGG
Source organism: Nonomuraea mangrovi (assembly GCF_042681425.1). Classification (NCBI taxonomy): domain Bacteria; kingdom Bacillati; phylum Actinomycetota; class Actinomycetes; order Streptosporangiales; family Streptosporangiaceae; genus Nonomuraea; species Nonomuraea mangrovi. Next base: position 823,313 of record NZ_JBHUFV010000033.1, on the reverse strand, counting down.
GGTAGCCGACGGAGATCTTCATGAGGAAGCGGTCGAGCTGGGCCTCGGGCAGCGGGTAGGTGCCGTCCATGTCGACGGGGTTCTGGGTGGCGACCACCATGAAGGGCCTCGGCACGGGGTGCGGCTCGGCGTCGACGGTGACACGCCGCTCCTCCATGACCTCCAGCAGGGCCGACTGGGTCTTGGGCGAGGCGCGGTTGATCTCGTCGGCGAGCACGATGTTGGCGAAGACGGGACCGTGGTGGAACTCGAACTTCTGGTGCGCCTGGTTGAAGATCGACACGCCGGTGATGTCGCTGGGCAGCAGGTCAGGCGTGAACTGGATCCGCCGCCACTCGGCGTCGACGCTGGCGGCGATCGAGCGGGCCAGCGTCGTCTTCCCCGTGCCTGGGACGTCCTCCATGAGCAGGTGTCCCTCGGAGAACAGGCAGACCAGGGCCAGTTCGACGGCTTCGCGCTTGCCTCTGATGACGTGTTCGATGTTGCCCGCGAGGAGCTGGAAGCGCTGCGCGAACTGGCCCGCCATCGAGGCGGTGTCAGGGTAGCTCAACTCAGTTCTCGCATTCGTAGAGCCCGTCGGCCGCCAGGCCGCTGCCGGGGATCGCCATCAGCGTGTCGCTGATGTAGGCCACGCCGCCGTTCCACTCGATCCTGTTCCAGACGTCGCTGCTCTCGCCGCTCTCGCTCTCCGACACCGATCGGCCCTTCGTCTGGCAGATCACGGTGAGCGACCGGTACTGGCCCTTCGGGATCCTGCCGACCTCGCAGCCGCCCTGAGGACCGCACTGGATCAACGAGTCGGTCTGGTTGTTGTTGGCGTTCTGGTAGGCCTTCTTCGGATAGGCGAGGTCGGCGGTGGCCGTGGCGGCGGTCTGGCTCTCCCCCGCCGCGTTCTTGGCCTTCAGCGAGAACTCGTGCTTGGCGTCGTTCCTCAGCCCCTCGGCGCCGAACGAGGTGCCCTCGATCCCGTTGTTGCTCGCCGCGCCCGACAGGACGTAGGTCACGCCCTGTCCCGCCGCGTTCTCGGGGGCGCCCCACGTCAGGTCGGCGCCCTTGTTCTTCGCCTTGGCCTGGAAGTTCGTCGGCGCGCCCGGCGCCACGCACGGCATGGCCGACGCGGACGACTGCGACTCCACCTCGCCGCCCGCCCAGTGCGCGACGACGGTGAAACTCACCTCGGCGCACTGTTCTGAGGCGTACTCGAACTGGAAGGGCCCCTCAGGGCCCACCGACTCGGGGATGACCTTGCCCTGGCCCGACGCCTTGAGCGTGTACTTCTCGACCTTGCCACCCGTCGAAGCGCCGAACGTCACATCCACCTTGCCGGGTCCCGACTTGGCCGAGACCGATCCCGGCGCGCCCGGAGCGGAAGGGCTGGGGGTCGGAGTGGGCGTCTCGGACGGCGTGGGCGTCTGGCTCGGCGTCGGCTTCTTCCGCGCGGTCCTGGTCGGCTCGGGTGCCTCCTCCGTGGGGTCGGGCACCGTCCTGGTCGACTCTGGCTCGGGGTCGGGATCCGGCACGGTGCTGGTCGGCACCGTCGTCGGCGTGGGGCGCGGCTTGGGCGTGCGCGTGGGTCCCGGCACGTCGGTGTCGTCCTTGTCCACGGCGTGCCTGCGGCCCTCAGGATCGATGACGACGGCCCTGTCGCCGTTCTCGTCGTTGGCCCAAAGCAGGCCGTCCTTGACGAACACCTCGATCGGACCCGGCCGGTCGGCCACCTGCATCCGCACGGGGTCACCGCCGGCCGCGGTGTCCCACACGATCATCGCGCCGGCCCGTTGGTCGGGCACGTACACCTTGGTGCCGAGCACCTGCGGGACACCCGCCTCCCTGACCGAGAGGTCGGTGGTCTGCACGGCGTTCGACATGGTGTCGATCACGACGAGCAGGCCGTCGCGGCCCGGCGTGAGGATCGGCACCAGCGAGCCCTCGGTGGACGCGGGCGTCAGCACGCCGCCCTTGCCGGCCTGGGCGACCTCCTTGGGGAGCGTGATCTCGCCCGCGCCGCCGTCCGCGCCGATGATGACGGTGGAGGCCGCCCGGGTGTTGGTGATCACCGGCAGCCCGCCCGCGATGGTGATCGCGAGTTCCTCTCCTGCCTCGCCGACCTTGACCGCGCGCTCCTTCACACCCGCTCTGACGGGTACGGCCTCGCCGGTCGCGGTGACGGGCACCCACAGCCGCCTTCCGCCGTCGATGCGCGCGGAGCCGAGCGGGCCCGGCAGGTCGAGCGGCGTTCCGGTGGTGTTGAGCGTGACGGGGTCGATCCGCTGGACCCTGCCACGGGGGTCGACGGCGTACGCGTCGGAGCCGCTGACGACGAGCTGGAGTCCCGCGGCGCCGAAGTTCTTGGTCTGCGAGACGGTGAGCTGGCTCGGCTCGATCCTGCCGACGAAGCCGGTGCGGCTGTCGACGAGCAGCACGTTCGTGCCGTCCTGCACGACCTTCATGGACTTGCCGGGCTTGTCGTCAAGGTAGCCGTCGACCTCGCCCGACAGGCCGTTCACGTGGACGACCCTGCCCTTGGCCTTGGACCACAGCCACGCGCCCACGTCCGCCAGCTTCGGGTTGGCGGACGAGACGCCCACGCCGAAGACCGCCGCCGCGACCGCGAGGATCGCCACGACCCCGCCCGCGACGAGCGCGGTGACCTTATCCCCACGCACGGTAACTCCGCCCGTATACGCCTATGTCCCCCTTTTACCGGGCCTCACCCTAGCGTGATCCCGCACCACCCGGCAGCCCAACGCGCTCGTCGGCGACCGGCGGTCCACCGCGCCGACGACTCTCTCGCGGCGGTCTCACCGGTCCGCATATGTCGCGATCCGCGCTGGTCGGGATGTTCGCGGCAGGGCCGACGCGCACGGGCTTCCCGATGTCGTCACCTGAGCGAAGTGTCGGTGGGAACCTCTACCTTAGAGCGCGTGTCCGAACAGCCCCTGACCCTCGACGCCGCCCTCTCGGAGGAGGCGGTGCTGTCCACCTACCGCAGGATGTTCGCGGCGTTGGCCCGCGACAGCGGCGCGGTGGTCGACGATCCCGCCATGGTCGACGTCGCCGAGACGCTCTTCGCCGCGTTCGCGGAGGCGGGTGAGGAGTGGTTGACGCACGAGCAGATGCGCTTCGCCTGCCGCGCCTTCCCCTCCGACCAGTTCGACAACAGGCTGCGCGTCCTCAAGGGCCTCGGCGCGATCCGCGAGGTGTTCCCCAAGCCCAACCAGCTGCGCTACCGGGCCTCCTTCACCAGCGTGGTCGGGCTGATGTTCATCCGGCGGATGATGGACGACGGCGGCCAGTCGGAGATGCACCGCCTGCTCGCGCTCGAGGACCTCAACGTCGCCGACCCGCGCACCACGATGGAGCAGGCCGGGCAGAGCGCGGCCAACCTGGCCAGGGCCTTCCGCCTGTGGGCGCTCGAGCTGATCACGCTCACCACCGGCACGATCGAGGAGCTGCGCGAGCAGGCGCCCAAGCTGTGGGGCACCGAGGAGATCGCCCGTCGCGCCCAGAACCTGCACGGCACGATCCTGACCCGCTGGCCCGAGCTCGACAGGCTCTGCACGGACCTGCGCGCGGCCATCTACGCCTACAGCGACGCCTCCCGCCGCGCGGCCGGCCGACTGGCCGACTCGGCGGGCACCACCCGCAACCTGACGCTGCTGCCGTCCGAGACCTGGCGCACCTTCTCGCAGACGGCCTCGAAGGAACGGCTCGCGGCCGTCCTCGACGGGTTCGTCTTCGACGCCCCCTCCCCCTGGCACGATCCAGCGGCGATCGTGCGCGCGGTCGACGAGAGCCCGCGGCCGGCCCCCGCCCAGCCCACGCCCCCTCGTTCGGACCTGCCCGACCCAGGGCCGTCCGGCTCCCTCGACCAGTCGCCCGGCGCGGCCGTCGAGCGGCTGACGTCGGTGGCCGAGTCGGTGCTCGGCGGCGCCGACAGGGTGGCACTGGCCGGGCTGCTGGGCTCCGACTGGGCCTCCGCCCGGCGCCTGCTGGCCGACCTGACCAGCGTCGATCTGCGTCCCGAGCTGCCCTACCGGCTCGTCTGGTCAGACGAGCTGACGGCCGATCCCTCTCACGAGCCCACGTGGCTGTCCCACGGCTTCCTGGAGCGCATCGCATGACCGCTTCCCTCGCCCACGCCCGCGCCAGGGCGGAGGGCCCGCTGCGGCTCGGCCACGGCGAGGCGACTCCCGCGGGCATGGTCCGGATGGCCGAGCTGGCCGTCCCCGTGTGGCCCGACGGGGTGACGCCTTCGCTGCTGGAGGAGCACCAGGTCGCCCCGCCCAGCGTCGAGCGGTCGGGTGAGACCAGGCGGGTGCTGGCGGCCTGCCTGAAGTGCTGCTGGGTGGACCTGTCCACCGATCCATGGCCAGGGGCGACCGCGCCGGTGGAGCTGGTGCTCGACACGTACAGGGCGCTGATCGGGCGGACCGACGACCTGATGCGCAACTGGGCGGTGGGGGCGCTGCGGCGGCTGCACGACTCGTCGTGGGTGGTCATGGCCGACGGGTTCGTCCGGCTCGGGCCGCGGTGCGCGACGTGGCCCGTGGAGTCGTACGGGCAGTTGAAGGAGCTGGTCAGGCGGCTGCCCGAGGCGGATCGGACGGCGCTGACCGTGGTCCGCGACGCCGATCTGGTCGCCGCGGCTCCTGGGGCGGTCGTGCCCGCTGCCCCACAGGAGACGCCCGCCATCCCGGCGGAAGCACCCGCCTCCCCCGTAGACGCTCCCGCGGCCGGTGACGCCACCCGCGAGATCGAGGTGCTCGGCGGCAGGGTCGAGACGGCCAGGGCCGAGTTCGACGACCTGCTCGACGCCTTCGACGAGCGGCGCAGGGCCGAGCTGGTGGCGGCGTTCATGGCGGTGGAGTTCGCCGCCGAGCCCGTCCAGGAGGCGCGTTTCACCGCGCTGAGGGACCCCGCGCTCCGCCGTACCCTCGCCGAGATGCTCGCCAGGCGCGGACGGACGCTGATCCAGCAACGGGAGCGGTGGATCTCGGGTTACGACGACGCCGTGGCCGTCAGGGCGGGCACGACGCTGGGCGAGAGCGAGCGCGCGGTGCTGACGCTGGTGCTGGTGCACTCGGTGGCGATCCCGCGTGCGGAGGGGCTGCTGCCCGAGGACACGTGGCTGTCCCCGCACGCCACTCCCGTCGACGAGCTGCGCCGCCACACCCAGCTGCCCATCGGCGAGCTGGAGGCCGCGCTGCGCACCTTGCGGCACGCCGGGCTGCTCTCGCAGGTCAAGGCGGGCGAAGAGGCCGGAGGTTACGTGCCGGGCCCGCAGTTCCACCGGCTCACGCAGGCGGCGCGGCGGCGCCTGCAGGAAGAGCTGATCCTCGCCGCGGGGCCGCACACGCCTCTGGCGGCGGCCGTACGAGCACAGCGGAAGACGGGGGACGGGTAAGTGGCTCTGGTGGAGAACGTCGTCGGGGATCGGGTGCTGATCGCCGTCCAGGCGGTCAACATCTCACGGTTGTCGACCCATCCGGTGCCGACCGTGCCGGGCACGTTGATCGTCGTGGCGGGCGCGGGGCCGAAGGACTCCAACGGCGCGGGCAAGTCGTCGTTCATCGCGTCGATCACGGCGCTGCTCGGGGACGAGCAGTGGCGGTTCGCGTCCGGCGCGAAGGCGGTGTCGGAGCTGCTGTTCAATGCCGAGCTGGCCAGCGGCGCCGGCGGACGGCAGTGGGCCAGCGCCGACCACGGCTACATCGTGGGCGTCTTCGGCCCCTCCTCGCACATGGACGGCGCCGCCCAGGCGAACGGCGCGGCGCACACGACCGGGGGAAGCGCGCTCGACTTTCTCAGCGTGGCGGGCGGTGCAGGGGACGGATCAGGAGCGGGCGCCCAGGGCGGCGGCCGATCGGGGACGTCAGGCCCGGGCGACGGCCAGATCGAGGTGGACGGATCAGGCGACGACGGGGAGGGGCTCTTCCCCGAGCCGGACACCGCCAACGGCCCGATCACCGTCTGGTTGCGGGTCAACCAGGAGGCGCCGCACCTGGAGATCCGCTGGCGCGACGGCGTCCACCTGGCCGCCGCGAGCTCCGAGGCCGAGCGGGTGGCCAGAGCGGACGAGGTGTGGTCGGCGCTGCCGAGGTCTGCGGGCCGCCGCGACGTGGTGGCCAGGGACCTCACCAAGGTCCTGTACGGCGACCGCGTGCGCTGTGTGTCGTTCCTGTCCACGTCGGTACGCAGCAAGGTGGCCACCAACCTGCTGTCCCAGCCGCTGAACGAGATCTCCCCCGAGCGGGTCTTCGAGGCGATCGCCGCGCTGACCGGCCTCGACGCCGAGCTGGAGCAGGAGCGTGAGGCGCGCCGCGACGAGCACGCCAGGCGGGTCAAGGCGGCGCAGGCGGGCGAACGGCTGGCGGAGTTCGAGGCGGAGTCGAGCGCGCTGCTGACCACGTTCGACCGCCGCGACCAGGCCAGGGTGCGGCTCGCGGAGGCGCTGCGCTGCTGGAGGGGACGGCAGGCGCGCAGGCTGGCCGACGCCGCCGATCGTGACGAGGCGTTCGCCGCCCAGCTCGAGACGCTGGAGGCGGCGCAGGAGACGGCGGCCGAGGCGATCGCGACGGTGCGGGCCGAGATCGCCACGCTGAAGGACGACACGCTCGACCGCAGGGTGGTCGAGGCGCGCAAGGAGCTGGCGGTGTTGCAGGCCAGGGCCGCCAAGCTCGACGCCGACCGGGCGGTGGCGGAGAACTCCGCCGACGAGCTGCGCGGCATGGTGCCCTCGCTGGAGGAGCGGCGGCGGCTGGCCGACGGGCGTGACGTCCCCACGGCCGAGCGGGAGCTGGCCGAGGCGCGCGGGCGACTGAACGAGGCGCTGAAGGCGCTCGGCGTGGCCGACCGCGAGGTGTCCTCGGCACAGGCCGCGCTCGACGACGCCGAGGGCGGGCCGGCCGCCGCGCAGCTCACCGCGCTGGCGGCGGCCGGGGTGGGCGCGACCGGCCTGCTCGACGCCCTGGACGTGGCCGAGCAGGCCCGCGACCACGTCGACCTGCGGGGCTGGCCGACCGAGCACGCGGTGGTCGTCGACGCGGCCAGGCTCGAGGCCGCCGCTGAGGCGCTGAAGGACCTGCCGGGCTCGGTGCTGGTCAGCTCGGCGGGCGTCAGCGTGGTCGGCGCGTTCGACGGTGTGGCCACCGGCAGGGAGGCCCGAATCAAGGCCGCGGAGCAGCGGCTCAACCGAGCCAGGGACGTTCAGGAGGGGGCGGCACAGGACGTCAGGGCGGGTGAGGAGCGGGTGGCCGAGGCGCAGCGGCGGCTCGACGGCGCCAAGGCGGGCGTGCGGCTGCTGGAGATCGAGCAGCGCCTGGCCGAGCGCAGGGCCAAGCTGGCCGAACTGACCGAGGCGCTGCAGGAGCTGACGCCGGCGGTGGCGGTCGCCGAGCAGCAGGCCGGCGCGCTGGACTTCCGGGCCCGCACCCGCGACATGGAGATCGAACGGCTGGAGGGCCGCAGGGCCAGGCACGAGTCGGAACGCGGTCAGGCGCGCGACGCGGCGGCCAAGGTCGCGGCCGAGCGTGCGGCGCTGCGCCTCGACGAACTGGGCAGGGAGTGGGGCGGTCCCCTCGACGAGGCCAGGGCATGGCTGACGGCGCTGCAGGAGGAGGAGCGTCCGCGCAGCGCGGAGGAATGGTGGCGGGTCGCCGAACGCCACCTCGACCAGGCCTTCCGCGACACCTTCCCCGGCGACGACGAGGAGGAGGTGCCCGAGGAGCTGCGCTTCCTGATAGGCGAGCGCACGGGCCGGGCGAGCAGGGAGCAGACGACGTTCGCGGCGGTGTGCGGGTCACTGGCCTCCTACCTTCGCGGGCAGGAGGAGTACGAGAAGCACCAGCGCCGCCAGATCGAGTCGCAGATCGTGACCCGGCAGCGTGACCTGGCGGCGGCGGAGAAGGGGGCCGAGGAGGCGGCGCAGTCGACGGCCGTGCACCGGGCGGCGCTGACGGCGGCGATCAAGGCGCGGTTGGCCAGGGTGGCCGAGGAGTTCGAGAAGCTCGACACGTCCTACGGCGGTTACGGCGCGACGCTGGAGTTCCCCGTGCCGCCCGCCCCCGCCGACCCCGAACAGCGCTGGCAGTGGCGGGTCACGCCGAAGTGGCGGCGCGGCGAGGGGCAGGGCTTCGTGCCGTACAACCGCAGGGCGAACACCGCGCTGATGGACGAAAAGGCGGTCAAGCTGGTGTGCGCGGCGGCCATCGCCTCCTCGGGCGGCGGCCACCTGTGCCTGGTGCTTGACGAGCTGGGCCGCAACCTGGGCAAGGAGCACCGCAGGGAGGCGGTGGCACTGTTCCGCAGGATCGGCGAGACGTACGGGATCACGGTGATCGGCGCGCTGCAGGACGACATGGAGCCCTACGCGATCGACGCGTGCGGGCAGTACATCAAGCTGCGCCGCAGCTCCGACGCGATGGCCTACAACGAGCCGCCGGTGATCGTCGGTCACGACGAGCACGCGGACCGGGTCCGCGCGCTGGCCTCGTACGTCAGCCGCCCCCAGGCTCTGGAACCCGCCCACTGACCGGCCGCCCGCCGCCCGCGACGCGGTGCATGGCGCGCGGTGGGGCGTTCCCGAGGATGTCGATCAAAGGGCGAGAGCGCGGGTATGACGCCATGCGATGACATACTCCGCTTCGGATGCCGAGGGGCATCGTGCCATGGCGCTGGCGTTGCGGGTCGGTGAGCTGTTGCTGGGCAGCGGCGAGGCGACCGAGAACGTCGCGGGCGCCATGCGCAGGATCCTGGAGTCGTACGGCATGCGCCAGGTCGAGGCGGACGTCAACCTGTCGGCGATCACGCTGTCGCACGTGCCCACCGACGGCAGGCCGCCCGCCACGGCCGAGCGGCGGGTGCGCCGGCGCCAGCCCGACTACGACCGGCTGATCGCCGTGCACCATCTCGTCGGCGAGGTGAACGCGCAGGACCTGCCGCTCGGCGAGACCGTCGAGCGGCTGAAGGAGATCACCAGGCGGGTGCGCGTCTACCCCGAGTGGGCGGTGGTCACGTCGTCGGCGCTGATCTCCTCCTCGGCGGCGGTGCTGATCGGCGGCGGCCCGACGGTGGCGGGGGCGGCGTTCGTGGCGACGGTGCTCGGCGACAGGGCGGGCGCATGGCTCGGACGGCGCGGTGTGGCCGAGTTCTTCCAGACGGCGGTGGCCGCCATGTTCGGCTCGGTGGTGGCGGTGCTGCTCATCTGGCAGCGCGTCCCCGTCGAGGCGTCCGCGGCGGTGGTCGGCGCCGTGGTCGCGCTGCTGCCCGGCAGGCCGCTGGTGGCGTGCGTGCAGGACGGCATCGCCGGCGAGTACGTCACGGCGACGGCACGGCTGACCGAGGTGGTGTTCATCGTGGCCGCGGTCATCGCGGGCATCGGCACGACGCTGACCGTCGCGGTCAGGCTCGGCGTGCCGATCACCGTGGACAGCGTGCCGTCGGCGCCGCTGTCGCTGGCGCCGGCCCAGCTGCTGGGCGCGCTGGCGCTGAGCCTGACCTTCGCGGTGGCGCTGCTGGTACCACCGCGCCACCTGCTGCCGGGCGCGTTGGGCGGCGGGCTGATCTGGCTCACGTTCGTGTCGCTGACCGCCCACGGCGTGCCGGCGCTCGGCGCGACGACGATCGCGGCGGCGGTGATAGGCCTGCTGGGCACCGCCTACGCGCGCAGGGTGCGAGTGCCGTCGGCGGTGTTCGTGATCCCGTCGATCGGACCGCTGCTGCCAGGCTCCGCGCTGTACAGGGGGATGCTGGAGCTGAGCCTCGACAACGTGCTGGCGGGCGCGCTGCACCTGGTCGAGGCGCTGTCGATCGCGGTCGGCATCGGCGCTGGGGTCATCTTGGGGGCCGAGATCCTGCGGGCCATCCGCGGGCGCGGCCTCGCCCGCAGAACCCGCCCCGCCGCCCGCCGCACCCGCGGCTACTGACCGCCGGGGCAGCGTCCCTGCTCTTGCTTGTCACCGAGGGCGAGGCTTTGCTGAGAGTGCGGGCACCCCGCCTGCCGCGCGGCCCTCCGCGCGTTCGGCCCAAGAGATCTCACCGCGATGTCTCGTGCCGGCGGCTCTCTCGGCAGGGTGTCCCGATGAAACGCTCTCATCGGCGCACCGCGCGGAAGCGCTCGCAGCCGGGCACCACACGGAAGGCTCGGGCTCTCAGCGGGACGCCACACAGAGAGCTCGGGCTCTCAGCGGGACGCCACACAGAGAGCTCGGACTCCCAGCCGGACGCCACACAGAGAGCTCGGACTCCCAGCCGGACGCCACACAGAGAGCTCGGACTCCCAGCCGGACGCCACACAGAGAGCTCGGACTCCCAGCCGGACGCCACACGGAGAGCTCGGACTCTCAGCGGGGTGTCGCGCGGAGGCGGAGGAGCGTGCCCTTGGCGTACTCCTCCATGGCGTGGGCCAGCCAGCCCGCGATCCTGGCCACCGCGAAGATCGCCTCTCCCGCGCCGGGGATCATGCCGCTCACCGCGACCAGCCCGGCGAGGGCGAAGTCGATGTTCGGCTCGGGCAGCCTTCGGCGGCGCACCTCGATCCTGAGAGCCCGGGCGGCGTCCAACCTGTCGTGCCCCGGGGCGGCGGCCTCGACCAGTTCCATGAGGAACGCGCCTCTCGCGTCGCCGTTCTTGTAGACGCTGTGGCCGTAGCCGGGGATGCGCTCGCCGCGCCGTATGCGGTCGGCGATCACGCGGGCGGCGCGGCCGGGCTCCGTCACCTCCGCCAGGAGTCGCTCGGCTTCGTAGGACGCGCCGCCGTGCAGCGGCCCGCCGAGGACGCCGAGGCCGGTGAGGACGACGGCGTAGGGGTCGGCCTTCGCGGAGGCGGCGACCCTGGCGGCGAGGGTGGAGGCGGCCAGTTCGTGGTCGGCCAGCAGGACGAGCGCCGCCTGGAGCGCGGCGAGCAACGCTGGGGTGGGCGGCGTCGGACACAACCGCGCCCACAGTCGATCGGCCACCCCGCCGTGACCCGTAGCCTCGGCGATGGGCAGGTCCGCCAGGTCCTCCGCCACCCGAAGGCGTTGATCAGGGGTGGCCGGACCGGCGGCGAGGGCGTCCACGGAAGGCAGACGACCGGAAGGCCGCGCCGTACCCTCCGACCCCGAAAACGGCTGACCGGCCTGGCTCAGACCCGTCGCGAGCGGACCTCCCGTCGCGGACACATCGCCCGTCGGGGAAACATCGCCAGTCGCGGACATACCGCCCGTCGCGGACAGACCCTCCGCCGCGGGCACACCACCGGTCGAAGACACACGGCCCGTCGCGGACATACCGCCCGTCGCGGACACACGGCCCGTCGCGGACATACCGCCCGTCGCGGACATACCGCCCGTCGCGGACATACCGCCCGTCGCGGACACACCGCCCGTCGCGGACAGACCCTCCGCCGCGAGCGGACCGCCGGTTGCGGGCGGCCCGGTCGAGGACAGACCAGCAGCGGACTGACCGGTCGGCCGCAATCCCGCGGAGGTCGCCTGGCTGGCGGAAGGTAGGCCGGTCGGGCCCACGCCCGCGGACGGCAGGTCGGTCTGAGCCCGGCCCGCAGCCGGCAAGTCGGTAGGGACCAGACCTGTGGAGGGAAGACCAGTCGAGAGCTGGTCGGCGGGGGACCGGCCAGCGAAGGACTGGCCCGCGGAGGACTGCTGAGCGGAGGTCTGGCCCACAAAGGACTGGCCCGCGGAGGACTGCTGAGCGGAGGTCTGGCCCACAAAGGACTGGCCCATGGAGGACTGGCCCGCAGAGGACTGCTGGCCGGAATCCTGGCACGCGGAGGACTGGCCGGCGATGGGGAGGGAGTCGATCAGGCCTGCGATCAGTCGGCGGCCCGTGGCGGCGACCGAGGCGGGGTCGAGCTGGTAGCGCAGCGAGTCGATGGCGCCGAGCACGGTGGTGCTCACCTGGAGCCTGTCGATCGGCAGCAGCCCCTCTGGCAGCGCCAGCTGCGCTGCGACAGCGGCCCGCACTCCCTCCGGGTCGCCCGCCCACTCAAAGGGGGCGGCCCGAGCAGGTTCCCCCGTCCAGAGCCACTCGGCGACGCTCTCGAAGGCCGCTGTCCGCGCCAGCTCCAGTGCATCGATCCCGCGATAGTACGGCCGGTCGACGCCCAGCGTCGTCACCCGCGACTCGATGACCAGCTCCGGCGGCTGGTTGCGCGGGCGCCCTCGCCTGGCCAGTTGCTCGACCTCGGCCAGGGAGAACAGGCTGCGTCGCCCGTCGTCGGCCCGCCTGCGTCTCAGCACGCCACGGCTCACGTAGGCGTACAGGGTGGCAGGCTTCACCCCGAGCCGTTCGGCGGCCGTCCCCGCGTCGATCCACTCGTCCAAGTTGATGAAAATCAATATTGATCCACCTTGATAGACGATGTCAACGTGGCGGCATGCCTCGTATTCACTTCCTTGACGTCACCAACAGGGACGGCGTGCAGACAGCACGGACCGGCCTGTCAAAGTTCGGCAAGACCATGGTCAACTTCTATCTGGCGAAGTTGGGCGTGGCGCAGTCGGAGGTCGGGTTCCCGTTCCTGTTTCACGAGGTCCCGTACGTGAAGGCCCAGGTCGCCCTCGTGGAGGCGGGCGCTTTCGGCGAGCTGCGGCTGTCGGGCTGGTGCAGGGGCGTTGCTGGCGACGTCGAGAAGGCGCTCCCGCTGGGCCTCAGGCACTACAACCTGTCCATCTCGACCTCCGACTACATGATCCAGAACAAGTTCAGGGGCAGGCTCGACCGGGCCGCCATCATCAGGGAGATGAGCGCGGCCGTGGCCGTGGCGAAGGCGGGAGGCGCCGAGACAGTCGGAGTCAACGCCGAGGACGGCTCGCGCACGGACGACGGGTTCCTGCTGGAGTTCGCGCTCGCGGCCAAGGAGGCGGGCGCGGACAGGGTCCGCTACTGCGACACGATCGGCGGCGACACCCCCGGCAGGATCCGCGAGCGCTTCGCCAAGCTGGCCGCCGCCACCGGCATGCCGATCGAGACGCACTGCCACAACGACTTGGGCATGGCGGTGGCCAACTCGGTGTCCGGCGCACTCGGTGACCTGGAGGCAGGACAGGACGCGTGGATCAACACCTGTGTCAACGGGATCGGCGAGCGCTCTGGCAACGCCGACCTGCTCTCGACGATCCTGGCCTTCAGGCACGGCTTCGGGCTCGCCGCGGAGATCGGCGACGCGCTCGACCTTTCGTGGGCGCGCAGGTTCTCGATGTGGGCGAGTTACGCCTTCGGGCAGGCACTGCCGTTCAACCAGGTGGGGGTGGGTGCGAACGCCTTCGCGCACGAGTCCGGCATCCACGCCGACGGCGCGCTGAAGGATCACGGCAACTACGAGCTGTACGACGAGAGCACCCTCGGCCCCTTCCCTGAGGACTGGCACGCGCGCAGGGGGCGCGTGGTGCTGACCGGCGAGTACGGCGGGAAGGCCGGGTTCCGTCACGTCATGGACGGGCTGGAGGCCGAGGTGAAGGAGGAGGAGCTGACGTTCGAGCTGGTGCAGCTCTGCAACGCCATGACAGGCAGGCCGTTGACCGACGACGAGCTCCGCCTGATCGCGGCCTACCCTCGTGAGCTCTCCCTCCTGTTCCCCGGCCAGGTCAGCGTCAGCTGATCGCGGCCGACCCTGGCGTGCTGCCGCTCCCGTTCCCCGGTCCCGCTCCAGCTCACCCACTACGAGGTGGAACGGCCTGCGGGCTGCTGCCGGGGATCGCGGACAGCGGGGCTGGCGGACGGCGAGCAGCCAGGCGACGCGTGGGGCCAGGAGCAAACGGGCGGGCCAGGAGCGACGGGCGCCGAGCGGAGGTCACGCGCCGGACGGGTCGGGAGCGGGCGGAGGTCACGGCCGGACGGACGGCAGGCGCCGGAGGGTTGGGAGCCAGACGGAGGTCACGCGCCGGACGGGTCGGGAGCGGGCGGAGGTCACGGCCGGACGGACGGCAGGCGCCGGAGGGTTGGGAGCCAGACGGAGGTCAGGCGCCAGGCGGGGCGGGGAGCCGGACGGGGGGCAGACGCCGGGGGCGGGAGCCGGGCGGGGGCACGCGCTGGACGGAAGGCAGGCGTCGAGGGTTGGGAGCCGGGCGCGGGCGAGCAGTCGAGGCAGGCCGGGAACAGCGGGCGAGCAGTCGGGGCAGGCCCGGGACAGCGGGCGAGTGGGGGCGGGAGTGGGCGGTACCCGATCGGTTTCGCACGCGTCGCCGACCGGGTCACCACTCGGCTTCTGACAGCTCCAGCGTGCCCGTCTCCGGCAGGGCGAGCAGGCACAGCAGGCTGAGCACGGCCATGGCGGAGACGTACACGCCGACGTAGAAGACGGGCAGCCCGCCGGCCTGCATCTGGGTGGCGATCAGCGGCGGGATCGCGCCGCCGAGGACGCCGCCCAGGCTGTAGGCGACCGACGCGCCGCTGTAGCGGTACTCGGTGCGGAACAGTTCAGGCAGGTACGCGCCCATCGGACCGAAGATCAGACCCATCAGCGCCAGCGCGCCGGCGAGCGCGAGCCCGACCAGCGGTACGGAGGCGGTCTCCATCAGCGGGAACATCGCCAGCCCCCACCCGATCGCACCGGCGGTGCCGACGAGGAGCGTAGGGCGGCGGCCCACGCGGTCGGAGACCAGCGAGGAGACGACCGTGCCCGCGGCCATGAACACCACGCCGATCATGGTGAGGGACAGCATCGTGGTCCGCGGGATCTTGAGGGTGGCGGTGCCGTACGCCAGGCAGTAGGTGGTGGCGGTGTAGAAGAGGGTGTAGGCGATGACCATCGCGCCCGCGCCGAGCAGCACCCGGCGCCACTGGTGGCGCATCAGGCCCGCGAGCGGCACCCTGGCGATCCTCCGCTCCTCCATCGCCGGCTGGAAGACCGGCGTCTCGGAGATCTTCAGCCGGACGTACAGGCCGATCGCCACGAGCACCAGGCTCGCCACGAACGGCAGCCGCCAGCCCCAGGTGAGGAACTCGTCGTCGGTGAGCAGGCCACCGAGGATGAGGAAGAGCCCGTTGGCGGCGATGAACCCGACCGGCGGTCCGAGCTGGGGGAACATCGCGTAGAGGCCGCGCCGGCCCGGCGGCGCGTGCTCGGTGGCCAGCAGCGCGGCGCCGCCCCACTCTCCGCCCAGCCCGATGCCCTGGGTGAAGCGCAGCAGTACCAGCAGCACGGGCGCGGCCACGCCGATGGCGGTGTATCCGGGCAGCAGGCCGATCGCCACGGTGGACAGGCCCATGAGCAGCAGCGAGACGACCAGCATGGACTTGCGTCCGACGCGGTCGCCCCAGTGTCCGAAGATCGCCGAGCCGAGCGGGCGCGACACGAACGCCACGGCGAAGGTCGAGAAGGCGGCCAGGGTCCCGGCCAGCTCGTCCATCTCGGGGAAGAAGGCGGTGTTGAGCACCAGGGCCGCAGCGGTGCCGTAGATGTAGAAGTCGTAGAACTCGATCGCGGTGCCGATGAGGCTGGCGGCGGCGATGCGCGTCCTGGTCGGCCGCGGCGTCGTCACTCGTGACTCAGGTCGATGACGCAGAACCTGTTGCCTTCGGGATCGGCCAGCACCACGAAGTCGGCGTTGTCCGGATACAGGTCCCACTGCACCAGCTCGGCGCCCAGCGCCACCAGCCGCTCGACCTCTTCCCGCTGCTCCTGTGTGGTCTCGGCGAACAGGTCCAGGTGGATGCGCGGCACCTGCTGCACCGGCGAGGAGCTGAGCCCGAGCGCCACCGGCACGCCCAGGCCGTTCACCGGATCGAGGATCGTCCATGTGTCCGTCACCGCGCCGGCGCGGGGGATGTAGTGCAGCGCCTGCGTCCAGAACCGTACGGCCCTCGGCATCTCCGTGACGCCGAGCACCACCTGTCCAATGCTCACCATGGACCCATCCTGTCAGGCCAGGGCGCATGGCAACGCTCCATCACGGGTTGGCCGCCCGGCTCCTCCTGCCGGCCGTTGGTTCGCCTCGCGCGTCACCGCGTCGAGGCCGGGTGCCGTCACGCCGTCGACGCGCGCCCCAGCAGACTCGGCAGACCGCGACGGAGGGCGGTCAGGGGGCGGTGACGGTGAGCGTCGATCCCTCCCGCGCTTTGGTGACCTTGAGCTGCGCGGGGATCCTGGTCCGCAGCTCGCCCACGTGGCTGACGATGCCGACCGCCCTCCCGCCGTCGCGCAGCCCGTCGAGGATGTCGAGCACGCCGTCGAGAGTGTCCTCGTCGAGGGTGCCGAACCCCTCGTCCACGAACAACATTCCGATCTCCGCGCCGCCCGCCTCCGCGCTCACCACGTCGGCCAGGCCGAGTGCCAGCGCCAGCGAGGTGATGAAGCTCTCGCCTCCCGACAGCGTCGCGGGGTCACGGTCGACACCCGTCCACGCGTCGAGCACCCGCAGCCCGAGCCCGCCGCCCGCCCTTCCGCGCGCGCCCGCCGTCTTCCGCAGGTCGTGCTGGAGCTGGTAGCGGCCGCCCGACATGTGGTCGAGGCGCTCGTTGGCCGCGTCGACGACCTGCCTGAGCCGCTCCCCCAGCACGTACGACGACAGGCTCATGCTCCACTGGTTGTCGCCCGAGGTGCCGCTGGCCAGCGCGGCCAGCCGTTCGGCCAGCCGGTGCCTGTCGGCGGCGGGCTGCCAGCGGCCCAGGCGCGCCGCCAGCTCCTCGTGCAGCTCGGCGAGCCTGCGCACCCGCCGCTCCGCCCTGTCACGGGCCGAGGCGAGCGCGGTGTGCGCCCGCTCCGCCTCCTCCCTCGCGAACTCCATCGCCGCCAGGTCGGGCGCGGGCTCCGCGGCGGCGGCGACCAGCTCGGGGTCGGCCAGTGTGCGTGTCACCGCGGCGTGCGCGGCGTCCAGCTCGCGCAGCCGTTCGGCCTTCTGCTCCCTTTCCTCCGCGGTTCGTACGGCAGGCAGCACGTCCGCCACGTCCACGAACCCCTCCGCCACCGCCGCCTGTTCCGCCGCCTCGACGGCCGTACGGTGCTCGGCGGCGGCGGACGTGGCGGCCCGCGTCGCCTCGTGAGCCTCGCGGAGCAACTGCGCCTCCTCGCGCAGCCGGTCGAGCCTGGCGGCGAGCGTCGGGTCCGCGCCCCTGGCCTCGTCGATGCGGGCCGCCAGCCGGGCGGCTTCCGCTTCGAGTTCGTCGGCTCTGGTACGGCCCGCGGCCAGCCGCAGGCCGAGCTCGCGGAAGGCCTCGGTGGTCCTGACGTGTTCGTCGGCCAGTTCGGCCGCCCGCGCCGCGAGCCGGGGGTGCGCGGCCGCGGCCGCCCGCAACCTGACCGCCTCCCGGTCGGCCGCCTCGAGCTCAACGGCGGCCCACTGCCTGGTGGCCTCGGCGGCTCGCTTCGTCGGATCGTGGGACGTGGCCGCCGCCATCGCCGTTCGTGACGCGGGGGTACCGGCGAGCGGGGGCGGGGTCAGGAGGCGGGCGAGGGTGTCGAGGGCGTCGTCGAGCCGTGCGGTGATCTCACCCATCCGCTCGGCCGACCGGGCCAGCCCCGCCAAGAGGAGGATCTCGCCATCGAGCCGCCGCCTGCGCGCACCGAGGCTCGCGTCGACGCCGCGCGCCGCTTCCAGCCGGGCGTGGATGCGCTCCCGCTCCCCCGCCGACGCCGCGAACCCCGTCCGCGCCTCCGCGAGCCGCCGTTCCGTCTCGTGGAGCTGGTCGCGGGCCTGCTCCAGCTGCGACTCCAGCGCCAGCGCGGCCCGCTCGCACGCGGACTCCTCTGCTGCCCATCCTGTCAGCGTCGCCACCTCGTCCTCGGCGGCGGCCAGCTCGGCCTCGGCCTCCTCAGGCGCGGGAGCGTCGGCGAGCTCGTCCAGCCGCGAGGAGAGCGAGGACAGCAGGCCGTCGGCCGCCTGCCGGTCGGCGAGCGCGGCGTCGTAGGCGGCCTGCGCCGCGCTCTCGTCGTCGGCGGCGTAGGCGAGCTCGGCGGGAACGGCCGGCGAGGGATGTTCGGCGGACCCGCACACCGCGCACGGCTCGCCCTCCGACAGCTCGGCCGCCAGCTCCGCCGCCATCCCCTCGATGCGGGCCTGGCGCACCTCCTGCAGCCGGTCCCGCAGGTCCTGGGCCTGCTCGACCGCCGTGGCGAGGGCGGCGCGCGCGGCCTCCGTCTCGCCCTCCAGCTCGTGTCTTCGCCCCGCCACCGCGAGCAGGGACGCCGCCGCGTCACGGGCGGCGATCGCGGACGGCAGGCGTCCCGCGGCGGCGCGCGCCTCCGCCAGCCGTGCGGTCACCTCGTGCAGCGCGTCGGGCACCTCGTCCACGGCCGCGCGGCACGCGCCTTCCTGCTCGGCGAGCGCGTCGAGTTCGGCGGTCAGTACGGCGAGCCGCGCGTCGAGCTCGGCCAGCCTGGACTCGTCGGCGCGCAACCCCTCAAGGGCGGCGAGCTGGTCGCCCATGGCACGTTCGGCCAGCAGTGCCCGCTCCCGCACGACCCCGGCTGCCACGTCACCGCCGATGAGCGACCTCAGCTCGTCGATCCCGGACCTCGCGAGAGAGCCGTCACCCGTGTGAACCGTCGTGGCCGCCGACTCTTCGAGGTCGGAATCCCGCGCGGGTACCGCCGGACCCGCCGGATCGACGCCGATCCCTCGCCGGCGGGCCGCGGGGTCCTTCAGGTCGGCGTCGGGGCCGCTCAGCCTTGTCGCGAGGTCGGTGAGCGCGTGGGTGAGGGAGGGATCGCGCAGGCGGGTCGCCAGGTCCGTCTGGGCGGCGGCGAGATCGGTGATCAGGCGGTCGCGGCGTTCGATCGCCTCGAGGCGGCCGGCGGCGGAGGACCTCGCGACCTCGGCGGCGGGGATCATGGCCGCGTCGAGTCTCGCCTTGGCGGCGGCGTCGTCCGCCGCCTTCACCAGATCGGGCAGTTCGTCCAGGCGGGTGGCCGCGGCGCGCTCCCCGGCGGACAACATCTCGATCTGCTGGCCGACCTCGCGCAGGTCACGCCGGAGCCGGGCGAGCCTGCTCTCGTCGGCGAGCAGTTCGGACACCCTGGTGATCTCGGCCAAGCGCTCCCGCTCGAGCCCGGCGAGCACCTCGGGGTCGACGGTGGACTGGCCAGAGCCCAGGCGCGGGTCCCCGCCCGA
Organism: Nonomuraea mangrovi; assembly: GCF_042681425.1. Classification (NCBI taxonomy): domain Bacteria; kingdom Bacillati; phylum Actinomycetota; class Actinomycetes; order Streptosporangiales; family Streptosporangiaceae; genus Nonomuraea; species Nonomuraea mangrovi. The sequence continues at coordinate 804,264 of NZ_JBHUFV010000033.1, read as the reverse complement.
GTGTGAGTCTGCATCCGCATATGGGGCCGAGCCCGAGCGTGAGCTTGTGCCTGGGCGAGGGCCGGAGGTGAGCGGGCCGAGCAGCGGCGTGGCGCGGGCCACGGCGTCGGCGGCCAGCCCCCTCGCCTTTCCCGCCGTCGCGGCACGCTGGCGGGCGGCGTTGATCAGGGGAAGGACGCGGTCGGCCCGTGCCGCCTCGTCGAGAACGCTCAGCAGGTCCGAACGCTCCTCCGCCCGGTCGTCGAGCGTCCGGCGCAGCGCCACCGCTTCCGCGTGGCGGCGCTGCCGCTCGGCCAGCGCGTTCGCCCGCTCGAACCTGTCGCGATGCTCCCGTACCGCCGCCTCACTCGCGGCCCATGCCTCGGTGGCCCGCCCCACGACCGCTTCGGCCGCCGAGCGCAACAGGCCCGACCACGCCAGCGGGTCGCTGTCGGCCGTCGGAACCGCGTCGCCGTCGGAGCCGGGGCGCGGGACAGGCACAACGGCCTGCGGAACCTCGGCGCGCGGGGCGGGAACGCTGTGGTACCGGGCAGGAACCTCGCGAGCGGTCTGCGAGGGCATGGCAGGAACACCGTAAGCGCCGTCCGGGGCGGGGTCCGTGGGAGCGGTGAGCGGGACGGTACCAGGGACCACAGGGGAGGCAGCGTCGAGGGGCGACGTCCACGAGGAGGCGGTCGACAGGACGTCGCCCGCGGCCTCCTCCAGCCGCTTCACCGCGTACTCGACCTCCTGCCGCCCCTCCTGGGACTCCCGCCACGTCTGCTTGCGCCGCTCCGCCAGCCACGCCTCGGCCGCGGTGAACACCTTCACCGTGAACAAGCGCTCCAGCAGCCGCCGCCGCTCCTCCCCGTCCGCGCGCAGGAACCGCGCGAAGTCGCCCTGCGGCAGCATCGCGACCTGGCAGAACTGGTCGGCGTTCATCCCGAGCAGCCCGCCCACCAGGTCGCCCGCCTCGTCGGCGCGCGTGGTCAGCCCCTGCCAGTCGTGCCCGCGCAGCCGCTCGGAGACGATGACCTTGGCCTTCTCCTCGGTGACCCCCGCGCCCCTCAGTTTGGGACGCGTCCAGGCGGGCGAGCGCTGGATGCGCAGCAGCCGGCCCCGCAGCGTGACCTCCAGCGTCACCGAAGGCCCGACCGAGGGCGGCGCGTGGTCGCAGCGCAGGCTGCGGGCGCTGTTGCGCTGCCCTGGCACCACGCCGTAGAGGGCGAAGCACAGCGCGTCGAGCAGCGTGGTCTTGCCCGCGCCCGTCGGCCCGTGGACGAGGAAGAGGCCCGCCTCCGCCAGGGCGTCGAAGTCGACGGTCTCGGTGCCGGGGAACGACCCGAACGCGGTGAGGGTCAGCCGGTGCGGCCGCACTAGACCATGACCTCCTTGGCCCTCGACGCTTCGACGGCCTCGCGCAGCAGGCGCTCCTCCATAGCGTCGGCGGGCTCGCCCCTGACCTCGCGGACGAAGTCGAGCGCGACCTCCGCCTCCGGCCGGCCCGCCAGCCGTACGGCCTGCCTGGCGGGGGCGGCGCCCTGCGGGTCGAAGGCGAGGGCGAGCGTGTGGGGGAAGCGGGCGCGCAGCCGGTCTATCGCGGACTTGGGCCGCACCGCGTCGGTCAGCGTGACGTGGAGCCAGTGGTCCTCGCGTACGGCGAGCGCGGGGTCGGCGAGCAGGTCGTCGAGCGTGCCGCGCAGCCTGCCGACAGGGCGTGGCACCGGAGCGGGGACGAAGTCTGCCCCAGGGGAGCCGACCGTCACCAGCCACGAGCCCTTCACGTGGTCGGCCTCGGAGAAGGAGTAGGCCAGCGGCGAGCCGGAGTAGCGGACGTGGTCGGCCATCCGCTGGCGGCCGTGGAGGTGGCCGAGCGCGACGTAGTCGACCCCCTCGAAGGCCGCGAGCGGCACGTGGGCGACGCCGCCGACGCTGATGTCGCGCTCGCTGTCGCTGGCCGCGCCGCCGGCCACGAAGGCGTGGGCGAGCACGACGGAGCGGCGGTGCCGTACGGCGTCGGCTCTGATCAGGCCCATCGCGTGGGAGAGGGCCGCGGTGTGGCTGCGCTCGGACAGCTCCCACGGACCGCGCACCAGCTCGGGCTCCAGGTAGGGGATGCCGTAGAGGGCGACGTCGCCGATGACCACAGGCTCCCACGCGCGGGACGGGTCGGTGCGCAGGTGGACGCCGGCCGCGTCGATGAGGTCGGCGCCGAAGCCGAGGCGGCGGGCCGAGTCGTGGTTGCCGCTGATCATGACGACGCGGGCGCCGGCGGACACGAGCCGCCGCAGGGCCTCGTTGCACAATGCGACCGCGTCGACGGGCGGCAGGGCCCTGTCGTAGACGTCGCCGGACACGGCGACGACGTCGACCCGCTCGGCGCGCACGGTCTCGACCAGGTGGTCGACGAAGGCCGCCTGCCCCTCGATGAGGCTCTCGCGGTGGAAGGACCTGCCGAGGTGCCAGTCGGAGGTGTGCAGGAGGCGCATGTCGCAGGAAGCTAACAGTTCTCACCGACAAAAGCAGGCTCAACGACACCGCGAGCATCGGCAGGGCCGCCGGGAGTAGGCTGAAAGATCAGCGGGCACACCACATCACATGGAGAGGCCGATGCGACCCGGCCGAGGCACTTTGAGCGTGGCGGTCGGCCTGGTGCTGATGGCTCTCGCCACGGTTGGTTACGCGCTGCCTCCTGCCTTCGATCCCCCGCCCCTGGCGGCAGACCCGGTGTTCCAGTCGCTGCCGCCGCAGCCCGCGATCGAGACGCGGCCCGTGCGGGCGACCGGCGCTTTCCGCGTCGAGCGGTTCTCGGTCCCCGCCGAGGGCCAGTGGCTGCACGGCACGATCAGAGCCCCGATGACGCCGGGCAGGCACCCGGCGATGGTGTTCGTGTCCGGGTCCGGCAACGGCTCGAGGGAGGAGTTCGCCCCCCAGGCGGAGTTCCTCGCCAGGGCGGGCGTGGTGACGCTCGCCTACGACAAGCGCGAGGTCGGTTACAACTTCCGCAGCAGGGACTTCGGCCTGCTCGCCGACGACGTGCTGCGCATGGTGGATCACCTGCGTGCCAGGCCGGACGTCGATCCGGCGCGCACCGGCGTGTGGGGGGTCAGCGAGGGCGGCTGGGTGGTGCCGATCGCCGCGGCCAAGAGCTCGGCCGTGGGCTTCATCGTGCTGATCTCCTCGCCGAACGTCTCCCCGCTGCGCCAGGTCGCGTGGGCGCTGAACGAGCAGTTGCTGCGCCTGCACGCCCCGATCGGCGCGCGTGACCTGCTGACCAGGGCGATGGGCGGCGTGGGCTTCAACTTCCTGCGCTACGACGCGATGCCGGCGCTGGAGGGGATCAAGCAGCCCGTTCTGGCGTTGTACGGCACGGCCGACCCGTCCATCCCGTTCGTGGAGAGCACCGAGGCCCTGATCAAGGGCTTGGCCAAGGCGGGCAACGACAGCTACACGATCCGCTACCTGGCCAGGGCCGACCATGCGATGCGCATCGGCGGCGGCCCGTTCACCCCCGGCTACCTCGACACGCTCGGCAACTGGATCCTCGGACTGTCCCACACGGCCAAGCCCGCGATCCACCTGGCGGGCGCCACGCCTGTGCAGCGTTTCGAGGCTAGCGACGTGCCCGCCGCTCCCTGGTACGCGGGCGGGGCGATGCTCGGGCTGACGATCTGCCTCGCGGCCGTCGGCTACGTCGCCGGGCCCGTCGCGGTGATGTTCGTACGGCTGCGCGGCCGCCACACGACGCTGGAGGAGACCAACGCCAGGCTGTGGCCGCCGATCAGGCGCAGGCTGCGGAGGATGGCGTGGACGGGTGTCGGACTGCTGGCCGCGGTGCTCGCCTTCATCACGCTCCTGGTGATGTTCTCGATCAACCAGGCGGGCGCGTGGCCCGCCGTGCTGGCCGGGTGGCTGGTCGTGCGGGTGCTGGCCGTCCTCATGCTGTTGCAGGAGGTGACGGCCGTGGCGGCGGTCGTGTCGGGCCTGCGCGAGGGCATGCGGCCGAGCAGGTGGCAGCACGTGGCGATCGCGGGCGTGCTCGGCGGCACGGGCCTGCTGCTGGTGGCCGCCGCCTACTACGGCCTGTTCGCCTTCCCCTGGTGAGTCACAGGTAGGCGCGCTGCCATCGCTCGATGTGGTCGAAGACCTGCTTGCGGACGGGCTCGGCCGACAGCACCAGGTCGTGGACGCCGTCCTGGACGCGGACGCAGGTGACGTGCGGGCCGACCGCGGTGGACCAACGGGCGATCTGCCGCGGGTCGAGCACGATGTCGGCAGAGCGCGCCTCGGGCACGAAGTCGCGCACGCGCAGGCCGGTCGAGGAGGCCAGCACCAGCACGGGGACGTCGACGGCGAGCCCGCGGTGCAGGCGGCGCTGCGCCCTGCGGATGGCGGCCAGCCACGCGGCGTGCACGTCGAACCCGCCGATGGGCTTGAGCTCCAGGTCGAATTCCCATTCGCCGCCGTGGTCGCGGTGGATGCTCTTGCCGTACGCGGTGCTGACGCCCAGCGGCAGCGGCCGCGTGGTGTAGGACAGGGGCGTCTTGAGCAGGTCGGCGGCCAGCCGCAGCGGAAGGGGGACGTTGAGGTCGAAGAACGGGCTGTTGAGCACAAGCCCGTCGACCAGGCCCCTGCCGCGCACCCTGTCGGCCCACAGCGCGGCGACCAGCCCGCCGGTGGAGTGGGCGTTGACGACGAGTTCGTCGTGGCTCTCGCGGATGATCCGTACGGCCTGGTCGATCTCGGGGAAGTAGTCGGTGACGCTCCTGATCAGCCCCCTGGTCTGGTGCGGCAGCAGCGACCTGCCGTACTTGCGCAGGTCGAGGGCGTAGAAGTCGACGCCCTGATCGAGGTAGAAGTCGGCCAGGTGGTCCTGGAAGAAGTAGTCGGTGAAACCGTGGAGGTAGAGGACCGCGCGGCGCGAGCCGGCTGTCCTGGAGAGCAGGGTCGCGATGACCTCGCCCTCGAAGTCGGCCGGCAGCTTCAAGACCGTTGTCTCGTACACGCTAGACACCATAGGGATTCTCGGGCCAGAACGGCACGTCAACTTCGCTCACCTTCATGGTGAAGCGCGCGGGGCGCTTCTCCAGGAACGACGTCACACCCTCGATCGCGTCCGCGCCGCGGCCGAGGTCGAGCATGAGCCTGGAGTCGGCCGCGTGCGCCTCCCACGGCGAGATTGCCGACAGGCCCGACCACATCAGCCGCCTGATCGCCGCGACCGAGACGCCCGAGGTGTTGTCGGCGATCTCGCGGGCGAGCGCGTAGGCGGCGGGCAGCAGTTCACCGGCCGGGTGCACCTTGGACACCAGCCTGCCCTCCAGCGCCTCGGCGGCGGAGAAGACGCGGCCCGTCGCGGCCCACTCCATCGCCTGGGAGATGCCGACGATCCGCGGGAGGAACCAGCTGGAGGCGGCCTCGGTGACGATGCCGCGACGGGCGAAGACGAAGCCGAACTTCGCGGTGTCGGCGGCGATCCGTACGTCCATCGGGAGCGTCATCGTGACGCCGACGCCGACGGCGGGGCCGTTGACGGCGCCGATGACCGGTTTGAGCGAGGCGGCGATGCGCAGGGCGACCGTGCCGCCGCCGTCGCGGGGCACGCCGTCGATGTTCTCCTGATCCTCGTGGTCGCCCGCGCGGGTGAAGGTGTCGCCGCCTCCGGCCAGGTCGGCACCGGCGCAGAAGGCCCTGCCCGCGCCGGTGACCACCACGGCGCGGACGGCGTCATCGGTATCGGCCAGGTCAAAAGCTTCTATCAACTCACGCCGCATGGTCAGAGTGAACGCATTCAGGCGTTCCGGGCGATTCAATGTCAGGGTGGCGATTCCATCGGCTACGCCGTACTCGATCTGAGTGAAGGGCATGGACCGAATGTTATTCGGTCGGCAGGGTTTGCTGGATGTTCACCCATGCATAGATAGATATTTCGCACAAAGTCCGTAGGCTCCGGTCGGCCTAGGACAAAGCTCACGGGGAAGCAGGTAGGGCGTGGGGCACAGGACGAGAGCAGCCAGTTCGGGCACGGTGCTGGGCTGGACCCTGCTCGCCGTGGTCGTCCCCGGCGCCGCGCACCTGCGCGCAGGATGGCGCAGAACCGGGCTTGTGATCATGAGCTGCTACGGCGCCCTGTTGCTCGGTCTGCTCTGGCTGGCGCTGACGGCCGACGGCGGCATGCTCGGCGCGCTCGTCTCCGAGACGTGGATGACCACGATCACCATCGTCTCGGCGGTGCTCGGGCTGGCGTGGTTCGCGCTGATCCTGCACTCCTACCTGGTGCTGTCGCCCGGCAGGCTGACGCAGGGGGGCCAGATCCTCACAGGATCGATCGCCGGCCTGCTGGCCGTGGTGGTGATCCTGCCGTTCGGGCTGACCACGCAGTACCTCCTGCGCGCGCAGGAGACGCTCGACAGCGTCTTCAAGGAGCCGACGGAGCCGCAGGTCGCCAGGCACCGGCCCGAGGACCCGTGGGCCGGGCGGACGCGGGTGAACATCCTGCTGCTCGGCGGCGACGCCGACGACAACAGGATCGGTGTGCGGACCGACAGCATGAACGTGGCCAGCATCGACGTCAAGACGGGCAACACGGTCCTGTTCAGCCTGCCGCGCAACCTGGAGGACGTGCGCTTCCCGCCAGGCACCCCGATGGCCAAGCGCTTCCCCGACGGCTTCACGCTGCCTCCGGACCCGGGCGGCGGGCGCAGCGACCTGCTCAACAGCGTGTGGGAGTACGCCGACGCGCACCCGGAGGTCTTCGGCGGCAAGAAGGGGCAGGGCGCCAAGACCCTGATGGAGGCCATCGGCTGGACGCTCGGCCTCGAGATCGACTGGTACGCGCTGGTCAACATGTGGGGTTTCGCCAGGCTCATCGACGCGATCGGCGGCGTCACGATCACCGTCGAGCAGGACGTCGTGTTCGGCAAGTACAACGAGGGCCTGGTCAAGGCGGGCACGCGCAAGCTCAAGGGCGCGGACGCCATGTGGTACGCACGCTCGCGCACCTTCAGCGACGACTTCACCAGGATGCGCAGGCAGCGCTGCGTGCTGGGCTCGCTGCTGAGCCAGGCCGACCCCGCGACGGTGCTGACCAGGTTCAACAAGATCGCCCTCGCCACCAAGGAGCTGGTGAGGACCGACATCCCGCGGCGGATGCTGGAGCACCTGGTGCCGCTCGCGCTGAAGGTCAAGAACGCCAAGGTGACCAGCGTGCAGTTCGTGCCGCCGCTGATCAACACCGGCTACCCCGACTGGGTGAAGATCCGCGCGGTGACCGCCAAGGCGCTGAAGGACTCGGTCGCGCAGCGCGCCGGCGCGGCCTCGGCCGCCCCTTCCGACGAGCCGTCGGCCGACCCGTCCTCGGCGGTCAGGCCGTCGAAGAAGCCCATGGCGAAGCCGAAGCCCAGCGATCTCGCCGCCCCGAAGGGCATCACGGACGGCTGCGGCGTCTAGCCCTGCGGCCGCCGGTGCCGGGTCACGCCTGGCGGCCGAGCATCCGCAGCAGCAGGTCCCTCAGCTGGATCCGCTCGGCCTCGCTCAACGCGGCCAGCGGCGCACCCGCGAACCCGAGTACGCCCTTCAGCTCCTCGGCCACGCCTTCCCCTTCCTCGGTCAGCGTCACGTTCTTCACCCTGCGGTCGGCCGCGCTCGGCTCGCGGCTGACCAGCCCCCGCCGCTCCAGCCTGTCGACGATGCCCGTCACGTTCGAGGGATCGCACTGGAACAGCTCGGCCATCCGCCGCATGGGCAGCGGCTCGCGCGCCAGCAGTACCAGCGCCTTGGCCTGGAGCGCGGTGAGCTGGCGGTCGGCGGCGGCCTGCTCGTAGCCCTCGTTGTACCTGGCCGCCACTTCGGCCATCAGGGCCACGACCTCCCGTGTCACGCTCATACCGTCGAGTATAGTTGATGCACGCCAACTATTTAGGAGGATCAACCATGCCTCGTCAGATCGTCCTGGCCGCACGCCCTTCAGGCTGGCCAGCCCCCGACAACTTCACCCTGGTCGAGGCGGACTCGCAGCCGCTGGAAGAGGGGCAGATCAGGGTCCGCAACCAGTTCATGTCGGTCGACCCCTACATGCGGGGGCGGATGAACGACGTCGAGTCCTACGTCCCGCCGTTCCAGATCGGGCAGCCGCTCGACGGCGGCGCGGTGGGCGAGGTCGTGGAATCGCGCTCGGACGCCTTCTCCCCTGGCGACCTCGTCCTGCACGGCCTCGGATGGCGGGACGAGGCGGTGCTCGACGCCGCGCGGGCGCGGAAGGTGGCGCCCATCGAGGGCCTGCCGAACTCGGCGTTCCTCGCGGTGCTCGGCATGACGTCGCTGACCGCCTACGTCGGGCTGCTCGACATGGCCTCCTTCAAGGAGGGCGACGCGGTCTTCATCTCGGGCGCGGCCGGGGCGGTCGGCAGCATCGCGGGCCAGATCGCCAAGCTGAAGGGCGCGTCCAGGGTGGTCGGGAGCGCGGGATCGGCGGAGAAGGTCGAGTACCTGCGGAGCATCGGGTTCGACGCCGCGTTCAACTACAAGGACGCGCCCGTGGCCGAGCAGCTCAAGGACGCCGCGCCCGACGGGATCGACGTGTACTTCGACAACGTGGGCGCCGACCACCTGGAGGCGGCGATCGGGTCCCTGCGGAATTTCGGCAGGGTCGCGATGTGCGGGGCGATCGCGGTCTACAACGCGACCGAGCCGCCCGCCGCGCCGCGCAACCTGGCGCTGGCCGTCGGGAAGCGGCTGACGTTGCGCGGGTTCATCGTGACGGACCACATGGACCGGATGACCGCCATGGTGACGGAGATCTCCGAATGGCTGCGCGAGGGCAAGCTGTCCTACCAGGAGACCGTCGTCGACGGCCTGGAGAACGCGCCGGAGGCGTTCCTCGGGATGCTGCGCGGGGAGAACACCGGCAAGATGATCGTCCGCCTGTAGCCGGAATCGCGGGTGACCGGTCAGCCGCGGAAGGAGTCCTTCGCCAGCCGCCGCACCCGCTCCTCGTCGATCATGTGCCCCAGCCCCGGCTGGGTCAGCGGCACCGCCACCATCCCGCCCGACGCCCCCACCGCGGGCGTCACGATCTGCGCGTTGCGCGGCGGCTGCGTCACGTCACACGGCAGCGTGCACCCCGGCAGGCTGGCCACGGCGACGGCGGCCGCCCGGGCAAGCCCCGCCCCGTGACCGCCGGCGCACTGGATGTCCCACCCGGCCGCCGCCGCCCTGTCGTGCGCCCTTCTGGCATCGCTCAGGGACGGCAGCGCCGCGGGACGAAGCAGCAGGACCTTCGCCGCCCGCAACGTCAGGTAGTCGTCCAGCTCGGCCGTCGAGCGGGGCTCCACCGCGATCGAGGCGCGCACGCTGTCCTGGAGGCCGGCGTGCGCGTACACGTCCTCGACGTCGAACGGCCGCTCGATCACCTCCAGGCCGTACTCGTCCAGCGCGACCAGCTGCTCCGGCGAGGTGTAGGCACCGCCGCAGTCGATCGCGAGACTCAGGGCGGGATAGGCCTGCCGTACGGCACGCACCGGCTCGACGTCCCACCCGGGCCGCACGTCGAGGGTGACGTGCGCGTAGCCGCCGCATACCTGCTGGTTCACCCTGGAGACGAGGCTCTCGGTCGACGGATCGAGCCCGAGGCGGACGGTCGCCATGAGCGAGGTTCCTGCGCCGCCCAGCGCGTGGGACAGGGGAACGCCGCGCATCCTGGTCCACAGGTCCCACAGCGCCATGTCGACCGCGCTCCCCCAGCCCGGAACCTGGTCGGGATGTTCCCAGTCGACGCCGACGAGCTGTGCGGCCAGCCCCTCCTCCAGGGCGCCCCACAGCTTCGGCTCGGGCGAGACGATCTCGCCCCATCCACTCATCCCCCCGTGGTCGGTGAGGCGGACGAGCAGGGTCTCCGGCCGCCTGCCGTACGGCAGGACCAGCCGGAAGACTTCCAGCTCGCGCACTCGCGGCATGTTTCCCCCTAAGAACGGACTCCTTCCATGGTGCCCGTAGGAGCGGACTGCGCCAAACGGGGAGCGATCGCCGCGGCCAGGACGGCGAGGGCGAAGGTGAAGGCGAAGCCGACGACGTAGTGCTCGCCGCTGGCGGTGAACAGGGCGCCGGTGAAGGCGACGGCCACGACGGTGAAGACGGACTCGCCGACGCCGACGGCCGCGGTGTTCTGACCCTCCTCGCCCTGCTTGGACATCTCCAGCACCAGCACCGAGACCGTGGGGTGCAGGGCGCCGATGCCGAGACCGGAGATCGCCATGGCGACGAAGGCGAGGGCGATGGGGACCGCGTCGAACAGCACGAGCGTGATCAGCGCGATGCCGAGGGCGACGAGGAGCGCACCGCCGCGCAGGGCGGCCAGGTTCCCGATCGTGCCGCGGCCCTTGATCCACGATCCGGTGGACCAGCCGAGCGCGCCGACGGTCAGGACGACGCCCGCGCCGATCGGGGACAGCCCGCGCTCGTTGATCAGCATGAGCGGGATCAGCACCTGGGAGGCCGTCAGCGAGCCGAACGCCAGGCCGCGCAGCACGGGGGCGGTCGGCAGTCCACGGGCCGCCTTCAGCGAGCCGGGCAGCAGCAGCCTGGGCAGCGCCACGGCCAGCAGGACGACGCCGACGGCCAGCAGCGGGACGCCGCTCAGCTCGAGCGCGCTGCCGTACTGGATCAGAGCGGCGGCCACGGCCGTCACGGTCGCCCAGACGAGCTTGCCGCCGAGGCCGGGGGCGGGCGCGGCGTTACCCGTGTCGAGCCGCTGGCCTGCCGTACCACGCCAGAGGACCAAGGCGGAGGGCACCACGATCAGGGCCACGCCGAGGAAGACCCAGCGCCAGTCGAGGTTCTCCACGACCAGGCCCGCGATCGCGGGGCCGACCATGGACGGGACCACCCACGCGGCCGAGAACAACGCGAACACCTTGGGATGCATCGCCGGCGGGTAGGCCCTGGCGACCAGGACGTACAGGGAGACCTGGATCAAACCGGCGCCGAGCCCCTGGATGAAGCGGCCGCCGACGAACACCTCCATGTTCGGGGCGAACCCGGCGATCAGCAATCCGCCGACAAAGGTGACCACGCCGACGGCGATAGGAGGCAACGGGCCCTTCACATCCGCCCATCGACCGCCCAGGACGGTGGCGATCACGCTGGCCGCCAGGGTGGCGCTGAAGGCGAGGTTGTAGAGGTGCATGCCGTCGAGGTCCTTGGCGACGACGGGCATGGCCGTGGCCACCGCCATCGCCGCGAACGCCACCAGCATCACGAGCGCGACCAGGCCGAAGCTGAGCGATCGGTACGCGCTGGAGACCACGCTGACGGGGGGTGCGGGTTCATCAAGGGTCGTTGTCATGCCGGAAACGTACGGCCGGGGCGGGGACCGGCACATCGGGCAGGGGACCTAGGCATTTAGGCTGACCCACCCCCCGCGCTCGGCCACTCCCCCACCTCACACCGGCGCGGCCATCGAGGCACCTCAAGACTCCGCGGGACGGTCACACCACGTGCGGAGCCCGCATCCCGCGAGACCTCTGCAAGATGCACGAAAGGGATATGAAATGCGATGTCACTAGAAAGGAGCACGAATCACCACAAAAGACATGGAGAACCTTATGATCAACTTCAAGCGCTATCTCGCCGCCAGCGCGATCGCGGCCTCAGCTTTCGCCCTTCCCGTGACACTTGCGGGCAGCCCCGCCGGCGCCACCGTGACCGAGGCCACGGCCCCGTCCGTTCAAACCGATGTCGCATTCCGCCCCTGTATACGCCCACACCGCGGCCGCGAGGCAGGCCGGCCCTGTCGGCGGCCGGGGCACAAACCGGACGCCCCCCGCACGCCTGACTGCGCCCTTCCCGAACACCAGGACCACAGCAGCGACCCGTGCAACCCGGGCCCCATCGACAACGGTCCGAACAGGCCCGCTCCCGGCAGCATCGAGCAGGTGCCCGACTGCGCCCGCCCTGAACACCAAGACCACAGCAGCGACCCGTGCAACCCAGGCCCCACGAGCAACTGATACCGGAGGAAGTCACAGCAAGACCTTGACGGCTGATCGACACCATCCCGCCGAGTCGGCAGCCGCGAGCCGAGACACGACGGGATAAGCGGGGACGACGTCGCGGGACCCTGGAATGTCGCCTCTCACAGTTCGACAGCACCCGAGGAAAGGACCAGAGCCGCGGACGCTGGGCCTGGGAAGCCCCCCGTCGCGACCGGCTCCCCGCGGCCAAAGATGTCACCCGCTCCGGGTATCAGCCGATCCGGCCGCGGACGACCGGCTCCGTGACCAGGCCAGCCCGTCCGGCGCGGACGACCGGCTCCGTGACCAGGCCAGCCCGTCCGGCGCGGACGACCGGCTCCGTGACCAGGCCAGCCCGTCCAGGCACAGACGTCAGCCAGTCCAGGCGCGGACCGGGCGCGAACGTCAACCCGTCCGGGCGCGGACGACGAGCCCCGCGACCAGGCCAGCCCGTCCGGGGCAGACGTCAGCCCTCCGGCCCGGACGACCAACTCCATGACCAGGCCAGCCCGTCCGGCGCGGACGTCAACCCTCCGGCGCGGACGACCGGCTCCGTGACCGGGTCAGCCGGTCCGGACGTGGGCGACCAGCCCCGTGATCATCAAGTCCAGGCCGACCTCGAACCGCTCCTCCCCACCCGGGCCCACCAACTCGTCCGCGTATCGCGCCATATAGGGGAACCTGTCAGCCGGCAGGCTACGGACGTAGTCAGCGATCGCCCCGAACGAGTCGGCGACGAACGTCTCGACGTCCATCCCGCTGTCCCGCTGCCGGGTCCTGTAGAGCGACCCTTCGTAGGCGTCGGCCGCGACGAACATGACAATGCGGTCGAGCGCGATGGCGGCAATGGCAGGGGGAACCCCGCCTTCGATCATGATCGCGAGCATCGCCTCGCCTACGCGCAGCGAGTTGGCTCCCAGAGGCACGTTGGCCAGCGACACCCTCGCCACGTCCGCGTGGGAGTTGAGCTTCGTGTGCATGTCCAGCACGACCTCGCGTAGTTGCTCGGCCCACCGCTCGGGCTCGGGGGCCGGCACCTCGATGTCGTCGAGAACTCGCTCGTAGATCAGCTCCAGCAGTTCCTCCTTGTTCGCGACATGCGCGTACAAGGAGGCTGGGCCCGTGTCGAGCTCCTGGGCGACCTTGCGCATGCTGAGCGCGTCGAGACCCTCATGGTCCACGATGCGCAGGCCGGTCTCCACGATGAGTTGCTGGGTGAGCTGCGGCTTCACCGGCTTGGGCGGACGTGTCTTTCGCCACGGAGGCGCTGGCAGTGGCTCCATGACGAACAATGTACTTGACACGAACGGTGTTCGTACATAGAACAGTGTTTGCCTACGAACACCGTTCGTCCCGAGGAACGGAGTTCGATTTAAGAACATCGTTCTCGAAGGAGTCCCCCCATGACGACGACCGCCTCCGCCGCGGCCCAGTCCGCGGCCTACCGGTGGCGCTGGCCCGCCCTTTTCGTGATCCTCGCCGCCGAGGTCATGGACCTGCTCGACGCGCTCATCACTCAGATCGCCGCGCCCACCATCCAGAAGGAGCTGGGCGGTTCGACCAGTCTGATCCAGTGGCTGGTCTCCGGCTACACCCTCGCCATGGCGGTCGGCTTGATCACCGGCGGACGGCTCGGCGACCTCTACGGCCGCAAGCGGATGTTCGTGATCGGCGCACTCGGCTTCACCGCCGCCTCCCTGCTGTGCGGCGTGTCCATGAGCCCGGAGATGCTGATCGCCTCGCGCGTACTGCAGGGACTGTTCGGCGCCGTGATGATCCCCCAGGGCCTCGGCATGATCAAGGAGATGTTCCCTCCCGAGGAGATGGGCAAGGCCTTCGGCATGTTCGGCCCCGTCATGACCATCTCCTCGGTCGGCGGCCCGGTGCTGGCCGGGTGGCTGGTCGACGCTGACCTGTTCGGCACGGGCTGGCGAATGATCTTCCTGATCAACCTGCCGATCGGCATCGCCGCCGTGCTCGCCGCGCTGAAGTTCCTCCCGGAGTTCCGCCTGTCCAACGCCACCAAGCTCGACCTGGTCGGCATGCTGCTGGTCTCGATCGCTGCCTTCCTGCTGATCTTCCCGCTGATCCAGGGCCAGGAGCTCGACTGGCCCGCCTGGACGTTCCTCTCGATGGCCGGCTCGGTCGTGATGTTCGCGCTCTTCGGCTCCTACGAGTCACGCCGCCACCGTGCCGGCAAGGACCCCCTGGTCACGCCTGGCCTGTTCCGCAAGCGCGCCTTCACCGGCGGCCTCATCGCGGGTCTCGCGTTCTTCACCGGCATGATCGGCCTGTCGATGGTCTTCATGCTGTACGTCCAGGGAGGCCTGCACTACACCCCGTTCCAGGCCGGTCTGGCCAGCCTTCCCCAGGCGGTCGGCGGTGTGGTCGGCTTCGCCATCGCCATGGCCCTAGTCGCCAAGCTCGGCCGTACCCTGCTGCAGATCGGCACCGTCGTCATGGCGGCGGGCGCGGGCGTGCTCGGCCTGACGATCCACTTCGCCGCCCTCGACATCAGCGCATGGCAGCTCGCACCCGGCCTCGCGCTGGTCGGCATCGGCATGGGCCTGACCATGGCGCCCTTCTTCGACATCGTGCTGGCGGGCGTCGAACCCCACGAGTCCGGCTCGGCCTCCGGCACGCTGACCGCCGTCCAACAACTGGGAGGCGCGCTGGGCGCCGCGGTTCTCGGCACGCTCTTCTTCAACCTGCTCAAGAACCAGTGGAGCTTCGGGGACGCGATGCAGGTGACGGTCTGGGCGGAGATCGGGTTGCTGCTCGTGACCTGCGCGCTCTCCTTCCTCCTGCCGCGCCACGCTCGCGAGGAGACCTCGCACTGACCTCAGGTACGGCACGCGCCCCGGCCCCCGCCCGGCCGGGGCTTCGCAGTCCCAGCCGCAGCCCACGCCACCCCGTCCCGAGGACACACCGCGCCCCTCGAAATCCATGCCGTTCACGCGGGCAGTCACGCCTCACCGCTGCCAACCCGACCGCCGGAGGCCGCGCCACTCCGTCCAGGGCATGCCGCCCCACGTCACCGGAGCCGTCCGCTCGGAGACGACGCCACGCCGAGTCGAAGGCCTGCCACCCTGCCCGCAATCGTGGCCCGACCGCTCGAGAGCAGGGCCGCGCCGCCTGAAGGCCGCGCCGCCCCCTCAGAACCCAAGCCGTCCGTGCGACGGTCATGTCCCGCCGATCGGAGGCCAGCCCACCCGACCCAAGGCCACACCACGCCGGCCGAATACCAGGCCACGCCGTTCGAGGACCACCCCCTCAAAACCCCAACCGTCCACTCGGAGACCACGCCCCGCCGATCGGAGGCCAGCCCACCCGACCCAAGGCCACACCACGCCGGCCGAATACCAGGCCACGCCGTTCGAGGACCATCCCCTCAAAACCCCAACCGTCCACTCGGAGACCACGCCCCGCCGATCGGAGGCCGGCCCACCCGACCCAAGGCCACACCACGCCAGCCGGATACCAGGCCACGCCGTATGAAGGCCGCGCCGCCCCGCTCGGAACGCCGCCGCCGCTCTAGCGAACCGCGCGGTCCCTCGATGGAACCGTGCCGCCTCTCGATGGGGTCCTGCCGTCGGTGGGAACGGTGCCGCCGTTCGGCGGGTCGCACGACGGCGGCGACGGACTTCCGGTTCGAGGCCGTCAGCCGAGGTGGCGTTCCTTCCACTGGGTGAGGTCCTGACGCTGGATCGCGGCGGCCATGAGGTCAGGGAACGCGTCGGGCGTGCACGCGAACGCCGGCACCCCCAACGCCGCCAGCGCCGCCGCGTTGTCATGGTCGTAGAAGGGCGCGCCCTCGTCCGACAGCGCGAGCAGCACGATCACCTGCACGCCCGCCTGCGTCATCGCCGAAATCCTGCGCAGCATGTCCTGGCGTACCCCGCCCTCGAACAGGTCGCTGATCAGAATGAAGATCGAATCTCTCGGCCGGGTGATCAGCTCGTGGCTGTAGGCGACGGCCCTGTTGATGTCCGTGCCGCCACCGAGCTGCGTGCCGAACAGCACCTCCACCGGATCATGCAGTTGGTCGGTGAGGTCCACCACCGCCGTGTCGAACACGACCAGCGACGTCTTCAGCGACCGCATCGACGCCAGTACCGCGCCGAACACGCCCGAGTAGACCACCGAGGCGGCCATCGACCCGCTCTGGTCGACGCACAACACCACCTCGCGCCGCACGGCGCTCTGTCGCCTGGCGTAGCCGACCAGCGTGGAGGGTACGAGCGTGCGCCGGTCGGGCAGATAGTGCCGGAGGTTGACCCTGATCGTGCGGTCCCAGTCGATGTCGGCGGCGCGCTTCGGCCGATGGGTTCTGGCCGTCCTGTCCAGCGCTCCAGCGATCGCCGACCTGGTCCTTTCGGTCAGCCTGCGTTGGAGCTCGCCCACGACCTTGCGCACCACCGCCCGCGCCGACTCGCGCGACTCGTCGGGCATGACGCGGTTGAGCGAGAGCAGGGTGCCGACCAGATGCACGTCCGGTTCGATCGCTTCCAGCATCTCGGGTTCGAGCAGCAGCCTGGTGAGGTTGAGCCGTTCGATGGCGTCCCGCTGCATGACCTGCACGACGGTGGAGGGGAAGTACGACCTGATGTCGCCCAGCCAGCGCGCCACTCGCGGCGCCGACGCGCCGAGCCCGCCCGTCCTGTCCTGCTCGCCTTCGTAGAGGGCGGCGAGCGCCTCGTCCATCCGGGCGTCGGCGCCCTGTGGCGCGAAGCCGGTGCCGTCGGCGTCGCCACCGCCCAGCACCAGCCGCCATCGGCGCAGCCGATCATCCATGCGCCACCCCCAGGATCGTCTGCACGGTTCGTACGGCCTCCGCCGCCCTGTCGTCGTCCACCTCGTGCGGTCGGCTCGCCGTACCGGAACCCGCGGCGCGCACCCGCTGCCCTATCGCGCGCCGTTCCGGTGCCTCGAACGCGGCGAACGTCCGGCGCAGCAGCGGCAGTACCTCGGTGAACTGGTCGCCCGTCAGACCCGACAGCCAACCGTCGACCAGGGCCAGCAGGCGGGGGTCGTGGACGAGCATGAGCGCGCCGCCGGCGAGGAACCCCTCGACCCACGCGGCGGACCTGGCGGGAGGATGGCCGTGGGACATCGCCCTGGACATGCGGTCACTCGCGTCGCGGGCGTCGAGCTTCCCGGCGTCGAGGAGGAGGCGGGTGAGCCGGCCCTCGATGAGACCGTGCGGCTCGGCGTGGTCGCACACGGCCCCGAGGGTCGCCAGCCACCGCTCCCTCGGCGACGCCTTGCCCCGGGAAACCTCATCATGCGTCGATGTGCCGGACCCGACCGGCGCGGTGGAACCGGCCCCAGCTGACGCCCCACCCCCCGACGGCGTCGCCCCGCAATCCTCACCGGAGACCGACGCGCCGGGCCCGGCCGGTACCTCGGAACCGGCCCCAGCCGACGACCCACCCCCCGACGGCGTCGCCCCGCAATCCTCACCGGAGACCGACGCGCCGGGCCCGGCCGGTACCTCGGAACCGGCCGAAGGCGATCCGGCAGGCGTCGGGCCGGGCTCGGCCGAAGGCGATCCGGCAGGCGTCGCGCCGGGCTCGGCCGAAGGCGAGTCGGCCATCGGTGAGGTCGCCGCGGGACCCTCACCGATGGTGCGCGGAGCGGGAGCGGGGACAGGCTCCGCCGGGCCGCGCGGCGTTGACGCGACGGCAGAGTCCGCCAGAAGGGCGGCGGCCGCGTGGACGGCGTCGACGTGCACGACCAGCGCCGCCGCGCTCTCGTCGTCGAGCCCCGCCACCGCCGCGGGCAGCCCCGCGCAGATCCGGTCCAGCATCGACTCCGCGACGGCCTCGAGCCCGGCCGCCGAGGTGCCGCGGACGTCGCCGTAGCGGTGGGCGCGGGCCATCGCGGGCAGGGCGGCCATGAGGTGGGTGAGGTCGGTGTCGAGCGCCGCCTTCGCCGACAGCGCCGCGAGCACGTCGGGCAGCGCGTCCCGCAGGTCGGCCAGCAGGCACAGCTCCACCAGGCCCGTCAGCCCGGCCAGCGAAACCGCCGCCCCGGCGGGAACCGCCGCCCCTGGAGAAGGCGCTCCTGGAGAAGGCGGTCCTGGAGAAGGCATGACACCACGCGTTCCCGCGGGAGCCGGGCGTACCCTCCCCGGTGCTCCCGCCCCTGCGTCCGAAGCGAGGTCGCGGGCGCGCCGGGTGGCGGCGGACTCCACGGTCGTGCCGAGAGCGGCCGACTCGATGAGCGTCAGGTCGAACTCCGGGTGCCAGGCCAGCCGCCACACCTCCCTGAACGTCCCCTTCCCCCGCGTCTCCCCGAGCCGCCCCCACTCCACGCCGAGCATCCGCAGGCGGTGCAGCAGGTGGCTGCGGGCCAGGTCGAGGGGCCGACGCAGGTCGAGGTCGAGCTCCCTGTCCACCGCCTCCGCCTTGAGTTTGACCTTCCTGCGCTGCTCGGCCAGGTCCCGCTGGAGCGGCACCATCGGCGTGCGCTCGCTCACCGCGCCGAGCCTGTCGCCGACCACCATGCGCCGCTGGACCAGCGAGACCAGCAGCTCGTCCCCGTCGCACAGCACGGCCCGCACCGCGTCCGTCACCTCGCCGAGCCCGGCGAGAGGACGGCCGCGCAGCGCTGCGAGGCCCTCGGCCAGCCGTATCGCCTCGATGACGTGGGCGGAGGAGACGGCCAGGCCCTCCTCTCGCAGGACGGCCGCCGCGGCGGTGAGCCAGCGTTCGACGGGCCGGTCCGGGGCGGTGAACAGGTGGTGGTACCAGCCGGGTGAGGTGATGCCGGCGCCGTAGCCGCTCCACGAGGCGAGCCTGCCGTACGTCCAGGGGACCCAGGTCAGCTCGGTCTTCACCTTCGGCAGCCCGCGCAGCAGCGCGTTGTCGGCGGTCGCGGGCGGCAGCGGGCCCGTCAGGGCGGGGACGTGCCAGGCGCCGCAGACGACGGCGATGCGCCGGAAGCCTTCCTTGATCGCGGCGCGCAGGCACCGGCGCATGTGGGCCTCGCGGCGGGCCTCCCTGTCGGCCGGGGCGTATCCCTCGCGGACGGCCGCCATGGCCTCGGCGATCACCTGGAAGGGGGTGTCGCCCCGGTGCTCGACGACGTCCTCCCACCAGCGTTCGGGGTCGTCGTAGCCGGCCGCGGCGGCCAGTTCGCCGAGCGGGTCGGAGTGCGGGCCGGCGTGCGCGTCGGTGTCGGGAGCGGCCAGGGTGGCGGCGGCGGGCAGGTCGATGAAGCGGACAGGAATCCTGGCCGCGGCGCCGTACAGGATGGCCTGCCATTCCGGTGAGAACACCGCGAAAGGCCAGAAGACGGCGCGAGCGCGGGCGTGCGCGAGCAGCGCGACCGGCGGCTCCATCTCCGGCGCGAGCCCGAGCAGGGCGTCGGCCTCGGGAGGCCCCTCGACGAGGACGGCGTCGGGTTCGAGTCTGCGCAGCTCCTCCCGTACGGCACGCGCCGACCCGGGACCGTGGTGGCGGATCCCGAGCACGGAAACTGTCACGGAACCTCCCTGCAGGCGCGGTAGAGGTCTCGCCAGTCCTCGCGCTCGCGCACGACGGTCTCGAGGTACTCCCGCCACACCACCCTGTCGGAGACCGGCTCGCGCACGACCGCGCCGACGATGCCGGCCGCCACGTCGGCCGCGCGCACGACGCCGTCGCCGAAGTGGGCGGCCAGCGCGATCCCGCCGGTCAGCACGGAGATCGCCTCGGCCGTCGACAGGGTGCCGCTGGGTGACTTGAGCTTGGTACGCCCGTCCTCGGTGACGCCGTCGCGCAGCTCGCGGAAGACGGTGACGACCCTGCGGATCTCCGCCATCCCCGCCGACGTCTCGGGCAGCTCCAGCGAGCGGCCCAGCTCGGCGACGCGGCGGGCGACGATGGCGACCTCCTCCTCCGCGCTGGCGGGTACGGGCAGCACGACGGTGTTGAAGCGCCTGCGCAGCGCGCTGGACAGCTCGTTGACGCCCCTGTCGCGGTCGTTGGCGGTGGCGATGAGGTTGAAGCCGCGCCTGGCCTGGACCTCCTCGTTGAGTTCGGGGATCGGCAGCGTCTTCTCCGACAGCACGGTGATGAGCGCGTCCTGCACGTCGGACGGCATCCTGGTCAGCTCCTCGACCCTGGCGATCCTGCCCTCGGCCATCGCGCGCATGACCGGCGACGGGGTCAGCGCGTCGCGCGAGGGTCCCTCGGCCAGCAGCCTGGCGTAGTTCCAGCCGTAGCGGATCGCCTCCTCGGCGGTGCCCGCCGTCCCCTGCACCAGGAGCGTGGAGTCGCCGCTGATGGCGGCGGCCAGGTGCTCCGACAGCCATGTCTTGGCGGTGCCCGGCACGCCGAGCAGCAGCAGCGCCCTGTCGGTGGCCAGCGTGGCGACGGCGACCTCGACGATGCGGCGCGCGCCGATGTACTTGGGGGTGATCCGGTCGCCGTCGCCGAGCAGGTAGGTGGTGACCGCCCACGGCGACAGCCGCCACCCTGGCGGCCTGGCCCTGTCGTCCTCCTTGGCCAGCAGCGCCAGCTCCTCGGCGTAGTGGTCTTCGGCATGCGGTCGCAGAACGGTCGTCACCTGAGCTCCTTCATCATCGCGGCGCGGAACCCCAGCAGGCTCGAGACCTCGGTCAGCCCGTCGGCCATGAAACGGTCGGCGGGATCGATCCGCTCGCCCGCCATCCTGGCCAGCTCGTCGAGGTTCCACGGCTGCGTGGCGGCCACCTTTCTGATCTTGGTGAGGACGGCGTGCGCCAGCCCCCGCCCCCATGGTGTCGAGGCCCCACCCAACACCATGATCATCTGCCCGTCGACGCCGTGCCTGTGCACGAAGTCGGCGGCCACCTCGTCCTGATCGCCCGGCGGCAGCACGGCCAGCAGGTCGGCCAGAGGGTCCCAGGCGAACAGCGCCTTGGCCCACGTGGGATCCCGTTGCAGCACCGTCGCCCGCACCCAGCCCGAACGCACCTCCCGGTCCCATTCCGGGATCCTCATCCTGAGCAGCGCGGTGTCCCACATCCGCAGCGGCGCCCTGGAGACCACCTGCTGGAGCCACCAGGCTCGCTCGCCCGTGCCCCTGGGCGGCCTGGCCCTGACGCCGTCGCGTTCCATGCCCTTGTCGCACTCCGCGGGCGGCTCGACCACGATCCGGTCATCCCGTACGGCGAGGCAGCGGGCCGCGCGCTCGGCCATCCGGCCCGCGAGCCTGGAGTCCGGCAGCCTGGTGAGCAGGTCGGCGGCCTGCTGGCGCACCTCTCTGCGCCGGTCGTCGAGCACGTCCTCGAGGAACGGCTCGTCGGCCATCGACAGCCCCTCGCCCATGAGCACCAGGAACTCCGCCCTGTCCTCCGGGGTCTCCTTCTCCCACGCCTCCACCAGCAGCCGCCTGGCGGCGCCGGGGTCGCTTCGCCGCAGCCCGCCCAGGTAGGCCAGGCGGTCACCGTGCCCGCCCAGCTCCCAGCTCTCGCCCGTCGGCTCGGCCATGAGATAGGACCACGCGGGGTTGAGCCCGGCCAGCCACCTGCCGCGCCGCCCCGCGAGCACGCCGAGGAACGGCCTGATCGACCGGTCCCTCGCCCCCTTGTCGAGCAGCTCGGGCAGCAGCCGCGGCGGCACCCTCCGCCCGGTCGAGGCCGCCTCCGCCAGCCATTCGGTCAGCAGCCTCGGGTGCCGGCCGCCCAGGATGCCGGCCAGGCGCGCGGCGGCGGCCGGGCTCACCGCCTCCTGGTCCTCCTCGCGGGCGGGCGCGGCGGCGGGGCGCGGCTCGCCGTACGGCCTCTGGCCCGCCCTGTGGCGCACCAGCTCGACGGCGGCGTCGGCCAGCAGGTCTCCGTCGTAGGGCCTGCGGTCGGTGCCGACCAGGGCGGCGGACACGAGCTCCTCCCATGCCGGGCTCAAAGGATCACCACCTGGCCGTGCTCGTCCCACGTGGTCAGGGGGACCAGCCCGCGCGGCGTCCACTCGGCGGCGACGGTGAGCGGCCTGCCCCCCGACACGGCGATCAGCCGCCACGGGGTCTCCACCCTGGGGTGCAGCCTGAGCCCGCCGAGCCGGTCCGCCGAGGGGACGACGCCCGACAGCACCAGCGGCCACGACTCGGTCCACGGGTCTCCCGCCAGCGCCGCCGCGACCTCGTCGAGAGCCTCGCGCTCGCTCGTCCCCGGCGCGACCCCCGCGCCGGGGAGGGCGTCGCCCGCAGGGGAGGGGCCCGAGGACGCGGCGTCGCCAGGCGTGCTCGCCTCGTCGTGGCGAGCCGACACCAGGGCCCGCAACGGGGAGGCGCCGGGGTAGAAGGCCATGGACGCGTCGACGGCCTCCCCCGTGACCAGGGAGTCGTCGAGGGCGTGCCCCACCGGCGCGAACGACAGCACCAGCGCCGCCCGCCCCGTCCGCCGCCCTTTCAGCCACACCCGCCGTGCCACCAGCCTGTCGCGCGTCTCCTCGCGCCGCCCCACCACGTGCCACACGTCGCGTACGGCGGGGCCCGCCAGCACCTCCTCGCGCGAGACGGGGAAGCCCACCCTCGTCCGCACGCTCCTGGCCAGGTCCGCGGGCAGGTCGGCGGCCCTGCGGTACCCGACGGCGAGCAGCCGGAGCATCGCGTACTCCTCCAGCAGCCGCTCCGGCCAGTCGGCCGAGGACCTGGCCGCGCCCAGCCTTCCCACGACGCCCGCCACTCCCGGAGCCTGCGCGTCGACCAGCCGCCTGGACAGCTCGGCCCACTCCCGCTCGTCGGCCGCCGCGAGCCCGTGGCGCACCTGGTCGTCGAGCCACCTCTCCAGCTCCGCGAGCCCGGCCGCCACCCTCACGTGGCGGGCGGGCGCGACGCGAGAACCCTGGGGAGCGGAGACGTCGGCCGGCTCCTGGCTCCACCGTTCGATCACCTGCCGCAGCCTAGCGAGCCCCTCCGACAATTCCGCCGGGCCGCCCGTGCCACGCGATCCCGCTCGCGTCCGGGCGTCAGCGCCACGCGATCCTGCTCGCGTCCGGGCGTCAGCGCGTCGTCGGCGGCCGAGGCGGGGGCCGGCGGCGCGGCGGACCTAGACTCGCCTCATGGAGCTGATGATCTATCCGGACGGGCCCGTCACCCAGGTCGCCGACGAGGCCGAAGCGCTGGCCAGCGACCTGGAAGGCCAACTCGTCCTCGACCGCACCCGCTTCCTGCGCCGCGACGTCCGCGGCAGAGCCGTCGCCTTCGTCGAGCGTCCGGCCGTCGCCGAGGCGCTCGACCTGCTCCCCCACCCCGAGGGCGGCTGGTTCAGGCAGACGTGGAAGAGCGCCGTCACCTTCGAGCCCGAAGGCTACGACGGGCCGAGGTCGAGCGCGACCGGCATCTACTTCCTGCTCCAGCCCGGCGAGGAGTCGGTGCCGCACATGGTCAGGTCCGACGAGATCTGGCTGTGGCACAGGGGCGGCCCGCTGACGCTGACCATCGGCGACGAGAAGGTCCTCCTGGGTCCGGCCGTCGAGGAGGGACAGGTGCCGCAGGCCAGGGTGCCCGCGGGCGTGTGGCAGGCGGCGCGGCCCGCGGGTGACGAGGCGGTGCTTGTCAGTTGCGTCGTCTCCCCAGGATTCGAGTTCGCCGATTTCACCGCCTGATGGGGGGATTTCCCGGAAGTCGTGCGGAATGATTGGCTTGCGGCAGGAAGAACCACGAGAAGGTCACCGGTGACCCGTCAGATCGTCTCCGTAGTCGGCGGCAAGGAAGCCGCCTCCACCACCACCTATGACTCGACGAACCCCGCCGACACCGCCGAGGTCGTCGCGCGCGTGGGTCTCGCGGACGCGGCCGCCTTCGCCGCGGCCTGCCGTACCGCCAAGGAGGCGCAGCGGGAGTGGGCCCGCACGCCCGCGCCGGTCCGTGGCAGGGTGATCGCCTCGATCGGCAGGCTGGTGGAGGCCAATGCCGAGGCGCTGGCCAGGCTGGTGACCGAGGAGATCGGCAAGCCGTACGCGGAGTCGCTCGGCGAGGTCCGCGAGATCGTCGACACCTGCGACTTCTTCCTCGGCGAGGGGCGCAGGCTGTACGGCCAGACCGTGCCGTCGGAGATGCCGGACAAGAACCTGTTCACCTTCCGCAACCCGGTCGGCGTCGCCGCGGTGATCACGGCGGGCAACTTCCCCGTCGCCGTGCCGAGCTGGTACCTGGTGCCCGCGCTGCTGTGCGGCAACGCCGTGGTGTGGAAGCCCGCCGAGTACGCCGCCGCGTCCGCGCACGCGATGTACCAGCTGTTCGCCGCCTCCGGCCTGCCGGAGGGCGTGCTCAACGTGGTCTTCGCCGACGGGCGGGAGACCTTCGAAGGGCTGGAGACGGCCATCGTCGAGGGCACGGTGCAGAAGGTCGGCTTCACCGGCTCGTCCGAGGTCGGCAGGAAGATCGGCGAGATGTGCGGCCGCCACCTGCAGTCGCCGTGCCTGGAGCTGGGCGGCAAGAACCCGATGGTGATCATGCCGGACGCCGACCTCGACCTGGCCGTCGAGGGCGCGCTGTTCGCCGGGTTCGGTACGGCCGGCCAGCGCTGCACCAGCCTCGGCACCGCCATCGTGCACGAGTCGGTGCACGACGAGTTCGTCGAGCGCTTCGTCAGGGCGCTGGCCGAGGCCGAGATCGGCGACCCGAAGGGCGACGTGCTGGCCGGCCCGCTGCTGGACCAGAAGTTCGCCGACCGGTTCGAGGAGTTCCTGACCTGGGTGCGGCCCCACCACACCGTGCGCACCGACCAGGGCAGGATCAGCGCCGACAGCCCGCGCGGATCCTTCACCGGCGAGGGCGGCATCTACTACCACCCGACGATCGTCGACGGCGTGAAGCCCGGCGACCGGCTGTTCATGGAGGAGACCTTCGGCCCGATCGTCGGCGTCACCACCTTCAGCACGCTGGACGAGGCGATCGAGCTGGCCAACCTGCCCGGGTACGGCCTGTCCTCCTCGATCTACACCACCGACCCGCGCAGCGCCTTCCGCTTCCGCGAGGGCATCTCGGCGGGCATGGTCAGCGTCAACAACTCCACCAGCGGCGCCGAGGCGCACCTGCCGTTCGGCGGCAACGGCAAGTCGGGCAACGGCAGCCGCCAGTCGGGCATGTGGGTGCTCGACCAGTTCACCCGCTGGCAGGCGATGAACTGGGACCACTCGGGAAGGCTCCAGAAGGCGCAGATGGACGTCGCCGAGATCACGCCCGACCTGGAGTTCCGCATCTGAGTTGATCTGGGTCGAAGCTGCGTCAACCCGGGTGTGGAAAAACCACATCCGCCCCACCGCAGGCCAATGCCGGTGTGTGTCACGATGACGGCGCCTGCGATTACGGGGAGAAACCGATGCGTGACGATCCGATGCTTCCAGTGCCCGTGGCCCAGATGCTGGAGGAGTACCGCCAGCTCCTAGCCGATCACGGGATGACATGGGGCGAACCCCCCATCGCCTATGTCAGGGTCATGAGCCAGTCGCGGTTCGTGGACGTCGGCCCCTTCTGGCGTGAGGCCAGGCGCCTGGCCAGGCAGCAGTCCCCCGAGGCGGGTCCTGCCGAGCTGCAACGCCTGGAATGCGAGCTCGACTACGACGAGGTGCTGCGCGGCGCGCTCGGCCCCATCCCGCCGGAGGGGCTGGCGGTGCTCAGCCTCACGCCCGACGGCCACGACCTGCGTGGCCGTACCAGGGCGGTGGTGGGAGGCGCGCCGCTGCCGCTCACGCTGCTGATCGACAGCGCCTGCGACCACGAGGCGTGGGTGACGGTCGGCGAGCAGGAGTACGAGGTGGCTTCGAAGGGCGCCCGCCTGATCGAGCTCGACACGGGGGCCGACGTGCGCATCGACGGCCGCGCCATCGACCTGTCGAGCCTGACCAGGACCGCGCCGAGGGCGGCACTGCGGCTGCGTGCCGGATTTCCCTGCAGGTGGAGCGTGTGGAGCGCCGACGGCCAGGGCTGGTACCCGCCGGGGGTGCCGCACAAGCGCGACTACAACGGCGTGCCGTACTTCCACGGGGACGATCTGATGCTCTTCGTCCCCGCCGAGCCGCTGACGGTCAGGGTGACCAGAGGCATGGAGTACGGCTGCGCGGAGACCACGCTCACCCCACCCGAGCACATCGAGACGCTGGTCGAGCTGACGCCCAAGCGCATCTACGACGCGGCGGCCAGGGGGTGGTACGGCGGCGACCTGCACGTCCACCTCAACTACGTCGGCGACCTGGTGGCGCCACCGCAGTGGGCGGCCGACTCCCAGCACGGCGAGGACCTTCACGTACTGAGCCTGCTGGCGGCCAACGTCTCGGGCGACCGTGTGCTGGACAAGGAGGCCCTCGAACACTGGGCCGGCCAGGACCTGCCGTGGTCGGACGCCACCCACGTGGCCAGGATGGGCGTCGAACACCGCAACGACCTGTTCGGTCACCTGCACGCCTTCTCGCCGACGGGGCCGCCCTCGCTCTACGCGACCGGGTTCGCGGGCGCGCCCGACTGGCCGCCGACGACGGAGGCGCTGAAGGAACTGAGAGAGCTCGGCGCGCTCGTCGGCTACGCGCACGCCTTCCGCGGGCCGACGGAGACGCCCGAGCAGCTGGTCGGCACGCCCGGCTGTACCGCCAGGATGGCGGTCGTGGACGCGGCGCTCGGCCTGGTCGACGGGTTCGAGCTGCTGCACTTCTCGTGCGCGACCGGGTCGGCGCGCGCCTACCGGCGGCTGATCGGCGCCGGCAACCGGCTGGCGGCGGTCGCGGGCACCGACTCGATGCTGACCTTCACCAGACAGCGGATGGAGATGGTGGCCAGCCCCATCGGATGGGAGCGCACCTACGCGCGGGTGGAGGGGCCGCTGACCGCGGCTTCCTACGCCGATGCCGTACGGCGGGGCCGCACGTTCGCCACCACGGGGCCGTTCCTCGACCTGCTGGTGGAGGGGCGGGGGCCCGGCGAGACGCTCGACCTGCTGCCGGGCGAGCGTGTGCGGGTGACGGCCCGGGTGATCGGGCCCGAGGTGGAGCGGCTGACGCTGCTGACGGCCGACGGGGAGCTGGCGTCCTCGTCAGGGTCGGAGGTGAGCGCCGAACTGACCGTGCGGGCGCCGACGTACGTGGTGGCGGTGGCGGACGGCGGCGCGCACCCCAGGTCGCTGTTCACGCACGTCTACGCGCACACGAGCCCGGTGTACCTGGACGTGGAGCACCGGCGGGTGGCCAGGGAGGACGACGTGCTGTTCTGCCTGCGGTGGATCGAGCTGCTGGAGGAGCTGGTGAGGACGACGGCCAAGCTCGACCATCCGGGGCAGGTGGACGACTATCTGAAGGTGATCGACGAGGCGCGGCGGGTGTACCGGGCGCGACTGCGCTGAAAGGCCGGGAATCGCCCTCTTCGCCGACATGTGGCGACCGCCGGAACACGGGAAAGCCCACCGCTGCGGAACAGCGATGGGCTTCGTCCACATTCCGATCCCGGTCGACGAGAGGCGGAAGCCTTCCCGCGCGGGACCGGACCCGAGCCGCGGGCGGGGGACCCGACCGTCAGACCTGGCCGGCCTTCTCGAGGGCGGTGCAGCAGGTGTCGACCAGCAGGCGGGTGACCACGTACGGGTCGACGTTGGCGTTCGGGCGACGGTCCTCGATGTAGCCCTTCTTGTCCACCTCGACCTGCCACGGGATACGCACCGAGGCGCCGCGGTGGGAGACGCCGTAGGAGTACTTGTTCCACGGCGCGGTCTCGTGGGCACCGGTCAGGCGGGACTCGATGCCGGAGCCGTACTGGGTGACGTGCTCCATCGGCTTGTCGCCCTCGCCGAGCGCCTCGCAGGCGGTGATGATGGCGTCGTAGCCCTCGCGCATCGCCTTGGTGGAGAAGTTGGTGTGCGCGCCGGCGCCGTTCCAGTCGCCGCGGGCGGGCTTGGCGTCGAGGGTGGCCTCGACGCCGAACTCCTCGGCGGTGCGGTAGAGCAGCCAGCGGGCGATCCACAGGTGGTCGGAGACCTCGAGGGGACCGGCCGGACCTACCTGGAACTCCCACTGGCCAGGCATGACCTCGGCGTTGATGCCGGAGATGGCCAGGCCGGCGGCCAGGCAGCGGTCGAGGTGCAGCTCGACGATCTCACGGCCGAAGATCGCGTCAGCGCCGACACCGCAGTAGTAGGGGCCCTGCGGGGCGGGGAAGCCACCCTCGGGGAAGCCGAGCGGGCGGGAGCCCTTGAAGAAGGTGTACTCCTGCTCGATGCCGAACCACGACTCCTGCTCGGCGAAACGCTCGGCGATCGGGCGGAGCTGCGCACGCGTGTTGCTGGAGTGCGCCTCGCCGTCGATCTCCTCGACCTCGCACAGGACGAGGATGTGGGCACCGCCGCGGATCGGGTCAGGGCAGGTGAAGACAGGGCGGAGCACGCGGTCGGAGGAGTGGCCCTCGGCCTGGTTCGTGCTCGAGCCGTCGAAGCCCCACACCGGCGGCGTGGCGCCGTCGGCAAGGATCTTCGTCTTCGAGCGCAGCAGAGCCGTGGGCTCGGTGCCGTCGATCCAGATGTACTCAGCCTTGATGCTCACGGCGGTCCTTTCGGGGTGTTTCACAGCCACGCCGAGATTCGCAGTGCACCGTTTCGCGGTCTTTGCCCGTATGTGAACGGCGTGTTAATCGGTGTGGGTGTGAGCAAGGTCACCCGAGGGGTCGGTCATGAGGGTACTGGGGATGAGGACGATGGCCGTCGTGCCGCCGTAGGCCGAGCGTTGCAGGGTGACCTTGATGCGGTGCCGTACGGCCAGCCGCCCGACGACGAACAGGCCGAGCCGGTCGCTGTCGGCCAGGTCGAACTCGGGCGGGTCGGCCAGGCGGCGGTTGAGCTCGTCGCGTTCCGCGTCCGGCATGCCGAGGCCGCGGTCCTCGATCTCGACGGCGAAGCCGCGTCCCACGAGTTCGCCGCTGATGTTGACCTGGGTGTTGGGCGGGGAGAAGACGGTCGCGTTCTCGACGAGCTCGGCCAGCAGGTGGATCACGTCGGCGGCGGCTCCGCCGGTGAGCGTGGCCTCGGGCATGGGCTGGACGTTGACGCGCAGGTAGTCCTCGACCTCGGCGACCGCGCCGCGTACGACGTCGAGCATCTGGACGGGACGGCGCCACTGGCGTCCCGCGGGCGCGCCGGACAGAATGACCAGGCCCTCGGCCTGGCGCCGCATGCGGGTGGTGAGGTGGTCCAGGCGGAACAGGTCGCTGAGCTGGTCGGGTTCGGCGGTCTTGCGCTGCATGGCGTCCAGCTGGCCGAGCTGGCGGTGGACGAGCGACTGGTTGCGCCTGGCCAGGTTACGGAAGACGCGGTTGAGCCCCTGGCGCAGTTCGGCCTGCCCGACCGCGGCCCTGACGGCGGTACGGCGCACGCTCTCGAACGCGTTGGCCAGGTCGCGCACTTCCTGGGTGGGGGTGGTGACGGCGATCGGCGAGGAGGTGTCGGCCTCGGCGGTCTGCCCGCTGCGCAGCCGTTCGACCAGTTGCGGGAGCCTCACCTCGGCCACGTCGGTGGCGGCGCCGCGCAGGCCGTCGAGCTCCTCGACCAGGCCTCGGCCGAGCCGTACCGACCAGATGACGGCGACGAGGATGGCGGTGAGGCCGAGCCCGCCGACGACGACGATCCTGGTGATGATGGCGCCCGCGGTGTCGTCCGACCTGCCGGTCAGCAGCTGGATGCGGGAGTCGAGCAGCTGGTCGAGCGCGGGTCCCAGGCGGGTGACGACCTCCTGCCAGGCGGCGGTGTCGCGGGGCAGCCTGGCCTCCTCGACGATCTCGTGTTCGAGCGCGCCCAGTCGTGTGTTGTCGGCGCCGTCGACCAGCCGCTCGAAGGGGGCGCGCAGCTCCGTGTCGAGCATGGCGACGCCCTCGCCCATCAGGAGCTGCCTGTTGGGCGCGAGGACCTCGATGGCCTCGTACTCCTCGTGGCCGAGCCTGCCGGACATCACCGCGCCGGAGATCAGCGCGTCCTCGCGCGAGATCAGGTCGCGGGCGTGGGCGATGCGCTGCAGGCCGATCGCCTGCTGGTAGAGCTGGACCCGGGGGACGGTGATCAGCTGGTCGTACAGGCGGAAGACGCTGTCGGTGATGGCGCCGTAGGCCTGGACGGTCTCCAGCCTGTCCGACTGCTTGCCGTCCACCTTCTCGCGGAGTCTGGACAGGCCCTTGGTGCGGTCGAGGACGGCGTCGATGGCGACGCGCATCTCCTGCGTGGTCACCGTCGAGGCGCGCTCGCCGGTGGCCGTGCGCCTGAACTGCTCGACGGCCTGGTCGGTGACGCGGCGCGCGTTGGCGAGCCGCAGCGCGTCCGGCTGCCCCGAGCTCAGGAAGACGGCGGAATCCCTGCGTTCCTTCTGGAGCGAGGAGACGAGCCCTCCTGCCGGGTCGCCGATCTCCTCGAAGACGGCCGTCGCGGTGGAAAGCTCGAAGAAGTCGCCGAGCACGTGCCCCGCCACGAACGTCCATAGGCCGATGAGCGCCACGATCGGCAGGCTGAGCAGCGAGTACAGCTTGAAACGGAGACTCTGGGAGGGCATGGGTCAAGTCATTTCGGTCAGGGGTGAACCGCCTACCACGGTCGCGACGCAGCGGCCTGCGCCGTGCTCGGTGAGGGTCCTGTAGGGGTTCGCGGTCGAAGGGTCGAGGTCGAACACCGCGAAGTCGGCGCGGTGTCCTGGGGTGAGGGCGCCGATCTCGTGCTCCAGCCCCATCGCGCGCGCGCCGCCGATGGTGGCCGCCTCTGTGAGGCGCTGGTCGAGATCGTCGTCCCGATAGCCCTGCCGTACGGCGAGCTCGCGGAGAGCGGCGACGTCGGCCAGCAGGTCGAGCGAGGGTGAGGACGAGAGGGAGTCCGTGCCGACGGCGATGGGGTTGCCTTCGCGCAGCAGCGCGGCCACGTCAGGCCCTGGCAGGCCGAGCACGTGGTTGGAGCGGGGGCAGAGTGCGACGGCGGTGCCGCGCTCGCGCAGCAGCGCCCGGTCCTCGGCTGTGAGGTCGACGCCGTGGGCGACGTGGCAGCCGGGGCCGAGCAGGCCGGTGGAGTCGAGGTAGGCGGCGGGTGCCAGGCCGGAGCCGCCGTCACGCAGGATGGCGAAGTCGAGGCCGAGCTTGGTGATGTACTGCTCGAGGGCCCCGGTGCCGTGGACGGTGAACTCCCGCTCGTGCGCCGACTCGGCCAGGTGGATGTGGATCCGCAGGTCCCGCTGCCGGGCCAGGGCTCCGAGGTCGGCCAGCACCCCCGTGTCGAGGGAGTAGGGGGCGTGCGGCGAGATGGCGTCGGCCTTGGCCAGCAGGTCGAGGAAGCGTTCGCGTCCGCCGTCGCGCCAGGTCGCGTCGTTGTCGCCGATCGCCTCCAGGTAGCGCAGGCCGCCGAGCGGGGTGTCGACGAGCGCCTCCACGTCGGTGACGATGTCGGCGGCGGCGGTGGTGCCGGTGCGCAGGCACTGCCACGCGCCGTCGATCGCTCCGGCGGCCCAGTCCCACACGCCATGCCTGAAGGCGGGGTTCCAGCTGCCGTGCTCGCCACCGAAGTAGGCGCGGTCGAAGGCGGCGGCCCATTCCTCGAAGGAGGCGTAGAGGTGGGCGCCGACTTCGGCCATGCACGTGTACTGCAGGTGGGTGTGCGCGTTGACCAGCCCGGCGACGATGATCCCCTCGTGGTGGACCGCTCCCCTGCCGGTGTCGATCGCCTCGATCCTGCCGTCGCGCACCGCGATCCTGCCGTCGCGCACGGGCGGACCGTCGACGGGTATGACGAGCGGGGCGCTGAAGGTGGTCACGGCACCCATACGACGTCGTTCCCGAAGATCTTGTAGCTCAGCAGGGCGACGGTGAGCGCGGCGAAGGCGGCCAGGAGCAGGTGGTCGGTTCGGTCGAAGGCCAGTTCGCGCATCCAGGTGCGGTGCTTGGCACCGAATCCGCGCAGGTCCATGGCGTTGGAGGTGTCCTCTGCGTCGATGAGGGAGTTGACGGTGAGCGGGATGACGATGGGTTTGAGCGACTTCAGGCGCTTGATCGGGTTGTTGGTGCGGGGATGGTTGTACCCGCGTACCCGCTGGGCGTCGATGATCTCCTGCATGCCGGCCGCCGTGGAGGGCAGGAAGCGGAAGGTCAGGTCCACGCCGAACGCCAGCCGCTGCGACACCTTCAGCCTGGCGAAGGTGACGCCGAGATCCCCCGGCGCGATGCAGAAGGCGACGGGAAAGCCCATCATGGCCAGCGACACGAACCGGATGAGCAGCGTTCCCGAGTATGACAGCGTGGCGGCGGTGACCGCGTTGCCGGTGATCGGCATCGTGAACAGGGTCGGGGCCTCCGTGGTCGTCTCGATCTGCAGGGCGTCGGTGAACACGCTGTTGACCAGCACGGTGATCGTCATCAGCGTCAGCACGAACGCCCAGTTGGCCCTGACCGCCCGCCACGGGATGCCCGCGGACAGGTAGTAGGTCAGGGCCACCAGGCCGCACAGCAGCATGACCCGCAGGTCGTCGAGGCGCGCCACTGCCACGAGATAGCACACCGGGACCAGCAGGAGCACGCGCGGATCACGGCGGCCGAGGAAGGAGTCCCCTCCCAGGTAACGTGGCGTGACGTCCATCGGCTACCTGCCGATGCGCTTGGAGATCGGTTCCCAGACCGCATCGAGCGCGGGCGTGAGAATGAGAGCGACGAGCGTGTTGCTGAGCAGCAGCGGACCGAACGCGACGCTCGCCCAGGTCGCGAAGTTCATGTCCTGCAGCCACATGTCGGTGAAGGTCGTGGCGAAGGCGATCAGCATGGCGATCCAGGTGATCACGCCGACGGCGACCAGGCGCACGGCCTCCTTCTGCAGGCGGGAGGCGACGAGGGCGAACAGGATCCCGGCGAGCAGTCCGGTCAGGGCGTTGGCGAGGCTCCAGTTCCAGTAGGTGAGCGCGCCGTAGCCCTTGATCTGGTCGATGACCATGTTGCCGACCAGCCCGACGAAGAACCCGGCGATCGGGCCGAACCGCATGCCGAAGAACGGCACGAGCGCGAAGGCGGGCCTGATGTCGACGTTCTGGGTGCCGGGGATGGTGAAGCTGATCAGGCCGAGGACCGCGTAGAGGGCGGCGCCGACGGCCGCGAACACGACGACTCTGGAGTTGATCTCCCACAGGGGAGCCCTTGGTGACACTGACTCAGTACTCATGGGGGGTGGTCCTTCCTATTGGGGGGTAAGGCGCGCTAATTGGAAGGGGTGCGGGATGGTTCCCGTTCCGGGGAGACGGTCGCGGACGGCTCGGACCAGGCTGGTGGCTCGCAGGCCCGATGCGGCCCACAGCTCCTCGCGGTGGGCCAGCTCGGCGGGGGACGCGTCCGCGACGATCCGCCCCCCGTCGACGATCACGATCCGGTCGGCCGAGGTGAGCGCCAGATCGACGTCGTGGGTGATGAAGTAGACGCTGCGCAGCCCGCCGAGCACCCGTTCCATGAACGTCGTGGTGGTGTGCAGGTCCTGTCCGGCGGTCGGCTCGTCCAGGATGAGCGTCTCGGGGCGCATGGCCAGGGCGAGCGCGACGGTGAGGCGGCGCTGCTGGCCGTGGGAGAGGGTGTGCGGCGAGCGCTTCATGATGTCGGGCTCGTGGTTCAGGAGCATGGTGGCCAGCGCCTCTTCGGAGACCTCGGCGATCTGGCCGGCCGTCCATCCCAGGTTGCGGGGGCCGAAGGCGAGTTCCTCGGCGACGGTGGCGGAGAACAGCGCCTGGCTCGGGTTCTGGAACACGTAGCCGAAGGTGGTGGCCAGGCTCAGCGTCGAACGGCGGTCGATGGGCTCGCCGTCGACGCGCACCTCGCCGGTGGAGGGCTCGACCAGCCGTACGGCGGCGCGCAGCAGCGTGGACTTGCCCGCGCCGTTGCGGCCGAGCACCGCGACCCTCTCGGTCGCGCCGAGCGCCAGGTCGACCTCGCGCAGGACGGGCCGCTCGCCGTACCCGAGCGTGACCCGGCGGTAGTGCAGCCTGGTCGGTTCATGGGTGACCGTGGCGGCGGGCGGTACGGCGGGCACGTCGGGCAGCTCGTCCGCCCTGGCCACCAGCGCCTCGAAGGGCAGTTTGACGTGCGCGACGGGCGCCGCGCGCAGGAAGCCCGGCACGTCGCCGGTGTAGCGGGGCCTGCCGTCCTCCAGGTAGAGCACCTGGGTGGGGCCGAACTCCAGCAGTTCCTCCACGCGGTGCTCGACGACCACGGCCGCACCGCCGCCGTGGACGAACCCGCG
The DNA here is from genome assembly GCF_042681425.1 of Nonomuraea mangrovi. Taxonomy (NCBI): domain Bacteria; kingdom Bacillati; phylum Actinomycetota; class Actinomycetes; order Streptosporangiales; family Streptosporangiaceae; genus Nonomuraea; species Nonomuraea mangrovi. Next base: position 770,100 of record NZ_JBHUFV010000033.1, on the reverse strand, counting down.
CAGCTCCGTCAGCAGGCGGCGGCCGGCGGCGGGGTCGAGGTTGGCCAGCGGCTCGTCGACCACGACCACGCGTGGCCGCATGACCAGCACGCCGGCGAAGGCGACCATCTGCAGCTCGCCGCCGCTCAGCTCGTGGGTCGAGCGCCTGAGAAGGTGGGTGATGCCGACCCTGGCGGCGACCTCCTCGATGCGGGCGAGGATCTCGGCCCTGGGCAGGCCCAGGTTCTCGGGGCCGAAGGCGAGTTCGGTGAAGACGGTCGCGCCGACGATCTGCTTGTGCGGGTCCTGCAGCAGGGTGCCGACGATCGTGGACAGGCGTCTGATCGTCTGGCCGGCCACGGGTTCGCCGCCGACGTTCACCTGGCCGGTGACCTCGGCTCGGTAGGAGTGCGGGACCAGGCCGTTGACCATGCGCAGCAGTGTGCTCTTGCCGCACCCTGAGGGGCCGCTGACCAGGGCGAAGTCGCCCGGACCCACCTGGAGGGAGACGTCGCTGAGCACCTGCCTGCCCGTGGTGCGGTAGCGGACGGAGGCGTCGCGGATGTCGATGATCACTGGTCGAGCTCCAGTCCGAGCGCGTCGAGCTTCAGTCTGGCGACCCGCTCGTCGAGGTGGTCGGGCAGCGGGTGCAGCCCTGGCGGCAGGTCGTGGGCGAGCAGGTGTCCGACCGCGAGGGCCTGCAGAGACAGCGACAGGTCCATGATCTCGATCGGGTTTCCCTCGGCCGCGGCGCAGTTGACGCACTCGCCGTCGGCGAGCAGCCGGTACTTTCCCGCGACTCCAGGCTCGACCTCGCCCTGGACGCCTCCCGCGACGGCGACGACGGCGCCGTCCTTGAGCGCTTCCAGGTGCGGCCGCCTGATCGTGTACGGCTCGCCGGTCGCGGAGAACAGCAGGTCGGCCTCCGGGCACGCGTCGACGAGCCGCCGCACCTCGTAGCCGTCGTGGAAGGCACGCAGCGCGGCGAGGGCGCCCACCTCGCTCACGATCACCCGGGCCCCCAGCGCGGCCGCGTAGCGGGCGACGCCCTGGCCGACGTGGCCGTAGCCGGCGACCGCGACCGTCGCGCCGTCGAGGTCGAGCCCGGTCAGGTCGAGCGCGGCCATCACGCACGACTGTCCCGTGCCGTGGACGTTGTCGAAGAGGTACTTGGAGCGGGCGTCGTTGACGGCGATGACGGGGATGCGCAGGGCCGTCCGCCGCAGCGCGCGCAGGCCGCTGGTGGTCTCCTCGGCCGCGCCCTTCAGCGTGCCGAGCCTGTCCTCGGCGTGGGCCAGCCTGATGACCCGCGAGCCGTCGTCGACGAGCACGTCGAGCCGCTGGGCGAGCATGCGCCGCGCCAGGTCGTCGTCCTGGGCGCGGTCGGCGTCGGAGCGTGCCAGCACGGCGACGCCCTCGTGGACGAGCGCGGCGGCCACGTCGTCCATGGTCTCCCTGCCGGGGCAGGTGACGATCACCTCGGCCCCCGCGTCCCTGAGCGTCAGGGCCAGGTTGGCCGTCTTGGGCTCCAGGACCAGCACCAGGCCGACCCTGACGCCGTCGAGGGACAGCCCGGAGCGCAGCGCCGCCATGACCGGCATGAACCGGCGCGCCCATGCGATCTTCTCCAACCCCTCGGACCAGCGCTCAGGGTGTCTGATGTCGGTCAGCACGTCAGATCCACCACGAACAGCCGTCCCTGCGCGAGGACGCCTTCGCGCAGGCGCTCGCCGTGACCGGGCCGCGTGGTCGCGAGGATCGCGCCAGGCCGCAGCGCCTCGCGGTCGACGTCGTCGCCGATCACGAGGTCGGCCTCGGCGAGCGGGGCGCCCGGGTGGGCGCCCATGGCGCGCAGGCGGGAGGTCAGTCCTGGCACGTCGCCCACGACCGCTACACGCTTGCCCGCCATGAGGAGGTTCGTGCGCCGCAGGATGGTCTGAATGACGACCTGGGCGCCTGGAAGCGGGGTCAATGATCTCCGTCCGAAATCGCAGAATCCGATTAAAAAGGAGATCAGGGGCTGACGGCAAGGAAGAGGAAAGCCCCGAAAAGCACCAGATGGACGGTTCCCTGCATGAGTGTCGCTCTTCCCGGAGCGACGGTCAGAGTTGTTATCACCACCGTCAGTGCGAGCAGCACCATCTGGAGCGGTCCAAGGCCGAGCGCGAGACTGGTGCCGCTCAGCATCGACACGACCGCGATCGAGGGAATGGTCAGGCCGATGCTCGCCAGCGCCGAGCCGAGCGCGAGGTTGAAGCTGTTCTGCACCCTGTTGCGGGCGGCGGCGCGCACCGCCGCCGCCGTCTCCGGCAGCAGCACCAGCAGCGCGATCGTCACACCGACGGTGGTGCGCGGCGCGCCGATCGCCCTGATGCTCGCCTCGATGGCGGGCGAGGCGGTCTTGGCCAGGCCCACGACGCTGACCAGGCAGAGCACCAGCAGGCCGAGGCTGGTCATGGCGGTCCGCAGGGCCGGCGGGTCGGCGTGCTCCTCGGAAGGGCCCCTCTCGCTGTCGGCCCGCACCGGCAGGAAGTAGTCGCGGTGGCGAACGGTCTGCATGAAGACGAAGACGCCGTAGAGGGTGAGGGAGGCGATTCCGGCGAAGGCCAGTTGCGCGGTCGAGTAGGTCGGGCCGGGCGTAGCGACCGTGAAGTTGGGCAGGACCAGCGCGAGCGTGGCCACCGCGCTCAGCGTCGCGAGCGCGGCGGTGACGCCGTCGACCCTGAACTCCAGCACGCGGTGCTTGAGCGCGCCGACCAACAGGCACAGGCCCATCACGCCGTTACAGACGATCATGAAGGCGGAGAAGACCGTGTCGCGCGCCAGCGACTCCGAACCCTCACCCTTCGCGCTCATCAGCATCACGATCAGGCCGACCTCGATGACGGTGACGGCGACGGCCAGGATCAGCGTCCCGAAGGGCTCTCCCACCCGGTGGGCGACGATCTCCGCGTGATGCACGGCGGCTATGACGGCGCCGACCAGGGCCAGCGCGACGACCGCGACCAGGAGACCACCGGTCGAGCGACCCCAGGTGAGAGCGAGCACGAGAAGGGCGACGATGGGCACGATAACGGTCCAACGCATCTTCATATGGATCACCCTATCGGGTTTCTTGACGGAGTGAGTACTCACTCCGTACCGTGATCCGCATGACGACGACAGAGCAACCCAGGCGCCGGGCACCCGGCATGAGCCCCGATCAGCGGCGCGCGATGATCATCGGGGCGGCGCTCCCCCTGGTCGCCGAGTACGGCACCGCCGTGACCACCAGCCAGATCGCCCGAGCGGCCGGCATCGGCGAGGCGACCATCTTCCGCGTCTTCTCCGACAAGGAGGAGCTGCTCGACGCGTGCATGGCCGAGGCGCTGCGCCCCGATCACGCGGTCGAGCAGATCGCCTCCATCCCGATGGACCAGCCGCTCGCCGACCGCCTGGCCGAGGCCGCCGACGCGCTCGGCGGCCACCTCGAGCGCATCGGCGCCGTGGCGGGCGCGCTGATGGCGTCGGGCCACCACCGGCGCGACCCCGCCCCCGCTCCTCCCAGGAGGCGCGGCCCTTCCACGGACCTCATCAGGGCCACCGCCGACCTGTTCGAGCCGGAGGCCGCGTCACTGCGGGCACCCGCGGAACAGATCGCCGCGCTCTTCCTCGACCTGCGCTTCAGCAAGGCGCGCCAGGACGAAGGCCTCTCAACCGCCGACCTCGTCCAGATCTTCCTGTACGGCGCGCTGCGAGAAGAGCCCGCCTGACCCGCCACCACGAGGTCACCTCACCTCGCTGACCTCGCCCGAGCCCGAGACGGCGATCGATGCCTGCGGACCGCCCTCGCCACAGTCCGGCCCGTTGGGGAAGGCGCCCTTGGGCGTGACGGTCAGCTCCCGCTCCACGACGGCCTCGCCCGTCGGCCCCGTCAGCCGCAACGTCGCCCGCACGCGCGCCTTGGGCAGCCCGGCCACGTCCACGAAGCCCTGTTTACCGCCCGTGGGCTCGACCTCCGCCGTGCAGGCCTCGCCCTCGCAGGTCTGCCGTGCGACGCCGCCGGCCGGGTGAAGCTCCACCTTGGCCGTACGGCAGGAGCCGTCCCAGCACGCCGTCAGCTCGGCCGCCGACACCCTGCCGGCGAGCGGCGCGTCGACGCGCACCGCGATCCCGACAGGGGTGCCGATCAGCGTGCACGCCCGTTCGGCCGCGCAGCCGGACAGCGCGAACAGGACACCCATCGCCGCGACCAGATTCCTCATGCCCCTGCAAACGTGTGCCGCGCGCTCCGGGTTCACCCCGGACTCGCCATCCCGTTCTCACCCGATACGGTCTGGGTCGTGACATTCGTGACGGTGCCGTCCGGCAAGGTGGAGTGCGTGAGATGAGAGGCTCGACCGCACTCGAACGGTTCCAGAGCCCGACGCAGGTGATCGCGACCGCGTTCGGGCTGGCCGTCCTGGCTGGGACGCTGTTACTGCGGCTGCCCGCGGCCACGACCACGGGCGAGTCGGCCGGATGGGTCGTCGCGCTGTTCACCGCCACGTCGGCGGTGACGGTGACCGGCATGGCGACCGTCGACACCGACGGCCACTGGTCGGTGATGGGCGAGATCGTGATCGCCGCGCTGATCCAGGTCGGCGGGCTCGGCATCATGACGCTCGCCACCATGTTCACGGTCCTGGTGTCGGGACGACTGGGTCTGCGCGCCCGCATGCTGGCGCAGGCGGAGTCGAAGGCGCTCGGCACCGCCGACATGCGCAGGGTCGCGCGCAAGGTGCTGTACTTCAGCCTCAGCTGCGAGGCGATCATCGCCGTCATCCTGACCCTGCGCTTCCTCATCGGGTACGGCGAGCCGCCCGGCAAGGCGATCTACCTGGGCGTCTTCCACGCCATCTCCTCCTTCAACGACGCCGGGTTCGCCCTGTGGAGCGACGGCCTGATGCGCTTCGTGGGCGACCCGTGGATCTGCCTGACGATCGCCGTCGCCGTGATCGTCGGCGGGCTCGGCTATCCGGTCGTGTTCGAGCTGTTCCGCGCCTGGCGGCATCCGGCCAAGTGGACCGTCCTCACCAAGATCACGGTCTGGATGACCCTCGCCCTGCTGACCGTGGGCACGCTGGCCTTCCTGGTGGCCGAGTGGACCAACCCGCGCACCCTCGGCGCTCTCGACGACCCCGGCAAGCTGCTGGCCGCCTTCTTCGCCAGCGTCATGCCGCGCTCGGCCGGCTTCAACACCCTCGACATCTCCCAGATGCACCCGTCGAGCTGGCTGGTCACCGACGTGCTGATGTTCATCGGCGGCGGCAGCGCCGGCACGGCCGGCGGGATCAAGGTGACCACGTTCGGGCTGCTGGCCTTCGTGATCTGGGCCGAGCTGCGCGGCGAGCCCAGGGTCAACATCGGCCACCGCCGCCTGCCCGAGTCCGCGCAGCGGCAGGCCGTCGCGATCAGCCTGATGGCCGTCGCGTTCGTGGCCGTCTCCACCTACATCCTGCTCGTGATCACGCCGCACAGCCTCGACAGGGTGCTGTTCGAGGTGATCGCCGCCTTCGGCACGGCGGGCCTGTCCACCGGCATCACCTCCGACCTGCCGCCTGCCGGGCATCTGCTGCTCGTCCTGCTGATGTTCGTGGGCCGGATCGGGCCGCTCACGCTGGGCTCCGCGCTCGCGCTGAAAGAACGCTCCACCCGCTACGAACTACCTGAGGAACGGGTCATAGTTGGTTGACATGAGAAACGACCCCGTGGTCGTGATCGGGCTTGGCAGGTTCGGTACCGCGCTCGCCCTGGAGCTGACCAGGCGCGGCACCGAGGTGCTGGCCATCGACAGCCGTCCCAAGGTGGTGCAGGCGCTGTCGGGCCAGATCACCCAGATCGCCATCGCCGACTCCACCGACTCCGAGGCGCTCACCCAGCTCGGCGTTCCCGACTTCTACCGCGCGGTGGTGGCGATCGGCAACGACCTCGAGGCCAGCATCCTGACCACGTCCCTGCTGGTCGACATGGCGGTCGAGGACATCTGGGCCAAGGCCGTGAGCAGGCAGCACGGCCAGATCCTCACCAGGATCGGGGCCCACCACGTGGTGCTGCCCGAGCACGACATGGGCGAGCGGGTGGCGCATCTGGTCAGCGGCCGGATGCTCGACTACATGCAGGTGGACGAAGGTTTCGCGCTGGCCAAGACGCGGCCGCCGAAGGAGTACGTGGGGGTGCGGCTCGGTTCGTCGGGGTTGCGCAAGAAGTTCGGGGTGACGGTGGTGGCGGTCAAGAGCCCCGGCGAGGAGTTCACCTACGCGACCGCGGAGACCGAGCTCTCCTACGGCGACGTCATCCTGGTCTCCGGCAGGACCGAGAACGTGGAGCGCTTCGCGGAGCTGCCGTGAATCGGCGCGACCGCCGAGGTCAGCGAAACGCATCGGTGGGGCGGACCACCTCGGCGCGGGGCCGGCCTGCCGTACCGGAAGGTGAGCCTGTGGTGGCGATACGGGATCAAGGTCCGGAATATCATGATCACTGAGGACATGATCTGCTAGCTTGCTCGCATGCGGGGAGGCTTGACAAAGCTGGGCAAAGTATGGCGGTTAGGAGCGGCGGGGGCCGTGCTCGCCGCCCTGGGGTACGGCACGGTGCTGGGCGACGACGACCTGTTCCCTTTCGGGCCGATGGTGCAGTACGCGTTCAGCATCCCGCCCGACGGTGAGATCAAGTCCCTCCACCTGCAGGCGGTGACCGTCGCGGGGGCCAAGGTCGAGATCCCGATCGAGCCCTACTACGTCGGCATCCGCCGGGCCGAACTCGAAGGCCAGCTGACCAGCTATCTCGCCAGGCCCGAACTGTTACAGAGCCTGGCGGACGCTCACAAGCGGATCCGCCCCGCCGACCCGCGGCTCGCCAAGCTCATCGTGGTCACCAGAGTGATCACGCTCAGGGACCGCCGTCCCGCGTGGACCAAGGACGTGGAGAGGGTGTCATGGGTGGTGCGCTAGAGCGCTGGTGGTTCGCGCCCGTCCCCGCCCGGCGCGTGCGGGTCCTGTCGGTGATCGTCTACCTGTTCCTCCCGCTGGACATGCTGCTGTTCACCGGCAGCGTCTGGGGTCACGCCGAGAACTCGGCCGGGTACCGGCCCGTCCTGGTCGCCCGCCTGCTGCACCTGCCGGGCGCGAGCCCCGCGCTGGTCTACACGCTGTTCGCGGTGGTGGTCGGGGCGGCGCTGGTGGCGGCATGGGGAAGGCTGCCACGCGCGGCGGGCTACCTCGTCGCGACCGGCTATCTGTACTGGGCGCTGCTGGCGATGTCGTACGGCAAGGTCGACCACGACCACCTCGCGCTGGTCGTCGCCCTGTTCGTGCTGCCGACCGCCGCCCGCGCGGGCGAGGAGGCGGCCGGGTGGGCGATGAGATGCGTCCAGATCGCCGTCGTCGCCGCCTACTTCCTGTCGGCGTACGCCAAGATCAGGCACGGCGGCTGGGAATGGCCCAACGGCGCCACCTTCCAGTGGGCGATCTCCAGACGCGGCACGTTCTTCGGCGAGTTCGTCGCCTCCGTGCCCGGCGCGCTGCTGATCGGGCAGTGGACCGTGCTGCTGGCCGAGACGGCCTCGCCCGTGCTGCTGTTCCTGCGCGGCAGGGCGCTCTACGCCGCGGTCGCCTTCTGGGGGCTGTTCCACCTGCTGACATGGGCGGCGATCACGATCCACTTCCTGCCGCACGTCATCTGCCTGGCGGCCTTCCTACCGCTGGAGCGGGCGACGATCCGCCGGAAGCGCGCAGGCGGGAGTGCCGCCGGGAAGCCTGCCCCTGTTGTTGGCGACGGCGCGGTAGAACCCGTGCGCTAGCCAGCGCACGGGCGGCACCCTCAGCAGGAGGCCGAGCGCCTTCCACGGCAGGCCCGCGTCGACGAGCAGCTTGGCCACGGCCTGCGCGCCGCCGAAGACGCCACCGCGCTCGTCGACCCACAGCAGCTCGTACTCGGCCCGCGCCTGCGTCACACCCAGCTCGTCCAGGTCGGCGAACTGCCAGGCGATGATCGTCGCCTTCGTGCGCAGGCGCCGCTCGACGAAGCGCACGCAGGTGGTGCAGAAGCCGCAGTCGCCGTCGAACACGAGCACAGGTCTCATGATCCTGACTCTACGCGCCCAGCAGCTTTCGAACGCGGTCGGCCCCGACGGCCAGCAGCAGCGTGGGCAGCCGGGGGCCGGTGTCACGGCCGACGAGCAGCGTGTAGAGCAGGACGAAGAACTCGCGCTGCGCGGCCTTCAGCTCCGGCGTCGCCTGAGCGTCGGCGGCCAGGCCCGCCTGCCGCTTCGGCACGCCGTACACCAGGTCCGTCAGCCCGTCGAGCGACCAGTGCTCGTCCAGCCCTTCGAGCAGCAGCCGCAGCGACTCGCGCTGCCCCTCCTCCAACCCCGCCAGCAGCTCCTCGTCGGGCTCCGACCTGACGGTGGTGCGCTGCTCGGTGGCCACCTGCGTGCTGACCCACCGCTGTGCCCTGTCCAGGCGCGGCCGCACCAGCGCGAGGTCCTTGATCGGCTCGGCGGGGTCGAGCTCGCGCAGGATCCGCAGCGTCTGCTCCTCGTCGCCGGTGGTCACGTCCGCGATCGAGGCCAGCATCCGGTACGGCACGCGCCGCTCGGTCGCCTCCAGCGGCTGCTCGGCCGTCCCCACCGCCCTGGCGTGGGCGAGCCGGTCGGCGGGCAGCGCCTGCCCGTCGGCCACCTTGCGCTCAAGAGCGTCCCACTCGTCGTACAGGCGCTGGATCTCCTGGTCGAAGGCGACCTTGAAGGACTGGGCGGGCTTGCGGCGCGCGTACATCCAGCGCAGCAGCGGCGCCTCCATGATCTCCAGGGCGTCGGCCGCGGTCGGCACGCCGCCCTTGGAGCTGCTCATCTTCGCCATGCCGCTGATGCCGACGAAGGCGTAGCGCGGGCCGATCGGCTGCGCGCCGCCGAAGATCTCGCCGACCAGGTGGCCGCCGACCTCGAAGGAGGAGCCTGGCGAGGTGTGGTCGACGCCCGAGGGCTCGAAGACGACCCCCTCGTAGGCCCAGCGCATCGGCCAGTCGACCTTCCACACCAGCTTGCCGCGGTCGTGGGTGGCCAGCCGTACGGTCTCGCCGTAACCGCACTCGCAGGTGTAGGCCAGCTCGGTCGTCTCGTCGTCGTAGCCGGTCACCGTGGTGAGGTCGCGCCCGCACAGCGCGCAGTACGGCTTGTACGGGTAGTAGCCCGCCTCCTCCTCCGCCGCGCCGGAGCCTTCGAGCGCGGCGGCCTCGTCGGCGTCCTTGGCCTTCGGCTTGGCCTTGGTGCGGTAGCGCGACAGGACGGCGTCGATGCGGTCGCGTTCGCGCATCGCGTGGAGGATCTGCTCGCGGTAGACGCCCGAGGTGTACTGCTTGGTCTGGCTGATGCCCCGGTAGGTGACGCCCAGCCTGGCCAGCGCGGAGATCATCGGGGTCTTGAAGTGCTCGGCCCAGTTGGGGTAGGCGCTGCCCGGAGGGGCGGGGACCGAGGTGAGCGGCTTGCCGATGTGCTCGGCCCACGACGGGTCGATGCCCGCGGGGACCTTTCTGAAGCGGTCGTAGTCGTCCCACGACAGCAGGTGGACGCACTCGAGGCCACGCCGCCTGATCTCGTCGGCCACCAGGTGCGGGGTCATGACCTCGCGGAGATTGCCCAGGTGGATCGGTCCAGAAGGGCTGAGACCCGAGGCGCAGACGATCGTTTTGCCGGGCGCGCGACGCTCCGACTCGGCGATGACGTCGTCCGCGAGTTGGGAGACCCAGTCGGTCATGGAATAGCCCTTCATCGAGGTGTGGCGACCCATTCTTCCGGAAGAATCGGGGGTTATGGACTGGACTGCGCTCCGTCGTCGATTCCGCGAGGCTCCGCTGCTCCCTCCGCCCGCCCCCTGGCGCCCGCTGGCGCCGATCGCGATCGGCGGTCTGACCGACGTCGGCTTCGGGTTCGCGGGCCGTGACCTGCTGTTCGTCTCCTCCAGTACCGGCAGGGGCGTCTTCGACTGCGTGAACGGCGGGCGGGTGGCGCGCGACCACGAGGAGATCCACCCCGACGATCCTCTGGTGCGTGAGGGCATCGGCCCGCTGGCGGGCATGGAGATCAGGATGGCGGGGTTAGACGCATGACGCTGGCGATCGCCTCCAGCTGCGGTCTGCGGCTCTTCACCAGGGCCGGGTAGAAAGGTGTCCATGACCGAGCTCGAGAGCTGGATGGACGCCTACCTCAGGGCGTGGGCCACCAACCGCCCCGCCGACGTCGGCGCGCTGTTCGCCGAGGACGCCGCCTACTACCCCGAACCCCACGCGCAGCCGTGGCGCGGCAGGGACGCGATCGTCAAGGAGTGGCTGGCGCGCAAGGACGAGAGCGGCCCCTCCGCCTTCGAGTACGAGCCCGTCGCCGTCACCGCCGACGTGGCCGTCGTCAAGGGCGTCACCACCTACCCCGGCACCACCTTCAGCAACCTCTGGCTGATCCGGCTGGACGGCGAGGGCCGCTGCACGGAGTTCGTCGAGTACTGGATGGAGCACCGCGCATGAGGCCTGTCATCTTCGACCTGGACGGCGTGCTCGTCGATTCGGAGCCGGTGTGGGAGGAGGTCCGCAGGGCGTTCGTCGCCGAGCACGGCGGCACGTGGCTGCCGGAGACGCAGTCGAGGCTCATGGGCATGAGCACCGGCGAGTGGGCCGCCTACCTGGCCGAGCTGGGGGTACGGCTGCCGCCCCGCGAGATCGCCTCCGGTGTCGTCGAGCGGATGGCGGAGCGGTACCGGCACGGTGTCCCGCTCATGCCCGGCGCCAAGGAGGCGGTCGCGCGCCTGGCCGAGCACCGGCGGCCGCTGGGCCTGGCCAGCTCGTCGCCGCGGGCCCTGATCGACGTGGTCCTGGACGCCACCGGCCTGGCGGCGTTCTTCACCGCGACGGTCTCCACCGAGGAGGTCGCGCGTGGCAAGCCCGCCCCCGACGGCTATCTGGAGGCCGCCGGGCGGATGGGCGTCGACCCCGGCGACTGCGTGGCCGTCGAGGACTCCAGCAACGGGCTTCGGTCGGCGGCTGCGGCGGGGATGCGGGTGATCGCCGTCCCCCATCCGGGGTACCCGCCCGCCGCCGACGCGCTCGCCCTGGCGACGGCGGTCGTGCCCGGCCTCGGCGACCTCACGCCCGGTGTGGTCGACCACGCCGCCTGACCTGGCCCGCGGGCACGGGCGTCGTTCCCTCATGGAGAGACCGTTCCCTCATGGAGAGGAAGGACAAGGAGCGGGACTCCGGACAGTCCCGCTCCTCGCGCCACTCTAGGAGCGTTCGCCGGGCCCGCGTCCGTCGTAGCCGAGCAGGCGCATCGCCGTCTCCGGGTCCATCGCCGCGGCCAGGAGCTGGGCGCGGGCGTTGGCCCTGTCGCGTTCCTGTTCGGCCCGTTTCTGCGCCGTGCGCACCGCCTTCACCGCGATGAGCGCCACGCCGATGCCGACGACCACCGCCACCACGATGATGAACAGCACGAGCAGCAGACCCGGCGACATCGCCCCGACCGCGCCGACCGCTCTGCCCGTCGCGCCCGTGGCGGCCAGCGCGCCGAACAGCGCCAGTCCCGCGAGCGTGATCAGGCTGCCGACCACCACCCACACGGTCGCGGGCGACCTGCGGGCGGGCGGCGGCTCCGCCGTACCGGACGGGTCCGCGCTGAACGGACCCCCGTCGTACAGCGGGGAGTGGGCAGGGCCGGCGGCCGGACCCTGGGCCTGGGGCGCCCACGGGACGAACTCGGGGCGCCGGTCGTCCGGCACCAGGGCGGCCCCGTGAGCTCCGTCGGCTCCGTTGCCTCCGTGGGCCTGGGCGCCGTCGGGCGTGCCGGGCGCGGCCAGCACCTGCACGTCGTAGGACGGTTCGACGAGCTCCGCCTCGACGGTCACGGGACCCGGCAGGTCGCGCTCGACCCTGCTGTGCTCGCGGTGCGCCCTGGCCGCGGCGAGGTGGTACTCCTCGATCTCCTCGACGAGGGCGTCCGACCGGTAGATCGAGCCGTCGAGCAGCGGCCCCTGCGTGCCTTCGAGCACCGCGACGACGTCCTCGCCGTTGAGGGTCTTGTGCGTCTCCAGCGCGTGTGCCAGGCACAGCACCTCGCGCCTGTGCTCGCGCAGCAGTTCCTCGGTCTGCTCCAGCAGCCTGACGAGGTTGAACTCGACCCGCTCGCTGAGGTGCTCGGGGATGACGCTCTCGGGCGGCGCGGGGTTGTGCTCCTGCGCGCCCGGCTGGCCGCGCATCGCCTTGCCCGCGTGGATGCCGAGCTCCTGCAGCGCGGGCAGGGACGCGATGCCGGTGCCCATGCCCCAGTGCGACTCCATCAGGCCGACGAGGTAGGTCGCCGACATCAGGTCTCCCGAGACGCCCGAGGAGTTGTCGTCGCCGAAGAACATCCGCTCGCCCGCCAGCGACGCGAGCGAGACCATGATGTCGGCCTCGTGCTCGGACTTCCACCGGGTGAACTGGTCCTCGGGCTTGATCGAGGCGACCATGCCCAGGTAGTCGGCGCCCTTCTCGATGGTGGCGATGTCGATCTCGAGGTGGTAGCGGGTGCGGTAGGCGATGACGGCGTGGCAGGCCTCGTGGACGGCCACCGCGTGCCGTTCGCGCTCGATGTACTCGACGTCCTCGGGCGGGCCGAGCTGCTTGAGCCGCTTGGCGCGCAGCACGTCCGACCAGGTGATGACCTCGCGCCCGTCGCGGATGGTGGTGATGAGCGCCTCGTTGACCAGGTCCTTGATCGTGGCGCCCGTGGCGTAGGGGGTGATGGTGGCCAGCTTGTCGATCTGCTCGTCGGTCAGCTCGTGCTGGACCTTGGCGAAGTAGCCCTGGTACGTGCGGACCCTGCCCGCCTTGGACGGGTAGCCGACCTTGTAGATACGGTCGATACGGCCCGGCCGCAGCAACGCGTCGTCGAGCGCGTCCGGCATGTTGGTCGCCATCATGACCAGGATGCGGTACTTCGGCGGCGGCTTGGGACGCATGCCGAGCGCGCGCCGGACGAGCCGGTTGAACAGGCCGCGCGGCTTCTTCAGGCCCGACAGCTCGGTGAGCAGCGCCTGCAGCGTGCCCATGTCGCCGCCGCCGCCGTTCATGCCGCCGCCCATGAAGAACTTGCTGCTCTCCGCGTCCGGCTGCTTGACCCTGGTGGACAGGACCGACCTCGACGACTCCGACAGGTAGCCGAAGCCGTGGCAGCCGTCGGCGCTGAAGCCCTGCCCCGGAGGGGCCTGCCCGGCCAGGCGGCCGCGGCGGCCGAGGGAGTCGGCCTCGTCGAAGAAGACGATCACGCCGCCGTAGCGGAGCGCGAGCTTGCGCAACTTCCTGAAAAGCGACTTGACCTTGAGCACGCCGATGCCCATGAACATGTTGATGAACGCGCCTGGGTCGACGAACACGTACGGCTTGCCCGTCTCACCGGCCACGGCCTCGGCCATCAGCGTCTTACCGGTTCCCGGCGGACCCCACAGCAGCAGTCCGCTGGGCACGTAGCCGCCGCGCGCCTCGATGGCGTCGGGCTGCTCGAGGAAGACGATGTTCTCCTTGACGCGCTCGACGACGTGGTCCTGGCCCCACACGTCCCTGAACCTGGTCTTGATGTCGTCGGGATAGTAGGTCTCGACGCCGCCCCTGGACAGGAACCAGAACAGTCCGACGAACTGGAAGATGACGAAGAAGAACGCGAAGGCCAGCTGGGCGACGTACGGCAGCGCCTGGAAGGCCAGCGCGGGGGCCTGGAAGAGGGCGAGGAAGGGGCTTCGGTCGAGGACCGCGCCCAGCACGAGCGCCAGCAGGGTGATCCAGAACGCGATCTTGATCACTCTGGCGAGCCTGAACCTCGTCCAGTCGCTGAACCTGCGGTGGGTCCACCGTTCGAAGCCGCCGAAGACGCTCTTGCTCCAGAAGCGGTGGTAGCCGGCCGAGCGCTCGCTGACGAAGAAGTGCAGCTGTCTGACGAACTCGGCGGCAAGCAGGTAGAAGATCCAGGGGTGGTTCTCCCCGATACGCCGTAATGCGTCGGTGAAGGGCATGATGCCCTCGTAGTCGGCCATCTCCTTCCACGCGAGCACGAGGAAGGCCAGCCCCAGGCCGATCAGGAACTTGCTGCGATCCCAGAAGGCCATTCTCTTGCGGGTCAGGGAGTCGGGATCGTTGGGGCCGCTGCCGGGAGCGCGCAGGCCCTCATGGTGGGTCGTGGTCACGTTGGCTCCCTCAGCCTGGCATCTTGAGCAGCTTGAAGGACTCGGCGATGCCGTCGAACTCGGCGGCCCTCTTGGTGAAGCAGTCGGCGGTGCAGCGGATCAGCAGCACCGACACGGTTCCGCCGGTCTTGTCGAGGTAGGCCGTCTGGTCGAAGGTCTGGATGGTGTCGCCGATCAGGTAGTTGAAGCGCACGCGCACGCCTCTCGCGCCGTCGTCGAGCGCGATCGGCTGGTCGTTGAGCAGCTCGAACCGGGAGAGTGACGGCTGCTGGCCCGCCTCGGTCAGGCGCTGGGTGTAGGCCTGACGCATCTCCTCGGTCACGGGCAGGATGAAGTCGCGCATCGTGTTGAGCGAGATCATGTTCCGCTGCGGCTCGGTCAGCAGATGCACGGTCGAGTAGACGAACGGGTCCTGGGAACCCAGCAGGTGGTCCACGCCCGGTTCGGCGGCCTGGTCGAAAGCGGTCGACCAGACGAGCTGCTTGCGCAGCTTGGCCGTCTCGGAGTTGGGATGGTCACCGCTGAGCAGGAGATCGATCTTCGTGGAATCGATCTTCGAGAAGGAGGAGGGCACCTTGAAATAGGTGGTCCCTTCCCTGTCGCGCACGTAGGTGTAGTCCGCCTGACCGCAGGCGGCGATTCCGGCCATCAGGAAGGCCGCGACCGTGGTCGCGGCCATTTTCATCCAAGCCCGTGTCTTTTTCACCAGGGCTTACCTCCGCGTTACCCGCCAACGCATTGGTTGTGCCCGTTTTTGGCGGCTAATCTCCTCTTCGGCGCCCAGAAGTCTTGACCAAATTGCCGCCGTTTATGGGCTCCGTTTGTTACAGATCGCGAAGCGGCGTAGAAAGTCCGGATCAAGACCTCCTTGCCCATCCCTACCCTGTTGCAACGTTTGCGCAACCGGTTTGCAGCCAAGATGTCTTCGCGAAGGGCCTATCTCTTCGCGCCGATCTGGCGAAGGATAAGGAGCTTCGGACCCCCCTCCCGCGTCGCTCGGAGCCCGACATGAACGAACCGATCAACTTCGCCATGACCGTGGAGCACCTGTTCGCCGAGGTGTGGGCGCGCGAGGCGATCAGCGACCGCGACCGCCGGTTGCTGCTGATCGGCCTGCTGGTCGGTCAGGGGCTCGACCAGGCGGTCGAGGTGCAGCTTGAGACGGCGTTGCGCACCGGTGACCTGAGCGTGGAGGAGTTGAGGGAGACGGTCGTCTTCCTCACCCACTACGCGGGGTGGGCACGGGGGGCGCGGCTCAACGGCCAGGTGGAGGAGCTGATCGATCGCGTGCTCATGGACTGATCGTCGCGGCGACCGTCGCGCCCAGCTCCCAGCACGCCTCCAGGTCCGTCTTCGTCACGGCGCCGACGACCACGACGGGCGCCGCGGCCCGCTCCCAGCCGAGCCCGCCGGCGATCGCCTCGACCGCGCGCAGCGCTCCGGTGGCGTCGTTGTTGCCGTGCACGTACAGCCCATACGGCAGGCGCCGCGTCTCCTCCAGGCACGGATAGTAGATCGTGTCGAAGAAGTGCTTGAGCGCGCCGCTCATGTAGCCGATGTTGGCGGGCGTCCCGAGAATGACGGCGTCGGCGGCGAAGACGTCCGAGGCGGTCGCGTTGAGCGCGGCTCTGGTGACGACCTCGACGCCCTCGATCTCGTCCGTCGTCGCCCCCTGCCGCACCTTCTCCAGCATCTCCTGCGTGGCGGGCGAGGCGGTGTGGTGGACGATCAGCAGCCTGCTCACGGGGCCTTCACCTGGTACAGCGGGCCCTGGAGGCTGAGGGCGTAGAGCTCGCCGTCGTGGCCCTGCCCAAACGACGACAGCTGCTCGACCCGCCCCACCTCGACGCCCTTGGCCGGGTCGGTCACGGGCGCCGCCTTCACCCATCCGGCGCAGAAGTCGCCGTAGAGGAAATGGCCCCGCAGTCCGGGGATCTCGGCGCCTCTGTAGACGTAGCCGGCGATGACCGAGCAGTTGCCGTCCTCGTGGAGGGGATAGGTGATGACAGGATCGGTGGCGCCTGCCGCCGCCACGCCCGCTTCGTAGCGGCGCCCGCCCTCGAAGGCGTTCCATCCGTAGTTGCGGCCGCCCTGGCCCCTGGGCTCATGGTCGACCTCTTCCCACGCGTCCTGGCCGACGTCGCCGATCCAGAGGTCGCCGGTCTCCCTGTCGAAGGTGAACCGCCACGGGTTGCGCAGGCCGTACGCCCAGATCTCCGGTTCGGCACCGCGCCGGCCCACGAACGGGTTGTCCTTCGGGACCGTGTACGGCTTGCCCCGCGGGTCGATGCGCAGGATCTTGCCCAGCCACGTGCGCAGGTTCTGGCCGTTGCCGTGGGGGTCGCCGCCGCTGCCGCCGTCGCCGAGCGCGATGTAGAGGTGGCCGTCGGGCCCGAAGGCGAGCTGTCCGCCGTTGTGGTTGGCGTACGGCTGGTCCTGGGTGAGCACGTCACGCCGGTCGCGGGCCCTGACCCCGTCGAAGGCCCACTCGGTGACGTGGGTGTCGCCCTGGTCGTCGGTCCAGTCGAGGTAGAGCCACTTGCCGCTCGGGTGGAAGGCCACGCCCAGCAGGCCCTGCTCGTTGCCGTCGCTGACCTCGGCGGACAGGTCGACGATCACCGTCTGCCTGCCGTCCTTGAGCGAGCGCAGCCTGCCGCCCTGCTCGGCGACGTAGAGGGCATCGTCGCCCTCGCGCACGGCGAAGGCGACAGGCTTGTCGAACCGCGCGATCTCGGCGAACTCCAGCTTCGCGGGCGGTGGAGCCGACCCCACCTGCGCCGAGGGCACGGCGGTCGGAGACAGTGCCGGCGCGGGGGCCCGCGAGCGGTCCTGCGGCGGTCGGGTCGCCCCTGGCTGGACGGCCGAGCAGGCGGTCAGCACCGCGACCAGGGCGGCGGCGGGAAGCGCATGGCGCACGCCGTCGATCCTCTCATGCGATCTCGTCACACAGCGTCTAGTCGCCTTCATCGCCGAAGGTTCTCCCCTCCCCCGCCTCATGCCACGCCGGAGATCGTCCGGGCGGTGCGGGGCCCTCCGAGGCGGGCGTTACGCTGGCCGTATGCCTACCGCATTGATCACGGGCGCGACCGCCGGCATCGGCGCGGCGTTCGCCCGCCGCCTGGCCGCCGACGGTTTCTCGCTGGTCCTCGTCTCCCGCGACGAAGCCCGGCTGGCCGAGACCGCCGACCGGCTCAAGCAGAGGTACGGCGTCGCCGTCGAGATCCTGCCCGCCGACCTGGCCACCGACCAGGGGCTGGAGGATGTCGAGGCCCGCGTGCGCGACGGCGTCGACTTCCTCGTCAACAACGCGGGGTTCGGGCACCCCGGCCGCTTCCTCGAGGTGCCGGTCGAGGAGGAGCGGCGCATGCTCAAGGTGCACTGCGAGGCCGTTCTCAGGCTCACCCTCGCCGCGCTGCCCGGCATGCGCTCCCGCGGCAGGGGCGCGGTGATCAACGTGGCGTCCGTGGCCGCCTTCTTCAACCGCGGCACCTACAGCGCCTCGAAGGCCTGGGTGGTCAACTTCAGCGAGTCGGTGGCCATGGAGGTGGACGACCCGAAGATCCGGATCATGGCGCTGTGTCCCGGGTTCGTGCGCACCGAGTTCCACCAGCGGGCTTCGATGGACGTCTCGGGCATTCCCGGATTCATGTGGCTGAAGGCCGACGACGTCGTCAACGAGGCCATGCGAGATCTGGCACGCGGCAAGCTGGTCTCGATCCCCGACCTGCGGTACAAGCTGGTCGTGGCGGTGGGCAGGCTCGTCCCGCGCAGGGTCGCCCAACAGGTGTCCAACACGCTCGGCCGCAGGTAGCCGGGGCTCACGCGGGCACCGCGGCCCGCTCGTCGGCGATGGAGGGGACGACCTCGGGCACCGGGGCAGGGCGGAAGACCACGAGTGCCGCGCAGGCCAGGGCGGTCACTCCCAGCACGCCGTACATGATCCGGTAGTCCACGACCCCGATGAGCGCCGCTCCCGTGGCGATGGAGGCCGTCTGGGTGATCGTGGTGAGCGTGCCCGTCGCCGCGCCCACGCGTCCCTGCAGCCTGGAGGGCACGTAGAGGTGCAGGGCGGTGGCGAGGGCGACGGAGAAGAGCGGGATCGCCAGGCCGTAGAGCGCGGCCCCTGCGAGGAACAGCACCGCCGAAGGGGCCAGGAACGCGCCCGCGCCGAGCGCGAAGAGCGCGTAGCCCGCGCCCGAGGCGCGCGACTCCCCCAGCCGCTTGACGAGCATGCCCGCCAGGATCCCCCCGACGACCGAACCCGCTCCCTGGACGGTGGTGAGCACGCCGAAGAAGGCGGCGGGCCTGCCGAGGCCGCGCTCGATGGCGGCGAAGGCGGCGGTGTCCATCAGGCCGGCGGTGGCCATGAAGATCGCCTCGGCGACGGCGAGCCTGCCCAGGAGCGGCACGTGCCGCAGGTAGCGGAAGCCCGCGGTGAGAGAGGGCAGGAACCGCTCTCCCGCGGGTTCGGGAGCCGACTCGACGATCTTGAGTGAGGCGAGGAAGAGGATCGCGACGACGAAGGTCGCGGCGTCGACGACGGCGAGCACGCCGCCGCCGTAGGCGAGGTAGACAGCGGCCCCGGCGACGGGTGACAGGATGCGCACGCCCTGCCGTACGGTGATGAGGGCCGCTCTCGCTCCGGCGGCCTCCTCCGAGGGGAGCAGGTCCTTCAGAAGCCCGCCGTACGCGGGGACGGAGAACGTGACGCCGTAGGCGAGGGCGACGGCGTACAGGATCCACAGCTGGTCGGCCGAGCGCACCAGGAGCAGGGCCATGACGACCAGGGCCATCGTGGCGTTCATCGCGATCAGCAGCGGCCTGCGGCGCACACGGTCCACGACGTGGCCGTAGAGGGGCGAGAACAGCCCCGGCACCGCCAGGCACAGGAAGACAAGACCGGCGGCGGAGTCGGACCCGGTGAGGTCCTTGGCCCAGATGCCGAGCGACAGGTAGAGAGCGCTGTCGCCGAAGCTGGAGATCGCGTCGCCTGCCAGCAGGCGGCGGAAGAGGGGGTTGCGCAGCGCGGTCACCGCTCGCCGCCTTCCCGCTCACCGGAGGCACCGGCCTCGTCGACGGGCAGGCCGGACAGCAGGACGCGCACGAACCTGGCGTCCTCGGGCACCGCCGCCTCACCCTTGGACCTGGCGATGTACGGCGCGAGCACCTCCATCAGGCGCTCGCCCACCTCGTCCAGCTCCTGGGCGGTCATCGGGGCGGTGACACCACTGAGGAAGGCCGCCTCGCGCCATTCGGGGGCGGCCGAGTCCCGGGTCTGGGACCAGTCGAGCATCCTGCCCGCCTCGCGCTCGACGAACACGCGCTCGAGCTCGGCCGCGGCGACGCCGCCGTGGCCTGCCGACCAGCTCTGCTCCAGGTCGGCGACCTTCCACGGCCGCTCGCGCCCGTCGCCGCTCGACGCCTCGACGACGTAGCCGTACTTGGCCAGCTGCCGCAGATGGAACGAGCACGACGCCTGCGTGGAGCCGAGGTGCCTGGCGCATTCGGCGGCGGTGGCGGGACCGATGCGGCCGAGCAGTTCGATCAGGTCGAGGCGCAGGGGGTGTGCCAGCGCGCGCATCGCGCGTGGATCGGTGATCTTCACATTCCCAAAGATAGCTTTGACATCTCGAGTATGTCAAAGACTTCTTTGGCTTTTGGGTGCAGGTCGACCGATCCGGGCGGACGGCGGGTCAGCCCATCGCGTCGAGCAGTTTGCCGGTGATCCTGGCGAGATCGGACAGGTCACGCTCGTCCAGGTGCGCGCCGAGCGTCTCCTTCAGAACGCGTGAATACACCGCGCGGGCGGCGGAGAGGATCGCGCGACCCTCGGCGGTCAGCACGGCGTACACCTCCCGCCGATTGGCCTCGGGCCTGTCACGCTCGATCCAGCCCCGCTCGACGAACCTGTCGACGATGCGCGTGAGGCCGCCACGCGCGACGGCCAGCTGATCGGCCAGGTCGAGCATCCGCGACCGGCAGGACGGCGCGGCGGCCAGCCAGGCCAGGAGGTCGTGCTCGAGCAGTGAGCAACCGGGCTCGGCGGCGAGGCTCGCGCAGACGGGGAACGCCCCTGTCGCGCCGATCGATCCGCAGGACATCGCGGCGGTGGCCGCCGTGGCGCTGCTGTCTCCCGGCCACGAGGGGCGCTCGTACGCGATGACCGGGCCCGAACGCACCACGCCCGCCGAGCAGACGCGGGTGCTCGGCGAGCTGCTCGGGCGGGAGCTGGCCTTCGAGGAGATATCCGAGGAGGAGGGCGTCCGGTCGATGATGGGCTTCGGGATCTCCAGGCAGGAGGCCGAGCAGAGCGTCGGATCGCTGCGCGGCGACGGCTCGAGCCCCTTCGCGACGCCCACGCCCCTGGTCGGGGAGCTCGTCGGGGGCCCGCTCCGCACCTTCCGCCAGTGGGCGGCGGGCCACCTCGACGCCTTCAGATGAGACCCGAGCCGGATGAGCCCCGGGCACGGCCTGCGTGATCGCCGGCCGTGCCCGGGAGTGTGAGGCCGGACGCCGTTCGGCCGACGGGGCTGGGAGCCGGCGGCCGAAGCGAAGCGGACGGGAAGGGGAGAGGAAAACCGATCCCCCCGCCGCGGGAGGGGGTCGCGGCGGGGGGACGAACGGGGCAGGCTTAGCGGTTGGCCTCGTGGCCGATCGCCAGGCCGCTGGTGGTGTCGAAGAAGTGCAGGTTGTGGGTGTCGACGACCAGGTCGATCGACTGGCCGGGACGCACGTGGCTGCGGGCGTTGACGCGGGCGGTCCACAGCGACTTGTCGCCGGACAGCGGCAGCGCGGCCTCCTCGTCGTCACCGGTGTCCTGGGCGGCGACGGTGTCCTTGTGCTCGACCGGCGGGGCGTCGATCAGGAACAGGACGTTGATCTCGGAGCCGAGCTCCTCGGTGACCTCGGCCTTGGCCGCCAGGGTGGCCCAGCCGTTGGCGTGGTTGCCGGCGGCGCTGGCGTCCTCGAAGTCGGAGGGGCGGATGCCGAGGATGAGCGACTTGCCGATGTACTGGTCGAGGCCCGGCTTGTCGCTGAAGGTGGACTCGGGGATCGCCAGCTTGAAGCCGGCGAAGGAGACGGCGGCGCCGTTCCCGTCGCGGACCAGCTCCGCGTTCACGAAGTTCATGGACGGCGAACCCATGAAGCCGGCCACGAAGAGGTTGACCGGCTTGTCGAACAGGTTCTGCGGGGTGTCGACCTGCTGGAGCAGGCCGTCGCGCAGCACGCAGACGCGGTCGCCGAGGGTCATGGCCTCGACCTGGTCGTGCGTGACGTAGACGGTGGTGACGCCGAGGCGCTCGTGCATCTGGTTGAGCGAGGCGCGCATGGAGACGCGGAGCTTGGCGTCCAGGTTCGACAGCGGCTCGTCCATGAGGAAGGCCTGCGGCTCGCGGACGATGGCGCGGCCCATGGCCACACGCTGGCGCTGGCCACCGGACAGGGCGGCGGGCTTGCGCTTGAGGTAGGTCTCGAGGCCGAGCATCTTGGCGGCCTCGTTGACGCGCTTCTGGATCTCCGGCTTGGGCATCTTGCGGAGCTTCAGACCGAAGGCGAGGTTCTCCTCGACGGTCATGTGGGGGTAGAGCGCGTAGTTCTGGAACACCATCGCGATGTCGCGGTCCTTCGGCGGCAGGTGGTTGACCACCTTGTCGCCGATGGAGATCTCGCCGCCGCTGATGTCCTCGAGTCCGGCGATCATCCGCAGCGCGGTCGACTTGCCGCAACCGGAGGGACCGACGAGCACCATGAACTCGCCATCCTTGATCTCAAGGTTGAGCCCGTTCACGGCCTTCACGCCACCGGCGTAGATCTTGTCGACGTTTGACAGAACGATGGATGCCATCACAGTCCTTCGCGCAACGGGCCGGAACCCGGACGTTCGTGGGGGTCGCCACTCACTGTGGATACGTTTTCATGCATCTCACCCGAAAGGGACATCCCTGTCAAGGGACCAGGCGATGTTATCCATTCGAGCTGGAAGTCTTACGGAACACATGATGGAATCGTTTCCATGAAGCGCACCACCATCAAGGACGTGGCCGAGGCGGCCGGCGTTGGCGTCGCCACCGTCTCCCGGGTGCTGTCCGGTGGATCGGCCAGCCCCGAGACCCGCGAGAGGGTGCTCGCGGTGGCCGCGCATCTCGACTACCGCCCCAGCGCGCTGGGGCGCAACCTGCGCCAGCAGCGCACGGGCGGCATCGGCCTGCTCGTGCCCGACCTGACCGACACCCTGTACGGCAGGCTCGCCGAAGGCGTGCTCGCCTGCGCCCGCTCGGCGGGCGAGCCCGTCGTGGTCGGCTCGACGGGCGACGACCCCGAGCAGGAGGCCGAGCTCATCGGCATGCTGCTGGAGCAGAGCGTCGACAGGGTGATCGCGGTGCCCTCCGGCGACGCCGAGGTATGGGGCCCCGCCATGAGGGCCGGCATGACGGTCGTGTTCGTCGGCGAGCAGCCGGAGCAGGAGCCCGGCGACGACGACCCCCTCGACGAACTCCTGCTGCTCGACGGGGTCAGGAGCGCGCCCAGGCCCGACAGCGCCATCCCCACCGTGCTGGCCGACGACCGGTCGGGCGTCCGTACGGCGGTGCAGTACCTCAAGGGTCTGGGCCACCGCCGCATCGCCTACCTCGGCGGCCCAGGACATCCGCGCCGCGTGGCCGCCTTCAGACAGGCGCTGGGCCCGCTGGCCGACGAGGACCTGATCGTGTTCGCGGGCGGCAGCCGCGACTCGGCCTACGCCGCGGCCTCCAGCCTCCTCCAGAGCCACCGCGACGTCACCGCGCTGCTGGCCGGCGGCAACCCGCTGGGCGAGGCGGCGGTGCTCGCCTCGCGCGAACTGGGCCTGCGCATCCCCGGCGACCTGTCGCTGGTGATGTACGACGACGTGCCGTGGGCCGAGCTGTGCTCGCCCCCGCTGACCGTCATCGCCCAGCCCGGCCAGGATCTCGGCTACCGAGCGGCCGAGCTGGTGCTCAGGGCGGGTGCCCGCCGCCCGCGCGGCGTGCTGCTGCCCACCGAGCTCATCGTGCGCGGGAGCTGCGGGCCTCGCCCGTGAGGTAGACCCAGGCGCCCTCGTGCCTGGTGAACCTGCTGGTCTCGCGCATCTCCCCCGCCCTGCCCGCCTGGCTGTAGCGGGCGCGGAACTCGACGGTCCCCTCGGCGTCGCCCGCGCCGCCGCCGCTGGTGCTCACGATCGTCAGCTTCTTCCACCGCAGGAAGGGCTCGAAGGTGACCTCGGCAGGCCTGGTCGAGGGATGCCAGCTGCGGAGCAGGTAGGAGGCGTCACCCACGGCGAAGGCGCTGAACCGCGAGCGCATGAGCTGCTCGGCCGTCTCGGCCGCCGCCCGGCCGCTGTGCAGCCGCCCGCAGCACTCCTCGTAGGCCGCGGGCAGCCCGCACGGGCATGACCTTCCGCTCAAAGAAGCTTCTCGATCGCGGTGACGACGGCCGGGTCGGAGGGCTCGACGCCGGGCCTGAACCGGGCCACAACCGTCCCCTCGCGGTCGACGAGGAACTTCTCGAAGTTCCACTGGATGTCGCCGGCCGCGCCGTCGGCGTCGGGCGTGCCCGTCAGCTGATCGTAGAGCGGGTGGCGGGCCTCGCCGTTCACGTCGGTCTTCTCCAGCAGCGGGAAGTCGACGCCGTAGGTGGTGGCGCAGAACTCCTGGATCTCCTCCGCCGAGCCGGGCTCCTGGCCCATGAACTGGTTGCACGGCACGCCCACCACGCTGAAGCCGCGCGGGCCGTACTCCTGCTGGAGCTTGACCAGGCCGGTGTACTGCGGGGTCAGACCGCACCTGGAGGCGACGTTCACGATGAGCAGGGCCCGGTCGCCGGTGAGCTCGGCGAGCGTGGTCGGGGCGTCCGCGAGCGTGCGGACCGGGATGTCACGGAGATTCATGATCCGACCCTACCCCTCCACAAAATGTGACAGAGCCCACTTTTTACCGGCAAAAGACCTGAACAGCCATAGATCGCGATCTTTACCAACGATCTACCTTTTCATGGTCAATTGGCGACAAACGGCTCATCTGCGGCAGGGTGACGCAGTCCCCCGAACCCTTCGAAGGGAAAACCGCATGCCAACGCTTCGAGCCTTGCTCCTGACCACCACGCTCGTGGTGTCGGGAGCGGGAACAGCGACGGCCGCGCACGCGGACAGCAGCACCGCCGGAAACGCCGCCAGTGCCAGAAACGCCGCCAGTGTCAGGAACAAGGCCATCGCCAGGCCCATGGTGAGCGATCGCGGCTGGAGCAGGGCCCACTTCGCCTGCCTCGAGCGGCTGTGGGCCCGTGAGAGCGGCTGGAACCACAGGGCCGGCAACGGCTCGGGAGCCTACGGCATCCCGCAGGCGCTGCCCGGGCACAAGATGGCGAGCGCGGGCCGCGACTGGCGCACGAACCCCAAGACCCAGATCAAATGGGGCCTTTCCTATATCAAGCAGAGATACGGCTCGCCGTGCTCCGCCTGGGCTCACTTCCAGTCGCGCGGCTGGTACTGATCTCCTCATCCGCTGTTCGAATAGTCATGGTCACCTCGCCGCCGGGACGGCTCAAGGCGAGACCGCTCAGCGGCAAAGTCCTCTTCTTCCCCCGCCTGAGATCACTCACCTGTGGCGACATGGCGTATTAGAAACCGCCTAGAGACATCGTCGCGGTGCCTTCCGGGCCGTCCAGGTAGATGGGGCGGGAATGGACTCGGAAGGCCGCGCGGGACCATCCTCGTCCGAGCCACGGGCGCGGGTCGGCAGGACCCCTGCTTCGCAGGAGCCCGCCCGCACGCGGCCGGACAGCAAGGATCAAGTTGGACAGCAAACGCGCTCTCGCCGTAATGATCGCCTCTGCCGCGTTCACTGGCGGGACATCCACGATCGCCCTGGCTGACACGGAGTCACCCGACAGGGTCCACCAGCGGACCTGGTCGCCAGGGGCGGTGGTCCACCAGCGGACCTGGACGGTGCAGGCCGTTCCTCACGTGATCCACCAGGCCACGTGGGAGACCAAGGCCCAGCCGAAGGTGCGGCCCATGCTGCCGGGCAAGAACACGAACAAGCGGATCGCGCTCGACCTCGTGGTACGGAGGTCGTGGTCGTTCCGTGAGTTCCAGTGCCTGGACAGCCTCTGGACCAGGGAGAGCAACTGGAACCATCGGGCGCAGAACCCCAGCTCAGGGGCTTACGGCATCCCGCAGGCGCTGCCTGCGGGCAAGATGTCGGGCGCCGGACGCGACTGGCGGGACAATCCCACCACCCAGATCCAGTGGGGCCTGAAGTACATCGAGGGCCGTTACGGCAGGCCGTGCGGCGCCTGGGGCCACTTCAGGGCGCACAACTGGTACTAGGCAGCCGCCGAGGGGAAGTGGCGGCTGTCGTGGGAGGGCATCCGGGCTCAGCCCCGGGTGCCCTTCCTGTCCAGATGGACGGCGATGGCCTGGATGAGCAGTTCGAGACCGAAGTCGAACTCCTCCTCGTGGTCGCACGAGCCGAGCAGGGACGCGAGAGCGCTGACCTGAGGGAACAGCTCAGGGTCCACGTCGCTGACCGGAGGCGCGCCGGGGACGGGCGCGAAGGTCGGCGTGACGCCCACCTCGCGCAGCAGCGAGCCGATGACGTAGGCGATGAACAGGCGCAGCATGCGTACCGCGTCGGCGCCGTCGAAGCCCGCCTGGCGCAGCGTGGTCAGCGCCCGCTCGACGGGGAACAGCCCCGCGTTGGAGTGGAGCTGGCGGCTGACCACCAGCATGGTGGAGCGGGGATAGTGGTGGGCGATCTGCCGGAAGGCCCTGGCCTGCATCCGCACCCTGTCGGTCCAGTGGGCCTCGGGGTCGTCGGTGAACTCGATCTGCGACAGCACCGACTCGGCGACGCCGTCGAGCAGCGAGGCCTTGTTCGGCACGTGGTTGTAGAGCGACATGACGCCGACACTCAGGTCGGAGGCGATCCTGCGCATGGACACCGCGTCCGCGCCCTCACGCTCGATGAGGTCGATCGCGGCGGCGACGATGCGCGCGCGGGAGAGCGGCTCGCTGGGCATAGCTCATTCTATTGACGCACGTACACCGTACGTGCAACTCTCGGAGGCATACGTACGGTGTACGTCCCCCCTGGAGGCCGCATGTCGACGCACGATCTCTACACGATCCCCGCAGAGCTCTCCACGTGGAACGTGGATATGGCCGGGTCCAGCCGCTTCACATGGGAGTACGACGACGGCAGGGACCGCATGCTCGCCCTGTACCAGAAGGGCAAGGACAAGCAGTGGGACTCCGTGAAGAGGATCGACTGGGGTCTCGAGGTCGATCCATACGACGTGCTCGGCATCCCCGACAACACCATCGCCATCTACGGCACGCCGCTGTGGGAGCGGATGGACAACAAGACCCGCGCGGAGGTCCGCAGGCACGGCGCCGCGTGGCAGTTCTCCCAGTTCCTCCATGGGGAGCAGGGCGCGATGATCTGCTCGGCCCGGATCGTGGAGTCGGTTCCCGACCTCGACTCCAAGTTCTACGCCGCCACCCAGACGATGGACGAGGCCAGGCACGCCGAGACCTACGCGCGGTTCCTGCAGGAGAAGGTGGGCCTGGCCTACCCGATCAACGAGCATCTGAAGTCGCTGCTCGACTCAACGCTGACCGACTCCAGGTGGGACATGCCGTACCTGGGGATGCAGGTGCTGATCGAGGGCCTCGCGCTGGCGGCCTTCGGCGTCATGCGCGACATCACCACCAAGCCTCTGCCCAAGCAGATCCTGGCCTACGTCATGCAGGACGAGGCCAGGCACGTCGCCTTCGGCCGGATGGCGCTGCGCGACTATTACAGGAACCTGTCGGAGAGCGAGCTGCGTGAACGCGAGGACTTCGTCATCGAGGGCTGTTACCTGATGCGCGACCGGCTGCGCGGCAGGGAGACCTGGGAGACGCTCGGCCTGTCGCAGGCCGAGGTCGCCGAGGCCATGGAGGCCGTCGACCAGTCGGAGTATCTGCGGCTGTTCAGGTCGCTGCTGTTCAGCAGGATCGTGCCGTGCGTCAAGGACATCGGCCTGTGGTCGCCGCGCCTGCAGCAGGCGTACGCGGACATGGGCGTGCTCGAGATGGCGGGGCAGTCGCTCGAGGCGCTCATGAAGCAGGACGAGGACATCGCCGACAAGCTCGACGCCGAGCGTTTCGCCGTCGAGGAGGCCGAGCGCCACGCCGAGGTCGCCGAAACCATCGCCATGGGCTCGACCTCCTGACGCCCCACCTTCTGACACTCCACGTGCCGGCCCTCCGCCGTCCGGCTACGGCTACGGCTACGGCTACGGCTACGAGCCAGGGTGGACGCGGGCGATGACCTCCCTCAGCACCTCCACCAGACCGTCGATGTCCTCCTCCGTCGTGCGCCAGTTGACGATCGCGGGGCGGAGGGCGGTCATCCCCCTGTAGGTGGTCGTGCCCGCGTAGTAGCGGCCGTCGGCGATCAACTCCTCGCCGATGCGGCGGTTCAGCTCGTTCAGTTCGCCCTCGGCCACGCCCCGCGGCGCGTATCTGAAGCACACCACGCAGAGCGTCACGGGCGCGAGCAGCTCCAGGTCGGGGGCCTTCTCCACGGCCTCGCCCAGGCGGAGCGCCAGGTCGTGGTGCCGGTCGACGAGCTGCGCGTATCCCTGCCTGCCGTACGCCCGCAGGGTCGCCCAGATGGGGAAGGCCCGCGCTCTGCGGGAGGACTCGGGGCCGAGGTTGTTGTAGTTGACGTCGGCGGGCAGGTAGTGGGCGCCCCACGCGCCGAACGACCTGAACATCAGGTCCTGATCGTGGACGAAGGCGAAGCCGCTCTCGTAGGGGACGTTCAGCCACTTGTGGCCGTCGGCGGCGACGGAATGGGCGCGCTCGACGCCCGACACAAGGTGCCGCAGGCGCGGCGAGGCGGCCGCGAACAGCCCGAACGCGCCGTCCACGTGCAGCCACGCGCCGTACCGTTCGGCCAGGTCGGCCAGGTCGGCGATGGGGTCGAAGTCGCCCGCGTTGACCTCCCCCGCGTTCCCGACGATCACGGCGGGGCCGTCGAGCTCGGACAGCGTCCGCTCCATCGCCTCCAGGTCCACCCTGCCTGCGTCGTCGCGCGCGCACACCGTCACGCCGTCGCGGCCGACGCCGAGGATCTGCAGCGCCTTGCGGCTGCTGGGATGGATGTAGCCGCTCGCCACCACCGGCATCCGCGGCAGGCCCGCCAGGCCCTGCGAGGTGATGTCGGCGCCGTGACGCTCACCCCACCACTGCCGCGCGCACGTCAGGCCGGTCAGGTTGGCGAAGGTGGCGCTCGGCGTCAGCACTCCCCCGTACGGCTCGGGCAGCCCGCACAGGTCCTTCAGCCAGTCCAGCGCCACCTTCTCCGCCCTCGCGGCCAGCGGCGAGGTCAGGTGCAGGCCGCTGGCCTGGTCGAGCAGCGAGGTCACCCAGTCGCCCGCCTGCGCCGCAGGGGTGGCGCCGCCGACGATGAAGTGGAAGAAACGCGGGCCTGAGGTCTGGGTGGAGGCCCCGGTGCCCACGGCGAGCAACTCCTCGATGGCGGCCAGCGTGCCCTCGCCCTCCTCGGGGAGGGGTCCGTCGAGGAGATCCATCAGATGATCGGCGGCGTGATCGTGGACGGGCCGGTCGGTCAGCGAGCCGAGGAAGGGGGCCGCCGCGCGGGCCACGAGGTCCAGGGCGGCGGGAGCCGTGTCCCGTTCGAACAGTGGATCACTCATGTCCGGATTGTGCCTGACATGTCAGCTCAGAGGGAGGCGCAGGACCAGCCGGGCGCCCTTGGCGGGGGCGTCGGCCACCCTGAGCGTGCCGCCGTGGGCGGTGGCGATGTCGCGGGCGATGGGAAGGCCGAGGCCGGTCCCGCCGGTGTCGCGCGAGCGGGCGGTGTCGAGCCTGGTGAACCGCCGGAAGACCGCCTCGCGCTGGCCTGCGGGGATGCCGGGACCGTCGTCGACGATCTCGACGACGGCGTCGGAGCCGTCGCGCGCGACCGTGATCCGGACGGCGCTCTCGCCGTACCGGTCGGCGTTGGACAGCAGGTTCGTCAGCAGCCTGTCGAGGCGGAGCCTGTTGCCGCGCACCATGAGGCCCGGCTCGATCGAGGCGGTGAACGGCAGGCGGGACGGGCGCCTGTCGATCTCGTCGGCCACCAGCTTGCCGAGATCGAGGACCTCGTCGGGCGCTCGCACGCCCGCGTCGAGGCGCGCCATGAGCAGCAGGTCCTGGACGATCGCCGACAACCGCTGGGCGTCGCCGAGCGCCTCCCTCAGGGTCTCGCAGTCCTCTCCCTCGGGCCTGCCCTCCAGCCGCACCAGCATCGCGGTCAGCGGCGTGCGCAGCTCGTGGGAGGCGTCGGAGACGAAGCGGCGGTGACGGTCGACCGCGTCCTCCAGGCGGGCCAGCGTGTCGTTGACGGTGACGGCGAGCTGGGCCACCTCGTCACCGGTGTCGGGCACCGGCATGCGGTCGCTCAGGTCGGTGGCGCTGATCTGCTCCAGACCCGACCTGATGCGTTCGACGGGGGCCAGAACCCTGCCGACGCCGATCCACGTGGCCCACGCCATGAGCGCGAGCAGGAGCGCCGCGCCAAGGGAGAGGACCGTGGCCACGAGCGGCACGTGCAGCGCGATCGACTCCCTGACCGCGGCGTAGGCGATGACCGGTCCGTAGGGCGTCGACCTGTTGGTGGTGCCGACGACGATCAGGCAGTCCTCCGTGCCCTTGTCGCACACCCGCGTCTGCACCCTGGAGTCGCCGCGCTCGGGGCGCGCGGCGGTGAGCGGGGGCCTGCCCTTCAGGGCGGCGCTGGCGGCCACCACCTTGTCCTCCGCGTCCACGACCTGCAGGAGCCGTACGCCGTGCTGCGGCGGGATCGGCCCGTGCACCGGCTCGTCGTCGACGAGGAGGGTGACCTGCCTGCTGGCCTGGTCCGCGCGGTCGACCTGCTGGGCGCGAACCCAGCGCGGGAAGGTCAGGCAGAGGGCGAGGACCCCGATGAACAGGATGACGCCGAAGCCGACCACGGTGGCCGCCGTCATGCGCGCTCTGATCGATCGCGGACGCAACCTGCTGAACTCCACCTTTCCACCGTCACCGACGGGACCTCACGTGCGGGTCTCGGTGTGGCATGGACACCGTCGCGCTCGGGTCAAGGCCGCGAAAGCGCGGTTAGCGTGAGGTCGTGGTGCATGTTCTCCTCATCGAGGACGACGCGGCGATCAGGACGGCGCTGACCAGGGCCCTGACCGATCGCGGCCACGCGGTGTCCTCCAGCCCCACCGCCATGGGCGGGCTGAACGAGGTGATGGAGCGCCGTCCCGACGTCGTGGTCCTCGACCTCGGCCTGCCCGACGTGGACGGCTGCGAGATGCTCAGGATGCTGAGGGCGATCAGCGCGACCCCTGTGGTGGTGGCCTCGGCCAGGGACGCCGAGGCGGAGATCGTCAAGGCGCTCAACGCGGGCGCCGACGACTACGTCATCAAACCGTTCGGCGCCGAGCAGCTCGACGCCAGGATCAGGGCGGTGCTGCGCCGAGGGAGCGCGGCGCCGGAGGACGAGGCGGGCATCGAGGTGGGCGGGCTCAGAGTGAATCCGCAGGCGCGCGAGGCGACGCTGGACGGCGTGGCGCTGGAGCTGAGCCCGAGGGAGTTCGACCTGCTGCACTACCTGGCCGCCAGGAGGGGGAAGGTCGTCACCAAGAGGGAGCTGATGGTCGAGGTGTGGCAGCTGCCCTACGGCGGGGCGGACAGGACCGTCGACGTCCACCTGTCGTGGCTGCGCCGCAAGCTGGGGGAGACGGCCGACAGCCCCCGCTACCTGCACACGGTGCGCGGCGTGGGGGTGAAGCTGTCGGCGCCCGAGGTCCCGTGATCCCCGGGCCTTAGGACGGCCTTAACGTCACCATGACACCGCCCTATGGCCGCCGACCGCATTCTCGGGGATGTCAGCAAGTAACGAGACATCCGAGGGAATGTTCCCATGCGTAAGTACATCGCCGCCTCGACCGTGGCCCTGACGATCACCGCCGCCGCCGTGGCGGGAACCGCGCTCGCCGGCGCCGCCAGCGCCGACACCACCGCTGGACGCCATGGGGGCGGCTACGTCGTCACCAGTCCCGGCGGGGCGCCCGTCCGCGCGTGTCCCAGCAAGTCCTGCCCGGCGATCGACTGGATCCCGGCGGGCGGCCTCACCGGTGGCAAGGCCGAGGGCAACTGGTTGAAGATCCACAGTGGCGGCTATGCCTGGTTGGGCAAGCTCAGCCCCATGTGACGATCGGAGCCGCCGCGGGCCCTCCACACGCCTCGCCCGAGGCGCGTGGAGGCCCCGCCGCCGTGCGCGGTGACCTCCGTGAAGAGCCGATGGCACGCCGGTGATACGGCCGGACATGCGGGCGAGCGCCTCAGCGATGGTGACCGGCCCGTCCCCGCCGGTTGAATACGTGCATGCGCCTCATCCTGAGCCTCTCCGCACTCGCCACCGGTCTGGTCGCCGGCACCTACTACGGCTTCTCCATCGCGGTCATGCCGGGGCTCGCCGCCGTCGACGACCGCGCCTTCGTCAGCGTCATGAACCAGATCAACACCGCCATCATCAACCCCGCGTTCCTTGTTCCCTTCCTGGCCGCGGTGGTCCTGCCCATCTGGGCACTGGTCCGTCACCGCCGCGCCAGATCTGTTGTCCCGTGGATCCTGGCGGGATTGGCCCTTTACCTGATCGGTTTTGTGACCACTTCGGCGATCAACGTCCCGCTCAACGACGGCCTCGCCGCGGGGACCGTCACGAGAGAGCAGTTCGAGGGCCCGTGGGTGGCGTGGAACCTCGTCAGAGCCGTCCTGTCGACCGCCGCGACCGCCTGCCTCGTGGGCGCGATGGTCCGGTCTGCGGGCAAAAAAATGGATTGATCCCAAGGTTTAACCTAGAAGGTGATGCCTCCCGATACGAACGTTCCCAGCCGTCCCCTGCTCTCCTCCAACTCCCTGTGGCGTATGCGGTCCTACCTACGCCCCTACGTCGGCAAACTGGTGTTCATCTGGCTGGTGGCCATCCTCGGAATCGCCGCCAGCATCGCCTTCCCCTTGGTGGGCAAGGAAGTGATCGACGCCAAGCAGACCGTCGACCTGCTCCCTCTGGGCCTCCTGGCCGTGGGTGTCGGCGTCGCGGAAGCCCTGATGATCTTCCTCAGGCGATGGGTGCAGACCAAGCCCGTCCTCGGCCTCGAGACCGAGATCCGCGACGACCTCTACAGGCACCTGCAGCGCCTGCCCATGGCCTTCCACAACGAGTGGCAGTCCGGCCAGCTGCTCTCGCGGGCCACGACCGACCTGTCGACCATCCGGCGCTTCCTCGGCTTCGGCATGCTCTTCCTGGTCATGAACGTCATCCAGCTCACCACGGTGACGATCGTGCTGCTGAACATGTACTGGCCGCTCGGCCTGCTCGTGGCGGCCTCCGCCGTACCCATCGTCTGGGTGTCGCTGCGGTTCGAGAAGAGGTACATCAAGATCTCCCGCCAGGTCCAGGACGAGCAGGGCGACCTCGCCACGCTCGTCGAGGAGTCGGCGATCGGGATCCGCACGATCAAGGCGTTCGGCCGCCGGCACCACGTCTTCGACACCTTCGACGACTCCGCGCGGAAGGTGTACGCCACCTCCCTCGACAAGGTGGGGCTCTCGGCCCGCTTCTTCACCTTCCTCGAGGTGATCCCGAACCTCACGCTCGCCCTGGTCCTGCTGCTCGGCGCGCTGGCCGTGGGGTCGGGCTCGCTCTCGCAGGGCTCGCTCGTCGCCTTCACCACGCTGGTGCTGCAGCTGGTCTGGCCGATCGCGAGCCTTGGCTACATCCTGGCGATGGCGCAGGAGTCGATGACCTCCGCCGACCGCGTCATGGAGGTCATGGACACCGTCCCCTCCATCGAGGACGGCACGGAGACGATCGAGCACCCGCGCGGCCACCTGCGGCTGGAAGGCGTGGGCTTCCGCTTCCCCGGCGCCGACCGGCCGGTGCTCCACGACGTCTGGCTCGACGTACGGCCGGGCGAGACAGTGGCCGTCGTGGGCGCGACGGGTTCGGGCAAGACCACGCTGACCGCGCTCGTCCCCCGGCTGATCGACGTGACCTCGGGAAGGGTCACCATCGACGGCCACGACGTGCGCGACCTGAAGCTGAGCACGCTGAGGGAGGTGGTGGCCACCGCGTTCGAGGAGCCCACGCTGTTCTCGATGAGCGTGCGCGAGAACCTCACGCTCGGCCACCGCGACGCCTCCGACGACGACCTGCGCGAGGCGCTCGAGGTGGCGCAGGCGACGTTCGTCCACGACCTGCCGTGGGGCCTCGACACCCGCATCGGCGAGCAGGGCATGTCCCTGTCGGGCGGCCAGCGCCAGCGTCTGGCGCTGGCCAGGGCGGTCCTGTCCAAGCCGAAGATCCTCGTGCTCGACGACACGCTGTCGGCGCTGGACGTGGAGACCGAGGCGCTGGTCGAGGAGGCGCTGCGCCACGTGCTGCGCGACGCGACCGGCATCGTCGTCGCGCACCGCGCCTCCACCGTGCTGCTCGCCGACAAGGTGGCGCTGTTGCGTGACGGCACGATCACCCATGTCGGCAGGCACCAGGACCTGCTGGCCGAGGTGCCCGAG
The DNA here is from genome assembly GCF_042681425.1 of Nonomuraea mangrovi. Taxonomy (NCBI): domain Bacteria; kingdom Bacillati; phylum Actinomycetota; class Actinomycetes; order Streptosporangiales; family Streptosporangiaceae; genus Nonomuraea; species Nonomuraea mangrovi. The sequence continues at coordinate 736,263 of NZ_JBHUFV010000033.1, read as the reverse complement.
TACCGCGCGCTGCTGGCGCAGGACGCCGACCTGTCCGAGGAAGGAGCCCTGCGATGACGGCCACCACCGACTGGCGCGGCGTCGCCTCGGAGAACAAGGACGACCTGCCGGAGAAGGTCTCGCTGCTGCTGCGGACCCGCTCGCGCGGGCTGCTGACCGATCTGCTGAGGCCGCACCGCAGGGCGATCGCGCTGCTCACCGCGATCATCATCTGCTCCAGCGGCGCGGGGCTGGCCATCCCGTACCTGGTGAAGGTCGGCATCGACTCGGGCATCCCGCCGATGCTGCGCGGGCAGGGCCCCGTCACGCTGCTCACGGTGATCGCGGTCATCCTGGCCGCGGCCGTCACCCAGGCGCTGACCAGGCAGGCGTTCCTGAAGCTGTCGGGCAGGATCGGCCAGGACATCCTGCTGGAGCTGCGGCGCAGGGTCTTCGACCACTTCCAGCGGCTCTCGCTCGCCTTCCACGAGAAGTACACCTCGGGCCGGGTGATCTCGCGACTGACCTCCGACATCGAGGCGATCGCCGAGCTGCTGCAGTCGGGCTTCGACGGCCTGGTCACCGCGGTGCTGACGATGTTCGGGACAGCGGCGCTGCTGCTCATCCTCGACGTGCACCTCGGTCTGGTGGCGCTGGTCCCGCTGCCTGTCCTGCTGCTGTTCACCCGGTGGTTCCGCCGCCAGTCGGCGATCACCTATCGGCGCACCAGGGAGACGGTGGCCCTGGTCATCGTGCACTTCGTGGAGTCGATGACCGGCATCAAGGCCGTCCAGGCCTTCCGCCGCGAGCCCCGCAACCAGGAGATCTTCGGCCAGCTCAACGCCGACTACCGCGACGCCAACGCACGGGCGATGCAGCTGATCGCGATGTTCATGCCGGGCATCAAGCTCATCGGCAACCTCACGATCGCCGGCGTGCTGATCTACGGCGGCTGGCTGGCCTTCCACGACGAGGTCACGGTCGGCGTGCTGGCGGCGTTCCTGCTCTACCTGCGCCAGTTCTACGAGCCGATGCAGGAGATCAGCCAGTTCTACAACACGCTGCAGTCGGCGGGCGCGGCGCTCGAGAAGCTGTCGGGCGTGCTGGAGGAGGAGCCGTCGGTTCCCGAGCCGCCGCGGGGCGCGGAACTGGCGAGGGCGCGGGGTCAGGTCCGCTTCGAGGGCGCGGAGTTCTCCTACGTGCCCGAGATGCCGATCATGCCGCGTCTCGACCTGACCATCCCCGCCGGGCAGAGCGTGGCGCTGGTCGGCGCGACGGGCGCGGGCAAGACCACGCTGGCCAAGCTCATCTCCCGCTTCTACGACCCTACGGCGGGACGGGTGCTGCTCGACGGCGTCGACCTGCGCGACCTGGACGAGACGACGCTCCGCAAGGCCGTGGTGATGGTGACGCAGGAGAACTTCCTGTTCTCCGGCACGGTCACCGAGAACATCCGCTTCGGAAGGCCGGAGGCCTCCATCAAGGAGGTCGTGGACGCGGCCAAGGCCATCGGCGCGCACGAGTTCATCTCGGCGCTGCCCGAGGGTTACGACACCGAGGTCGGCAAGCGCGGCGGCCGGATGTCGGCGGGCCAGCGGCAGCTGGTCGCCTTCGCCCGCGCCTTCCTGGCCGACCCGGCGGTGCTGATCCTCGACGAGGCCACCTCGTCGCTCGACGTGCCGAGCGAGCGGCTGGTCCAGCGGGCGCTGCGCACAATCCTCGCCGACAGGACCGCGCTCATCATCGCGCACCGCCTGTCGACGGTGGAGATCGCCGACAGGGTCCTGGTGATGGAGCGCGGCACGATCGTCGAGGACGGGCCGCCCGAGGCGCTCATCACCGCGGCGGGACGGTTCGCCGGTCTGCACCAGGCCTGGCTGGACAGCCTGGCCTGACCTCCTCCCTCCCGGGCACGTGTCATCGGCCTGCGCCGCTGCCGCGCGCCCGGGACCGGGCGGTCACGTGATCGCCGCGCGCCAGGTGAACTTCAGCGCCGTCTCCTTGGTCACCTCACGAGGGGCGGGCACGGGCGGTTCCTGATCTCTGGCCATGTATCCGGCCGGGAAGGTCGTGATCTGGACCGCCCCGCACTTGGGGCAACTCCTGTCGGAGGTGGGCGGCTGGACGGCCACGCCGGACCGCATCCACACCTCGACCTCGTTGCCATGGCTGTCGGTGAGGTGCCTGACGAGGTACTCCTCCTGCCAGACGTGCCAGCAGCACTGGCACTCGAACGGCCATGTCTCGCGTGCGTCATAGCCCTCGTGCACGTGAATCACCTCCGAGCTGGTCTTCTTCGAGTGTCCGCCTCCCCCTGCCGCCCCCGCAAGCCGTTGACGAGGCGGGAAAGGCCCCGTAGGTTCCCATACCGACCGGTTGGTTCGGAGGCGAGGAGACAGTCGATGGTCGACACCCGCGAGGCAAGACGCGCATGGCGCCGCCTGGAGCCGGTGCACGGCATGATCTACTTCGTGCCGGAGGCACGGGAGCTGTACGCGGCCCTCGGCCTGCGGGGACGCGCGGGCTACTTCGCCTCCCGCGGCGCCGCCTTCGGCGCCGCGTCCGCCGAGGTGGTCATCGCGACGTTCTACAACTTCAACCCCGACCTCGTACGGCGCTCCCTCGCCGCGGCCTGGGAGAAGACGAGCCCCACCGAGGTCCTGGCGGCCAGGCTGGAGGCGGCCGGCACGGCGCTGCGCCGAGGTGGCGTCGACGGGGCCGGCGCGCTGGCCGAGACGCTCGCCCTGGCAAGGAGGGCGGCGGAGGCGGCGGCTGAGCACGTGCACGGCCGCCCGCTGTTCGCCGCCCACGCGGCTCTCCCCTGGCCGGGCGAGCCGCTGCTCGACCTGTTCCACGCGCAGACGCTGCTGCGGGAGTTCAGGGGCGACGGGCACGTGGCGCTGCTGGTCTCGGAGGGGCTGTCGCCGGTCGAGGCCCTGGTCCTGCATGCCGCGTCGAGGGAGGTGCCCGAGATCTTCCTCAAGACGTCGCGGGGCTGGCCCGAGGAGGCGTGGGGCGAGGCGGCGGACGCGCTCAAGGCACGCGGCCTGCTCGCCGACGGCCTGACCGAGGAGGGCGCCAGGCTGCGCGGCCACATCGAGAGCAGGACCGACGAGCTGGCCATGCCCGCCTACGCCGCGCTGGGCGAGGACGGCTGCTCGCGCCTGGCCGAGCTGGCCAGGCCCTTCGGACGCGCCGTGGTGGACGCGGGGCTGCTCCCGCTCTCTAGCCGTGGGCCAGGCTCGTCGTGACGACGAAACAGATCGAGCCGGCCACCACGCAGAGGGTGCCGACCCAGGCCAGCAGCGCGTCGGGCCTGCTGTCGAGCGGATCGCCGTTGTGCAGGGCGCGCTGGACGTGGCGGAAGCGGGAGGCGGTCCGCACGAGCAGGACCCCTCCGCAGAGCGCCGCCAGCGCGAACGCCGCCACGAACACCAGGCCTAGCCCCGCGCGGGCGGCCAGCCCCGCCGCGCCCAGGCCGCCCGTGGACAGGGCGACGGCGGTGCGCACCCACGCCAGGCGGGTGCGCTCGCTCTGCAGCCCGGGGTCCCAGATCTCGGCCGACATGCTCAGGCCATCAGGATGAGGACGAGAGCCACGACGGCGACGGCGGCCACGCCGTAGCCGAAGACGGCCGCCAGGGCGGGCGGCGGCAGCGGCGCCTGGTTGCGCAGCGCGCGCTGGATGTTGCGCCAGCGCGGGTAGGCCATGCCCGCGGCGAGCGCGGCGAGAAGGACCAGGATCAGGGCCATCACGGTGCGCACCCACGGCACGAAGATGTCGTCGGAGACCGCCGCCATCGCCACGCCGCCCGCGCACAGCGCCAGGGACGTGCTCAACCAGGTCAGGAAGGTCCTTTCGTTGGCGAGGGTGAAGCGGGGATCAGGCTCGGTGCCGTTCATGTGACCACGCTAAATCGACCCCATTTCCCCTAGAGAAGCCGGGATAGGAGATCCTGTTGTCATGCTCATGGCGCAGATCGCTACCCGGTTCCTCGACCGCCTGACGCCGGAGCAGCGGCAGGCCGCCGCCTACGAGTTCGGCGACCCGCTGCGGCGGCGCTGGACCTACGTGCCCGCGCCCAGACCAGGAGCCTCGCTGCTCGGGCTGAGCCGCGAGGCGCGCAAGGCGGCGCACCGGTTGCTGGCCACGGCGCTGTCGCGGCACGCGTTCGCCCAGGTGGTGACGATCATGGCGATGGAGGAGGTGCTCGACCTCGACGAGGGAGGGCGCAGGGGCCGCCACAGCGACGACTACCACGTGGCGATCTTCGGCACGCCGGGGACGGAGGCGTGGAGCTGGCGCTTCGAAGGCCACCACGTGTCGGTCACGGCGACGGTCGCGGGCGGGCGGGTCGAGGTGGCGCCGCTGTTCCTCGGCGCCCACCCGGCCGCCGTCCGGTACGGCGAGACCGCCGTGGTCAGGCCGCTACCGCTGGAGGAGGAGATGGCCAGGGCGCTGGTGGCCGACCTGTCCCCCGCGCTGCGCGCCCGGGCGGTGGTCGCGGACGTCGCGCCGCCCGACATCCTCACCGGCACGTCCGCGGTGGCCGCGGAGCTGGAACCGCGCGGCGTGTGGGGCGGCGAGCTGGCCTCCGCCCAGCGCGACCTGCTGGGCGGGCTGCTCGGTGTCTACCTGGACCGGCTGGCCCCCTCCTTGCGGGGCGCGCACGATCCGGCCGCCTTCTCCTTCGCGTGGGCCGGGCCCGTCGCGGCGGGCGCCGGTCACTACTACCGGATCCAGGGCCCTGGGCTGCTCGTCGAGTACGACAACACGCAGGACGCCGCCGATCACGCGCACACCGTGATCAGGAGGCCGGGCGCCGACTTCGGCGCCGGGCTGCTGGCCGCCCATCTGGCGGACGAGGCCTAGCTGCAGGCCTCCTTCAGCTTCGTCAGGTAGGCGGCGGTGTCGTTGCCGACCTTCTGTACGGCGTCGACCGCCTCGTTGGCGCTGTTGACGTCGAGCTTGCTCAGGCTGGCGGCCAGATCGTCGGTGGCCTCCTTCAGCGTGGTGTTGGACGCCTTGTCGGCCACCTCGCCCAGCTTCTTCGAGGCGGCGTCGAGTTCCTTCTCCATCGCGGCGGGGTCGTTGACCAGGCCGCTGATCTTGGCGACGGTCTCCGAGACTATCTTGGGGGCCTCCAGACAGGCCTGAGCCTTGTCGACCGTCGCGTTGATCTCGCTGCAGCCGCTGGCGAAGACGACAACGGCGAAGGCGGCAAGGGGCACGAACCTGCTGGCAACGAGTCGCATGTCCTCGACACTAGCCAACGGCCGCGCCCCTTGCGCTGATCATGACAGTTTGTTGAAGCAGGGGCCGTCCATCGTGTACCCCTGTGCGGTCGGGCCTGTGAAGAAGTCCTTGACGATCGCGACCCCGGTGGGCGCCGACTCGTCCACCTTGTTGATCAGCGTCTGGCGGAAGGTGGCGGTGTTGGCGTCGCCGGAGAAGTTGCCCGCCTCGGTGGGCAGCATGCCCTCGTAGTCGACGGTCGAGAGGGACTTCACCCCGGCCAGCAGGCCCTTGCGGCTGACGTCGCCGCTCGCGACCATCTTGTCCAGCGCGGCCTTGAGCGGATAGGACCAGGCCCAGCCCGAGGTGTAGCCGTCGTTCGCCGTCACTCCAGGCAGCGCGTCGCGCATGGCCTTGTGGCCCGGGGTGTCCGATCCGTACGGCTTGCCCGGCGCCGACTGCTCGTACAGCGCCTTCAGCGCGGGCGCGGCGGGCGACTTGAGCAGGGCGGGATTCCACGTGGGCCCGGTGCCGATGAAACGGCCCTTGTACCCGGCCGCCGCCGACTGGCCGATGATGGCCGCCGCGTCGGCGGGGCCTGTCGTGAGGATCACCAGGTCGGGCTTGTTCTTGGTGATCTCGGTGATCGCACGCCCCTGCTCGGTGGCCCCGGGCGGGGTCTCGACGGCGGTGAACTCCAGCTTGTTCCGCTCGGCGGCGATCTTCGCGCCCGCCGCCGCGTCGGCGCCGTAGTCGCCCGCCAGGTGCACGGCCATCACGCTCTTGGGCTTGTAGGCCTCCATCGCGTAGTCGACCGAGTTCATGGCCTCGATGCAGTAGTTGGACCCGGTCTCGACGATGACGTCCTCGAACTCCCACGCCGAGGTCCACGAGGCGGGCGCGGACACGACGCTGTTGGCCTTGAGGTCGTCCAGGATCGCGGCGGTCGTCGGCGAGCCGAGCGTCTGCGCCAGGCCGAGGACCTTGTCCTTGATCTCGTTGTAGACCTGCCGGTGGGTCTCGGGGTTGTACTTGTTGTCCCTGACGTAGGTCTCGACGTCGACCTCGTACTTGCCGCCGATGCCTCCCGCGGTGTTCACCCGCTTCCAGAAGGCCTTCTGCGCGTCGGTGATGGGGACGGCCAGCGCCGCGAAGGGGCCCTGGGTGAGGTCGGAGATCGTGCCGAGGTAGATGCATCCCTTGTTCTTGTCGACCGCCTTGGGACATGGCTCGCTGGTGACGCCCGTTGCCATGGCGCCGCCGCCCTTGCTGCCCTCGTCGTCCCCCCGGATGACGCCGCAAGCGGACAGAAGGGCCACTACCGCGACACCAGTCACGACATAGCGACTCTTCACAAAATTTCCCTTTCTAGTAGGAGAAGGGCCAGGCTTTCCAGTAGTTGCGCACGCGGACCCAGATGCCGAACAGGCCGCGCGGCTCGAAGACGAGGAACAGGATGATCAGCAGGCCGTACAGGACGGTCTCGACCTGGAAGACGTTGGGCGTCACGGTGGTGTCGCCGCTGACGAACGGCACCAGCGCGGGCAGCGACCTGGTCAGCGGCTGCAGCAGCGAGATGAACAGGGCCCCTGCGATCGCGCCCGACACCGTGGCGACGCCGCCGATCAGCACCATCGCGATGAACTGCACCGACAGCAGCAGGCTGAAGGAGCCTGGCTCGACGAAGCCGGTGATGCTGTAGAGCAGCGCTCCCGCGCACCCGGCGTAGAAGGAGGAGATGCCGAAGGCGAGCACCTTGTAGCGGGTGAGCGGCACGCCCATGACCTCGGCGGCGATGTCGCGGTCGCGGACGGCCATGAAGGCCCTGCCGATGCGGGAGCGGGCCAGGTTGCGCGCGGCCAGCGCGAAGAGCACGAGCGCGGCCAGCATCAGCAGGTAGAGGAGTTGCTCGCGGGTGCCGAGCGGGCCGTCCTGGTCCAGGCGGACGCCGAACAGCTGCGGCACCGCGGCCGAGCGGCCGACGCCTGGGCCGCCGGTGAGGGCGTCCCACTCCTTGAAGACGTGCTCGCCGAGGAAGACCAGGCCGAGCGTGACGACGGCGAGGTAGAGGCCGCGCAGCCGGGTTGCCAGGGGCGCGACGAGCACGCCCGCCAGGGCGGCGGCCAGGCCCGCGGCGGGCAGCCAGATCCAGATCTCGGCGAGGCCGAGCCCGATCGTCCTGCCGCCCGGCGGCGCCGACAGCGCGGCGCCCGTGTAGGCGCCGATCGCGACGAAGAAGGCGTGGCCCAGCGAGACCTGGCCCGCGTAGCCGGTGACGATGTTGAGCCCGATGGCGCCGATCGCCAGCACGTACGCGCCCGCCAGCACCTCGAGCGAGCGGTCGGCGAGCACCACCGACAGGGCGAAGGCGGCCAGCACGAGCACCGCGGTCCACACCTTCTTGGCCCTGGTGTCGAGCAGCGCCATGTCCTGGGCGTAGGCGGTGTAGAGCGACGGCCGCCCGCGGGGACGTCGAGACCGTCCGGTCGGTATGTCGGAGATGCGGGGCCGCGACGCGCGCCGCTCCTTCGCCGGCGTGTCGAGCTCGCTCATACCCGCTCCACCTCTCTCGTGCCGAACAGGCCGTAGGGTCTGACCAGGAGCACGAGCAGCATCACGACGTACGGCGTGACCACCGCGAAGTTCTGCCCCAGCCACGGCGCGAACTCGCCCTGGTAGCTCTGGAACAGCGACTCGACCACGCCGATCGCCAGCCCGCCGACGACCGCGCCGCCGAGGGAGTCGAGGCCGCCCACGATGATCGCGGGCAGCGCCTTGAGCGCGATGATCCAGGTGAGCTGCTCCACGCCCTGGCCGGTCCCGACGAACATCCCCGCGATGGCCGCGAGGAAGCCCGCCAGCCCCCACGACAGCGCGAACACCATGCCGACGGACACGCCCTGGGCGAGCGCGGTCTCCTGGTCGAAGGCGGCGGCCCGCATCGCCAGGCCGTACCTGGTGAAGCGGAAGAAGGCGAACAGCAGCCCCACGAGCACGGCCGTGACCGCGAGCATGGCCAGCCACCTGGTCTGCACGACCAGCGGGCCGAGCGAGACCTGCGTGAAGCCCCACGGGTCGCCCATCTGACGCACGTCCCTGCCGATGAACGCGTTGACGACCACCCGGACCACGACGTCGATGCCGAGCGTGATGATCGCGACGACGAAGACGGGCCTGCCGACCATCGGCCTGATCGCGATCCGTTCGATCGCCAGCGCGACCCCCGCGATCAGCAACGCGGCCAGCAGCACCGCGGGATAGAAGCCGGTGACCTCGGCCAGGTAGCTGACCGCGACCGCGCCCGCCAGCATCAGCGACGGCTGCGCGAAGCTGATCACCCGCGTCGCCTTGTAGATGATCACGAAGCCGAGGGCGAGCAGCGCGTACACCGATCCGTTGCCCAGGCCCCTGATGACCGACTCCAGCACGCCCTTCACCCGCGGTACATCCCTTCGACCTGCTCTTCGAAGAGCTTGGCTATCGCGCCGCGCTTGACCTTCTGGGTGGCGGTCAGCTCGCCGTCCTCGTGGTCGAGCTCCTTGGGCAGGAACGCGAACCGCCTGACCTGCTCGACTCTGGCGAACCTGGCGTTGACGTCGTCGACGATGCCCTGGACCAGCTCACGCACCTCGGGCTTGTCCGACAGGTCGCGGTAGGTGGTGTAGGACAGGCCGCGCCTGCGCGCCCACTCCCCCACCGTGTCCAGCTCGATGCCGATCAGCGCGACCAGGTACGGCCGCCGGTCGCCGATCACCACCGCCTCCTTCAGGTACGGCGAGGCCTTCAGCGCGTTCTCCAGCTCGCTGGGCGCGATGTTCTTGCCGCCCGCGGTGATCAGGATGTCCTTCATCCTGTCGGTGATGCGCACGTGCGTGCCCTCGACCCACTCGCCGACGTCTCCGGTGTGCAGCCAGCCGTCCTCGTCCAGCACGTCCGCGGTCGCGCGGGGGTTGCCCCAGTATCCGGCGAACGTGCCCGGATGGCGGGTGAGGATCTCGCCCGTCGGCTCGTCGATCCGCAGCTCGGTGCCCGGCTGCGGCTCGCCGACGGTGCCGAGCCTGATCCGGCCCGGCCTGTTGCCCGTGGCGATCGCGGTGTTCTCGCTCATGCCGTACACCTCGTGCATGGCGACGCCGATGCCCATGTAGAACTTGAGCACCGCGGGCGCGATCGGCGCGGCGCCCGAGGCGGCGTAGCGGACACGGCGCATCCCGAGGCGTTCGCGCAGCGAGCGGTAGCACATCAACCAGCCCAGGCCGTAGAGCAGCCGCGTGCCCGGGGTGTGGACGCCGCCGGTGCGCACCAGCGTGTCGCCGATGCGGTCGGCCACGCGCAGCCAGAACCGGGCGACGGCGCGCTTGAGCGGCGAGGCAGAATCGATCTTGATGTTGACCTGGGCCAGGACCTTCTCCCAGATGCGCGGCACGCCGAACAGGATCGTCGGCTGCACCTCGCGCAGGTTCGCCTGGACGGTGTCGATGGACTCGGCGAAGTTGACCTGCACGCCCGCGGCGGCGTTGAACCAGACGGTGAAGGCGCGCTCGGCGACGTGGCAGAGCGGCAGGTAGGAGACGACCAGATCGCGCTCGGACGGCGGTGGCGAGGTGAAGCCGCCGCCCTCGACCAGCGTCCTGACCGCGAACTCCACGTTGGCCACCGTGAGCATCACGCCCTTCGGCGGTCCCGTCGTGCCCGAGGTGTAGATGAGCGTCACGACGTCGCCCGGCTCGGCCGTCGCCATCCTGGCCTCCAGCGCGTCCGGGTGCAGCGCGCTGTGCTCGGCGCCCAGCTCCAGCAGCTCGGGCCACGACATCAGACGCGGATCCGCGTAGCGGCCCCTGATGCCCCGCGGCTCCAGGTAGACGATCCGCTCCAGCCCTGGACACTCGTCGAGGACGGCCAGGGCCTTGTCCACCTGCTCCTGGTCCTCGGCGATGAGGATCCTCGCCCCGGAGTTCGACAGCAGGTAGGCCACCTCGGCCGGCGGGTTGGTCGGGTAGAGGCCCACTGTGACGCCCCTGACCGCGACGATCCCGAGGTCGGCGTAGAGCCACTCGGGCCGGTTCTCCGAGTGGACCGCCACCCGGTCGCCCGGCTCGACGCCGAGCGCGAGCAGCGCGTGCGCGACCAGTTCCACGTTCGCCCAGTAGGCGCGCCAGCCGACCTCCTCCCAGACGCCGAAGTCCTTGTGGCGCATGGCGACGGCGTCAGGGCTCTCGCGCGCCCTGCGGCGGACCCTCGTGGCGATGGTCTCTGTTCTCGTGGCGGTGATTGTCATGCGGCGCCTCCCAGGTACGCCTCGATGACCTTCGGGTCCTGCTGCACCTGCGCGGGCGTCCCGAGCGCGACGGGGCGGCCGAAGTCGAGCACGAGCACCCGGTCGGCCAGGTCCATCACCAGGCCCATGTCGTGGTCGACGAGCACGATGGGAATGCCCAGCTCGTCGCGGATGTCCAGGACGAACCTGGCCATGTCCTCGGTCTCCTCCAGGTTCATCCCGGCGACCGGCTCGTCCAGGAGCAGCAGCCTCGGCTCCATCGCCAGCGCGCGCCCGAGCTCCACCCGCTTCTGGATCCCGTACGGCAGCAGCCGTACCGGGTGCCTGCGCCAGGCCTCCAGCTCGAGGAAGTCGATGATGTCCTCGATCCTGGCCCTGGCGGCCAGCTCCTCCCTGCGGGCCCTGCCGAACCAGACGATGGCCGGGAGCGCGCCGTAGCGGAAGTGGCAGTGGCGGCCGAGCATGAGGTTGTCGAGGACGGTCAGGTTGTGGAACAGCTCGACGTTCTGGAAGGTGCGGGCCATGCCCATGGCGGCGATGTCGTGGGGGCGTCTGGTGAGCAGGTCCTCGCCCTGGAAGGTGACGGAGCCGCGCTGGGGGCGGTAGACGCCGGACAGGACGTTGAAGATGGAGGTCTTGCCCGCGCCGTTGGGGCCGATGACGGCGAACAGCTCCCCTGGCCTGACGTCGAACGAGACGCCGTCGATCGCCTTCACCCCGGCGAACGACAGCCGGATGTCGTGCACCTCCAGGACGTTCCCGCTGGATCCGCGGGCTTCCGGGGGATCGCCGGGCGGGCGCGCCTCGGTCGCGTTCGACGAGGTGGTGCCGGGATGGGCTCGAACGTCGTCCGGAGGGCTCGGGGTGGGGGCGGTCATGAGAGCCACCGCTTCCGTCTCTTGTAGTGCTTGACGTCCCTGAAGGACTTGGCGGCTCCCTCGGCGCCCAGCCCCAGGTAGAACTCCTTGATGTCCTCGTCGGCCAGCAGCTCCCCCGCCGGCTTGTCCATCACGATCTTGCCGGTCTCCATCACGTACCCGTGGGCCGCGATCGACAGCGCCATCGTCGCGTTCTGCTCGACCAGCAGAACCGTGGTCCCCTGCCGGTTGATCTCGAGGACCAGGTCGCGGATCTGCCCCACCAGCGCGGGCGCCAGCCCCAGGCTGGGCTCGTCGAGCAGCAGGTAGCGGGGGCCCGCCATCAGCGCCCTGCCGACCGCCAGCATCTGCTGCTCACCGCCGGACAGATAGCCGGACACGCTCTTGCGCCGCTCCTTCAGCACGGGGAACAGGGCGTAGACCCTGTCCAGGTGCGAGGTCGACGAGGTGTGGCCGCCCACCCTGAGGTTCTCCTCGACGGTGAGCTCGCCGAGGATGCGCCGCCCCTCCATGACCTGGCTGATGCCGAGCCGTACGATCTGGGCGGGTCTCATGGTGTGGATCGGCCGGCCGTCGAGCGTGACCGAACCCTTGGTGATCTCGCCGTCGTGCACGTCGAGCAGGCCCGACAGGGCGCGCAGGAGCGTGGTCTTGCCCGCGCCGTTCGCCCCGAGCAGCGCGACGATCGACCCGGGCGGCACGGCGAGGCTCACTCCGCGCAGCACGAGCATCACATCGTCGTACACGACCTCGAGATTGCGAACCTCAAGCACGCGGGCCTCCTAGGTGGGGACCCCCCGATGAGAGAAAGAGTCGCCCGCACCACCCGCCCGATCAATAGGTGCGACCAAATTGGAACTGTGTTCTGGTCCTAAGCTTCTTGCCATGGCAATTTGCGAGCATCTTCTCGAGGCAGACGACCCGGCACCGCGCACGCCTCAGGGCTGCGAGGAGTGTATGGCGATGGGGGCGCGGTGGGTGCACCTGCGCCGGTGCCTGGACTGTGGTCACATCGGCTGCTGTGACTCCTCACCGAACAAGCACGCCACCGCGCACTACCGTGCGGAGGGTCACCCTGTGATGCAGTCGTTCGAGCCCGGCGAGGACTGGAAGTGGTGTTTCGTGCACAACGCGATGGCCTAACGCTCCAGGATCGCCTCTTCGAAATCGAGCTCCGCCGTGACGCGGCGGAGCACCTCGTCATCGAGCCGACGCTCGTCGCGGAGCCGTACGAACACCTCGCGCTCCGCGGCCAGCATCTCTCTGCGCAGCCGCCGGTAGAGGCGGCTCGGCGTCTCGACGCCGCCCTGCGCGGTCCCGCCGCCGAGCCGCTCCCACGCGTTGAGCGCCCTTCGCTCCGACTTGGCGCGCAGCATGTCGATGACCTCGGCGTGGACCTCGTCCGTCTCCTCCTCCCTGAGGATCTCCTCCAGCCTGGCCATGCCCGCCTCGACCGCCGCCTGCTGGGCCGCGGCCTCCGACAGGTTGTCCTCGTACTGCTCGCGCTCGCTCGTGACGCGCAGCTTCCTGATGAGCGTGGGGAAGGTCAGGCCCTGCACCAGCAGGGTGAGGATCACCGTGCTGAAGGTGAGGAACAGCAGAAGGTCGCGTTCGGGGAAGCCCTGGGGGATGGCGAAGGCAGCGGCCATCGACACCACGCCGCGCATGCCCGCCCAGCCGACGACCACGACGTTCTGCCAAGGCGGCTTCATCGAGGTCCTGCGCACCATCAGCGGCAGGTAGGTGGCGGGGAAGACCCAGACGAACCTCGCCAGGACGGTCGCCAGGAAGATGGCCAGGACGTAGCCGGCGACCTCCCACGGGCTGCGTCCCGCCAGCCCGCTCAGCACCGGCACCAACTGCAGGCCGATCAGCGCGAAGACGATCGACTCCAGCAGGAAGTCGGTGACCTTCCACACCGAGGTGAGCACCAGACGGGTGCCGGCGCCGGTGCGGTGCATCCGGTGACCGAGGTAGAGGCCGACGATCACCACCGCGATCACGCCGGAGGCGTGGACGGACTCGGCGCCCAGGTAGGTGGCGAACGGGATCAGCAGCATGACGGTGTTCTCGACCAGCGCGTCGCGCGCCCGCTCCAGCAGCCACCCCGCCACCATGGCGACCGCGATGCCGATCACCACGCCGCCGACCGCGGTGTAGAGGAACTCGCCGGCGCCCTCGAGCAGGCTGATGCCGTGGCCGGCCGCGGCCCCGATCGCCACCCGGTAGGCGGTCAGCGCCGTCGCGTCGTTGAACAGGCTCTCGCCGATGAGGATCGTCAGCGATCTGCGCGGCAGTCCCAGTCTGCGTCCGACCGCGACCGCGGCGACGGCGTCCGGCGGGGCCACGATCGCGCCCAGCGCGAAGGCGGCGGCCAGCGGCAGGTCGGGCAGCATCAGGTGCACGACGCCGCCGATGACCAAGGTGGTGAACAGCACGAGGCCGACCGACAGCAGGCCGATCGCTCTCTTGTTCTCTCGCAGGGTGAGGTAGGAGCTGTCCAGCGCCGCCGAGTAGAGCAGCGGCGGCAGGAACACGTAGAGGATGAGCTCGGGCTGCAGCGCGACCATGGGCACGAACGGCGAGACCACCAGGCCGGCGAGCACCAGGAGCAGCGGCGCGGGCCAGCCCCTTCGTCTGGCGACCCACGCGACGAAGATCGAGCCACTGGCCACCAGAAGCCAGTACAGACCCGCTGACGCGTCCACGTGCCCCCCTGTTGCCGAGAAACGGGCGAATCCGACCGGTCTGACCCGGCGGCCAGTTTCTCACACGGACGACGTCCGCGGGCATCAGGGGCGGGCGGTCACCACTCTCTGCGTTCGATCCTGTCGTCGCGGTGCTGCTGCTCGGGGCGCAGGCGTTCGCCCGTGACATACATCTGGTCGGTCACGTAGGGGCGATGGATGGAGGGGTCGGACTGCTGGTGCTGGTAGGCGTCGGGGCCGAGGCCCAGCGGGTCCGAAGGGTTCATCGGCCCCTGCTGGTAGGAGGGCTGCCCGTACTGGTCCTGCTGGACGTACTGGTCCTGCTGGCCGTACTGGTCCTGCTGGCCGTGCGGCTCGGGCTGGGGGTAGGGCTCGGGGGCCGTCCTGCGGCCCGCGCCGGGGATGCCGTGCATGGGCGTGCCGAGCCCGGCCGAGCCTGGGGCGCTCTGCGCCCGCTGCGGCGGCGCGAAGGGGTCGGTGTACGGCTGGGCGGGCGGCCGCCCCGGCTGGGTGTACGGGTCCTGGCCGTAGGGGTCCTGCGCGTAGGCGTCCTGCCTGGGCTGCGGCTGTCCCTGCGTCCCGAACGGATCGGGCTGCGAGCTCGCGAACGGGTCGTGCTGGGCGCCCTGACCCGCGAAGGGGTCGGGCTGACCGCCCTGTCCCGGGAAGGAGCCGGGGTGAGCGTTCTGCGCGGCGAACGGCTCCGAGTGCGTCGCGTACGGCGTGGCCGACTGCCGGGGGAAGCCCAGCGGATCGGTGGACTGCGGCCCCCTGGCGCCTTCGCGCTCGGACGGCAGCTGGTAGTCGGGCATCGGGTAGCCGGGACCCGCGGCGGCCATCGGCTCGGCGCTCACAGGAGGCTGCTCGGCCAGCCGGGGCCTGCCGTCGGCGGGGATGGGCGTTTCGCGCTGGTCACCGTAGGAGGCGACGAGCTTGTCCTGCTGGGCGGGCGCGCCGCGGGCCACGAGCACGTCGTTGGGCGACAGCGTCGCCGTCGGCCTGTCGTCGTGGGCGCGCTGCGGCTCGTGCTCGAAGGGCGGGGGGCGGTGGTACTGGCCCGTGCCCGGGTACTCCACAGGATCGGCGACGGGCTGGACGACAGGGGCGGCGGGCTCCTCGCCCGCGGCCTCCGCGTAGCCGTCGTCGAGGGTGTCGAGCAGCCGCCCGACGTCGTCCATCGGCATCCGGAAACTGCCGGTGCACATCTCCCCTCGCCACAGGCTGAGCACCAGGGTTCCCTCGTGCCACGTGACCCGGAGACACCTCTCCTGACCTCGTGCATCGAAGAACACTTCGCCGAACGACGGCAACGGGACAACTTCCGACATGGCAGACATACTGCTTTAACCAGCCTTTATTCGTCCACTCAACCTTGAGAAACCCTACCTAAACGGGCTTTCCACACCCACTGCGAGCACCGGGGCGCCACGGCGGGAAGATCTTCTTTGACCTGGCGGGTTACGCCCGGCAAGTGTGCCACGCCGTACGCGCAAGGGTGCCTGGAACGCCAGGATGTGTTCACCTCCGTACGGAGAGGTGACCGGGGTTTTGCAACCCTTTGGGCGACTCTTGAGGATGCCTGCGGACGGCCGCGACGCGGCCCGATCGCAAGGCTGCCAAATCTGTCGCCGCGACCGGGTACGGTTTCTGCCGTGCCGGACTCCACACTCCCACCAGTCGAAGAGCTGCTGTCCATCGCCGTAGGCGCCCTGGGAGGGAGCGACAGGCCAGGGCAGATCACCATGGTCAAGGCCGTGCAGCGGGCCATCGACGACGAGGAGCACCTCGCGGTCCAGGCCGGCACGGGCACCGGCAAGTCGCTCGCCTACCTGGTGCCCTCGATCCGGCACGCGATGGAGTCCGACTCCCCCGTGATCGTCTCCACCGCCACGATCGCCCTCCAGCGGCAGCTCGTCGACCGTGACCTGCCGCGCCTGGCCGAGACCCTCGGCAAGGACCTGCCGCACGAGCCGACCTTCGCCATCCTCAAAGGGCGGCGCAACTATCTGTGCCGCTACAAGGTGACGGCCGGATGGCCGGAGGAGGAGCAGGACCAGCTGTTCGACCCCCGCGAGGTCAGTGCCACGGGCCGGATGGTCCAGCGCATCCAGGAATGGGCCGAGGAGACCACGACGGGCGACCGCGACGAGCTCGTGCCCGGCGTCAACGAGCAGGCCTGGCGGCAGTATTCGGTGAGCGCCAAGGAGTGCCTGGGGGCGCAGCGCTGCCCGAGCGGCGCCGAGTGCTTCGCCGAGCTGGCCAAGGCGCGGGCCGGAGAGGTCGACGTGGTCGTCACCAACCACGCGCTGCTGGCCATCGACGCGATGGAGGGCATGTCGATCCTGCCCGAGCACGAGGTCGTGGTCGTCGACGAGGCGCACGAGCTGGTCGACAGGGTCACCTCGGTGGTGACCGACGAGCTGTCGGAGGCCTCGGTCTCGCTGGCCGTACGGCGGGTCGGGCGGCTCATCGAGCAGCCGATCGCCGACCAGCTGATGGAGGCGGGCGAGGACCTCAAGGCGCTGCTCGACGCCGCGCCGCCCGGCCGGATCGACGATCTGCCCGAAGTGCTGGGGCTGACGCTCGCGCTGGTTCGCGACAGCGCCGCCAGGTGCGTCACCGCGATGGGCCCGCGCGGGGCCAACAACTCCGCCGATCCCGACAACATGGACACTGTGGGCCAGCGCAAGGCGGCCTTCACCGCGCTCGACGAGGTGCACGACACGGCCGTGCGCATGCTGGAGGCCTACGGGCACGCCTCGGAGGTCGACAGAGCCGAGGTGGTGTGGCTCGACGGCGCCACCGACAGGCGGCCCGCGACGCTGCGCGTGGCGCCGCTGAGCGTGGGCGGGATGCTGCGCGACAAGCTGTTCGGCGAGCGGACGGTCGTGCTGACCTCGGCCACGCTCGCCCTCGGCGGCACCTTCGACGGGCTGGCCGCGCAGTGGGGGCTCGGTGACAAGGGTTGGACGGGCATCGACGTCGGCTCGCCCTTCGACCACCCGCGCTCCGGCATCCTCTACGTCGCCAAGCATCTGCCCCAGCCGGGGCGTGACGGGCTGCCGCAGGCCTACGTCGACGAGATCGCCGAGCTGATCGAGGCGGCGGGCGGGCGCACGCTCGGGTTGTTCTCCTCGATGCGGGCGGCCAAGGCGGCGACGGAGGCCTTGCGCGACCGGCTCGACGTGCCGCTGCTGTGCCAGGGTGACGACTCCACGATGCTGCTGGTCAAGCAGTTCGCCGAGGATGAGGCGACCTGCCTGTTCGGCACGCTGTCGCTGTGGCAGGGCGTCGACGTGCCCGGCCCCTCGCTGCGGCTGGTGATCATCGACAGGGTGCCGTTCCCCAGGCCGGACGACCCGCTGACCTCGGCGCGGCAGCGACACGTGATGGCCAAGGGCGGCAACGGGTTCATGGCGGTGGCGGCCAACCACGCGGCGCTGCTGCTGGCGCAGGGGGCCGGGCGGCTGCTGCGGGCGCAGGACGACAAGGGGGTGGTGGCGGTGCTCGACCCTCGGCTGGCCACGGCCCGCTACAGCGGGTTCCTGCTCAACTCGCTGCCTCCGTTCTGGCGGACCAGCGACCCTGCGGTGGTCAGGACCGCACTCAAGCGCCTGACGAGCTGACGGGCCGCCAGGGCGCTCGACGGCCCTGCGGTCAGCGGGCCGTCACCGGGTCGCCCACGTTGATCACGCCCAGGGTGCGCGGGACCAGACGGATACCGAACCACGTCTTGCCGTCCCACCTGCGGTGCCTGGCGAGCGTCCGGAGCGGTTCCTTGCCCCTCAGCCGGGTGTCGGGGTCGATGATCGTCACCGCGCACCGGTCGCACAGCTCCGACACCCGGAAGTCGACGCCGCCGATCCGCACCTCCCGCCAGCCGTCCTCCTCGAACGGCACGAGCCCGTCGACGACCACGCTCGGCCTGAACCGCAGCGGCGACAGCGGCCCTGGCGACGGCTCGCCCCGCTCGCGTGCGCCCTCCTCGATCCATTCGTCGAGTCTGCGTGCGGAGGCGGCGGAGGTGAGCAGCAGCGGCGCGTCCCAGGCGAACGTCACCACCTCCCCCGGCAGCCCGCCATGGGCAGGGTCGATGGAACGGCGGGCCGGGTCGTCGAGCCACACCAGTCTGGCGGGCACGCCGAGCAGGTCGGTGAACCAGGAGTGGGCCTCGTCCGCGGCGAGCACGGCGCGGTCCAGCCCCGAGAATCCCACGGGAACGCTCCCTCCGCGCGCCGGTGGCACCTCGAGATCCGGGAGTCCTTCCGCGGACAGCAGCAGGCCGCCGTCGCTCCGCTCCGCGGCGGTGACGGCCAGCAGCCGGGGATACTCGCCGAGCCAGAGATTGTCACCTTGGTGATCGACGACCGCCCACCGACGGTCTCCGTCCAGACCCCAGGGGTGGACGTACGCGGTGTCCACTGCCCATCCTGAAATGGATTTGATCGGATATATACGGATCTGCGTGATCAGCACGAGCCCACTCTACGACGTGAGAGAGCGCTCTCTCGCCTACCTGCCCGTCGTACCCTGAGGTCGGGCACGGATTTTGTCGGCACCAACCGCTACCTTCTGAGCACGATGCGAACTCACGACGGCCAGGCGCTCATCGGCAGGGATCACCCTGCCGAGCTGCTGCGTGCCGAGATCGGCAGGGTGACCGCCAGCCACGGCGGCCTGGTGCTGGTGACGGGCGAGGCGGGCATCGGCAAGACCACGCTGGTGACCAGCGCGGCCGAGCAGGCCAGGCGTGCGGGCGCGGTGGTGCTGAGCGGGTCCTGCTGGGATTCCGAGGCCGCGCCAGGCTACTGGCCGTGGGTGCAGGTCATCCGCGCGCTGCGCCGTACCGGCGAGTGGCCGGTCATCGAGGAGGCCGCGGGCGGGAGTCTGGCCGCGCTGCTCGGCGACGGCGCCACAGGAGAGGCGGGCGACGCCTTCCAGGTCTACGACGCCGTCACCACCGCTCTGGTCACGCTGTCACAGACGCGCCCCGTCGTGGTGGTGCTCGACGACCTCCACTGGGCCGACGGGGCTTCGCTGCGGCTGCTGGAGTTCGCGGCGCAGCACACCTGGTTCGAGCGGCTGCTGCTGCTCGGCACCTACCGCGACGTGGAGGTCGAGCAGGTCGAGCATCCGCTGCGCCCGCAGCTGACCTCGCTGTCGGCGCGCGCCACGATGATCACGCTCACCGGGCTCGACAGGGCGCAGGTGGCCGCGCTCATCGCCCGCACCATAGGCCACGAGCCCGGTGACGACGTGGTGGAGGAGATCCACCTGCGCACCGGAGGCAACCCCTTCTTCGTCGAGCAGACCGCCCGGCTGTGGCGCAGCAACGGCTCGATGGCGGCCATCCCGCCGAGTGTGCGCGACACACTGCGGCGGCGGCTGTCGCTGCTGCCCTCCAGCGTGGTCACCCTGCTGACCGACGCCGCGGTGCTCGGCAGGGAGTTCCATCGGCAGGTGCTCGCGGCCGTCGCCGCGTCCCCTGCCGCCCATGTCGACAGGCTGCTGGCCCAGGCCGCCGCCGCCAGGTTGGTCGTCCCCCACGGCGGCGGCGTGTTCGCCTTCGCCCACGACCTGGTCAGGGAGACGCTCTACGACTCGCTCGACGAGGCGGACCTGCGCGCCAGGCACGTCGCGACCGTCCACGCGCTGCGGGCCGTGCCGGAGGCCCTGCCGGGGGATCTGGCGCGCCACGCCTACCTCGCGGGCGACGCCCTCGATCCCGTCCTCGCCTGCGAGCTGCTGGTGTCGGCGGCCAAGCAGGCGCTGCACCGGCTGGCCATGGAGGAGTCGCTGACCCACTGGCGCAGGGCGATGGAGCTGGCCGAGAAGGGACCGCCCGAGTCGTTGATCAAGGTCGGTCTGGCGTTCGGCCGGGAGCTGCACCGCGGCGGCGAGAGCGAGGAGTCCGCGCGGGTCTTCGACCGGGCCATCACCGCCGCCCGCAGGCTGGACGACCCCGCGCTGCTGGCCCGCGCGGCGCTCACCTACTACGGCACCTGCCGCAACGAGGACACCGCCACCAGCCTGGAGCTGCTCCGCGACGCGCACCGAAGGTTCGTCCCCGACGCGGGCGGCAGCGACCGGCCCTCCGCCGACCGGCTCGCGCAGGACCTCGCGGTGCGCATCAGCTTCGTCGCGCGCAACAGCGACGACGACGAGGCGCTGACGTTCGGCCTGTGGGCGCTCCACGACACGATCTGGGGGCCGGGCACCGCCAAGCAGCGGGTGGAGCTGACCGAGGAGCTGCGCGCGCTGGCCCGCCGCGGCAACGACGCCGAGATGGAACACTTCACCACCTCACTCCACTGGGTGGCGTTGCTGGAGCTCGGCGATCCCCGATTCCTCGACCAGTTCCACCACTACATCACGATGGGCAGGCGCAGCGACCACGCCCACGTCGGCCTGTCCACGTTGATCGACCTGAGCATCATCGAGCTCCTGTCCGGCGACTTCGCCACGGCGGAGTCGCTCCTGGACGAGGTCATCGAGGTCGCCGGCGGCCACGATCACACCCCTTTCGGCTACATGGTCGACCACCATCGCTGGGCGGTGCTGCTGGCACAGGGGCGCTTCGAGGAGCTGCGCTCCGTGCACGAACGGCTCCGCGCCGGCCGTCACCCCTACGCGGCCATGCTCGAGGCGCTGACCGACCTGCGGCGTGGGCGGGCCGAGCCCGCGCTGCCGCGAATCGGCGACGCGCCCTCCGACGAGTCGATCCGGCCGCTGTGGTTGCGCTACCTGGCCGAGGTGGCGGCGGCCTCCCGAGACCCCGAGCTGTGCGCGAGAGCGAGGGAGCTCCTGGCACCCCACCTGGACGAGTGGGCCGTCTCCCTCTACGGCTGGGACGTCAGCGGCCCCATGATCCTCTGGCAGGGCCTCGTGGAGGCGGCCGAGGAACGCTGGGACGCGGCGATCGAGGCCTTCACCGCCGCCAAGAGCTCGGCCGACCGGCTGCACGCGCGGCTGTGGTCGGTGGAGGCCCGCCTGCACCTGGCCGCCGCGCTGCTCGCCCGCGCCCACCCGGGCGACGCGCGGACCGCCGAGCGCTTGCTGGACGACCTGGCCGCCGAGGCGGCCACGCTGGACATGCGCCACATGCCCGACCGCCTTGACCGAGTACGGCAGGCCCCTCGTGGCCGCGCCGCCGTACCGGCCGAAGGCGTGGAACGGCGCGCGAACGACGAGCCCACGTCATCGGACGAGCGCCAGGCCCGGCGCCCCGATCGCGCGCCGCACACCGAGCAGAGGAGCGGGCCGGCTCACCGATCCGATCACGCCCCGTTCGTCGGGCCGGGTGTGCGTGAGGCCGGCATGCCCGACGACGTCAGGACCGGCGCTCATGGCGAAGGGCCGGTGGACGGCGACCCGGCCGGGTCTGCCGGGAGTCGGACGGCGGCGAGCCGGCGTCGCGCTCAGGAGGCGCGCGGGAGTCGAGCATCACAGGAAGACGGAGAGCGGATCCCCTGGTCGGACATGGGGGGCCTACGGGAGCCGGGCGGCGGACAGTCCCTCGGAGAGCACTCCCCTGGGCCTCCGGGTGTCGACGGATCGTCTCGCGGGACGGCGAGCTCGTGGGGGGTGACGGACGGGCGGGAGGCGTTCGCGGAGGTCGGGGTGGCGGACGCCGGCCGCGAGTTCACCAGGCAGGGGTCGGTGTGGTCCCTGACGTTCGGTGGCCGCACCGCTCACGTTCCCGACGCCAAAGGGCTGCGGGACCTTCACCACCTGCTGAGCCGGCCCGGCACGGATCTGCCCGCCGTACAGCTCCTGGCTCCCGAGGGCGGCGAGGTGGTGGTCGCCGCGCGCCGACTGGGCGGCGACGCGGTCCTCGACGAGGAGGCCAAGGCGCGGTACCGCCACCACCTGGCCAGGCTCGACGAGGAGACCGACCGCGCGCTGGAGCTGGGCGACGACTCGCGGGCGGCGGCGCTCGACAGGGAGCGCGAGGCGCTGCTGGCCGAGCTGAGAGCCGCCGCGGGGCTCGGAGGGCGGGCGCGCAGACTCGGCGACGAGGCGGAACGAGCACGCAAGACGGTCACCGCGAGGATCCGCGACGTGCTGAGGAAGCTCGACACCCTCCACCCCGAGCTGGCCGCGCACCTGCGCGCCACCGTCTCGACGGGCACCACCTGCCGCTACGACCCCGACTCCGACCTCACGTGGCGCTTG
The DNA here is from genome assembly GCF_042681425.1 of Nonomuraea mangrovi. Classification (NCBI taxonomy): domain Bacteria; kingdom Bacillati; phylum Actinomycetota; class Actinomycetes; order Streptosporangiales; family Streptosporangiaceae; genus Nonomuraea; species Nonomuraea mangrovi. The sequence continues at coordinate 714,010 of NZ_JBHUFV010000033.1, read as the reverse complement.
TGACCACCGCCTCCGGCGAAGCGGATCCACAGCGGGGCATCCACGACCAGTGCGATCATGACGCCGCCGACGATGAACCAGGGCGCGAACCATCGACGGGCGCTCGTGACTGCCCGACTTGAGCTTGCCGCAAGGTTCACGCACAGGATTCGCCCCCGCTTCAGCGCCGACGCAGCGGAGCGGGCGCGAAAGGCCGTGGATGCCTTCTTCGCGCCCGCCGCTGTGTCCTCAGAATGATCGTTATCGATGTTTCAGCTGGTACGACGGTGTGTCACTACTTGCGGTTGTACAGGCGCATGGTCAGGGCGCCGAACACCGCGACGAGGACGAGGCTCGCCGCCAGCACCCAGCCCAGCTCGCCGAAGTCGGCGTTCCCGCCCATCAGGGAGCGGACGGCGGCGACCAGGTGGCTGATCGGGTTGATGTGGACCACGAACACCTGTAGCCAGCCCGGCATCGTGTCGGGGTTGACGAAGACGTTGCTGAGGAACGTGAGCGGGAACAGCACCATCATGCTCCACCCCATCACCGACTTCTCGCTGCGCAGGAGCAGGCCGAGCATCGTCCAGAGCCATGAGAACGCGAACGAGAAGCCGACCAGCACCGCGATTCCCGCCACGGCGCCCGCGATGCCGCCGCCAGGGCGGAAGCCGAGGATCAGGCCGACGATGAGGATGACGGTCGAGGCCGTCACGTAGCGGAGCATGTCGCCCAGCAGGTAGCCGACCATGGGCGCGGGCCGCCACATGGGCAGGGTCCTGAAGCGGTCGAACACGCCTCGTTCGATGTCCTTGTTGACCTCGACGCCGGTGTACATCGTGATCATCACGACGCTCTGCACCATGATGCCGGGCAAGACGAACTGAAGGTACTGCCCCGGCGAGCCCGCGAGGGCACCGCCGAACAGGAACGTGAACATCAGCGTCATCATGATCGGGAACGCGGTGACGTCGAAGAGCTGCTCGGGCACGTGCTTGATCTTCAACATCGCCCGCCAGCCGAACGTCATGGACGACGACAGCGCACTCGGGCGTTGCGGCCGGGCGGACGGAGCGAGCACGGTGCCGAGCGTCTCGGCCACGGGAACGTAGGCGGTGGAGGTGTCGGTGCTCATGCTGCGATCTCCTTCTCGGAGGCGGGACGGTCGGTGAGGGCGAGGAAGACCTCGTCCAGGCTGGGCTGGCCGAGGGAGAAGTCGTCGACGACGATGCCGGCGCGGGCCAGCTCCGCCAGGGCGAGCGAGGCCTGCTCGGCGGCGACGCGCTCCCCGTTGTCGGCGCCTGCGACGCGGGCCGTCAGCGCGACCGGGTCGGCTTCGAGGTAGACGTGCGTGCCGAGCGCGGCGGACAGCAGCCGTTCGGCCTCGGGACGCTGGGCGGCGTCGCGCAGCCGCACGTGGACCGCGCCCGCGCCGATGGACGACTTCAGCCGGCCTGGCGTGCCCTCGGCGATGACCTTGCCGTGGTCGATGACCGCGATGCGGCCGGCCAGTCTGTCGGCCTCTTCGAGGTACTGGGTGGTCAGGAGCACGGTGGTGCCGTGGGCGACGACGATGCGGATGATGTCCCAGACCTGGTTACGGCTGCGCGGGTCGAGCCCGGTGGTCGGTTCGTCGAGGAAGAGCAGGTCGGGAGTGTTGAGGATGCTGGCGGCGATGTCGAGCCTGCGGCGCATGCCGCCCGAGTAGTTCTTGACCAGGCGGTCGGCCGCCTCGGTGAGGCCGAACGCCTCCAGCAGTTCCCGTGCCCTGTCGCGCGCGGCGGGCTTGCGGTGGCCGAGCAGCCGGGCGAGCAGGACGAGGTTCTCCATGCCGCTCAGATCCTCGTCCACCGAGGCGTACTGCCCGGTCAGGCTCACTCTGGCGCGTACGGCATCGGCCTCGCGCCTGACATCGTGGCCGAAGACCCTGGCCTGGCCGCCGTCGGGACGCAGGAGTGTGGCGAGCATGCGGACGGCGGTGGTCTTTCCGGCTCCGTTGGGGCCGAGCACGCCGTACACGATGCCGGCGGGGACGCTCAGGTCGAGCCCGTCGACGGCGCGGTTGTCGCCGAACGACTTGACCAGGCCTGATGTTTCGATGGCTAGTTCTGTCATGGTGACGTCGCTTTCTGTATGGAGTTCTTCAGGAGGTTCTTCAGGAGGCGAAGGGCCGGGCGGCGCGGGCGGCGCGCAGCGCGAGCCCCCACCACAGGAGCTGGTCGAGCATCGTGGTGACCGCCTGCTCGCGTTGGTCGGTGTCGTACGGCCTGCCGTCCTCGCCCACACCGCCGTCGAGCAGGTCGACCCCGACACCGTCACGCACGGTGACGGCATGCAGGCCGATGAACACGGTTCGCAGGTGCTCGATGGCGTAAAGGCCGCACGATCCGGACCCGTAGGAGACGAACCCGACCGGTTTGGCCTGCCACTCGTCGTAGGCGAAGTCGATCGCCTGCTTGAGGGAGGCGGGGAAGCTGCGGTTGTACTCGGGGGTGACCACGACGAAGGCCTCCGCCGCCGACACCGAGGCCGCGAACGCCCGCATGGCGGGTGTGGCCACGGAGGGGAAGGCCGGCGGAAAGGTGTAGTGGGCCAGGTCGAGGACGGAGACGTCGAGGTCGTCGCGGAGCCCGGCACGGGAGGCGAACCAGCGGCCGATGCTGTCACCGACCCTGCCCTCGCGCGTGCTGCCGATGATCACCGCCATCCGCAGCGGGCCCGAAGCCTTCATCCCGCACCTCCTTTCATGAAGGAGGCGCTAGATCATCGCTAGATCGGATCTAGCGGAGGGGCTCTCCCGGCCGGCGAAGGAGGTCCGATCCGGCGAGATCACGCCGAGACGAGCTCGAGCCGGCGAGCCTCACCCTGTGCGAGAAGAACCGGCCGTCCGCGACCCGTGCGGCCTGATCGTCGGCGAGACGCTGACCGTGGTGCTCGGCTGCGGTGAGGCGCTCAGTCACCCGCCGTTGCGGCCATCCGGGTCTCGCCCGCAGCCGGGAAGCACCAGGGCATGAGCGACCGCCATGCGGGCGGCGGGCCGGACAGGCCAGCACACCGGACAGGCCAGCACACCGGACAGGCCAGCACACCGGGCAGGCCAGCACACCGGGCAGGCCAGCACACCGGGCAGGCCAGCACTCCGGAGGCCGTGAGTCGGGCGGGATGCGCGGGGCGGTGTCCGGCCAGGGCGTCGCCGGGTGGATCGCGGTGTGCGATCTCGTCGGCGATGAGCTGGGCGCCGCCCGACCGGCAGGTGCTAGTGGAGGTTCCAGCGCCTCAGGTCGGGGCGTTTGGGGTCGAGGCCGTCGCCGGAGGAGGTGCCGCGCAGGCGGCGGTTGACCCAGGGCACCAGGAACTCGCGCACCCAGCGGGCGTCCTCGCGCCGCTTGACCCTGGGGTCGACGACGCGGGCCGGCCAGTCCTTGTGCCACGAGTCGTCGCACGGCACGTCGAGCACGTCGAGCACCCTGGCGGCGACCAGCCGATGCCCGTCCTCGTTCAGGTGGAGCCGGTCGTCGCTCCATGCCCGCCAGTCGCGGATCGCCTGCATCGACCACTGGTCGACGACGCGGCAGCCGTACAGGTCGGCGATGGAGCGCAGGTGCAGGTAGAAGACGGCGAACTTGCCGCGCACGCGCCGCATGAGCGGCGTGTCGCGCGGGTCGACGCCGGTGAACAGCAGCACCTCGGCGCCGGTCGCGCGCAGCTCGGCGACGGCGGCGGCGAGCTTCTTGGCCATCCTGTCGGGGTCGCTGCCCGGCCTGAGCAGGTCGTTGCCGCCGGCGCAGAAGCTGACCAGGTCGGGCTTCATCGCCACGGCCACCGGGACCTGCTCGGCGACGATCTGGTCGATGAGCTTGCCGCGCACGGCGAGGTTCGCGTAGTGGAAGTCGGGCTCGAGCTGTGCCAGGCGTTCGGCGACCCGGTCGGCCCAGCCGCGGAAGCGGCCGTCGGGGCCGGGGTCGTTGAGCCCTTCGGTGAAGCTGTCGCCGAGCGCGACGTAGGAGCGGTACCGCGTCATCGTGGGGGCCCTACTCGTTGATCAGGTCCGCCATCGCCCTCAGCGCAAGGACGTAGGACTGGAGTCCGAACCCGGCGATGGTACCGGTGGCGACGGCGGCCACGACGGAGGTGTGCCTGAACTCCTCGCGCGCGGCCGGGTTGGAGATGTGCACCTCGATCAGTGGCGCGGTGCGCTGGGCGAGGGCGTCGCGCAGCGCGTAGGAGTAGTGGGTGAACGCCGCGGGGTTGAGCACGACGGGGATCTTGCCGTCGGCCGCCTCGTGGATCCAGCCGACGAGTTCGGCCTCGTCGTCGGTCTGCCGGACCTCGACGTGGAGGCCGAGCTCGCGCCCGGTGGCGACGCAGAGGGTGCGCAGGTCCTCGAAGGTCTCCGCGCCGTAGACGTCGGGCTCCCGGGTGCCGAGGCGCGACAGGTTGGGGCCGTTGAGCACGTAGATCATCGCGCCACCTCGCGGTAGGCGGCCTCCAGCAGCTCCTCGGCGGGGTCTTCCAACCGGCCCGGCTTGGCCAGGCCGTCGAGGACGACGAAGCGTTGCTTGGCGCCGCGGTTCTTCTTGTCGAGCCGCATGTGGTCGCGCAGCTCAGGCCACGCGTCCTTGCGGTAGGCGGTGGGCAGGCCCACCGAGGTGAGGATGGAGCGGGTCCGTTCGACCAGGTCGGCCCTGCCCGCCAGGCGGGACAGCTCGGCGGCGTAGACCATGCCGATGGCGACGGCCTCGCCGTGGCGGATCTGGTAGTGCTCGGCACGCTCGATGGCGTGGGCGAGGGTGTGGCCGTAGTTGAGGATCTCGCGCAGGCCCGCCTCGCGCAGGTCGGCGCCGACGACGTCGGCCTTGACCTGGATCTTGCGCTCGATCAGCTGGCGGGTGTGCTCACCCTCTGGCCTGGTGGCGCCCTCGGGGTCGTCCTCGACCAGCATGAGGATGGTCGGGTCGGCGATGAAACCGCCCTTGATGATCTCCGCGAGGCCTGCGACGTAGTCGTCGCGCGGCATGGACGGCAGCGTGGCCAGGTCGCAGAGCACGCCCGCGGGCGGCAGGAAGGTGCCGACGAGGTTCTTGCCCTCGGGGGTGTCGATGCCGTTCTTGCCGCCGACCGCCGCGTCGACCATGGCCAGCAGCGTGGTGGGGACCATGACGACCTTGACGCCGCGCAGCCAGGTGGCGGCGACGAAACCCGCCAGGTCGGTGGTGGCGCCGCCGCCCACGCCGACGACGGCGTCGGAGCGGCTGATGCCGTACCGGCCGAAAGCCGACCAGAGCTGGGCGGCGACCTCGACGGACTTGGCCGCCTCGCCGTCGGGGACCGGCAGCGGGATCACGTCGTAGCCCGCCTCCTCGAGCGCACCGCACACGGGCCTGGAGATCTCGGGCAGCGTCGAAGGGTGGACGACGGCCACGGTGCGGACGCCCTCGCCGAGCAGGCCTGGCAGCTCGCCCAGCACGCCGGTGCCGATGACGACGTCGTAGGGGCTGTCGCCGCGCACGGTGATGCGGGTGGCGCTCATGCCGGCAGCCCCTTCACGATCTCCTCGACGAGGTCCTCGGGGTCGCGCTTGTCGGTCACCACGGTCAGCACGGCGAGCCGCTCGTAGACGGGGCGGCGCTCGTCCATGAGCTTCTTCAGCTGGCTGCGCGGGTTGAGGACCAGCAGCGGGCGGGCCGAGCCGAGGCCGACGCGCTGGACGGCGTCGGCGAGGCCTACCTCGAGGTAGACGACGGCGTGCCCGTCGAGCAGCGCCTGGGTGCCCTCGTGCAGGATCGCGCCGCCGCCGAGCGCCAGGACGCCGTCGTGCTCGGCCAGGGCCACGCGGACGGCCTCGTGCTCGAGCTCGCGGAAGCGCGCCTCGCCGTCCTCGATGAAGATGTCGCTCACGGCCTTGCCCGCGACCGACTCGACGTCGGTGTCGGTGTCACGGAAGGCGACGCCGAGCCGCTGCGCGAGCAGGCGGCCGAGCGTGGTCTTGCCCGACCCTGGCGGGCCGATCAGCACGGCCTTGGTCATTTGATCACCATGGATGAGAGGTAGCCGGACAGGTTGCGGGCGACTTCCTCGACGGAGTCGCCGCCGAACTTCTCGAGGGCCGCGTCGGCCAGCACCAGCGCCACCATGGCCTCGGCCACGATGCCGGCGGCGGGCACCGCGCAGACGTCGGAACGCTCGTGGTGGGCCTTGGTGGCCTCGCCGGTCTTGACGTCGATCGTGGCCAGCGCCCTCGGGACGGTGGAGATCGGCTTCATCGCGGCGCTGACGCGCAGGACCTCGCCGTTGGTCATGCCGCCCTCGACGCCGCCCGCGCGGTTGGTGATGCGCTTGACGCCGTCGTCGGTGGTGTACTCGATCTCGTCGTGGGCCCTGGAGCCGGGACGCGCGGCGGTCTCGAAGCCGTCTCCCACGCCGACGCCCTTGATGGCCTGGATGCCCATGAGGGCGGCGGCTAGGCGGGCGTCGAGGCGGCGGTCCCAGTGCGTGTAGCTGCCGAGACCCGGCGGCAGGCCGTAGGCGAGAACCTCGACGACGCCGCCGAGCGTGTCGCCGTCCTTGTGGGCCTTGTCGATCTCGGCGATCATCGCGGCGCTGCCCTCGGGGTCGATGCAGCGCACGGGGTCGGCGTCGATGGCCGCGAGGTCGCCGGGGACGGGGAAGACGTTGCCGGGCGAACGGGCCGCGCCGATCGACACGACGTGGCTGAAGATCTCGACGCCGAGCGCCTGCTTGAGGAAGCGCTTGGCGACCTCGCCGAGCGCCACCCTGGCGGCGGTCTCGCGGGCGCTGGCCCTGTCGAGCACGGGGCGGGCGTCGTCGAAGCCGTACTTCTGCATGCCGGCCAGGTCGGCGTGGCCGGGCCTGGGGCGGGAGCGCGGCGCGTTGCGGGCCAGGCCCTCCAGCTCGGCGGGGTCGACAGGGTCGGCCGCCATGACCTTCTCCCACTTGGGCCACTCGGTGTTGCCGACGCGGATGGCGACAGGGCTGCCGAGGGTGCGACCGTGGCGCAGGCCGCCGACGATGGAGACCTTGTCCTCCTCGAACTTCATCCGCGCGCCGCGGCCGTAGCCGAGGCGGCGACGGCGCAGCGCCTCGTCGATGGCGGCCGTGGTCACCTCCACCCCCGCGGGCAGTCCTTCGAGGATGGCGACGAGTTCGGGGCCGTGGGACTCTCCGGCGGTCAACCAGCGCAACATGCTGACAAGTCTTCCATGTGCGGAGCGGTGGGATCGCCATGGCTCACCAGGCGAGACAGAGCGCTCCGACGATCATGAAGGGGCCAAACGGAAACTCCGTCGATTTATCCGCCTTTTTCGTGACAAGGAGGGTGGTTGCGTAGAGCGCGCCGAGCACCTGCCCCGCGAGCGCCGCGGCGATCCACGCGTTCCAGCTCACCGAGCAGGCGATCATGCCGATGAGCCCGGCGAGTTTGACGTCTCCCAGACCCATGGCGGCGGGCCTGACGAACCACAGCACGCCGTACAGGACGAACAGGGCGAGGCCGCCGAGCAGCGCCTCGGGCAACCGGCCCGTGGGGATGAGGAGGAGGGCCAGGATCGGGTAGGAGGGCAGGGTGATCACGTCGGGCAGGCGGCTGGTGCGCCAGTCGATCACGCAGAGCGCGGCGCCGGCCGTCGCGGCGTAGTAGAGCGCGGGCAGGTAGGCCGCGTCCATCCGCCAGGCGAGCAGCGCGAACACCGCCGCCGTCGGCAGCTCGATCGTAGGGACACCGAGCTCCGGCCTCCTGAGCAGGCCTTGGACGGCTCGCCGCGCCTCGGCGCGGGTGTCAGGAGGGTCGGTCGCGAAGCCCGCGGCGAGTGAGCGCACGAGGACGCCTGCGACGAACCCCGCCAGCGCGGCCCAGATCACCACTGGTCCATCTTGGCCGTGGGCGGCGGCCGCTGTCAGGCCTTTCCGTACGGCACGCGGGCGCAGGGCGGCTCAGGTGCGGCGCGACCAGGGAAAGCGACGGCGCCTGGGAGCGGGCTCCTCCGCGAAACGGGCCACGGTCACCGAAGGCCCCATGCTGTCGAGCGTCCCCGACTCCACGGCGGCCATCGCCTCCAGCACGCCGCCCTCGATCACGAACGGCACGGGCCCCGCGACGTCGACCACCACCGCCGCCGCGTTCTCGTGGACGGCCGCCTGGCAGACCTGCAGCGTCGTCGCCTGGATGGGCCGGGCGTCCGGCCGCCACCTGGTGAGCGCCTCGACGCCGGTGAAGGCGATCACCGCTTCCCTGCCGTCCTTGCCGACGAGCTTGGGCAGCGCCATCTCGCTCTCCTTCTCCTGCCTGAGCCCGTGCGCGCCGACCTCGGACTCGGTCAGCAGCGCCACCACGGGCACCAGCAGTCGGGAGCCGCTCAGCGCCGACAGGACGGCGGTGGCGTCGGCCGTACCAGCCGAGAAGGCGGCCAGCGCGGCGGCGACGGCGGCGTCGGCGCTGCCGTCGTCACCTGGGACCAGGGGCTGCGGAATGCTCGGCACAACGCACGAGACTACCGGCGTATCACGTGTGGTCTGGGTGGACGCCGGCTGAGCATGCCCGCGTACAGTGAAACGCATGGGCATGATCGGGACTGTTGGTCTGGTTCTGCACCCGCGACGCGACTCGCAGACCGCGATCGAGACGATTCTCTCGTGGGCCACCTCGCGGGGCGTGACGGTGCTCGGGCTGCCGGAGGAGGTGGACCGCATCCACTGCAGCGCGGTCGCGGTCGAGCCCGAGGAGCTGTGCAAGCGCTCCGACCTGCTGGTCAGCCTGGGCGGCGACGGCACGATGCTGCGCACGATGCGGCTGATCGCGGGGCTGCAGACCCCGATCCTCGGCGTCAACCTCGGCAAGCTCGGCTTCCTCGCCGAGATCGACGTGGACGAGCTGCCCGAGGCGCTGTCGGCCATCGACGAGCACCGCTACACCGTGGAGCCGCGCATGGCGGTGCGGACGACGCTGAAGGACGGCGACGAGGTCACCGCCTTCAACGACATCGCGCTGGTGCGGGTGCCTGGCGACGGGATCGCCGCGGTCGCGGTGGCCGTCGAGGGGCACTCGTTCGTGCGTTACGCGGCCGACGCGGTCATCCTGTCCACGTCGACGGGTTCGACCGCCTACAGCTTCTCGGCGGGAGGGCCGATCGTCTCGCCCCTGGTCGAGGGCTTCCTGGTGATCCCGGCGGCGGCGCACTCGGCGTTCAACAGGGCGGTGATGTTGTCGGCGAACGAGAAGGTCACCCTGGAGCTGCTGCCCACGAGCGGCACTCTGGCCGTGGAGGTCGACGGCGTGGTGATGGGCCACCTGGCCCCGGGCGACTGCGTGACCGCCGGCGCCGTCTCCGGCGCCGCGTGGGTGGTACGGCTCGGCACGACGACCTTCTACGAACGCGCCCGGCGGAAGCTCAGGGTCAACGGCAGCGCGGAAGTGGACTGAGCCATGCGGATCGCGGTGGCGGCCGACAGCCTCGACGGAGTGGCCGCGAAAGTGGTGCAGGAGCTGCGTGAGCGCGGCCACGAGGTGATCGCGCACGGCGCGCTCGACGACGCCGAGCGCGACGACTGGGCATGGGCCAGCGAGGCCGCGGCGCTCGACGTGGCGGAGGGCAGGGCCGAGCAGGCGGTGGTGTGCTGCTGGACGGGCACCGGCGCCTCGATCGCGGCCAACAAGGTGCGCGGGGTCAGGGCCGCTCTGTGCGCCGACGCCTACACCGCCGACGGCGCACGCAGGTGGAACGACGCCAACGTGCTGGCGCTGAGCCTGCGCGTGGTCTCCGAGCCGCTGCTGATCGAGATCCTCGACGCGTGGTTCGCGGGGACGCCCAGCGCGGACCCCGCCGACGTGGCCAACATCGGCCACCTCGAGGCGCGCTGACCGGTCCGGCCGCGGGGAAACCCGGCGGCCGGGCCGTACACGCATCAGGGCGGCCCGACGATCAGGACTGGCCGGGCCCTGATGCGGGCCCGGCCCTGATGCGGGCCGGGCCCTCATCAGGGCCGTGACCGGGACGGGCCCCTGTCAGGGCCGCGATCGGGACAGTCCGCGGTCAGGACAGGTCGGCGATCGCGGCGACAGGTCCGCCGCCCGACGGGCCCTGGTGCACGGCGGCGACGGAGACGAACACGGCCGGGTCGCCGGTGACGGAGGCCGCGACACCGCCGACCGTGGCCTTGATCTGGCGGTGCCAGTGCACGTCGGAGTCGTCGAGCATGATGTTGCGGCGTCCGCGCACCCGCCCCGAGGGGTCGGCCTCGCACTTCATGAAGACGTTGACGAGGCGGTCGCCCAGGTCGGAGGGATGCGGCCGGTCGGGCAGCGGGATGCCGGAGTCGCGGATGGCCTCCCAGATGCCGTCGGCGTCGAGCGCGTCCTTCATGACGCTGTGCCCGATGCGGTAGCGCCCGCCGATCCCGCGCACGTTGCCGACGACGACGATCTGCGCCCTGTCCAGCTCGACGCCGCTGGAGCAGGAGGCGACGCTGCTGTAGAGGGACAGGTCGCGGTGGATCTGGTCGGCGGCCGGCATCTCGATCTCACCGAGTGCGACGGCGATGCCGAGGGCGGTGGTGGAGTTCGACAGGTCCATGGAGGGGCCCGTCTCCTCGATGGCGGTGTCCTTGCCGCGGCTCTTGGCGTCGGTGATCGTGGCCAGCGTGAGCAGCGGGGTCTTGGTCTGCACGTAGTGGACGTCGCGCGGGTCGTCGATGCCGGCGACCTTCATGGCCTCCCGCACTCCGGCCGCGACCTTCTCGACCATGGCGGGGCGGCCGATGTCCTCGGGCAGGATGACGTCGCTCATGGCCACGCCGACCGACACCCTCGGCTCGTCCGTGGCGGGGGCGTCGGCGGTGGTGGCGAAGATCGTGGCGTGCGGGCTGAGCACGCCGTCGGTGCCACCCGACCACACCAGCGGGACGCTCTCCGGCGCCGGATGCCCCTTCCTGGCCAGCACCCCGCGGAAGGCCGTGTCGGCCAGGATGCGGGTGTAGTCGTTGACGCCGCCGTTGCCCTCGGTCTTGCCGATCACCGCGAGCACCCTGTGCGCCTCGATGACCCCGTCGTCGATGAGCTTCTCCAGCCCTGAGGCGTCGGTCACGCTCTCGATGGCGACCTTGCGCACTTCGATCGGTTCCGGCATCTATCTCTCCACTCTCGTACCGACATCGTCGTTCGCGATGTGCTCCAGCGAGGTGATCACGGCCTGCCTGCCCCCGCCTGCGACGAAGCGCAGAGCCGCTTCCACCTTCGGTCCCATGCTCCCCCCGGCGAAGTGCCCGGCGGCGTGCAGGACACGCAGCTCGTCCGCGGAGATCCGGCCGATGGGCCGCGGGTCGGGCCCGCCGTATCCGACGACGGCGTTCGGCACGTCGGTCGCGATGATCAGAACCTCCGCCCTGACGGCCTGCGCGAGCAGAGCCGCCGCGAGGTCCTTGTCGACGACCGCCTCGACGCCCGCCAACGACCCGTCGGCCTGCCGTACGACGGGTACTCCCCCGCCGCCCGCGGCCACGACCGTGAACCCGGCGGCGATGAGCGCCGTCGCGGCGTCCGCGTCGAGGATCTCCAGCGGCTCGGGCGAGGCGACCACGCGCCGCCAGCCGCGCTCGAAGCGCCGCCAGTTCTGCCCGAGCTTCTCGAACCTGCGCGCCTCCGCCTCGGTGAAGTAGCGCCCGATCGGCTTGACCGGGTCCTCGAAGGCGGGGTCGCGCGCGTCGACCAGGGTGCGGGTGACGACGGTGGCGGCCCGGCCGCCGAGCGCGTTCATGATGAGCGTGCCGATGGTGGCCTGGGTCTGCGCGCCGCACCAGTCGAGCGGCACGGGCGGCACGACCGAGGCGGCCAGCTGGTTCTTCAGCAGCAGGTTGCCGACCTGCGGGCCGTTGCCGTGGGTCAGCACCACGTCGCGGCCCGCGTCGATGAGTACCCTGACCTGCAGGATCGCCGCCTCGACCGCGGCCTGCTGGTCGCGTGGCGAGGCGCTGCCGTCGGGGGCCGTCATGGCGTTGCCGCCGAGCGCGATGAGTACCCTTTCACCCACGGTCGCGACGCTACCCAGGCCGCGGAGGCCGTTCATTGGCAACCTTTGCCCATGATGGGCCCCTCGGCATGGCGGGGGCCGTGCCTCTAGGGTCGGTCCCATGCGCTTTGGTGTGCTGGGCCCTGTGACGGTGTGGACCGACTCCGGCGAGGTCGTGCCGATCCCCGGGCTGAAGGTGCGCGCCCTGCTCGCCGACCTGCTCGCCCACGAGGGGCGGGTCGTGTCCGCCGACCGGCTCGTCGACGATCTGTGGGGCGACGAACCGCCCGCCAACGCCTCGGCGGCCCTGCAGGTGCGGGTCTCGCAACTGCGCCGCGCCCTCGAGGACGCCGAGCCCGGCGGGCGGGACCTGGTGGTCTCCCGCGCGCCCGGCTACGCACTGCTGGTCGACCCCGAGCGCGTGGACGCCACCCGCTTCGCACGGTTGGTGGACAAGGCGGAGCCGGCCGAGGCGCTGGAGCTGTGGCGTGGATCGGCCTACGCGGACTTCGCCGACGCGGAGTTCCTCCGCCCGGTGATCGCCCGCCTGGAGGAGGCGCGGCTGGCCGCGATCGAGGGGCTCTCGGAGGTACGGCTGGCAGCGGGCGAGCCGGTCGAGCTGGCCGCGCTCGTGGCCGAGCACCCGCTCAGGGAGCGGTTGCGCGCCGTCCACATGAAGGCGCTCTACCGAGCGGGACGGCAGAGCGAGGCGCTGGCCAGCTACGCCGAGTTGAGGGAGCGGCTGGCCGACGAGCTGGGCCTGGACCCCTCGCCCGAGCTGGCCCGGCTGTACGAGGGGATCCTGCGACAGGACCCCGCGCTGAGCGGCAGGGCGGAGCGCCCCGCGACCAACCTGCCCGCCGCGGTCGGCGGCCTGATCGGGCGCGACGAGGCCGTGGCCGAGGTTCGCGCCCTGCTGGAGGACGGCGGCAGGCTCGTCACGCTCACCGGTTCGGGAGGCGTGGGGAAGACGAGCCTGGCTGTGGAGACCGCGCGCCGGCTGGTGGAAGCGCATCCCGACGGCGCGTGGCTGGTCGAGCTGGCGCCCTACGACCGGCGCACGCCGTCGCTGGCCGACGCCGTGCTCGCCGCGCTCGACATCAGGGCGGACTCGGCGGGCGCCATGGAACGCCTCGCCGAAGCGCTGCGGGACAGGCGGATGCTGCTGGTGCTCGACAACTGCGAGCACGTGATCGAGCAGGCGGCCCTGCTCGCCGACACGCTGCTGCGTTCCGCGCCGGGGCTGCGGATCCTGGTGACCAGCCGCGAACCGCTGAATGTGGCGGGCGAGGTGCTGTGGAGCGTGCCCCCGCTGCGGCTGCCGGAGGGGTCGGAGCTGCTCACGGTGGCCAAGGCCGACGCCGTGCGACTGTTCATGGCCAGGGCGAGCGCGTCGGCTCGCGGGTTCGCGCTCGACGCGGGCAACGCCGAGGCGGTCGCGCAGCTCTGCCGGAGGCTCGACGGCCTTCCGCTTGCGCTCGAGCTGGCCGCAACCCGTGTCAGGTCGCTCGGCGTCCACGAGCTCGTGGCCAGGCTGGATGACAGGTTCCGGCTCCTGGCGGGCTTCCAGCGCGGGGCTCCTGCGCGGCAGCAGACGTTGATGGCGATGATCGACTGGAGCTGGACGCTGCTCACCGACTCCGAGCGCGTCGTGCTGCGCCGCCTGGCCGTCCACGCCGACGGGTGCACGCTGGACGCGGCGGAGACAGTGTGCGCCGAGGCGGGGATCGACGTGCTCGACACGCTGGCGCGGCTGGTCGACCGCTCGCTGGTGGTGCTCGTGGACGGGCCCGCGGGCGTCCGTTACCGGCTGCTGGAGTCGGTGGCCGCCTACTGCCTGCACAGGCTGGACGACGCGGGCGAGACCGAGCGGGTACGGCAGGCGCACGCCGGCTACTACGTGGAGCTCGCCGTCCGCGCCGCGCCGTACCTGCGGGGGTCCGAGCAGGCGCGCTGGCTGCGGCTGCTGGACGCCGAGTCCGCGAACCTGCGGGCCGCCCTCGGCGCTGCCCCGCGGGCCGGAGCGCTGCGGTTGGCCAACGCCCTGGCGTGGTACTGGTTCCTGCGCGGCAGGCTGGGTGAGGGCCTGCGTGCCCTGGAGACCGCTCTGGCCGCCGCGCCTGCCGTGAGCGCCGCGCCTGCCGTGAGCGCGGAGCCCGACGGGGCCGCCGCTTCCGACACGAGCGCCGGGCCCTGCGCGTCTGACGGATCGGTGGCCGCCGACCTGGCCAGGGCGCGGGCCTGGCACGCGGGGTTCGCGCTGCTGCTCGGCGACGAGGTCGACTGGGAGCGGGCCCTCGACATCGCTGATCCCGGCGACCGTGCGATGGCGCAGTGGTTCGTCTCGCTGAGCCTGGCCGATCTGGCGTCCGCCCGGCCGCTGGTCGACCAGGCGCTCGCCACCTTCCGGGAGGTCGGTGACCGGTGGGGCGAGGCGGCCGCGCTGAGCAGGCACGCCCGCGACGCGTTCACCGTCCGCGACCTGGAGTCCCTGCAGCGCGACGGCGGCGAGAGCGAGAGGCTCTTCCGCGAGCTCGGCGACCGCTGGGGGCTGCTGCAGGCCACCGAGTGGCTCGGCGGCCTGGCCGAGATCCGCGGCGACAACGAGCAGGTCGTCCGGCTGTTCACCGAGGACCTGCGCATGGCCGAGGAACTCGGGCTGTGGCCCGAGGCGGTGCGGCGGCTGTCGTGGCTGGGCTGGTCGGCCATGAACACCGGCGACCACGCCACGGCCATGGAGCGCTGCGGTGAGGCGCTCCTGCTTGCCACGGGGCAGGGCTACAGGGAGGGGCAGATCTTCGCCAGGATGGGGTGCGGCTTCGCCGCCCGCCGCGCGGGCCTGCTCGATGTGGCGCTGGAGCACCTCGAGCACCTGCTGGACGGCGTCCCGAGGGACGGCGAGCCGCCGCTGTTCCTGCCCTCCACCCTGGCCGAGCTGGGCTTCGTGCACGAGCTGCGCGGCGATGCCGCAGGTGCGCGCGAGCTGTTCATGGAGGCGTTCGCCGCGGCCAGGCGGATCGGCGACCCCAGGACGGCGGCGTTCACGGTCGAGGGTCTGGCCGCCGCGTCGGCGCCCGAGGAGTGCGCCAGGCTGCTGGGTCTGGCCGCCGAGGCCAGGGTGTCGCACCGTACGCCTGCCAGTCCCTCGGAGGAGGAGGAGCTGCGGCGGATCACCGGCAGGGCCGTGGACGCGCTGGGCGAGGAGGCGTTCGCCGCCGCCTTCGCTCACGGCCGGGAGCTGACCTTCGACGACGTGGCCTGACCCGCGAGGTGCTCGGCCAGCCGGTCGAAGAACTCCAGCCAGCCCTGCTTGGCCTGTTCGGCGTGCTCCTCGTCGGTGTTGACCCCGAACTGGTGGAACCGCATCGCCGTGCCGCCCTCGTGCTCCTCCAGCGTGAGGGTGACCACTGAGGCGGGCCCCTCGCCGGGGTTGTCGGGGTCGCCGGTGGTGAAGACGAGCCGTCCAGGACCGGCGACCTCCCGGTAGACCCCGTGCAGCGTCACCTCGAAGCCCTCTTCGCCGACCAGCGTGGCCCGCCAGGCGCCGCCGGGGCGGACGTCCAGCACGATCCGGTCGGCCGGGGTGGTGAAGACGCGCGGGCCGAACCAGCGGGCGAAGCGCTCCGGGCGGGTCCAGGCGGCGTACACGTCCGCGGGGTGCGCGGCGAACCGGCGGATGATCTCGTACTCGGCGGTCTGCGTCATGGCTGCCCTCTCAGGGGTCGTGGATCGCTTTCGACGAGATCCACCGTGCCCTGTGGCCCTTACGGATGCCTTCTGGTGTCCTTAAGGCCGGATCCCGCGGGGTGAACAACCACCCCTAAAAGGGTAAAGATCCCGCTTTGGGGGTTTATTAGTGGATTCATCCCTTCCGTGTGGGAGCTCCGTACTGTAAACAGTCTTAAGAGATATCCGTCACTCGGTTGGGAGCCTTCATGATCGCCTGGATCGTGCTGATCCAAGCCTTGCTCGCCCTCGCGGGACTGTCCGCGATCTGCCTGCTGACGCGAAGGTCCCGTGACAACCGCCCTTTCGAAGGCCCAGGCCGGTAGCGACCAGGGCCACCCGAGGACGCGCCCGGCCGATGCGGAGGCGCCCATGACAAGCGCCGGCGGCGGCGCGGCGCGGCGGCTCCCACGCTGGTCCGAGATCCGGCCCCTGCTGCGGGGCAGGCCGTTCATCGCCGACGCGGTCGAGCGCCGGCTGTCCAAGGCCCACACGATCGCGGACCTGCGGGCCGTGGCCCGCCGGCGGGTGCCGCGCTCGGTCTTCGACTACGTCGACGGCGCGGCCGAGGACGAGATCGGCATCGGCCGCGCGAGGGACGCCTTCCGCGCCGTCGAGTTCCACCCGCGCGTCCTCAGGGACGTCGGCACGGTCGACCCGTCGGTCGGCGTCCTCGGCAGGCGCAGCGCGCTTCCGCTGGTCCTCGCACCGACCGGCTTCACCCGGATGATGCACCACGAAGGCGAGATCGCCGTGGCCCGCGCCGCCGCCGACGCCGGCGTCCCCTACGTACTGTCGACGATGGGCACGACGTCGATCGAGGACCTCGTGCGCGCGGTCCCCGCCGCTCGCACATGGTTCCAGCTCTATCTGTGGCGGGACAGGGACGCGAGCGCGCGGCTCGTCGAACGGGCGATCGCGGCGAACGTCGAGACGCTGATCCTGACGGTGGACACGCCCGTCGGCGGGGCCCGCATGCGAGACGTGCGCAACGGCCTGACGATCCCGCCCTCGCTGTCGCCGCGCACGCTGGCCGACATGTCTCTGCACCCGTCCTGGTGGTTCAACCTGCTGACGACCAGGCCGCTGGAGTTCGCCTCGATGGCGTCGTGGAACGGGACGGCCGAGGAACTCGCCCGGCGGATGTTCGACCCCGGGGTGACCATGAAGGACCTCGCATGGCTCAGGGAGACGTGGCCGGGAAAGCTGGTCGTCAAGGGAGTCCAGTGCGTCGAGGACGCCGTGGCGGTGGTCGAGCGCGGCGCGGACGCCGTCGTCGTGTCCAACCACGGCGGCCGCCAGCTCGACAGGGCGCCGGTCCCGCTCGAACTCCTGCCCCACGTCGTGGCGGCCGTCGGCGGGCGGGCCGAGGTGATGGTCGACACCGGCATCTGCTCGGGCGCCGACCTCGTGGCCGCGCGGGCGCTGGGCGCGTCGGCGGGGATGGTGGGGCGGGCCTACCTCTACGGCCTGATGGCCGGCGGCGAGCGAGGTGTACGGCGGGCCCTCGGCATCCTGCACCAGGAGGCCACGCGCACCCTGCGGCTTCTCGGCGTGCCGCGCATGGAGGACGTGGGCGGGGAGCACGCCTCCCTGCGCGCGTGGAACGGGCGGTAGCCTCACGGACGTGATTCGCACCGCACACGTCAACGGCATCGACCTCGCCTACCGGGAGGAGGGCGATCCCGCCTCGCCCACGATGGTCCTGCTGCACGGCCGTACCGCCGACCACAACCACTGGAACCTCTACACCCGCCGCTTCGCCGAGCGCTTCCACGTGGTCGCTCCCGACCTGCGTGGCCACGGCGCGAGCGGGCATCCGGCCACGTACGCGCTGCCCGACATGGCCGAGGACATCGTGGCGCTGCTCAGAGCGCTCGGCGTGGAGCAGGCGGTGCTGATCGGACACTCGCTCGGCGGCGCGGTGGCCTACCACCTGGCCATGAACCACCCCGACCTGGTCTCGGTCCTGATCCTGGAGGACCCTCCTGCGCCACTGCCGATCGACAGGCCGCCGCTGGAGGACGACTCCCCCATGATGGTCGAGACCGAACGCCAGATCGTCTCCCCCGATCCGGCGTGGGCGGAGGGGCTGAAACGCGTCACAGCGCCCACGCTGGTGCTGTCGGGCGGTCCTTCCAGTCACGTCGACGCCGCGCCGCTCGCCGAGCTGATCCCGGGCGCGAAGCTCGTCACCATCGACGCGGGGCACCTGATCCACTCGGCGGCGCCGAAGGAGTTCTCGGCGGCGGTCGAGGAGTTCCTCGAGGGCTGACAAACTATCTCCTCCCCCCTCAAGAGGAGATAGTTCATGACCGGTGACGACAAGCCGCGCCCCGGGCTGAGCGCGGAACGCGTCGGCGTGTTCACCGACGCGATCTTCGCCATCGCCATCACCTTGCTCGCTCTGGAGATCCCGCGACCCGAGGAACCGGAGCAACTCGCCGACCTCGGGCACTTCCTGAGCGAGCACGCCGGCGCCTTCGCCGGGTTCGCGCTGGCCTTCCTGATGCTGTGGTTCAACTGGCGTGCCCACCACACACTGTTCGACCAGCTCGCGCGGGTGTCGCAGGCGGTGCTGGCGGTGCACATCCCGCTGCTGCTGTTCTCGGCCTTCCTGCCGTACGCGACCGGTCTGTTCGCCCTGGAGGAGCTGCCGACGGACGCCAGGTCCATCGCGGTGGCGATGTTCGGCGGCACCGAAGCGGTGCTCATGCTGTGCCAGGGCCTGCTCTACACGCTCACCCTGAGGCAGGGCCTGTACGCCGTCGGCGCCAGCACCACGCGCATGAGCACCGCGGCCGCGATCAACTGGGGCATCGGCGTCCTGTGGGCGGTCAGCGCGATGCTGGCCTTCCCGCTCGGCGACGGCGTCACCCTGCTGTGGCTGGCCACCCCGCTGCTGGCCCTGGCCATCCTGTACGGCATGCGCCTGCGGCGGGGCCGTGAAAGCCGAAGGGCGTCCCTCGGCTGAGGGACGCCCTTGCGCGCGGAAGGCGGATCACGCCCTGTGCAGCAAAGGCGGATCACGTCCTGTGCTGGGAAGGCGGGTCACGCCCTGTGCTGGGAAGGCGGGTCACGCCCTGTGCAGGGAAGGCGGGTCAGACCGTCACGAGGGCGGCCTCGGCCTCCAGGGTCGCGGCCGTCGCGTTGACGACGGCCGCGATCCGCAGCGCCTCCTGGATCTGCTCACGCGGCATGCCGGAGCCGCGCAGCACCTGCTCGTGCGACTCCAGGCAGCGCCCACAGCCGTTGATCGCGGAGACCGCCAGGCACCACAGCTCGAAGTCGACCTTGTCGACACCCGGGTTGCCGATGACGGTCATGCGCAGCCTGGCCGGCATCGTGCCGTACTGCTCGTCGCCGATCAGGTGGGTGGCGCGGTAGTAGACGTTGTTCATCGCCATGATCGAGGCGGCGGCCTTGGCCGCCTTGAACGCCTCGGCCGACAGGGCGGCGGCGGCCTCGCCCGCCACCTCGGCGATGACCCGGGCCGACCTGGTGGCCAGCGCGCACGCCAGGACCGCGCCCCACAGCTGCTGGTCGGTCAGCGACGACGTCGTCGTGACCGAGCCCAGGTTGAGCTTGGTGTCCTTGGCGTAGTCGGGCAGCGCGGCCTTCAGGTTGTCGATGCTCATGCCTGCTCCCTCGCCGCTCGCACGGTCATCGGCCGGCCGTGCTCCCCGCGCTCGGTTCGCTCGCTCATGCGCCCAGCAGGGCCTTCGCGTCGAGGCCCTTCTCGCCCTTGTTCCAGTTGCAGGGGCACAGCTCGTCGGACTGCAGGGCGTCGAGGACCCGCAGGACCTCCTTGACGTTGCGGCCGACCGAACCCGCCGTCACCATCGTGAACTGGATCTCGTTGTTCGGGTCCACGATGAAGGTGGCGCGCTGGGCGACGCCGTCCTCGCCGAGGATGCCGAGCTCCGACGACAGCTCGCGCTTGATGTCGCTCAGCATCGGGAACGGCAGGTCGCGCAGGTCCTCGTGGTCCTTGCGCCACGCGTGGTGGACGAACTCCGAGTCGACGGAGACGCCGAGCACCTGCGCGTCACGGTCGGCGAAGTCCTCGTTGAGCCGGCCGAACTCGGCGATCTCGGTGGGGCACACGAAGGTGAAGTCCTTCGGCCAGAAGAACACCACGCGCCACTTGCCCTCGTAGGTCTTGTGGTTGATCTCCGTGAACGCCTTCTCGGGGTCCAGGTCGACGCAGGCGGTGAGCTCGTACTCGGGGAACTTGTCACCAACGGTGAGCACGTGGATGTCTCCTTGTAGGACGTCGTTGTCAGTGCCTCCAGGTTGCCGCACCTACCATTGATCCGAGAAATCGAGCAGTCGGACCAATCTGAGAGGTGATTCCTATCAGTGAGCCCATGCCCACCCTCGCTCAACTGCGGGCATTCCTCGCTGTAGCCGACCATCTCCACTTCAGGGAGGCCGCCACCGCGCTCAGGATGAGCCAGCCCGCGCTGTCGGGGTCGGTCTCCGCGCTGGAGGAGATCCTCGACACACAGCTGCTCGAAAGGACCACCAGAAGAGTGCTGCTGACACCCGCGGGCGAGCGGGTGGCCGCGCACGCCACGCGGGTGCTGGCGGCGGTCGACGACCTGGTCGGCGAGGTGGCGCGCAACCGCGAGCCGTTCAGCGGGCCCGCGCACCTGGGCGTGATCCCGACGGTCGCGCCGTACGTGCTGCCCGCGCTGCTGCCGATGTTCGCCAGGCGCTTCCCGAAGCTGAAACTCACCGTGCACGAGGCCAAGACCGAGACGATCGTCGAGGAGGTGAGGGAGGGCAGGCTCGACCTGGTGCTGCTGGCCCTGCCGACCGAGACGAGCGGGCTGGTGGAGGAGCCGCTCTACGACGAGGAATTCCTGCTGGCCGTCCCCGAGGGCCATCCGCTGGCCGTCGAGGAGACGCCGCTGCGCAGGTCGGCGCTGAAGGGTCTCGACATCGTGCTGCTGAACCAGGGCCACTGCCTGCGGGAGCAGGCGATCGACGTGTGCAGGGAGGTGGGCGCGCGGGCCACCGCGACCACCTACGCCACCAGCCTGCCGACGCTGGTGCAGCTGGTGGCGGGCGGCCTCGGGGTGACGCTGCTGCCGGAGTCGGCGGTGCCGGTGGAGACGGGCAAGAGAGTACGGCTGGCGCTGCGCAGGTTCGCCGATCCGGCGCCTGGCAGGACGATCGGCATGGCCTACCGGGCCAGCTCGGCGCGGGCCGCGGAGTACGCGCAGCTCGCCAAGGCGGTGCGGAGCGCGGTGAGGCAGCGGAAGCTGCCGGTGAAGGTGGTCGCCTGACCTGGAGCCCGGCACCGGCTCGAACGGCACCGGCTGGGGGCACCACCTTGGACCGGCACCACCTTGGACCGGTACCGGTTAGGTGGTGAACGGCCAGCCGGTGACGGGCGGGCGCGGGGTCAATCCAGGGGCGAGGCCGAGCGCGCCCAGCGACTCGGCCATCTTGACGGCGGCGCTCACGCCGTCCACGACGACCAGCCCGGTGGCCGCGGCGACGTCCGCCGCCATGCCCGCCATGCCGCCACAGCCCAGCACGACCACCTCGGTGGCCGCGCGTCGCGCGGTGTCGGCGACCGCTGTCACCGCCTCCTCGCGGTGGTCGACCAGGTCGGGCACGCCCAGGCCCGAGGCCAGGACGCCGGCGCAGGCCGCGTCGAGCCGCAGCGTCCGCAGGCGGTCCTCGACGATCGGCGCGGCCGCGGCGGTGGAGGTGACGATCGTGAACCGCGCGCCGAGCGTGCGGGCCAGCAGCGGCCCGCACTCGGTGATGTCGAGGACGGGCGCGGCGGTGAGCTCCTGCGCGGCCTCCTTGCCCGGCTCGCCGAACCCCGCCATCACCACCGCGTCGGCGGGCGTCTCCGCGATCAGTTCGAGGACGCCGACCGCGCTGAACAGCACCTCACAGTGCCCGGTCAGCTCGGCGGGCCCGCGGCGCGGCGCGAGCGTGGTGACGGTGGTGCCCGGCGCGGCGGCGGCGCGCGCGGCCTCGTGGATCAGCAGGGTGCAGCCGTCGACGCGGTTGGGGTTGACCACGAGGATCTCCATGCGCGCAACGGTATACCACTATTGTCCGAGCCGCTTGAGCCTGGTCACCGCCTCGTCGATGACCTCGTCCTTCTTGCAGAAGGCGAACCTGACGAAGTGCCGGCCCCTGTCGGGGTGGTCGTAGAAGACCTGCGTCGGGATCGCCACCACTCCGGCCAGTTCGGGCAGCCGCCTGGTCAGCTCCAGGCCGTCGGTGAAGCCCAGCGGCCTGATGTCGGTCTGCACGAAGTACGTCCCGGACGGCTTCAGCACCTCGAACCCCGCCGCCGCCAGCCCGCTCATCAGCCTGTCGCGCTTGCCCTCGAGGCCTTCGCGCAGGCCCGCGACCCAGTCCAGTTCCTCGCGCAGGCCGTACGCCACGGCGAGCTGCCACGGCCCGTTGGCCGTGAAGGTCAGGAACTGCTTGACGGTCTGAACGGCCCGCACCAGCTCGGGCGGAGCGCACACCCAGCCCGTCTTCCATCCCGTCACCGAGAACGTCTTGCCCGCCGAGGCGATCATCACGGTCCGCTCGCGCATGCCCGGCAGCGTGGCCATGGGGATGTGCGCGACGCCGTCGAAGGTCAGGTGCTCGTACACCTCGTCGGTGATCGCCACCAGGTCGCGCTCCTGGCACAGCTCGGCGATACAGGCCAGTTCCTCGGCGGTGAACACGGTGCCCGTCGGGTTGTGCGGCGAGTTGACCAGGATCGCCCTGGTGCGCGGCGTGACAGCGGCGCGCAGCTCGTCGGGGTCGAAGGTGAAGCGCCCCCGCTCGGGCCGCAGGGTGACCGCGACCAGCCTGGCCCCGGCCAGCGCGATGGAGGCGGCGTAGGAGTCGTAGTAGGGCTCGAAGGCGATCACCTCGTCGCCCGGCTCGCACAGTGCCAGCACCGAGGCCGCGATCGCCTCGGTGGCGCCCACGGTGACCAGCACCTCACCGTCGGGATCGTAGGCGAGGTCGTAGTGCCGCCGCCGGTGCTCGGCCACGGCCTGCCGCAGCTCGGGCACCCCCGGCCCCGGCGGGTACTGGTTGGCGCCCGACCTGATGGCCTCCACCGCGCGGTCGAGCATCGCGGGCGGGCCGTCGGTGTCGGGAAACCCCTGCCCCAGATTGATCGAACCGGTCCGTACGGCCAGCGCGCTCATCTCGGCGAAGATCGTGGTGCCGAACTGTCGCATTCGGGAAACAAGGGGATCGTTCACAGGACCACACTATTAGTCTCGAGGGCGTGATCACCCGGGTCGCTCTCGCCGTCGCGCTCGTGTCCGCTCCGAGCGCCCTCCCCACCGCCGGATGGGTCAACGAACCCGTCGTCGCCGCCCCCGCCGGTGCCGAGCTCGGGACCAGCGCCGGAGCCGAGCGCCGGACCGGTGTCGGGACCGGACCCGAGCGCCGGACCGGGACCAGCGTCGAGAGCTGGTCGACCGGGCCCGGGAACGGGACCGGACCCGGGAACGAGTCGGGGGTCGGGGCCGGGAACGAGTCGGGGGCCGGGAACGGGTCGGGGGTCGGGGCCGGTCCTGTCGAGGAGCGGGCGTGCCCCGTCCCCATGCCCCCAGGGACCAGGTGCGGCTTCCTGGTGGTACCCGAAAGGCGGGACGGCGACCGGGCAAAAACGATCAGAGTGGGCTTCGCCGTCCACCGGGCGAGGAACCCCGCGGGCGACCCCGTCGTCTACACGAGCGGTGGTCCCGCCTCGGCCTCGATCCAGCTCACCGGCTTCCTGGCGTCGATCTTCCCCGACCGCGACGTCGTCACGCTGGAACAGCGCGGCAGCAGGTACTCCAAGCCCACGCTCGGCTGCCCCGAGACCGTCTCGGCCATGCTCGACAGGCTGCGCGCCCCCAGGGCCGACGTCGCGAAGGGCGCGCTCGACTGCCGCAGGAGGCACGAGGAGCAGGGCGTCGACCTGCGCGGCTACACCACCAAGGAGATCGCGGCCGACGTCGTCGACCTGCGTAAGGCGCTCGGCTACGCCAGGTGGAACCTGTTCGGGGTCAGCTACTCCACCAGGGTGATGGTGGACGCCGCCGCGGCCGACCCCGAGGGTGTGAGCGCGGTGGTGCTCGACTCCTTCCTGCCGCAGGACGTCTCCTGGTACGGAGAGGCCGACCGGAACCTGGCCGACACCGTGGCCGCCCTGGGCGTCGGCGACAGGTTCGAGGCGATGGTGAAGCGGTTGAACGCGCGTCCCGCGCTGGTGCCCGCCACCGACCCGCTGACGGGCAGGGCGTTCACCGCCAGGCTGACCGGCGACGACGTGGCGACGGTGCTCGCCGAGGGCCTGCACGACGCGAGCGTGATCGCGGTGGCCCCCGCGCTGGTCGACGCCCTGGCCGAGGGGCACGACGAACTGCTGCGGCCGCTGGCCGACCAGGTGGGGCCCGGTCTCGCCTCCCACGAGTTCGGGCTCTACCACGCGGTCCAGTGCCAGGACGAGGCCGACTTCCCCGAACGGTCACGCCTGTTCACGGTGACCTCCGACAAGGAGGTGTGCGCGGCATGGAAGCTGCCGGCCTCCACGCCCACGAAGGCCACGACGAAGGCGCCCGTGCTCGTACTCGGCGGCCAGTACGATCCGACCACGCCCGCCCGCACCGCCAGACCGGCGGCGGAGAGGTTGCCCAACGCCCGCTTCGTGGAGTTCGCCGGAGTCGGCCACGCGGTGTTCCTGTCGACGGCGTGCGGCGCCCGCACCATCGCCGCGTTCGTCGCCGACCCTGTGGGCTGGAAGCAGCCGTGCGACCCTTCGCAGCGCGGCTTCACCTCCGTGCGACCCGGCGACCTTCACGTCACCGGCGCGCCGTACCAGGCGCTGACCTCCCCGTGGCTGGCCGTGCCGCTCGCGTTGTTCGCGCTGGCGAGCCTGGCTCAGCTCGTCGGCGGCGCGCTCAGAGGCAGGGCGCTGACCGCGTTCGCCGGGCTGGCCGGCGTGGCCTTCGTCGGCCTGGCGGCCGACGCGGTGTGGGGGCTGATGAAGGAGAACGAGACCGCGCTGGCCGTCGGGGTGCCGCACACGCTCGAGGCCTACGGCTGGGTCGCGGCCGGCTCGGCCGTTCTCACGGTGGCCGCTCTGCTACGAGCCCGTACAATCCCCAACATCCTGGCCACCGTGATCGCGGCCGGCCTCCTCGTGTGGTGGTGGTCCTGGTTCCTGTGACACGCATCAGAGAGCTCGACGCGCTCCGCGGTTTCGCGGTGTGCGGGATCATGCTGGTCAACACCTGGCAGCACGCTGAGGGGCCGGAGAGCGACTGGTGGGTCGAGACGTTCTTCCAGGGACGCTTCTACCCGATCTTCTCCCTGCTGTTCGGCATCAGCTTCGTGCTCGTGCTGCAGGGCGCCACCCGGTGGGTGCTGCTGCGCAGGCTGCTGTGGCTGCTGGTGTTCGGGCTGGTCCAGCACACCTGGTATCCGGGAGAGGTGCTGACCGACTACGCGCTGTTCGGAATCGGCGTGCTGCTGCCCGCCTCGTTCCTGTCCGGCGGCTGGCCGATCCTGGCGCTCGGGGTGGCGGCGATCGCGTGGGGCACCTGGATGGGCGGCGGCATCCTGATCATCCCCGGGCTCTTCCTGATCGGCATGGCCCTGATGGAGCTGCGGCTGGGACGCCGATGGCTGCTGCCGGGCTTCGTGGCGTCGGCGGCCGTCTCCGCGGTGCTCACCTGGGCCTACCCGCGAACCGAACAGTGGTGGATCTACGTGACGGCGGCCCTCGCGGGCGCCGCCGCCTACTCCACGCTGGTGCTGTACCTGCGGCCGCGGTGGCTGGAGCCGATGGGCAGGATGGCGCTGACCAACTACGTCTCGGGCACCGTCGTCATCGCGCTGACCGCCCCGATGCGGTGGCCCGTGCTCCCGGTGGTGGCCGTGACACTGGCCGCGCAGCTGCTGTTCAGCTGGTGGTGGCTGTCCAGGTTCAGGTACGGCCCGCTCGAATGGGCCTGGCGCGTGCTCACCTGGTGGAAACGCGTGGAGAACAAGCCCATACTCCGTTCGTGACGCCAAGCGCCTTGCTCCGCCTGCTGGACGACGAGCTGCCCGACGCGATCCGCCTCCGTCACCGGCTGCATGCCGTACCCGAACTGGGCGGCGCCGAGGCGGAGACCTGCGCGATCATCGCCGAGCATCTGCCGCTGCCGCACAGGGTCGTGGCGGGCACCGGGATGATCGTGAGGGTCGGCGCGGGCGGCGCGGGCGGCGCGGGCGGCGAGCCCGCGATCGGCGTCAGGGCCGAGCTGGACGGGCTGCCGATGACCGAGCGGACGGGGGCGGCGTACGCGTCGGCCAACGGCCACATGCACGCCTGCGGCCACGACGTCCATCTGGCCGCGCTCGTCGCGCTGGTGCGGGCGGCCCGCAAGACGGCGCTGCCTGCGCCGCTGGTGGCGATCTTCCAGCCGTGCGAGGAGCGGCATCCCTCGGGCGCGGTGGCGCTGCTGCGCGACGGCGAGCTGGAGGCGGAGGCGGTGGAGTCGGTGGTCGCCGTGCACGTCCACCCCGACCTGCCGTGGGGGTCGATCGGCGCCGATCCGGGCACGGTCAACGCGGCCGCCGACGCGATCAGGATCGATGTCGAAGGGCGCGGCGGGCACGCCGCCTACCCGCACCGCACGAGGGACCCGGTGCTGGCGCTCTCGCATCTCGTGGTGGCGCTGCACGGACTGGTGGGGCGGCGCGTCGACCCGGTTCACGGCGCGACGCTCACGGTCGGGGCCGTCCACGCGGGCACGGCCGAGAACGTCATCCCCGGCGCCGGCCACGCCCTGGTCACCGTCCGCGCGCTGGACGCGGCCGACCAGCGCGAGCTGCGGCTGGCCGTCAGGGAGTGCGCCGAGCACGTGGCCGCCGCGCACGGGTGCACGGCGCGGCTGACCTTCACCAAGAGCGAGCCGCCGCTGGTCAACGACCCGGCGCTGGCCGAGGCCGCCAGGCGCAGGGCCGCGGCGGCCGGGTTCGCCCTCGCGCCCGCCTGGCACTCCTGCGGCGGCGACGACTTCGCCCACTACGGCACCGCGCGGCCCACGCTGATGGCGTTCGTCGGGCTGAACGGCGCGCCCGGCTTCGCCCACGCCGGGCTGCACGATCCGCGCTTCCTGCCGCCCGACGAGGCGGTGGCCGCGTGCGCGCGTGCGCAGGCGCTGGCCTACGCCGCCGCGCTCAGCGTGCGGAGCGGAACACCAGCAGGCGGAACATCTGCGTGGAGCCGACCAGCTTCTCCTTGACCAGGCGCAGTCCGTGGCGCTCGGCGCCGGCCGCCAGGCGGGCGACGGAGACCGCGTTGACCATGTCCTGGTTGCCCGCCAGGTAGGCCTCCGCGTATCCCTCGGAGAGCCCGTTGTCGATCATCCAGGTGCGCCACGCGGTCACCGCCGCCTGCCGCTCCCTGTCCTCCTCGGGGGCGAAGCAGTCGGAGAAGACGAGGCTGCCGCCGGGTTCGAGGCGTTTGGCGCACTCGGCGAAGAAGCAGTCGACGGACTCCTCGGTGGGGCTCTGGCCGAGCAGGAAGTGGGTGACGAGCGAGCCGAAGATGACGTTGTAGGTGATGTGGTCCTCGACGTCGTCCCAGGCGGTCTTGTTCAGCAGGCGGACCCAGCGGTTGAGGTCGTCTCCGATCTTCCTGTGGGCGAGTTTGCGCATCTGCACCGCGCGGTCCATGGCACGGTAGCTGTCGACCGGGTAGAGCTGGCCGAGTTGCTCGAACGGCTCGCACAGGGTGCGGATCCACGGGACGATCGCCGCGGTGAGGCTGCCGGTGCCGTACCCGATCTCCAGCACGGAGACCGACATGTCGATCTCCTGGAAGATGCGCAGGATCTCGCTGGTGACGGTGGCCGAGCAGTCCTGGATCAGGTCGTCGTACATCGGGATCCAGGTGCGGATGTGCTGGTCGTAGCGGTCGAAGTAGGCCGGCGAGCGGTGCTCGGTGCGCAGCGTCCAGTGCTCGTCCCACCTGCCGATCTCCAGCTTGCGCAGCCATTCGCGCTTGAGCGTGTGGAAGTCGTGGTTGGGGTCGAAGCGCACCGCCCGCGCCTTGACCGCCTCGTAGTAGCGGGTGGCCAGGTTGAAGCGGTGGCGGTCGCGCTCGATGTGGAGCATGCGGCGCTCGCCGAAGTCGCTCTCCAGCCTGCGCCGGTAGCCGCCGATGCAGTCGGGGTTGAGCAGCAGCAGGTGGGCGCCGACGGCGGTGTCGCCGAACGGGTGGCGCACGCCGAGCCCCACGTCGTCGACGGCGGCCACGTAGATCTCGTAGCCGCTGCCCGACAGGCTGCCGATGTGGTCGCGCCACATGGACATGTGCCGTGACAGCTCGGCCTCGCCCTGGAAGAACAGCCGCCAGTCGATGAGGAAGATCCGCTCGGTGACCTGGGAACTCATCAGCTCGGGGTGCTCGAGGTCGGTCTGCCAGAACGTCTCGGTGTTGTCGGTCAGGTCGGCGATGGCCCTGATCGGCCCGTCGTTCCAGTCGCGCAGCTCGGCGAAGCAGTGGGAGTAGTAGTCGGCGTCGGTGACGAGGTTGGAAGGGCCCGAGTTGCGCACCTCGGAGGCCAGCGCCTCCAGCCAGCCGCTGCGCAGGTGGAGCTGCGGGTGGTCGGAGTCGTGGTTGCCGAGCACGGACTGCAGGCCGCCGTGCAGCTGGGTCAGCTTGCGGCGCAGCGCGCGGTGGCCAGGGCTGAGCGACTCCATCTCCAGCCGGTCGAGCAACCTGCCGAAATCGGTCTCGAATTTCCCGAATCCCGCGTCGCTGCCGGCACTCGGATAGTTGAGGTATCGGGGAGCGCCGAAGTCTTCCGGCAGTTCGTGGGTGCCCTCCTGCTTGATGACGACGACAGGCAAATCCAGCGCCCGCGCAAATCCGACTTCAAATGCCAGATTGGGGCGAACCGTACTTCCTTCCAGGATGAGAATGTCCGACCTGCGGATCTGCTCCTGGATCTCGATGCCAATGTTGCGGCTGTGGGGCTGCTCGCTCCAGTCGTAGACGTCGTAGTGGCGCTCGGCCAGCTGTCCCTTCACCGACTGGACCGCCCTGATGACGGATTCGGATCCCTCAGCCTCGGTGGACCAGGCGAGAAATGCATTGACGGGGTCCATGCAGACATGAATACACGACAGACGACTGGACTTTCAAAGAGGGCGAAAATATCGTGACGGAATGGCATTGCGGCTGTCTTTTGCCGTACTGGTGGTCGCGTCTTTCGTTCTCGGCCTGGTGGGTTTCGCCGCCTACCTCCAGCCGGGTGCCTCCGCCTTCGACCTGGTCTACTACTCCCTCCAGTTGTTCGTCCTGGACCCCGCGCCTTTCGACGTCGACCACGAGCCGTTGGGGTGGGCGCTGGAGGTGGCCCGCTTCACCGCCCCCGCCGCCACGATCTACGCCCTGGTCGCCGGTCTGCTGCTGCTGTTCTCGACCGAGATCCGCCGCCTGCGCGCCCGCGGCTCGCGCGGCCACGCGGTCGTCTGCGGCACGGGGCCGATCGCGGGCGTGCTGACCAGGCGCCTGCGTACGGCCGGCCGCGGCGTGGTGCAGATCGCCCCCACGCCCAACGCCGACCGGGGAGTCCTGCACGTCGAGGGCGACCCGCGCGATCCCTCCGTGCTGCGCGCCGCAGGCATCGAGCGCGCGGCCGTCCTGTACGCCTGCGAGAGCGACAGCGCGACCAACACCGCGATCGCGCTGGCCGCGCACGCCATGCCGAGGCCGAAGACCCGCCCGCTTGCCGCCTACGGGCTCATCTCCGACCCCGACATGTGCGCGGCGCTGCGCGCCAGGCGACTGGGGCTGACCAGGCCGACGGGGCTGCACCTGGACTTCTTCAACCCCGACACGCTCGCGGCCCGCGTGCTGCTGCAGAACGACCCGCCCACCACGGCCGACCCCGTCATGCTCATCGGCCTCGGCACCTTCGGCAGGACACTGCTGCTGGAACTGGCCAGGCACTGGCGCCTGCACGCGCCGGACTCCGGCCCCCTTCCTGTCACCGTCGTCGACGCGGCCGCGACGAGCACCGTGGCGGCCCTGTGCGCCAGGCACGACCTGCTGCTGACGGCCTGCGATCTCGAGGCGATCGACCTGGAGCCGGAGCAGGTGAGCCTGCCCGAGATGCTGCCGCAGGCCTCGCGCCGCGTCTACGTCTGCTACCCCGACCAGGACCTCGCGCTGAAGGTGGCGCTCACGTCGCTGCGCCTGTGGGGCGGCGGCCCAGGCTCGCTGGTCGTCCGCGTCGACCACGCGGCGGCCTTCGACTCCAGCCTGCTGGAGGGGCTGGACGGCGCGCTCAGGGTCTTCCCCGTCACGGATGCGGCCGGCGATCCCGCGCTGATCTCCGAGGACCTGGTGGAGACCCTCGCCAAGGCGGCCCACAACCACTATCTGGCCGACCAGCGCGGCAGGGGCGCGCGGTTCGCGCTCAACCCTTCGCTGGTGCCCTGGGAGGAACTGGAGGAGAGCAAGCGCGAGTCCAACAGGCTGCTGGCCGAGGACATCGGCAGGAAGCTGAAGGAGGTCGGTTGCGCGCTCGGCCCGCGTGTCGACCCCGACCTCGGCTTCGCCTTCACCGAGGGGGAGATCGAGCTCCTCGCGGAGATGGAGCACGTGCGCTGGGTACGGATGATGGTGAGCCGCGGCTGGTCCCACGGACCGTTGAGGGATGATGAGAACAAGACGCATCCCGACATAGGAGATTGGTCCACTTTGTCAGCATCGGCGAAGGAGAAGGACCGGGACACGGTCAGGAACCTTCCCGGCATCCTGGCACTGGCCGGTTTCCAGGTGGTGAGGACCCGATGACGAGGTTCGCCGTGACAGGACACCGCGAGCTGACGCCGCACACCGTGGAGCTGGTCAGCCAGGCGCTGCGCGAGGCGCTGGCGGACGCCGGCCCCGACCTGGTCGGCGTGTCGTGCCTGGCCGAGGGAACCGATCAGATCTTCGCCGCCGAGACGATCGCGGCCGGCGGCGAGCTGCGCGCCGTCCTGCCCGCCCACCACTACAGGGAGAGCCTGCCCGCCGACGCCCGCCACACCTACGACATGCTGCTCGGCAAGGCCGCGCACGTCCTCGAACTGCCCTTCGACGAGGCCGGGGTGCCCGCCTACCTCGCCGCGGCCGAAGCCATGCTGGCCGAGGCCGACGAGCTCGTCGCAGTGTGGGACGGCGCGGTGCCACGCGGGCGCGGCGGCACCGCCGAGGTGGTGGCCATGGCCGTCCGGGCGGGGATGCCCGTGCGGGTGATCTGGCCGCCGGGTTCCAGCCGGGCATAGGCTCGAGGGCGTGACGAGAATCGCGCTCTGCCAGCTGCCCGTCTCCCCCGACCCCGTGGTCAACCTCAAGCGGGCCAGGGAGGCCATCGCCAAGGCCGAGGGCGCCGACCTCGCGATCTTCCCCGAAGCCACCCTCACCAGGTACGGCAAGCGGATCACCGACCTGGCCGAGCCGCTGGACGGCCCGTTCGTCACAGGCCTGGCCGAGGCGGCCCGCGAGCACGGCGTCGCGGTGATCGCCGGCGTCTTCGAGCCGGGAGACGGCCGCGTCCACAACACCGCGGTGGCGCTCGACGCCTCGGGCGCCGTCCTGGCCGCCTACCGGAAGATCCACCTGTTCGACTCCTTCGGGTCGCGCGAGTCGGAGCTCGTCGCGCCCGGCTCAGAACCGACCGTGGTCGAGGTCGCGGGGCTGCGCGTCGGCCTGGTCACCTGCTACGACCTGCGCTTCCCCGAGCTGGCCAGAGCGCTCGTCGACAGGGGCGCCGACATGTTCGCCGTCATCGCGGCATGGGGCTCGGGACCGCTCAAGGAGGACCACTGGATCACTCTCGTGCGAGCCAGGGCGCTGGAGAACACGATGTGGACCGCCGCCGTCGGTCAGGCGCCCAACCCCGCCGAGTCCGGCGACGGGTTCGGGGTCGGGCGCAGCATGCTGGTCGACCCGCTGGGCGTGGTCCGCGCCGATCTGGGTAGCGCACCGGCGGTGCAGGTGGTCGACCTCGACCCCGAGCTGACCGCCTCCGCCCGCGCCACGCTGCCGTGCCTGGAGCACAGGGTGCTGGGCGTGGCGAGACTGCCGTGACCTGGGAGTCGCTCCGATTGGCGGGGTTCCTCAATCGGAGTGGCCAAGAGATCGTAAAGTGGTGCCGTGAACGAGCGTA
Organism: Nonomuraea mangrovi; assembly: GCF_042681425.1. Taxonomy (NCBI): domain Bacteria; kingdom Bacillati; phylum Actinomycetota; class Actinomycetes; order Streptosporangiales; family Streptosporangiaceae; genus Nonomuraea; species Nonomuraea mangrovi. The sequence goes on along the minus strand of NZ_JBHUFV010000033.1, from coordinate 682,098 downwards.
GGACACAGATGCAGAAGGTGGTGCCGCCTCGGCTGCTCGTGCCCTACCTCTCGGGAAAGCGCACGGTCATCTCCGGCTACGTCTACCGCGTGCAGGACTGCGTGCGGCTGACCACGCCGCGCGCGTTATTCCTGGGGCTCGACCTGTCCTTCGAGGGATCGGAGCTGAGCGCGGAGGTGCCCGAGCTGTACGTCATGCGGTGGTACGCGCGTGACGTCGACACCTACGCGGTGCCGTACGGGCCGCACATGGGCGGCGACTGGAGCGACGCGCCGCCGTTCGCCGGCAACGGGTTCACCACCTCCCGCGAGCACGTGGTGCCGCAGTTCCACACCACCCCGATGCCCATCCCCGCGGGAGCCGAGATCGTGCACGTGGGCGACAGGGGCGAGCGGCCCTTCGCCGCCTACGACGGGCTGACCTGGCGGCCGTCCACATGAACGACGCGATCGTTCCCGTGGCGTCGGGGTTCGCCGCCCGTCACAGGGGCCGCACCCATCCGGCGGCGATCGGGCCTGACAGCGACGAGGTCGTCCTGTTCAGCGAGGAGGAGCTGGAGGGCTTCGAGGCGGGCTCGGGCTACTGGCGCCGCACCGTGGAGCGCTCCGAACTGGAGTGGCTGGTGCTCGTGCGCACGGTCGGCGCGTTCGGCGGCGAGCCCTGCGTCGTCCTCGACGAGGACGACGACGGCCTCCACATCGCCTACACGGGACACAGCGGCATGAAAGCGGAGGCGCTCGGCTACTGGATGGTCGACCATGGGGCCTACGAAGTGGTCGTGCCGCGCGAGGAGGTCTTCTCGATCCGGGTGGAGCGCCTTCCCGTCGACTGACCCTGTCACCCTGGGCCGGGTCGAAGGTGTCTTGAACAACATGCGATGGATGCTCGCCCTCGTGCCGCTCGCCCTCGTGGCGTGCGGCGGGGCGTCCGAGACCTCCGAGATCTACCAGCGGGTCATGCAGGGAAAGGCGCCGATCGGCGAGGTGCTGTCCGTGTCGGACCCGCCGGTGCGGCTGTGGTTCGCCCGCACCACCGACGAGGACGGCGACGTGCGGCTGTGCGGGCCCGCCTCCTGCGGCCACGACCTGTCCGACCGTCCCGAGCCCGCGTGGGCCGAGGCCCGCGAGGACGACCTGTACTACGGCGCCGCGAGGAGCGGAGTAGCGGGCGTGCGCGCGGTGACGGCCGAAGGAATCAGGGTCGACGGCACCGTCCACCGGCCGGAGGGGGCGCCCCTGGCCATCTGGACGGTGACCGTCCACGGCGCGACCGTGCGCGCCTTCGAATTCGTCGACGGATCCGGTCAACCCGTCGCCACCGCGAGTGTCTCTGGTATGTGATGGAAACACCCACCATGGCGCCCACCGCTCCGACCTTCGCGGAGTTGTTCGCCGCCCAGTACCAGTCCCTGGTACGGCTGGCGGGTCTGCTGGGCGCGGACGACCCCGAGGACATCGCGCAGGAGGCGTTCGCCAGGCTGCACTCCCGCCGCCTGCGGGACGACGCGGCAGCGCTCGGCTACCTGCGCGCGACCGTCTGCAACCTGACCCGCAACCGGCTGCGGCACCTGCGCATCACCCGGCTACGCCGTCCCGACCCTCCCGAGCACGCCCGCAGCAGCGAGCACGCCGTCATCGTCGCCGAGGAGCACCGCGAGCTGCTGGCCGCCCTCGACACGTTGCCGCGCCGCCAGCGGGAGGCGCTGATCCTGCGCTACTGGCTCGACCTGTCCGAACGAGAGATCGCCGATGCCATGGGCGTGTCGCCCGGTTCGGTCAAGACACACGCCAGCAGGGGCATGGCGGCGCTGAGGGGGATGCTGTGAACGACCTGGAAGAGCGGCTGCGCGCCGCACTCGACGCCCGCGCGGCCACCTACGAGGCAAGCCCGACGGCCTGGATGAAGGTCCAGCAGCGGGCCGGACGCCGCCGGTGGGCCTGGCCCGTCATCCTGGCGGCCCTGCCGGTCGCCCTGGTGGCCGTGCTCGTGCCCGTCCTGCTCAACGGGGGCCTGGACAGGCAGACGGTCACCGGTCCGCCGCCGAATCCGGTCCCGGTGGGCCGGGAGCTGGTCATCGACAACCCGGCCGAGAACCGGCCGATGCGGCTGTGGTACGCCACCGATCACAGGGGCCTGGTCGTCTTCTGCCATGCCGTGCAGTACGCGGGCGACGCCACCCAGACCAGCTGCGGCGGCAACGTCGGGGCCCAGGCGATGAAGAGCGCCGGCTGGTTCGAGGGGACGACACAGTCCGTCCCGCCGCGCGAGAGCGTGCTCGACTACGGCGGCGCACGCCCGGACGTGGCCACGGTGACGGCGGTGACCAAGAAGGGGACGCGCGTCACCGGAGCCGTTCGCCGGCCTGCCGGCGCGCCCTTCAAGATCTGGACGGTCGTCTTCCCTGCCACGGACCAGGTCACCGCCTACGAGTTCGCCGCCGCCGACGGCAGGCTCCTGTCGCGGGTCGCCAGAACCGTCGCGATGCCGCCCGAGGCCGAGCAGGGCAGGCCCGCGGGCGCCGCGACGGATCTCGCCGACCTGAGCGTGCGGCCCTACAGCACGCCCGACAGGACGCTCATCTGGACCCTCGACGGTCGCGAGCTGGGGCTGAACCTGGTCAGGGCCAAGGACCTGATGCGCGACATGGGCGGCAAGCCGATGGACGTCGAGCTGCGGGTCAACGGCGGTCGCTGGTTCGGCATCGCCCGCCCGGCCACCGCGAAGGTGGAACTGGTCCGTAAGGACGGCAAGGTGCTCAGGGCGGCGGTCAAGCAGGACCCGTGGAAGATCGGTGTGCGGCTGTTCGCCGGTGAGGAGCCCGTCTCCGGCGACCTCTACCTGGAGGGCTTCGCCCTCGTCGGCTACGACTCCTCGGGCAAGGAGCTGTGGCGCGAGGACCACCCCGCCGACAAGCCGGCCTGGGACCCGCACCCGCCGATCGGCGAGGTCGTCACCATCGGCGAGGCGAAGGTGTGGTTCAGCAAGGTGACGCTCGCCGACGGCAGGACCTGGGACGGGCTGTGCCGCTCGGTCGCGGGCGAGAAGACCACCTGCGACGCCTTCCAGCCGGTCGCGGCCGGAGACGCCGAGCGCCTGCCCGATCTCGGCAAGAGCGCGATCGGCGTGGCGGGATCCGAGGTCACCCAGGTGGAGGCGGTGACGTCCGGCACTCGCGGCTCGGTGTACGCGCCCTCGGGGGCGCCGCTGAAGATCTGGGTCGTCCCCAACCGCGGCGGGTCGGAGAGGTTCGCCCTGCGGAACGCCGAGCAGGACACGGTCGCCACGGTCGGCGGCAGCGCGCCTGACAAGTGCTCGGTCTCCCCGCCCGTCGGACAGGCCGCCGCGCTGGGGACCTGGGCCACCTTGACCCACCAGGACGGCTGCCTGATCATCTGGACGGACAACGGGCGCTTCATCACCGAGAAGCACAAGATCGACGATGCCACCTACGAGTTCAGGAGCGGCTTCCTCGCCGGATACGCGGTCGTGAAGACGGCCAAGGTCGAGTTGGTCTACGACGACGGCTCCCGTGTGACCGCGACCCTGACGGCCGACCCGTGGGGTCTCGGTCTCACCCTGTTCTCCGCACGCTCGACGAACTCCAACCCGGACGCCGACGTCGTCGGCTACGACGCCGCCGGCAAGGAGATCTGGCGGCGCTAGATCCCGAGAGAGCGGTAGCGCGCCAGGCGGGCAGGCAACCTGTCCGCCTGGGGCGTTTCCAGCAGCCCCGCGATCTCGAACTCCAGCGCCCGAGCCACCCGTTCGCAGAAGGCCCTCGGCTCGTAGGCGGCGTCGGGCCGCTCGGGGATGACCCGGTCCACGATCCCGTCGCGACGCAGGTCGGTGGCGCGCACGCCCTGCGCCTGGGCGATCTCGGGCGCGAAGTCGACGCTGCGGTACAGGATCGCCGACGCGCCCTCGGGCGGCAGCGGCGACAGCCAGGCGTGCTGGGCCGCAAGCACCCTGTCGGCGGGCAGCAGGGCCAGCGCGCCGCCGCCCGCCCCCTCGCCGAGCAGCAGGCACACGGTCGGCGCGTCGAGCATGACCAGATCGGTCAGCGAGCGGGCGATCTCGGCGGCCAGCCCGCCTTCCTCGGCCGCCTTGGACAGAGCGGCGCCGGCCGTGTCGATCACGGTGACCAGCGGCAGGCCGAGCTCGGCGGCCAGGCGCATGCCCCGCCTGGCCACGCGCAGCCCCGCCGGCCCGAACGGCCCCGTCGCGCGCTGCGTGCGCCGGTCCTGGCCGAGGACGACGGCAGGGGCGCTGCCGAACCTGGCCAGGGCCAGCAGCAGTCCGGGATCGGCCTCGCCCTCGCCGGTGCCGTTCAGCGGGGTGACATCGGTGGCGGCCAGCTTGAGCAGGGTGCGGATGCCGGGACGATCGTCGCGGCGCGAGCGGGTGATGGCGTCCCACGCCTCGACGGGGCGCAGGTCCTCCTCCGGCGCCGTCCCCTTCACCAGCCCGCCGCGGCCCGCGGTGAGGACGGTCAGCGCCCTGATCGCGATGGCGCGCGCCTCCTGCGCCGTGACGACGGCGTCGACCAGGCCGTGCGTGAACAGGTTCTCGGCCACCTGGACGCCCTCGGGGAAGGCGTAGCCGTGCAGCGACTCGAACACCCTGGGCCCGAGGAAGCCGATGAGCGCCCCCGGCTCGGCCGCGGTCACGTGCCCGAGCGAGCCCCAGCTGGCGAAGACGCCGCCGGTGGTCGGGTGACGCAGGTAGACGATGTACGGCAGGCCCGCCTCGCGGTGCAGCTGCACCGCCGCCGTGATCTTGACCATCTGGGTGAAGGCGAGCGCGCCCTCCTGCATGCGGGTGCCGCCGGAGGCGGGCGAGGCGAGCAGTGGCAGCCCTTCCCTGGTGGCCCGCTCGACCGCCAGCACGAGCCGCTCGGCCGCGGCCACCCCGATGGAGCCCGCCATGAAGGAGAACTCGCAGGCCACGATGGCCACCCTGTGCCCGTCGACGGACCCCTCACCGGTGATCACCGACTCGTCGTAGCCGCTCTTGGCGCGGGCGGCGGCCAGCTCCTCGGCGTAGGAGGAGCCGGGCTGGGCAGGGTCGGCGGGCGGCGTGTCCCACGACTTCCACGATCCCCGGTCGAGGACCGTCTCGATGAGAGTGCGCGCGTCCGGCCGGCTCACCACTGCTCCCCTGCTGTCGTCGAGTGCTGCAATGTTGACGCGCCGGTCACCGTTCCCGTTCCGCCAACCAGGAAAGTACGGCTTCGCCGTCCTGTCCGAGGGCGGGCGGCGGGCTGTGCTCGAAGGGCTCGGCGCCGTCGAAGCGCAGCGGAGGCCCCGGCAGCTCGATAGGGCCGAGCACGGGATGGTCCACCTCGACCACCAGCCCCTGGGAGCGGGTCTGCTCCCATGCGTAGACCTCGTCGAGTGTGCGGATGGCGCCGGCGGGTACGCCGAGCTCGGCCAGCGCGGCCAGCCAGTGCGCCCGGTCGTGGCGGGCCAGTGCCTTCTCCATCTCGCCGATCAGCTCATCCCTGTGCGCGAACCTCTGCCTGTTCGTCGCATACTTCGCGTCATCGGGGTCGATGTCCAGCAAGGCGGCCACCTTGCGCCACTGGACGTCGTTGGCGGCGGCGATCTGGAGCATCCCGTCGGCGCAGTGGAAGGCGCCGTAGGGCGCGATGGAGGCGTGGTGGTTGCCGCCCGCGACGGGCACCTGCCCGCCGACCGTCCACGCGGTGCCGTGGTAGGAGTGCACGCCCGTCACCGCGGCCAGCAGCGAGGTGCGCACCACCTCGCCCTTTCCGGTGCGCTCACGCTCGTAGAGGGCGGCGACCACGCCGTAGGCGCCGTGGATGCCTGCCAGCAGGTCGGCGATGGAGGCGCCCACCCGGTACGGCGCGTCGGGCGAGGGGCCGGTCAGCGACATGAGGCCCGCCTCGCCCTGGGCGATCTGGTCGTAGCCCGGCCTGCCGCCCTCCGGGCCGTCGTGGCCGAAGCCCGTGATGGACAGCACCACCAGGCGGGGGTTGAGCTCGTGCAGGCGCTCGACGGGGAAGCCGAGCCTGTCGAGCACGCCGGTGCGGAAGTTCTCGATCAGGACGTCGCTCTGCCGGACGAGGCGCTCGATGAGCCGCCTGCCCTCCTCGGACTTCAGGTCGACCGCGATGGACTGCTTGTTGCGGTTGGCCGCCAGGAAGTAGGTGGAGATGTCGTGGTCGGGGCCGGCGAACGGCGGCCCCCAGCCGCGTGACTCGTCGCCGCCTTCGGGATGCTCGACCTTGATCACCTTGGCGCCGAGGTCACCGAGCATCTGGGCGGCGTGCGGGCCCGCCAGAGCCCGCGAGAGGTCGAGGACGACGATGTCGCCAAGGGGTCCGCGCAAGATCAACCTCCACTGTGGTCGCCGAGCTTATGGCCTTACCAGCCTTTCAGGCGAGAGCCGACGCTCGACAGTCAGGTCCCTGTTCCACCATGACAGGATCGGAGGAATGGATCACCTGGTGAAACGCATCATGGAGCGCCCGCCTTCCTGCGGTCTCACCCGTGTCGTCGCGGTGGACGGGCCCGCGGGGTCGGGCAAGACGACGCTGGCCGGGCGGCTGGGTCCCGCGCTCGGCGCGCAGGTGGTGCACAGCGACGACTTCCCCGTGCCGTGGGAGCAGGGTCCTGGACCGTGGTTCGCCGCCCTGGAGGAGCGGGTGCTGCGCCCGCTCGGCGAGGGCAGGCCGGGCGCCTTCCGCCGCTATGACTGGGCGCGCGGCGTCTACGCCGAGGAGGTGACGGTGCCCGTCGCACCCGTGCTGGTCATCGAGGGCGTCGGTACGGCGCGCCGTACCGCGCCCGTGTCCTTCAGGGTGTGGGTGGAGGCCCCGAGGGACGTGCGCATGGCCAGGGTGCTGGAGCGCGACGGGCCCGAGCTCGAGGCGCGATGGGTGGAGTGGTTCGCCGCGGAGGAGCGGTGGTTCGCCGAGGACGGCACCAGGGGGCGGGCCGACGCCGTCCTCGCTCTCGCCTAGTCCAGGTGCCCCACCTCGTTGAACGCCAGCAGTTCGAGCCGTCCGTCCCTCGACTCCCACGTCGAGACGGAGGCGTTCATGATCGGCGCGTGGACGCCGACGGCGGCCAGTTCGGTGTCGGGCGACTCCTCGATCACGTGGCGCAGGATGAGCACCACCGAGTCGTGCGCGACGATCAGCACCCGCCGCCCCTCCGCCCACGTGCGCAGGTCGCCGAGGAAACGTCTGAGCCGGATCGCCACGTCGCCGAACGACTCGCCGCCCGGCGGGCGGTAGCCGTACTCGCCCTCGGCCAGCAGCCGCGCCGCCTCCTCGGGGAAGCGCTGCTGCATGGCGGCCTGGTTGTAGCGGCGCAGCTCGCCCCACTCCCTGTCGCGCAGCCGCGCGTCGACTCTGACGGGCAGCGGCCCCACTCCCCACGCCTGGTGGGCGAGGCTCCAGGTGTCCATCGCCCTCAGGTAGGGCGAGCACCAGACGATCTCGGGCGCCTCCTGCCAGGGGAGCGACTTGAGGAACACGCCCAGCGCCGCCGCCTGTAACCGGCCCAGGTCGGTGAGGGTGATCTCGTGGTCCTCGCGCTCGTAGACGAGGGGGACACCGGCGGCCTGCTGGTAGGCCAGGTTCGCCTCGCTCTGGCCGTGCCGTACCGCGATGATGCGCTGGGGGTCGCTCATGCCGATCATTGTGCAGTGATCACCGGCCCGTGCGTGCGGAACGTGACGAGATCGGCACACCCGCCGGGCCTGACGGTGCGGGACCGAGCCGGAAAGGCGGGCGATGACGTGAAGGATCACGACATGGTCGGCGACCGGCGGCGCCCTTCCCCTGAAAGGGGGCAACTGCCAGAATTACGGCCATGACCGTATCCTGGCGGGCGCGCGCTCGGCTCGATCACCTTCGACGACCAGGGCAAGCTGTGGGGCCTGAGCCCTGACGCGCTGTTCGAGCTCGACCCTGCCACCGGCCGGACCCTGCGCGTCACCAAGCACCAGACCTACCCGTGGGCCACCGCCATCCAGGTGCTGCTCGACACCAACATCGAGCTCGGCTCGGACGGCAAGCTGTACGGCAAGGTCCAGGGCAAGGCCTACAGGATCGACAGGGCGAGCATGGCGCTGACGCTCCTCGTCAGGCCCCTCTCGCTCCTGCTGAAGGGATCCGACGGGCACATGTACCTGTCCCGCTTCGAGAACTTCTACACCTACCGCCTCTGCTGAGCGCAGACGACGAGGCCCCCCGTCCCACCGCGGGACGGGAGGCCTCGTCGTCCAGGGTCAACCGGTTCGCTTCGCCTCCAGCTTGAACAGCCTCGGCCCCTCGGCGAAGTACACCTCGCCCGAACGGTGGACCGCCAGCTGGTGCACGGCCCCCTGCCTCAGCACGCCGTGCGTCCGTCTGCGCGGGTCGAGCCAGAACACCTCCGCGCCGGCGTGCGCGCCGTACAGCAGCCGGTCGGCGCTGTTGAACACGAGCTGCCCGCCGGCGCTCTTGCTGCCGGACAGCGTGACCGTCGTGACGACCTTGCGCTCCCCGGTGTCCACGCCGAACACCGTGCCGCCCGCGATGCCCCACAGCCTGCCGCGGTCGTCGAAGGTCAGCGCGGGGATCGCCGGCTTGCCGGGCGCGGGGGTGATCTCCCACAGCAGCCTGTTCCGCGCCACCGACCAGGCGAAGAGCTTGGCCTCGGGCTGGGTCGGCGGGGTCGCCGACTGGCCGCTGTAGATGGAGGTGCCGCCGTAGACGATGCCGTCACGGTAGGCCAGCGAGACGATCGACTGGTCGGTGACCACGTTGCGCTGGGCGTGCTTCAGCTTGCCCTCGGCCGGGTCCCAGATGGCCAGCACGCCGCCGAGGTGGCCGAGGTCGGGCATGGTGCCGACGGCCAGGTAGCGCCCCGCGGAGACCATCGCGCGCGGGCGGATCTGCTTGTCGGCGGCGAAGTCGAAGAGCCTGGCGGGGTTGGGGACGGGCCCCGGCTCGGGGCTCGGGGAGTACTCGGTGCTGTTCCACGGCAGCTCGGGGTCGTAGGCGTAGACCCTGGCCTCGGGATAGGCGCCGACGTAGAGCTTGCCGGCGTGGGTGACCATGTCCTCGCTCTGCGAGAAGGTGTGGAACTCCTCCCGCTGCCCCGTGGCCGGGTCGAGCGCGGCGAAACCGCCGTTGAGGAAGCCGCCGGTGTAGACGCGGCCGTCGGGGCCCTCGGAGATCGCGGTGATGTCGATGGGCTCGCCCCGGACGCCGGTCTGCACGAACGCGCGCGCGCCGGTCTGGGGGTTGTAGCGGAACATCAGCCCGCGCCACAGCAGGCCGACGACGCTCTTGCCCGGGTAGTCGGGCAGGCCGAGCTCGGCCCATCCGATGCCGCGCGTGTTGGCGACCCTGCCGGTGAACGGCATGCCGGTCGGGGTGACGGCCTTCGTACGAGGGTCGTAGCGGACCAGCTCGCCCGCCTTTACAAAGTAGACCCCGCCCTGCTCGTCCGGCGGGGAGACGTCGAGGCCGTGAGCCTGCTCGAGCGCGTGGGTCCAGGTCCTGGCGGCGATGTCCCACACGTGCAGCGGGCCGGGGGCGGCGGCGCCGTACCTGACGTAGAGGTGGCCGCCCGCGGCGTTGACGTCGTAGGCCCATTTGCCCGCGGGGTCGAGCCCGGGCGGGGTGGGCAACGCGGTGGCCGCGCCGGTGGCGGCGTCCACCTCGAAGACGGCGGCGGGCGCCTCGGTGCCCGCGAAGATCTTCCCGCCCGCGTAGGAGACGCTGCGGACGTAGGCGTGCGCGGCCGACAGCCTGCCGTAGTCGCGGAAGCCGGTGGCGGGGTCGTAGCCGAACAGCCGGCCGCCGGGAGAGGTGCCGCCGTAGACGGTCGCCCCCTCCCCCGCGGCCACCGACCAGATGAAGTTGTCGGAGGCGACGGGGCGGCCCAGGTCCTTCACGCCGCCCTGCTCGCTCCAGCGGTAAAGGCGGCCGTCGCCGTACGTTCCGACGTAGACGCTGCCGTCGGGCGCGGCGTCGACCGCCCACGATCCCGCGGCGCCCTCCAGGTCCACGCGGGCGACCTCGGCGCCGGTCGCGGGGTCGACGGCGTTGAGGTGGGCGGGGGCACCGGAGGAGGCGCCCCAGAGCACGGTGCCGCCACCGGGCCCCGCGGCGACGGTGCCGCCGATGAGCAGGACGTCCTGGAGCGGGACTCCCAGGTCCTGGACGCGGTCGCCGGGCTCGGCCGTGGAGGAGGCGGACATGGGGGGAGGCGCCCCCGTCAGCGCCGTCGTCAGCGCCAGGCCGGCGGCGAGCAGTTTGGGGATAAGGGTCATGACCGAAATTTAAAACGACGAGAAGGTTCCGGTAAAGACCGAAATTAGAAGGTCAGGCACTCAGGACCTTGGCGAGGGCCTCGGCGATGTCGACGGCACGCGCGGGGTCGTCCATGAGCATCGACTGGCGCACCCACACGACGCTCTCGGCCGCGGCCTGCGTGGCGGGGCACGGCTCCGCGCGGGCACCCGCCTCCGTGAGCGCGCTCATCGTGCCCAGCGGCGGGTAGCCCGCCTCCAGCGGCACGCCCTCGGCCGCCATCGCCGCCAGCAGGAACGCGCGGTCGACCGGTTGCTCGAAGCGGAGCATCAGCAGATGCCGCGAGTCGCGGGTGGTGCCCTCGGGCTGCGGCACGGCACGCACGGGCAGGTCTCCGAGGTCGAGCGCGGCGCAGAAGGCCTCCCGCCGGTCGATCTCGGCGTCCAGCCGGTCCAGCCACGGGATCAGCAGGGCCGCCTGGATCTCGGTCAGGCGCAGGTTCCAGCCGAGATTCGGGTGGCCGTACCACTGGCCGCCGAGCTTGCGGCCGAGATTGCACACCGACCAGATCGCCTCGTGGACCGACTCCTCGCGGCAGACGATCAGGCCCCCCTCCCCCGCGGTCATCGCCTTGCTCGCCTGGAAGCTGTAGACGCCCGCGTCGCCGAGACCGCCGATCGGGCGTCCACGGTAGGCGGCGCCGTGCGCCTGGGCCGCGTCCTCCACGACGACCAGGCCGTAACGCGCCGCCAGCTCGTTGAACGGGTCCATGTCGGCGGGGCTGCCCGCCAGGTGGACCGGCATGACCGCCACGGTCTTCGAGGTGATCGCCGCCTCCGCGGCCGTCGCGGACAGGTGCAGGTCCACCGGGTCGACGTCGACGATGACCGGGGTCGCGCCGGCGAGCAGGACCGAGGTGGCCGAGGCGACGAAGGTGTAGGCGGGCACGATCACCTCGTCGCCCGGCCCGACGCCGAGGCCGCGCAGCGCGGCGAACAGGCCCAGCGTGGCGTTGCCCACCGCCACGCCGTACGGCACGCCGGAGCGGCCGGCGAAGGCCGCGGTCAGGTCGGAGACGGCCGAGCCGCCCTGGGTGGCGCCCCACAGGCCGCTCTCCAGCACGTCGGTGACGAGCTTGCGCTGCGCGTCGTCCATGGGCGGTGGCCACGAGGGCCACGGGGTGGAGCGGACGGGGGTGCCGCCGTGCAGGGCGAGGGTCACGGGAATCCTCCGGATGATCGGGCGAGTACGCGGGCCAGGTTGCCGCCCTGGATGAGCGCCCTGTCGGCGTCGGCGAGCGGCGCGAGGGCGACGCGGCCGTATCCGGCGCGCAGGTCGAGGAAGCAGGAGTCGGAGCCGAACATGACCCGGTCCGCGCCGGCGAGCTCGGCCAGCCTGGCGATCCAGCGGCCGGTCATCTTCGAGCCGCAGGTCTCCAGGTAGAGGTTCGGGTGGTCGGCCGCCAGGCGGGCGGCGCGGGCGAAGCCGTACGGCCAGAGCCCGGTGTGCCCCATGAGCAGCGGCACGTCGGGATGGCGGCCCGCCACGACCGCGAACCGGGCGGGGTCGCTCCACGGGGAGTCGGTCTGCCCGTGGGCCAGGACCGGCAGGCCGAGCTCCCACACGGGCGCGTAGCGCGGGTCGTCCAGCGGGCACTGGTGCACGTCGGGATGGATCTTGACGCCCCACACGCCCTCGGTGACGAGCGGAGTGCGGTGGTGGGGGTTGTAGACCTGCCAGACGCCGAACCTGCCCGGGTGGCGCGCGGCGATCTCGAAGGCCAGGCGGTTGCCCTCGACGGCGTCGGGTCCGACGCCGAGCAGGTGGCTGATGCCCATGGCGTCGATGCCGAGCCTGTCCATGAGGCTGACCAGGCCCTCGGCGGTGGGGTCGGGGATGAGGAAGTCGGGCCAGGTGCCGACGTGACCGTGCGCGTCGAGGATCACAGCAGGTCGCCTCCCGTCGCGATGAGCTCGACGTCCTTGCCGGGCAGCTCCAGGTGGTCCAGCAGGAAGCGGGGGCCGCAGTCGTCGAGGATCGGCGCGCCGGTGCCGAAGACCAGGCGGCGCGCGCCGAAGCGCTCGGCCAGCCATTCGACGGCGCGCTGAGTGTTGACCGTGCCCATCTCCAGCCACACGGTGGGCGCCTCCGACATCAGCTCGGCGATCGCGCGCAGCCTGCGGTAGCCCGGGTTGAGCAGGAGGATCCGCTGGCCGGGCAGCCGCCTGGTGAGGGCGAGCAGCTGGGCGGGCGAGGTCTCCTCCAGGTCGATCGCCATGATCGTGTCGAGCTCGGCCAGCCAGCGCAGGGCGACGGGCCCTGTCAGGTCGAACCTGTGCCGTTCGGGGCAGAGCCGCACCATCGGGACCGGCCATCGGGGGATGTCCGCGAACGCCTCGGGGACGACGACGGGGACGGGGATCAACCGGGGGTCGTCGAGCTCGAAGAGTGCCTGGTTGCCCGCCCGGGCGTCGGAGTACAGGCTCAGCGTGTGGGTCACGTAGGCCTGCTCGATGCCCAGGCGGTCCATCTCGGGCCGCGGGTCCTCCGGCAGGTCGTCGAAGGGTACGGGCCCGATGAGGCGGTGCGCGTCCGTCAATTTCGGCACAGACCGAAACCTAGCTCGACGGGCACCTGGGGTCAAGCCTGATCCTGGCCAGCTCCCTGCCCGACAGCGCCCAAGCGCGCCACGAGCCCGGCTCGAAGTGCAGCTGAGGATTGGTGTACCACTCGTCGCCCAGTCCCGTGGCCAGGAGCTTGGCCTCCGTCCCGAGCACGTAGGCGTTGCCGCCGCCGAAGAAGGTGGAGGCGAAGACCCTGCCCCTGTGCACGGTCAGCTCGCCGTAGCCCGACAGCGTGCCCTGGTACTTGATCGTCCGGGTCGCGAGGTCGAGGGCGATCCAGGCGCCGGAGTTGCGCTTGTAGACGCCGTAGAGCAGGCCGTCGTGGACCTTGACGTCCTGGAAGGTGCGGTAGCCGGCGACCGGGTCCACCTGCCATCGCACCGTACGGGTCCGCAGGTCGAAGGCCGCCACCGAGGCCGAGGCCTTCGTCGGCGGGGTGCCGCCGCCGCCCAGCACGTCGCCGCCCAGGTACACCACGCCCCCGTCCGGGTCGAGCGACAGGCTCATCAGGCTCTGGTCGGGGATGACACCCTCGTAGACGTCGATCTCGCCGGAGTCGGGGTCGACGATCGACAGCGCGCCGTTGAGCCTGGCGCCCAGCGGGGCGGAGGCGACCAGGAGCTTGTCGGTACGCGGGTCGTACTCGATGTCCCACGGGCGCTGCTGGCCGTGGCCGAGGAAGCCGAGGCTGGCGACCTTGTCGGTCCTGATGTCGATGGAGACGATCTCCCCGCTGGGGTAGACGGCGGCGTAGATCTTGTCGCCGCGCCGCACCAGGTCCTTGGGTTCACCAGGGACACGGAAGCGGCGGTGCTCGCCCGTGCGCAGGTCGCGCACGTCCATCGAGAAGTGGCCGCCGATGTAGACGGCTCTGTTGGGCACCACGAGCATGCTCTGCGGGCGCTCGGCGCCGCCGGGCAGCCCCGCCTCGATCAGGTCGACGAACTCGGAGGTCGCCGAGACCAGGTCGAGGGACCACATGCCGCCGCTGCCCGAGAAGCCGACCAGCGTGCCCGCGGCGGTGAGCTCGAGGCGCCTGGTCTCGTCGCCCGGCGAGGGCGCGTCGGCGACCTTGGTGAGGGCGGTGTCACCCGTGCGGTACCGGTAGACGGTGCCGTCGGGCCTGCTGGTGCCGTAGACGGTGCCGTCGGGGGTCGACACGAGCGCGTCGAGGCCGGCCCCCGTCTCGACCTTCCTGACGTCGGCGCCGTCCCTGCGGACGTCGATCAGCGTCGTGCCGCTGACGGCCAGGATCCTGTCGCCGTGCGGGGCGACCACGCCGATGCCGGTGGGCCCCTGCGCCAGCTCGCGCACCGCTCCGCTGCCGCGGTCGATCGACATGAGCTTGCCCTTGTCGAGCAGGCCGGCGTAGACGTGGTCGGCGTCGGCGGCGACCGACCTGACGTAGCGCTCGCCCGCCGCGAGGACGCCGAAGTTGCGCACGGCGCCGGTGTCGGGCCTGTACTCCCACACCCTGCCGTCGGGATAGGTGCCCGCGTAGATCGTGCCGTCGGGGGAGGCGGCCAGGCTCCAGACGAAGCCGCCGTTCCTGCCGAAGGAGTGCAGGTGCTTCACCTCACCTGTGGCGAGGTCGAAGCTGTAGAGGTCGGGAACGGGATAGGTGCCCGCGTAGACCTTGCCACCCGAGACCACGGTGGCCCACGCGCCTTCGGGCTCACCCGTGGCGGGCGCGTCAGGCAGTGTGGCGCTCCTGACGACCTTGCGGGTGGCCAGGTCGAACTCGGCCAGCACGGGCGGCTTCTGGCCTCGGGTCACCAGGTAGGCCTTGCCCTCGTGAACGGAGGCGCCGACGATGGCGCCCGTCACGGAGGCGGGGCCGAACTTCTCCACCGTCGGGGGTTGGCAGGTGGCCGCCTCCGCTGGGGAGGCGGCGGTGAGGAGCGCGGCGACCAGCGCCACGACGAGAGTTTTCACGGCGTCACTTTCGGGCGTCGGGGTGGGGGCGTGCTCTTCGCCGCGCATGGGCGGCGGCGGAGGTGGGCGACGCGGGGCCGTACCGTGTCACGGCGGACGCGCAGGTGGCGGCGCGTACGGGAGCCGGGAGGAGGAGCGACGGGACGAGCGGGGAGCGCAGAGCGGTCTCGGCACACGGCGCCTCCTCCTGTTGCTCGATTTTGGCCCAGACCGTAATGTTTTGAGCGCGAATAGTCAATGGAGGCGATGGTGACGGCGTTCGACGCGCGCGAGTTGATCGGCGAGCTCACGGTGACGCTCGATGTGGACGTGCTGGTCGGCGCCTACGCCGACAGGGAAGGACCGCCCGGCACGCCGGCGGCGGTCATGGAACGGCTGGCCGAGCACCGGATCCAGGCCGGGGCCGTGGCCTCGCTGCGGGCGGCGCTGTTCGACATGCGCTCGGGCAACGACGAGGCCCTCGCCGTCCGGGGCGCCGTCCCCGTGGGCGCGCTCGACCTGCGCGACCCCATCGGCTCGGTGCGCGAGATGGAGCGGCTGGCCGCCCTCGGGGTGAAGGCGGTCAGGCTCTTCCCCGACGAGCAGGGCGTCGAGGCGGGCTTCCCCTCCGTACGGCACGTCGCCAGGCGGGCGGCCGCGCTCGATCTCGTGGTGCTGACCGGCGGGGACGTACGGCGCTTCTGGCAACCGTTCTCGGGACTCGGCGCCAAGGTCGTCTTCCTCGACACGCACTTCTACCACCTCGGCGACTTCCTGGTGGCCGCCGCCGACGAGCCGGGCTTCCACACCTCGACGCGGCTGCTCAACTCCCCGGACGCGCTGGAGGCCGTGCCCGCCGACCGGCTGCTGTACGGCTCCCGCACCCCCCACTACGAACCGCTGGTCCCCCTGCTGCGGCTGGCGACCAGCGGCCTGAAGCCCGATGAGATCACCGCCGTGGCGGGCGGCAACGCAGAGAGGCTGTTCGGATGATCGTCGACGTGCACGCGCACTGGGGCCCGTGGTTCTTCACCATGGACGTGGCCGAGGCCAACAGGGCGACCATGGACCGCTACGGCATCGACGTGTCGATCGTGTCGGCCACCGAGGCGGTCATCTACGACGCGGCGTCGGGCAACAGGGCGCTGGCCGCCTGGCTGGCCGGTACCGACCGGCACTACGGGTACGTCACGGTCAACCCGCGCCGGCCGGCCGACGCCGAGCGGGATCTCGACGAGTACCTGCCCACGGGGCGCTTCGTCGGGGTGAAGATCCACACCGACTACACGGGCTCCCCCGTCACCTCGCCGCAACTGCGCGAGGCGCTGGCACTGGTGGCCTCCCGCGGGGTGCCCGCACTCGTCCACACGTGGGGCCCCTCGGTGCTCGACCTGGCGCAGGTCTGCCTCGACACACCCGGCCTGCGGGTGATCGCGGGGCACATGGGGGCCGACGGTTTCCGCTACGCCATCGAGGCCGCCGCCGCCTGCGACCGGCTCTATCTCGAACCGTGCTACTCCCACGCACCGGCCGGCCGGATCGCCGCCGTGGTCGCGGGCGTCGAGCAGGACCGGCTGCTGTTCGGCACCGACTCCACGCTCATCGATCCCGCCTCGGCCTTCGGCGCCGTCGCGGCGGCGAACCTGTCTCCCGAGGCCGCCGAGGCGATCGCGTGGCGCAACGCCGTACGACTTTTCAGCCTGGACATTACGGCCTAGGCCGTTATAGCGTGCGGCGAAAACTTCACAAGGGAGCCAGCGCATGATCCCGCGCCGCCGATTCCTCCAAGCCGCCGCCGCCTCCGCGGCGGCGGCGACCCTTCCGGCCACCCCCGCTCTCGCCGCGGCCCGCGAGCCCGAAGGCACGCTCACCGACCTCGGCCCCGCCAGCGTCGCCAGCCCCCTGGGCAACGCCGAATTCGTCGGCGACGTGCTCTACATGGGCTCGCGGGGCCTGTCGCCCAACGTCGTGGGCGCATGGGACCTCGGCACCGACAAGATCACCACGCACTACGAGATCCCCACGGGCGTGGGCATCTGGGCCATGTGCAAGGTCGGCACCGACGTCTACGTCGGCACCCACTCCAGGTCCGACCTCTACCGGATCGACACGCTGACCGGGACGACGACCAAGCTCGCCGAGTACCCCGACCACTTCATCTGGACGATGGCCTCCTCGCCCGACGGCAAGATCTACATGGGCATGTCGGAGCCTGGCAGAGTGGTCGAGTACGACCCCGCCACCGGCGCCAGCCGCGACCTCGGTCAGCCCGTGCCCGGCGAGTCGTACGTGCGCAGCATCCAGGCCGACGCCGACCACGTCTACGCCGGCATCGGCACCAACGCCCACCTCATCGCGATCGACAGGAAGACCGGCGAGAAGCGCGACCTGCTGCCCGCCGAGCTGGCCGACCGCGACTGGGTGTCGAGCATGTCGAGCTCGGACACGCACGTGGCGGGCGGCGTGCTGTCGCTGGCCGAACTGCTCGTGGTCGAGAAGGCCGACCCGGCCAACTACAAGATCGTCAAGGCGACCGCGCCGGGCGAGAAGTACGTCGTCTCCGTGCTCGTCCACGACGGCTGGGTCTACTTCGCAGGACGGCCGTCCGGCACCTTCTACCGCTACCACATCGCCACCGACAAGCTCGACGTCCTCGGCGTGCCGTTCTTCGAGGCGGCCACGAGCAGGATCCTGGAGCACGAGGGGCGCATCTACGGCATCCAGGACACCGGCGTCTTCGTCTACGACCCGGCGACCAACAAGATCGACTACCTCAGCCACGTGCAGCGCGGCTTCCGGGCCGCCGCCGAGGCGCCCATGTCCGTGCACTCGGACGGGAAGTACGTCTACGTCGGCGGCAAGAGCGGCGCCGACATCCACGAACTGGCCACCCGCGAGGTCACCAGGCTGCCCGTCCCCGGCGAGCCGAAGACCATGATCACCGTTGAGGGCACCACGTACCTCGGCGTCTACACCCAGGCCGCCCTCTACTCCCACCGCATCGGCGACCCCGAGGCCAGGCTGCTGTTCCGCACAGGACACAACCAGGACCGGCCGCGCGACCTCGCCTACGACAGGCATACCGGGCTGATCATCATGCCCACCCAGTCGGAGCCGGGACATCCCAACGGCGCGCTCGACGTCTACGACCCGCGCAGCGGCGAGGTCGACACCTACCGGCCCGTCGTGGAGCGCCAGACCGTCGCCTCGGTGACCGCGCTGCGCGGCGTCGTCTACCTCGGCACCAGCACCCAGGAGGGGCTCGGCGCGCCACCGGTGACGCCCACGGCCCGCCTGGCCGCCTTCGACCTGCGCACGCGCGAGAAGCTGTGGGAGATCGAGCCGCTGCCGGGCATCGGGACGATCACCGGGCTCAAGCACACCCCCCTGGCCGTCTACGGGATCACCAACACGGGCGTGCTGTTCGAGTACGACCTGCTGCGCAAGAAGATCAGCAGGACGCTCAAGGTCAACGGCAGGGGAGGCGACCTGCTCATCGCCGGCTTCACCGCCTACACCAGCGACGTGGACGCCGTCTACAGGATCAACCTGCTGTCGTGGACGTCGAAGACGATCGTGACGGGGCTGGCGAGCGACTGGTTCGGCGGCGGGTCGAAGCTCAACATCGACCCCTCCCACCGGGCGCTCTACGGCATCAAGGGCCGCAACCTCGTCCGTATCGCCATCTCCCCGTACAGCTGACCGCCCCCGGCCCCGCCCGCGCGACGGGGCCGCCCTCGCTACAGCTCTCCTCCCGTGCGGCTCCCCCGCGTGCGGCCCGCCCCCCGCGGCTCGTCTCCCGCACGTCTTTCTCTTCACGGCACGCACGGGAGGGCGCCACCCTGGGCACGTGGCCCGGCTCCGTCCAGGGGCACGCTTCTCGTGCGCGCGGGGCCTGCCACCGTCACGGCACCGCCCCGCCCGACACCCCCGTCACCTCACGCCGGCCCCGGCGGGCGAAGTCCCGGGCGGGGAGTCTCAGGGCCAGAATGGCTCCAGGGTCGGCCGCACCAGACCCAGACCGACGGCGGTGCGGGTCAGGAGGACGCGGCGATGACCGCGGCGCGCTCTCCCTCGGGCAGTTCAGGGCCGAACGGATCGTGGGCGTGGGCCTCGGGGATCAGCCCCTCGGCCGCTGCCAGCCAGAGCATGCGCTGGACGTATCCCTCCATAGGCGCGGTGAACGTGGCCGCGGCGAGCCGGTCGAGCCGTGCCGACGCCTTCTCGAAGGCGCGCAGATCGTCGCCCTCGAACGCGCGCAGTACCGCGGCCGTCGCCTCCACCGAGGCCGCCGCGATCCCGACCAGCGCGGCCTCGGCCCCCCACAGCAGGGAGGCGCCGAACATGCGGTCCTCACCTGTCAGCGCCAGCCTGCCTGCCTCCCGCGTCAGGGCGATGGTCTCCTGGCAGCCCATGGCGTCCGACAGCAGGGCCGTCTTGAGGCCCGCGACGCCGGGGTGGCGCAGGATCTCGGCCAGGACGGCGGGCGGGCAAGGGGCGGTGTAGAGGTCGAACGCGATCATCGGCAGACCGGTGGCCTGCCACACGGCGTCGTGCTCGGCCACCCTGTCGCCCGCCGAGGGGAACACCAGCACACCGTCGGCGCCGAGTTCGGCCGCCATCCGCGCGTCCGCCACGGTCCCGCGGACCGGGTCGTCCCCGAGCGCCGCCTCGCTCCCCCGCACACCGCGCCCCGCCTCACCGTCTCCGCCATCACCGTGCCCGCGCGCGCCACCCCCCGCGTCCCCGCGCTCGGTCGTGCCGCGACCGATGTCCCCGTGCGCGCCACCACCGGGTGCGGGAGCGCCGTGCCCGCCATCACCGGGCTCGCGCGTGCCGGGATCGTGTGCGGCGGTGGCTGTCTCGGCGGGGGGCATCGCGATCGAGAACGCCCCTGTGCTCGCCCGCTCGTCGTCGCGGGAGGGCTTGCCGGAGTCCTTCGCGGGTGGCGAGGCGGTCGCGGGGTCTGTCGCACGGGCGGCGCGCGGGCGCGCAGCCGTACCGGGAGGCCCGGTCTGGTCCGAGGAGCCGCCGACGCCCACGATGACGGGAACGCCGGCGGTCCTGGCGCGCAGGATCAGCTCGCGCCGGAGCTCGGCGGGAAGGAAGGGTCCGCGGCCGGTGTGGGCGAGGACGGCGAGGGCGTCGGCGCCCGTGGCGACAAGCCGGTGGAAGTAGCTCTCGGCGAGGTCGAGGTCCACCTCGCCCGAGCGGGTCATCGGGGTCGCGGCGGCGGCCACCAGCGCGCCGCGCAGGCGGTCGCGCAGGCCGGCGGCGCGCGTGTCGATTGCCGTGCTCATGATCGCTCCCTCACCGGACGTTTCGGGCGTCCAGATTAGGCCGTTCCCGACCGAAGCGGTGAGCCGGCTACTTCATGCCGGTCATCGCGATGCTGTTGACCAGGTATCGCTGCAGCAGGAAGAACACCAGCAGGCAGGGCACGGCCGAGACGGCCGCCGAGGACATGATCATCGACCACTGCAGTTCCTCGGTCCGCAGGACCGTGAGGCCGACCGTCAGCGTCCTGGTCGCGTCGCTCTGCGCGATGACCAGCGGCCACAGGAAGTCGTTCCAGTGCCACAGGAACACGAACACGCCCAGCGTGGCCATGATCGGCTTGGTGAGCGGCACCACGATCGTCCAGTACACGCGCAGCTCGGAGGCCCCATCCACCTTGGCCGCGTCGAACAGCTCGTCGGGCAGCCCGAGGATGAACTGGCGCATCAGGAAGACGGCCTGCGAGTTGGCGAGGGTCGGCACGATCAGGCCCCAGAAGGTGTCGACGCCGCCCAGGTCGGAGATGAGCACGAAGACGGGGATCAGCGTCGCCTGGAAAGGCACCATCATCGTGGCGAGGAACGTCCAGAGCATGGCGTCGCGGCCGGGGAAACGCTTCTTGGCGAAGGCGTAGCCGGCCATCGAGGCGGTGATCAGGATGACCACCACGGAGACGGCCGAGTAGATCAGCGAGTTGAGCGTCCACTGGGCGAACCCGGAGGCCGACAGCACCTGCGCGATGTTGTCGAAGGTCAGCGAGTCGGGCCACTGCACGGGAACCGTGGGCTTGCCCTTGGGGCTGAGCGCCACGATGATCATCGCGATGAACGGCGTGACCGTCAGCAGCGACATGACGGCGAGCAGGGCGTACAGCGCCCACCTGCCGCGTGGCCGGCTGGGCTTCACCCTGGCGGGGGCGGTGGTGGCGGCGGGGCGGGTGGCGGTGAGCGTCATCCGAACTCCTGAAGCGTGGAGACCCCGGGCTTCTGCCCTGGGGAGGAAACGCGGCACGGCGCCGCACGAGTTTTGATCTCGAATACCCGTCCGCACCCAGCTGATCGTGCGGTAGAACCTGTGGCGTGGCACAGAGCGTGAAGCGGGCGTTCAAGTACCGCTTCTATCCGACCCCCGGACAGGCCGAAGAGCTGGCCCGGACGTTCGGCTGCGTCCGCCTCGTCTACAACAAGGCGTTGGAGGAGCGCGCTCGCGCCTACTCCAAGGAAGGGCGGCGGATCTCCTATGTGGAGTCGTCGGCCGCGCTGACCGAGTGGAAACGCACCGACGAGCTCGCGTTCCTGAACACGGTGTCCTCGGTCCCGCTCCAGCAGGCGCTGCGTCACCTGCAGGCCGCCTTCGCCGACTTCTTCGCCAAGCGGGCCAGATACCCGGCGTTCAAGTCCCGCAAGAAGTCGCGGCTGTCGGCGGAGTACACCCGCTCGGCGTTCACCTTCCGTGATGGGCGGCTCACCCTGGCCAAGATGGACGGGCCGCTGGACATCGTGTGGTCGCGTCCGCTTCCCGAGGGCGTCGAGCCGTCCACGGTGACGGTGTCGAAGGACGCGGCCGGACGCTGGTTCGTGTCCATCCTCTGCGAAGACGCGATCCGGCCGCTCGATCCCGTGGCGCGGTCGGTCGGCGTGGACGCGGGTATCACCGCCCTGGTGACGCTGTCGACCGGAGAGAAGATCGTCAACCCGAAGCATGAGCGGGCCGACCGGCGCAAGCCGGCCAGGATGCAACGGGAGTTGGCCCGCAAGGAGAACGGCTCGCTCAACCGGCGGAAGGCGAAGCTCAAGGTGGCGCGGGTGTATGCCCGGATCGCCGACAGGCGCCGTGATCACCTGCACAAAGTGACTACTCGACTCGTCCGTGAGAACCAAACGGTCGTGATCGAGGATCTTGCCGTGCGCAACATGGTCAAAAACCGCCGCCTGGCGCGCGCCATCTCGGATGCGAGTTGGCGGGAACTGCGCGGCATGCTGGAGTACAAGACGAGTTGGTATGGGCGGCAGTTGGTCGTGATCGACCGCTGGTTTCCCTCCTCCAAGCTGTGCTCGGCGTGCGGCGCTGGGCAAGACACGATGCCGCTGCACGTCCGGACGTGGGAGTGTGCCTGTGGCACGTCCCATGACCGGGATGTGAACGCGGCCAAGAACATCCTCGCGGTCGGGCTGGCCGAGAGGTGAAACGCCTGTGGAGCCGGCGTGAGACCCAAGCGGCGCAAGCTGGGCGGGCGGCCGGCGGTGAAGCAGGAAACCCGACCCGCGAGGGTTGGAGTCCCCTGGCTTCAGCCGTGGGGAGGAGGTCAAGTGTTCCCCCTGCCGAGGAAGCGGCGCTGGATGAGCGAGACGGCCAGCACGATGGCGAACAGCACCATGCCCCACGTGGCCGCGTAGCCGAATTCGAAGAACCTGAAGCCGCGCTCGTAGATGCCGTAGATGAGCGTGTAGCTGGCCTTGGCGGGGCCGCCGCCGGTCATGACGTAGATGGTGTCGAAGACCTGGAACGAGCTGATCGTCTCGATCACCACCACGAAGAACAGGGCGGGCTTGAGCAGCGGCAGCGTGATGCTGCGGAAGCGCTGCCACGCGCTGGCGCCGTCGACTCGGGCGGCCTCCATGTAGGAGCCGGGGATGGCCTTCAGCCCCGCCAGCAGGATCAGCATCGAGTAGCCGAAGCCCTTCCAACAGGAGACGATCGCCAGCGCGGGCAGCACCAGAGCCGAGTCCTCCAGGACCTGGAGGGGGCCGAGGTCCATCTTGACGAGCAGGCCGTTGAGCAGCCCGTCGAACTCGTAGATCCAGCGCCAGATGATGCCCGCGAACACGAAGCTGGTTACGTAGGGCAGGAAGAGCATGCTGCGGAAAAGGCCCCGCATGAAGATCACCGCGTTGAGGAGCAGCGCGGTGCCGAGCGAGACGAGCACCGTCAGCGGCACGAAGATCGCCGCGTACACCAGGGTGACGCGCAGGCTGGCCCAGAAGTTCGCGTCGTTCCACAGCCGGACGTAGTTGTCGGCGCCGATGACGTCCCATTCCCCGCCGATGTTCCAGTTGGTCAGGCTCATGCCTGCCGCGCCCAGCGTGGGGAAGATCCGGAAGATCAGGAAGAGGACGAGCACGGGCAGGACGAACAGCAGTCCCGTGACCGGGTCACGCAGGCGATGACGCACCGGGTTTCACACCTTTCCAGAAAAGCAGGGCCTTCCCGAAGGAAGGCCCTCATCGTGTCAGCTGCCGCTGGACAGCAGCTCGTTGGCCTCCTTAGCCGCCGCGTCGAGGGCGGTCTTGGCGTCCTCCTTGCCCAGCAGCGCCGCCTGGATGTGCGACGCGACCATGGCCATCACCTGGCGGGCCTTCGGGTGGGTGTCGCCGGGGAAGGCGAACTCCAGCGACTTGGCGAACTCCTTGGACGCCTCGGTCTGTCCGGGGATCGTCACGTCGGTCCGCGCGGTGAAGAAGCCGGACTCCTTGGCCAGTTCGGCGCCCACCGCGGGGGAGGAGATGTAGGCGGCGAGCTTCTTCGCGGCGTCCTTGCTCTTGGAGTGCTTGGCCACGACGAGTCCGCCGGGGATGCCGAACGCGACCCGCTTCCTGCCTTCGAGGGGCAGGCCGACGCCGACGTTCTCCTGGCCGATGGCGGCGGCGAGCTGCTCGACCATGCCCGCGGTGGCCGCGTGGTACATCGCGGTCTTGCCGCCGGCCAGCGGGCCGCCCTCGATGTCGTTGCCCTTGCTCGCGGTGTTCTCGGGCAGGCCGCCCGCGGCCTTCAGGTCCAGCAGGAACTGCAGGCTCTCCACGCCCTCGGGGCCGTTGAAGGCGACGGTCTTGCCGTCGGGGGCGAAGACGGTGCCGCCGTTGGCCCAGAGGATCGGGTAGAAGCTCTGGTTGAGCGACACCTCGGGCTTGCCGGGGTAGTCGAGAACGGCGACCTTCTTGGCGGCCAGCTTCGGCGCGGCAGCCTTCAGCTCCTCCAGAGTGTCGGGGACCTCGGTGACGCCCGCCTCGGTGAAGAGCTTCTTGTTGAAGATCGGGGCGGTGATCGTCTGGTAGATCGGGACGCCGTAGAGCTTGCCGTCGACCGTCAGCGCGGTGAGCGCGTTGGGCAGGTAGGCGGCCTTGTCCTTGGCGATCACGTCGTCCACCGGCTCGAGGGTGCCCTGCTGGGCGTACTGCGGAATCTGGTCGGGTCCGAGCACGACCAGGTCGAAGCCCGTCTTCGAGGCCAGGGCCGTCGTGATCTTCTCCTGACGGCCGTCCCACGGCTGCTGGTCGATCTTGACGTCGACCGTCGGGTTGGCGGCCTCGAAGTCCTTCTCGACCTTGCCCCAGAACGCCTGGTTCTTGGCCTGGTCCGCGATCACGGGGTACATCCAGAGAGTGACCGTGCTCTTGTCCGACGCGCCTGAGCCACCGGACCCGCACCCGGCGATCACGACCGTCATGGCGGCCGCGATTCCGGCTGCCGCTACCTTCCTCATCGGCGGCTTCCTTTCATGAATACCGGTCCTGACCGAAACCTAATGAGCGGGGAGACCAACGGTCAATGCCCGATACACGAACGTGACTACGACCAGTCCCTGACCCGCTCGGCGACGAGCTCGACGTGCTCGTCGGTGTAGTGCTCGTTCCAGTCGATGACCAGCAGCGTCTCAGCCACCAGTCGTTCGGCCTCGGGGCAGGCGTCGGGCGCATAACCCTCCAGTGGGTACGGCGAGGAGCCGTAGATGGGCCCGTTCCACACCGGCGCCCTGTTCAGGGGCTCGCCGAGGTAACCGGCCCGCGCCGGAATCCCGGCGGCCCGCAGGTGCTCGGCCAGCGCCGAGGCCTTCCCGTCGGGCAGGACGAGAGGGAACAGCCACCAGGCGTGCCCCTCGGGCCGCGGCAGCCGTATCCCCGGCACGCCCTCCAGCGCCGCGATGAGCCGCACGGCGGTGCGCCGCCTGGCCTCGAGGACTCCCGGCAGTTTGGCCAGCTGGGCGCGGGCCACCGCCGCCTGGAGCTCGGTCATGCGGTAGTTGAGGCCGAGGCTGGCATGCGAGCGGCCGGCCGCGCGGTCCCAGCCCTTGTCGGAGAACAGGCGCATCCTGTGGGCCATGGCGTCGTCCTGGGTGATGACCAGGCCGCCATCACCGCAGGTGATGTGCTTCCACTGCTGGAGGCTGAACGTGCCGACCTGCCCGACGGTGCCCGCGAGCCTGCCTCCGCCGGACCGGCCGACGAGACCCGGGTGGCCTGCGAGCACCGGCTCGCCTGGGAGGCCCGGGTCGTCTGGGAGCTCGGTGAGCCAGGCCTGGGCGCAGTCCTCGATCAGGGTCAGGCCGTGCTCGTCGGCCAGCGCCCGCAGCTCGTCGACCCTCGCGGGCGCGCCGAACAGGTGGACCGCCATGATGGCCCTGGTACGCGGCCCGATCAGCCTCGCCACCGCGCCGGGATCGAGATTGCCGTCAGCGGGGTCCACGTCGGCGAAGACAGGGACCGCGTTCTGCGCCAAGATGGGGGCCACGGTCCCGAAATCCGTGATCGGCGTCGTGATGATCTCGTCCCCGGGATCAGGAGCCGCCGCCACGACCGACAGATGGAGGGCCGCGGTGCCGGAGCTGCACGCGATCGCGTGGCGGGAGCCGTACAGCTCCGCCATCTCGCGTTCCAGCGCCCGGCCCTCGGTCCCCCAGACGGAGTTGAGCATGCCCGAGCGGATCACCCGCTCGAGCGCGGCCACCTCCTCGTCGCCGAGCGTGCGGCCCTCGGGATCTGCCATGGTTGGAAACTTCGGGGTCACGAGTTAACCTTTCGGTCTTGACCGTAATAATGCAGAGGGAGGCGTGGGTGGGTATCGTCATCGGGGTCGTCGGCCCGCACGATCTGGTCGACGACGTCGCGGCCACCTGCGAGGAGCAGCCGGGTGTGACCGCGCTGCGGCTCGACTACGACCACGAGTCGCAGGCCCCCGCGATCGTCGAGGCGCACTCGGCCACGGTGGAGGGCTGGCTTTTCACCGGCATCGTGCCATACATGCTGGCCCGCGACGCCGACGTCCTCACCCGGCCCGCGGCGTTCGTCGACTACTCCGGGGCGACGCTGCTGACCGCCCTGGTACGGCTCCAGCACGAGGGACAGGACATCACGCGCCTGTCCATCGACACCATCTCGGCCGCCGACGTCATCGCCACGTTCGAGGAGGCGGGGCTGCCCACCGAGCAGGTGCGCACGCTCCCCTACCGGCCGGAGATGACCTCCAAGAAGGCGGTCTCCTTCCACCGGCGCGGCGGCGACCACGCGGTGATCACCTGCCTGAGTTCGGTGCACGAGGCGCTGCGCGACGACATGCACGTGCTGCGCCTGGCGCCGTCGGTGCACTCGGTGCGGGTGGCGCTGCGCCAGCTCCTGCTGACCGCGGAGGGGCAAGCGCAGGAGGACGCGCAGATCGCGCTCGGGCTGATCGAGGTGGAGAGGGAGGAGGGGCTGCTGCGCGAGGCCGCGGCCCTCGGCGGCACGCTGGCCGCCTTCAGGGGCGGCACCCACCTGCTCGTCACCACGCGGGGGCCGCTGGCCGACGCGACGGGCAACTTCACCGGGCTGCCGATGCTGTCGCGCCTGGCCGTGCCCAGCCAGGTCGTCAGGGTCGGCTTCGGGCTGGGGCGCAGCGCCGCCGAGGCGGAGAGCCTGGCGCGCAGGGCGCTGGCCCGCGCCCGCCGCATCGGCGACGTCGCGGCCGTGCTGTCGCTGCGCGCCGACACCGACATCGTGCTGGAGTCGGTCAGCGCGACCCCCGCGGGCGAGCAGAACCTGTCGGTGATCGCGCGCAGGGTCGGCCTGTCGGTGCCGACGCTGGAGAAGCTGCTCGAGGCCCGCGAGGCGGCCGGCGGCGAGCCGCTGACCACCAGGGAGATCGCCGAACGGCTCGCGGTGCAGCAGCGGACCGCGCGCCGCATGCTGCACCGGCTGGAGCTGGCCGGGCTCGCCGAACGCACCGGCAACCTGACCAGCGGGACCAGCGGCCGCCCGCTGACCCTGTACCGGCTGACGCTCTAGGCGAGCCACCGGTCGAGGCCCTCGGCCACGAAGTCGTCGTCGCGCAGCCAGGGGTAGGCGGACCACACGCGATCGATCTCGGCGAGCTGTCCAGGCGACAGCTCCTCGGTGGGGTCGAGGCACCAGCGGCCCGCCAGCAGCCCCTGGCGGCGCAGGATCTCGTGGATGCCGGGGATGCAGCCGTGGAAGCCGTTGGCGGAGTCGAAGATGGCGGCGTTGGCGTCGGTCAGGTGGCCGTCGAGGCCGAGCAGCCTGCGCACGGCGGCGTCGTCGCCCGCGCGGGCGAGCTTGGCCTCGTCGAGCAGTTCGACCGCCTTCTTCACCCAGACCGCCCACTGGCCGAGCAGCCCGCCGACGAACTCGACCTCCACCTGACGGCCGTCGACGACGACGCGGTGCGTGGTGATGAGGTCGGCCAGGATGTGGTCGTCGTTGCCCGTGTAGAGCGCCACCTCCTCGGCCCTGCCCGCCCTGACCACGCCGTGCAGCACGTCCAGCGTGCGGTAGCGGTCGAACGGCGCCACCTTGATGCCGACGACCGACTCGACGGCGGCCAGCCTGGTCCAGAAGTCGCGCGACAGCGTGCGGCCGCCGACCGCGGGCTGCAGGTAGAAGCCGATGACCGGCAGCACCTCGCCGACCGCGCGGGCGCGCTCGATCAGCCCGTCCTCGTCCAGCTCCTTGTGCGGGCTGAGCAGCACCATGTGGTAGCCGAGCGACCTGGCCAGCTCGGCCTCCGCCACCGCCTGACGGGTCGGGCCCGTCGCGCCCGCCACCAGCACGATCTCGCGGCCCGCCTCGCGGGCGGTCTCGGCCGCCAACTCCAGGACGGGCGGCAGCAGTTCGGTGCCGTGGATGGCGAACTGCGTGGTGTGCACGCCTACCGCCAGCCCGCCCGCTCCCGCGTCCACGTAGTAGCGGGTCAGCGCCCGCTGGCGGCGCTCGTCCAGCCTGCGGTCGGCGTCGAGCGCGAGCGGGTGCGCGGGAATGACCAGCCCGCGCCTGAACAGGTCCCGCACGGACGTCTGTGCCTCTGGAGCCGTGCTGAGCACGTCGCTTCCCCCTTGATCGATGAGCATGCTGGTCAGAACCGGCCGTCGCGGCGCTCGAACTTCGTCGGCTTGCCGAGCAGCGGGCCGCCCTCGGCGATCCACGCGGCCGTGAGCTCGACCAGTTCGGCGGGCGTCAGCTCGGGATAGCCGAACAGCCGGTGGCACTTGGCGGCGTTGGACAGCAGCGCGGTCGGCGCCTCCTCACCGGCGAACGCGGGTTCCTTGCCCAGCGCCCTGCCGAGGTCGAGCGCGGCCTGCCGTACCGAGATCAGCTCGGGTCCCGTCAGGTTGAGGACGAACGGCGGCGCGGACGCGTGCAGCAGCGAGCGCAGAGTGACCTCGTTGGCGTAGCCCTGCCACACGACGTTGGCCATGCCCGTGGACACGTCGACGGGCTCTCCCGCGTGCACCTTCTGGGCCAGGTCGACGAGCACGCCGTAGCGCATCTCGACGGCGTAGTTGAGGCGGATGAGGGACAGGCGGGTGCCGTACTTCTCGCTGAAGTGCGACATCACCCGCTCCCTTCCGAGGCAGCTCATCGCGTACTCGCCCACGGGGTCCGGCGGCGTCTCCTCGGTGGCGCCGCCGCTGGTCACCGGGACCAGCGGGTAGACGTTGCCGGTCGACAGCGCCGCGATCCTGCTGTCCCTGAACCGGT
Source organism: Nonomuraea mangrovi (assembly GCF_042681425.1). NCBI lineage: Bacteria > Bacillati > Actinomycetota > Actinomycetes > Streptosporangiales > Streptosporangiaceae > Nonomuraea > Nonomuraea mangrovi. The sequence continues at coordinate 653,266 of NZ_JBHUFV010000033.1, read as the reverse complement.
CGGCGACTCGGCCCGGCAGGTAGGAGTTGGTGAACCACGTGGCGTGCTCGGCGCCCTGCGTGCCGAACTTGGCCCCGACCAGGAACACCACGTTCTCCACCTCGGGCAGGTCGCGCAGTGCCCGCTCGTCGGCGACGTCGGCGCTCACGACCGTGGCGCCCTCCGCCGTGAGCGCGTCGGCCAGGCCCGGCTCGGAGAACCTGGACACGGCCGTGATCCGCTTGCCGCCCTTGGCGGCGTTGAGCGCCAGCCTCACCAGGCTGGGGCCGAGCTTCCCTCCCGCTCCAAGGATCATGATGTCGCCGTCGAGTCTGGCCAGGTCAGCGACAAGTCCTTCGCTGGGCCGCGCCAGTCGCTCCTCGAGCTCCACTACCGTCCGCACCCCGAACTCCTCTCATTTACGGTCCAGACCGTAACTTCGCGAGTCTTGCCCTGTCAATGGGGGAAGGGCTTGTCAGGCCGGTACCGCCTCGCGGGCCGTGACGAGCACGTCGAGGATGGCCCTGGTCTGGGCCCACGGCACGGGGCTCGGCGCGCCGCCGACCATCGCGAGGAACGCCTCGACGGTGCCTTCGTAGCCGAGACCCTTCAGGACGTCGTCGCCGCCCTCGATGACGATCTCCGAGGAGCCTTCGCGGGTGTGCACGGTCACCGTGTACGCCTCGGACTCCGAGACGCCGATGATCTCCACGGTGCCGGTGACGCCGCTGTCCCAGCGCAGCGCCATCACGCCGGTGTCCTCCGAGCGCAGGCCGTCGTAGTGCCTGATGGCGCCCGCCGCGCCGGCCAGGCGCACCTGGGGGCCGAGCAGCGCGACGAGCAACTCGACGCCGTGGACGCCCATCGTGACCATCGTGCCGCCGCCTTCGCCCGGAGTGTCCTGCCACGGGTTGTATCCGGTGGCCCAGATGCCGACGTCGTGCCTGACGGTGGCGCGCACGGAGAGCACGGCCTCGGGATCGATCTTGGCCGCGGTGAAGGCGGGGGCGAAACGCAGCACCGAGCTGGACAGCACCCTGTCGGTGATCTCCAGCCGGTCGAGCGCCTCCAGCTGGGCGCGGCTGGCGGCGGCGGGCTTGTTCATGAACACGGGAGCGCCGGTCTCCAGGACCGCTTCCAGCGCCTGCGGGGCCTGCGGGTTCGGCACGGTCAGCACGACGCCGTCGGGGGCGGTCGCGAGCAGGCCGGCCAGGCTCGAGGCCACCTCGGCGCCGGGGTGCTCGTCGGTGAAGCGTCGCAGCCTGTCGGGGTCCTGCTCCCACACGACGAGCTCGGCGTGGCGGGCCAGGGTACGGGCGTCGGTGTAGGGGTGACTGGTGGCCAGGCCGGCCAGGGCGATACGCACATCGTCCTCCAAATCGGAATGTGCGCCATCATGGCACCCCCGCGCCGCCACTCCCCTGGCCCTGCCCCCGTCCCTGCCCGCGGCCCTGCTCCCGCTCACGGCGTCCCGAGGGGGGCCGCGGCTAGGGTTCGTCCACCTCCGCGTGGGTGCGGCCGTCGGCCAGCGCGGGGTAGCCGGGGCCCCGGTCGAAGAAGCGGGCCGACCGGGCGCGCAGCCTCGCACGCAGGTCCGACGTCGCCAGGTCGTCCACCACGCCGTCCGACAGGACCACGCCGTAGTCCTCCCTCGCCCCCTCCACCGACACCTTGCCGTCGCGGACGTCGGCAGCCACCGTCAGCGGGTCTCGGTCGTAGGGGGAGCCCCAGCCACCGCCGCCCGTGGTGCGGATGCGGATGATCTCACCGGCCCTCACGGGGTGGTCGTCGACCAGGCCCTCCATCTCCTGCCCCGCCACCGAGACCGTGAAGGGCCGCCCCGCCAGGCCCCCGTTGACCCCCCAGCACGACAGGATCGACCGGTCCGCGATCGACATGTAGGAGGCGTCGCGCAGCATCCTGATGTGCTTGTCGTACCCGAGCCCGCCCCTGAACAGCCCTGGCCCGCCCGAGTCGACCGCGAGCCCGAGCCGCTCCACCCTGAACGGCCAGCGCGCCTCGGCGAACTCCACGGGGATGTTGCGCGAGTCGGGCACGACGTGGATCGTGTCCTCCCCGTCGGCGTACCACCGGCCGCCCGAGCCGCCGCCCAGCACCTCCCTCATCAGGTACGGCATGCCGTCCGCGTCGTCGCCGTACACGCCGGTGTACCTGATCGTCTCCTGGTCGGCGGGCATCCGGCCGCCCGTGGCCTTGGCCAGCACCCCTGCCAGCACCCCCAGCAGGCGCAGGATGACGAACGTCCTGGCGTTGGTGGGCGCCGGGAAGATCGGCGTGAGCAGCGTCCCCTTGTCGGGGAACCGCATCTCGATGAGCGGGACGACCCCCTCGTTGACGTCCAGCTCGGCCATCCGGGCGGGCGTGTCGGCGAGGTTGCGCAGGATCGGGGCCAGCCACTTCTTCAGGAACACCCCGTCGGCGTAGTCGCCCGCGTGGTTGATCGGCCCCTTGGCCTGCGGCGAGGTGCCGGTGAAGTCGATCACCAGGCGGTCCTCGAGCCTGGTGAGCGTGATCCGCTGGGTGTGCAGGCGCGGCTCGTCGACGCCGTCGTGCTCGGCGTAGTCCTCCCAGACGTAGGTGCCGAGCGGGATCTTCGACAGCAGTTCCCTGCGGAACGTCTGCGTGGTGTTGTCGATGATCGCGTCGAAGCACTGCTCGACGGCCGCTCTGCCGTACCTGTCGAACAGCTCGCCAAGCCGGCGCGCGCCCATCAGGCACGCCGAGCACTCGGCGTCGAGGTCGCCGGCCAGGGAGTCGGGCATGCGGGAGTTGCGCGTCATGATCCGCAGCGCGGCCTCGTTGGGGACGCCGCGGTCCCACAGCCTGATCGGCGGGACCATCAGCCCCTCCTCGAAGACCGAACGCGCGTGGGAGGGCATGCTCCCAGGTACGGCGCCGCCGATGTCGTCATGGTGGCCGAAGGCCTGCACGAACGCCACCACCTCGCCGCCGTGGAAGACGGGGACGGTGACGCAGAGATCGGGCAGGTGGCCGATGCCGCCCTCGGACAGGTAGACGTCGTTGTGGAAGAAGACGTCGCCGGGGTTCATGGTCTCGACGGGGAAGTCGCGGACGATCGGCTGGACGAGCGCCGAGTAGGAGCGCCCGGTGAGTTTGCGCAGCCTGACGTCGTGGATGCCGGCGCGGAAGTCGTGGGCGTCGCGGATCATCGGGGAGCGGGCGGTGCGCGCGATTGCGGTCTCGACCTCCATCTCCACGGAGGCGAGGGTGCCCTCGACGATCTCGACGAGGACCGGGTCGACGGTCACTGGAGGGTCCCTTCCTTGCGGACGATCAGGTTTCCGTGGGCGTCGCACTCGGCGGTGAAGCCGGGGTGGAGCGGCAGCGTCGAGCCGTACTCCTCGATGACGGCCGGGCCGGTGATCACGTCGCCCGCGCGGAGCGTGGCGCGCGCGTGGACGGGACACGACGACCAGCCGTCGTCGTCGAAGGAGACGCGGCGGGCGCCGGGCTCGGCCATGGGCCCGCTGCGCGCGGGCCGCACCGGGATCGAGGGTCGGGTGATGGGTCCGATACCGGACACCCGCAGGTTGACCCACTCGACCGCGTGCCGGGGATCGCCGCGGTAGCCGTACCCGTAGAGCTTCTCGTGCGCCTCGTGGAAGCGGGCGACCACCTCGGCCTGCCACTCGCCGTCCGGTGGCCCCGGGGGCGCGGCCACGCGCACCTCGTAGGCCTGGCCGTAGTAGCGCAGGTCGGCGCTGCGCTGGCAGACGGGCGCGGTGAAGCCCTCCCTGTCGAGCGCCAGCACGGCGTGCCCCTCCAACTCGGCGAAGACGTCGGCCAGCACGTCCGCCGAGGGCTCGCGGGTGACGTAGGTACGGACGTAGTCGTTCTTGACGTCCACGGTGAGCAGCCCGAACGCCGAGACGTTGCCGGGGTCGGGCGGCACGACCACCGCGGGCATGCCGAGGATGTCGATGAGGCGGCAGGCCAGCAGCGGACCCGAGCCGCCGAACGTCACGAGCGGGAAGTCGCGCACGTCGAGTCCGCGCTTGACGGTGATCTGGCGGATCGCGTTGCACTGGTTGAACGCGCTGATCTCCAGGATGCCGGTCGCGGTGCGTTCGGGGGTCAGGCCGAGCTTGCCCGCCAGCGCCTCGATGCCCTGCCTCGCGGCCTCGCGGTCGAGCGGGATCTCCCCGCCGAGCAGGTGCGGGGGGATCCTGCCGAGGAAGACGTGCGCGTCGGTGACCGTGACGTCGCCGCCGCCCTTGCCATAGCAGAGCGGCCCTGGGTCGGCGCCCGCCGACTTGGGTCCCACCTTCAACGTGCCCTCGGGCGAGATCCACGCGATGGACCCGCCACCGGCGCCGACGGTCACGATGTCGATCATGGGGATCTTGCACGGGTAGCGCCCGATCGACCCCTCGGTGGTCAGCGAGGGCTCCCCCTCCACGACCACCGCGACGTCGGTCGAGGTGCCGCCGCCGTCCAGCGTGATCACCGACGGCCGCCCCGCGGTGGAGGCGATCAGCGCCGCGCCCAGCGCTCCCGCGGCGGGTCCCGACAGCACGGTGGTGATCGGCTGGTGCACCACCTCGGCGGCGCTCAGGACGCCCCCGTTCGACTTCATCACCGAGAACGGCAGGCCGAGCCGTTCGGACAGGTTGGCGATGTAACGCCGCATCGTCGGCTTGACGGCCGCGTCGACCAGCGTGGTCACCGACCGCTCGTACTCCCTGTACTCGCGCAGCACGTCGCTCGAGAGCGACACCACCGCCTCGGGATGCTCCCGCTCGAGCACCTCCCGCATGCGCCGTTCATGGGCGGGGTTGGCGTAGGAGTGCAGGAAGCACACGCCGATCGCGGTGATCCCCTGCTCCCTGAACCACCGGGCGACCAGCGCCGCCTCCTCCTCGTCGAACGGCCTGACCTCCTCGCCCAGGTGGTCGAGCCGGCCGCCGACGGTCTTCACCCTGTGCACGGGAACGATCCTGGGCGGTTTGACCCAGAAGTAGGAGTTGCCGTAGCCGTCGGGCACGCTCTGCCTGGCGATCTCCAGGATGAACTCGAACCCCTCGGTCGTCACGAAGCCCAGGTAGGCGATCCGGTCCTCGAGCAGTTGGTTGGTCGCCACGGTCGTGCCGTGGACGAGCCCTGTGACCGGGCCGCCGCCCACCTTCGCGATGCCCGCCATGAAGCCGTCGGCCGGGTTGGCGGGCGTCGAGGGTGTCTTGGTCGTGAAGATCTCGCCGGTTCGCTCGTCGAGCGCGACGACGTCGGTGAACGTGCCGCCGGTGTCCACTCCGATACGCATGGGTTCAGTGTCTACCTGGGGGCTCACCCCCAGGGATCAGCGAAACCTGCCGAACAACGGGCGATTCTTCAGCGTTATCTTGCGAGGCAGCCGGGCTCTGGGCGAGGCCGCCGTTCGTCTGTCGCGTGTGTGCGACGCGATCGCCCAAGCGACCGGAGCCCCAGCGGGTCACCCTGCATCGGCCCGGCCAGGAACCTTCGCCTGTACGTCGTGCGGCTTCGCCGGGCACGCCGACGGCAACGCGGCCCGCCACATCGCCTCACATGGTGTGACGGGCTGGGCAGTGAGTCACGCTGCCGGCGACGCGGCCTGAACCGTCGACTCCATCGACGGCGAGGAGCCGCAAGCTCGGTCGTTCACGGCCGAGAAGCCGACCGTCTCCTGCTGCCGAGGACGTCGTCGATCACCTTGGGGGCGTGCTCGGTGCCGACGTAGGCGGCCAGCCGTACGGCGAGCTCGTGGGCCCTGTGCAGCTCCATCTCCACCCGCGCCTTGCCCGACTGCCCTGCCTGGATGCCGAAGTAGGCGCCGATGATGGTGCCGATCACGCCGCACACGCCGGCGAACATCGTCGCGAACTCCTTGGTGGCGAACACCGCGGCGCCGAAGGCGACGAGGATCACGATAATGCCGGTCAGCACGACGAAGAAGCCGTAGCGCCAGCGCGCGGCGTCGGCCTGGGCCGCGGTCAGGTCGTCGGGGGTCATCAGTGCCTCCAGCGCGGCCGGGTTGTCCGTGGCCAAGGTCGCCTCCAGTGACAGATGGGAGCAGTAGTGATGACCAGTAAGCTAGCGGCCTGTGACCGAATTGTCCGCGCTCTCTCCCGTCCCCTCCGCCGCCCGCGACGCGGTGCTGAAGTTCTACTTCGGCCCGATGGACTGCGGGAAGTCCACGCTGGCGCTGCAGATGAACTACAACCACGGACGGCAGGGCAGGCGCGGGCTCGTGCTGACCAAGCACGACAGGTCGGGTGGGGCGAAGGTCACCAGCAGGATAGGGCTCGGCCTCGACGCGATCGAGGTGGACGACGCGCTCGACCTGGTCACGCTCGTCGGCGCGCACGACAGGATCGACTATCTGATCTGCGACGAGGCCTGCTTCTACACCGTCGAGCAGATCGAGCAGCTGGCAGACCTGGTCGACGAGCACGGCGTGGACGTCTACGCCTTCGGCCTGGCCTCTGACTTCAGGTCGCAGATGTTCCCCGCCGCGCAGCGCCTGTTCGAACTGGCCGACGAGGTGTGCAGGCTGCAGGTGGAGGTGCTGTGCTGGTGCGGGCGTCCAGGGCTGCTGAACGCCCGCGTGGTCGGCGGTGCCATGGCGCGCAGCGGCGAGCAGGTGGTGATCGGCGACACCGACGCCTCGCCCGTCCGCTACCAGGTGCTCTGCCGCAGGCACCACCGCTCTGGGCAGCTGGCGATGCCCGTGCCCAGCCTTACGGCCTCCTGACCGCCCTACACGCCCGCCAGGGCGCGGTAGCCCCCGCCCCGCCCCGGTCCAGGGGCGCGCCGGCTGGACGGACGGGTACCTGGGCACGCCGCCCTGATCGCCGTCGCGCTCGCCGCGGCCGCCGATGCCTTCCACCGTCGGCGCGCGCCCACTCCGCCGTCACGGCCTGGCGCAAGGGCGCCGCCGGCGAGCGTGCCGCTGCACGGCTGCCGCGTCCTCTGGAAACGGATCGGCTACGCCGTGCTGCACGACCGGCGCCCGCCCTATGACCGGGCCAACGTCGACCGCCTGATGATCGGGCCGTCCGGAATCTCCTGCGTCGGCTCCAAGCGGTGGGACCGCCGGACCCAGATCCATGGCCGCCGCGGCGAGCTGTTCGTCGGCCGCCGGCCCGCTACCAGGGTGGTGCGGCCACGGCAGGCTGCCGGCGTGGCCACGCCGGCAGCCGCTTGCGACCGAGCGCTGCCTCCCTACGTTGCCCCAGAGGGCTCGTGAGCACCACGGCTTATGACTCGCTTATGACATGCCTGTTGAAGGCTGCGGTGGACGAAACGTGACTGCACCGACAGTCACCGACCAGAGGGGATCAAAGGTGCAACCAAATCGCTCAACCGCGTGGGTATACGCCGCTTTCCGACCGGCGGGCCGCTACCTGCTGCCCGTGCTGGCCGCCGTACCTTTGTTCGCTCTCCCGGCCGGCCAGGCCGGCGCGAGCGCACTCCGTGCGGCTGACCCCGCCGGATGCCAGCACTCCAACGACGGGCGGTTCGCGCACTTCAAGTGCACGAAGCCAGGCACGTACAAGTACTGGGTGGACTGCCAGAGCGTCGTCTGGGGGAAGATCACCTACAGCGTCCACGGGACCAAGACCCTCAGGGCGCCCGCGAAGCCAGGAGGGGGGCAGCCAAAGCCGCTGACCTGGACAGTCTCATGCGGTCGCACATGGGAAGCGCACAACGCGGAAGTGTGGAAGTAACTCGCCGAGAGGACGGGGAACACGGTGGAGTGGGTTACCGCCAGGCCCCGACAGGGGCGGGGCAGCAGGCTGCCGGCGCTCCTGCTGCCCACCGGTACGCCTCCGAGGGCCGGGGCGGTGGCGGCGTCGGGTGCCGGGCCTCGTGACGCGCGACCCTGGCAAGCGCCGGTGATTGAGCGGTCGATGCGGTCGGTGAGCGCCTCGACTTCACCACGCAGGACGGTGCCCGATTCCGTGAGATCCCCCGCCTCGCCCAGCAAGCCGCGCTCGCACAGCCGGTCGCGGGCGGCGGCCCACTGCTCTGGGGATCAGCCACGGGGCTACATGAGCAGCGCCGACGTCGGTGCCTTGCCGGTGGCGTTGTGGCGGTGGGCGGGGCGGATCGGTGAGGCGCGTCAGGCTTCCTGCGCGGGTTCGTGGTGGGTGCAGCCGGTCAGTTCGGCCGCGGTGAGGGTGAGGTGCCTGGCGAGTGCTTCGGCCGCGGTGTCGGCGTCGCGGGCCAGTGCCGCCTCCTCCAGCCTGCGGTGTTCGGCGACGCCGTCCCGGTCGGGGTTGCGGTGTGCCGACCAGCGGCGGGCCAGCTCGCTCATGGTCCACATCCGGTCGAAGGTCTCCAGCAGGACGGGGTTGCCGCAGCCTTCCAGCAGGGTGCGGTGGAAGACCCGGTGGGCTTCGGCCCAGGCGTCGCTGTAGTACTCGCCCTCCTCAGGCACGTGCGTCGGGGTGCGGGCCAGACGATGGTGGGCGGCTCGTACGCGGGCCTCCCAGTCGAGGTCGCCGCGCTCGATGGACATGCGCAGCATGACCGGCTCGATGCTCCGGCGGGCCTCGGCGATCTGTTGCCAGCGGCGGTCGGAGAAGGCCGGAACGGCGAAACCGCGGTTGGGCAGCCGCTCGGCGAGGCCCTCGCCGACCACCCGCACGAGCGCCTCGCGGACGACGGCCAGGCTCACGCCCTGCTCCTTCGCCAGATCCTGGGGCTTGAGGGCGGCACCGGGAGCGTAGTTCCCGTGCATGATCGCGTTCCGCAGGTGCGCGTAGATCTGCTCGGAGAGCATCTGCTTCCCCGACGAGGCTGAGGAGTGGATCGACTGACTCATGCCACCATCATAGACGATCTGACAAATAATCGATTATTTGTGTTATGGTCGACATGCAGGCGGACGGGAGACGGCAGCGGTGTGAGCCCTCCGTCGACCGCATCACCGCCACCCCACGGCACGACCTGAAAGGAACGATGCGATATGAGCGCCAACGACCCCTTCGCCCGGCTCCCCGAGGCAGCGTCCTTCGCCGTGACCAGTACCACCGTCGCCGACGGCGCCGCCTGGTCGCCCGAGCAATGGTCCTCCGGTGTCCCCGGCGGTAAGGACGTCTCCCCCCAACTGTCCTGGAGCGGTGCGCCGGACGGCACCAAGAGCTACGCCGTCACCGTCTACGACCCCGACGCCCCCACGGGGTCGGGGTTCTGGCACTGGGCGGTCGCCGACATCCCGGCCACTGTCACCGAGTTGCCCGAGGGCGCCGGCGACGACACCGGCTCGGGCCTGCCCGAGGGTGCCTTCCAACTGCCCAACGACGCACGCGCAGCCCGCTTCATCGGTGCCGCACCGCCGGCCGGGCACGGGCCGCACCGCTACTTCGTCGTGGTGCATGCCCTCGACGTCGCCTCCATCGGCGTCCCGGCCGACGCCACCCCGGCCTTGCTCGGCTTCACCATGGCCGGTCACGTCCTCGGCCGCGCGGTCCTGACCGCCACCGCCGAAACCTCCGCCTGACGAACGGCAAACGGGGATGGCCCTCGACCACGATCGCGGTCGAGGGCCATGCTCGTCGCCGCGAGACCTCTGTACCGGCGGACCGTCGACGAACGTGTCACCAGCCGCGAACGGGGATCCTCGGGGGCGAGGAACCTGCGGACAGTCGTCGGCGCTGAGATCGATCTTGGGTTGGGGCGGGGTCAGCGGCGGGCGCTCCACCATCCCCCGCATCATCCACGCACACGGACATCCACCCGCCGCCGGCGGCGGGTGGATGTACCAGCCGGGCTGGACGTCCAGCTCCATAGGACCGCATACATCGGATGTATTTCCGGATCACCACGAGTGAATGTCGCATTGACCAAGGCAGGTCACGTTGTGATCCGATCTTTACAGGCGGTCCAACAAGGAGTCAGTTAGACTTGAAGTGACCGGCACGATGGTGGACGCCGGCGGTGCGGTGGTGGCCGTGTCCAACTCCCCGTTGTGTGCCACCACCGTCCCCGTGTCCGGACCCTGTATCCCTTCGGCCGACAGGCGCCTCCTCCGACATCGTCGCGGCACGTGGGACGCACCGGGGCCCACCTACCACCGCGCCCCCTCCCCCGCCTGCCGCCGCACCCCGCTCGCACCCCCCTGCCTGGCGCCGCACCCGGCGGGTTCGCAACAGCCGACCGTGGCGGCGGACAGCCGCCGTCGACCCGTTGCCGCAGGCCGGTCGACCCCGGCCGCCCACCATCCAGCGCGCACCGCGACGAGGCGCGAGCACCGACGAGGGGCCGGTCGGTTCGCCGGCCGAGGAGATCATCGGCCGGCGACGCGTCCACGGTGGCCGCCCCGTGCCGCGCGTGATGTCAGGCGACAGCAAGCCAGTCGAAAGCGACTTACAACCAGTAACGGCTACAAAACTCGCTTAACAGCACAAATCGGAAGATTGGCGCTCCTGAGCCGGGTTCCCTTCCGTCACGGGCGATCGGGGCACAGCCGCCGGAAGCCCGCGGCCCCCACGCGGGCCGTACGGTCTCGACAGTTACCCGAGAGCACCGAAAGCGACCAGATGCTCCCGTTCGTTCCGCACGGCGACGAGGAAGAGCTCGCCGAACCCGCCCTCGCCCCTCGCGAGGCGGAGACCTTGCGCCACATAGCCGCCGGGTGCACCTACTCCCAGGCCGCCCGGCGCATGGGGGTCAGCCTGCACACCATCGACACCTACCTGCGCAGGGTCCGGCTCAAGTTCGGGATCACCAGCAAGGCGGAGCTCACCCGGCTGGCCGTCGCGCTCGGCCTGTGATCTCGGGGACGGTCGCACGGGTGACCGTCCCCGAGGCCGCGCCCCGGTGGGCCGGCCGACACCGAGGCCGGGCGATGCAGAGGCCGGTCGACACGGACGCCGGTCGACGCAGAGGCCGGTCGATGTAGAGGCCGGTCGATGTAGAGGCCGGTCGACACCGACGCCGGTCGACGCGGAGGCCGGTCGACACCGACGCCGGTCGACGTCTGCGCGGAGGCCGGTGACCTCAACGGCACCACGCTCCCTTGAGCGGCGGACGGCCGTCGATGAGATAGGTGTCGACCGCGTCGTTGACGCACGCGCTGCCACGCTTGTCGTAGGCGCCGTGACCGTCGCCGTCGTAGGTGAGCAGCACGCCGGAGGACAGCTGGCCGGCCAGCCCCTGAGCCCACGCGTACGGCGTGGCCGGATCCCTGACGGCGCCCACGACCAGGATCGGGGCCGCGCCACTCGCGTGGATGGCACGCGGCGTGTCGACCGGTGCGACCGGCCAGTACGCGCATCTGAGCTCCGCCCATGCCATCATCTCCCCGAAGACGGGCGCGGCCTGGCGGAAGGCGGGCAGCCGTGCCTCGACCTGGCGTGCCGAGGTCTGTGCCGGCGGGCCGTCAAGGCAGACGATCGCCGCCATGGCCTCGGCGAAGTTGTCGTCGCCCCCGCCCACGGAGCCGCCGCCCAGTTCCAGCAGTCCCTCCCCGTCGCCCCGCAGGGCCCGCTGGAAGGCCGTTCGTATGAGCGGCCACGCATGCTCGCTGTACAGGGCTCCGCCGATGAGCTGGACGGCCGTCTCCTTGTCGACGACCTGCGCGCCCTTGCCGGGCAGCGGCCTGCGGTCGATACGCTCCAGCAGGCCGGCGACGCGCCGCCTGGCCGCCTTGGCGTCGGTGCCGAGCGGGCAGCCCGCGCGCCTGGCGCAGTCGGCGAGGAAGGAGTCGAGTGCCACCTCGAATCCGCGGGCCTGTGTGATCGCCGCGCTCGTCGGCCATGCCCTGGGATCGACGGCGGCGTCGAGGACCAGCCTGCCGACCCTGCCGGGGAAGCGCTCGGCGTAGACGGCCCCGAGGTAGGTGCCGTACGAGATGCCGAGATAGTTCAGCTTGGCATCGCCGAGCACGCCGCGCAGCACGTCCATGTCCCTGGCCGCTTCGACGGTCGAGACGTGGGCGAGCAGCTTGCCTGACCGGGCCTGGCAGCCGGCCCCGAACCGCTTGAGCTGGTCGGCGAGGTCGCCGGCCGTGGCGCGGACGCGCCTTCGCGGGTTCACCTCGGGGCCGAAGGTGCCGGTGCCCACCTCGGGCGCGCAGCGGATCGCCGTGCTCTCTCCGACGCCTCTGGGGTCGAACCCGACGACGTCGTAGCGGGCGCGCAGCCGCTCGGTGAGGATCTCACCGGAGACGAGGCCGAACCTCACCCCTGAACCGCCCGGCCCGCCCGGGTTCAGCAGGAGGGAGCCGATCCGCCGTTTCCGGTCGGCTGCCGGCTTGCGGATGACGGCCAGCGTGATCGTGTCCCCCGCGGGGTCGGCGTAGTCGAGCGGGACCTGGAGGCGGCCGCATTCGAATCCGTCGTCGCACTCGTTCCAGGTGATCCGCTGCTCGTAGAAGGAACGCAGCGCCCCGGCGTCCGCGGGGACGGAGGGCGGCCGGTCGTCGGCCCTCCCCGTGGCGCACCCGGCGGCCAGCAGCCCCAGCAGGACGGTGCCGACGGCGAGCAGGCCCAGCCGGACGCGCTCTCTCGGCGCCGTCACGCGTCCCTCCGCCGCATCAGGAGGACGGCGAGGCCGAACATCGCGGCCGTCCACGCGCAGTAGACGGCGAACCAGCCCCACGGAGCGGTCGAGGTCATGTCGGCGATCTGCATTCCCGCCACGTACGGCATGGCCCTGGCCACCGCCTGGGTCCCCGGCACGAGGCTCAGGACGCTCGGCATGACGTAGAACACGCCGATCATGGTGAGAATGGCGCCTGCCGTGTGGCGGATGATCGCGCCGACGGCCATCGCGAAGACGGCCAGCACCGTGAGATAGGCGGACAGGCCCAGCAGGGATCGCAGCACCTCGGGGTCGGTGAGGCCGCCGAGCACCTCCCCAGAGAAGAGCTGGACGGCGAGCGAGATCGCCGTCACGGCCAGCGAGACCACCAGGGTCGCCGCCGCGACCACCACCGTCTTGGCCATCAGCATGCGCCCGCGCCACGGCACGCTCATCAGCGAGGTTCTGATCATCCCCGAGCGGTACTCGCCGCTGATCGCCAGGATGCCCAGTACCAGGATGGCGATCTCGCCGAGCGCGTTCCCCGCCATGACCACGGCCACCACCTGGCCCATGGTCCTCGTCTCACCGCCGAACGGCGACACGGCCGACACGGCCGCGACGATGGCGCTGGTGCCGACGGCGAGCATCGCGAAGATCGCCAGACACCAGCGGACCGATCGCACCGAACGGAACTTGGTCCATTCGGCGCGGAGTACGTTGCCGAACCCGCCTCTCGCCGGTGCCAGGCCGGCCGCGGGCACCGCCAGAGTGGTTGCCACCATGATTCTCCCCCGTCAGATCGCTTCGTGCCGGTCAGGCGCCGGCCATGGTCATGGGCGCATCGGCCCGGAATTCGACGTGCTCCCGCGTCAGCCTCATGAACACCGATTCGAGAGAGTCGTTGCGCGTCCAGAGCTCGTGCACCGCCACTCCCGCTGTCAGCGCGAGATCGCCGACGCGCGATGTGGAGAGTCCGATGACGGTGAGTGAGCCGTCGGATTCCTTCCTGACCTGCCCTCCCGCGGCCTCCAGGACGGACTGCAGGACCATCGGGTGCGGGGCGCGCACGTGCACGGTCGCGAGCGAGTTGCCTGCCACGAACGCCGCCATGGCCTCGTCGGCGATGAGCCGCCCCTGGCCGATGACGATGACGTGGTCGGCGGTGCCCTGCATCTCGTTCATGAGATGGCTGGAGACGAAGACGGCCCTGCCCTGGGCGGCGAACGACCGCATGAGCGTGCGGACCCACAGGATGCCCTCGGGGTCGAGGCCGTTCATCGGCTCGTCGAGCACCAGGATCTCCGGGTCCCCGAGCAGCGCGGCCCCGATGCCCAGCCGCTGCTTCATGCCGAGCGAGAACCTGCCGACGCGCCTGCCCGCCACTGCCGAGAGCCCGACCAGGTCGAGCACGTCCGCCACTCTGGCGCGGCTGATGCCGTTGCTGTGCGCGAGGCACAGCAGGTGGTCGTGGGCGGACCTGCCCGGGTGCGCGGCCTCGGCGTCCAGCAGCGCGCCGATCTCTCTGAGCGGGTATCGCAGCCTGTGATACGGCCGGCCGTTGACGGTGGCGTTGCCCGACGTGGGGCGATCCAACCCCATGATCATGCGCATGGTCGTCGACTTGCCCGAGCCGTTGGGTCCGAGGAAGCCGGTGATGGCGCCCGGTCTCACCGTGACGGACAGGTCGTTCACCGCCAGGGTTCCCCCGAACCGCTTGGTCAGCCCCCGTGTTTCGATCATCTGGATGTCTCCGCGGTCTCGTGTCCTGCCGCCTCCTGCCCGTCGTGCGCGGGAGCGGAGTCGCGGCTCTTCAGCGGGTCATGCCGTTCTCACCCGCGTGGAGGCCCGCGTTCCTCTGTGCCGGGCCCTGCGTTCCAGTAAGCAGGACAGTCCATCGCGCGTCATGTCACTGAATTTCGCGGCTTGACAGAAGAGAGAGATCTTGATAATTCGGGAGGCCGGATCGCCTGGTGGAGCGCTACGATCGGGCGGATGCACGCACCCCTGTCCCTCCTCATGGGCGCGCCGGGCGCCGGCAAGACGACCCTGCTGCCGCACCTGCTGCGGTCCGCCGGTGGGCTGGTCGTGATGGAGATGGATGAGCTGCTCGAGGACGGCACGCTGATCGGTGTGACCATCGCCGACCCGGAGGCCGCGCCGATCTGGCCCGCCTACGACCGGCTGTGGCAGCGCGTCGTCACCATGGTCAGGCGGGCGGGGCATCCGGTGCTCCTGCTGTGCCCTGTGCCCGACCCCGAGGAACTCGCCCCGGACGGCCGCTGGGCGGCCCCGGTCCGCTGGGCGCTCCTCGACTGCCCGGACGAGGTGCGCCTGCACCGGCTGTGGGAGCGCGGCTGGGCCCAGGACTGGATCGAGGACGCGATGGCCGACGCCGCCCAGGGCCGCGCCCTCGCCCCTGCGGTCTTCCACAGCGACGACGACGTCGCCGGGCTGGCGGCACGAGTCCTCGCATGGGCGCGTGACGGCGCGCCCCAGCGCGTCGCCCGGGCCTGAGCGACCGCCTCACGCGACCCCGCCCCCGAGCGCCCGCCTCACGCGACCCCACCGCCCGAGCGGCCGCCTCACGCGACACCACCGCCCGAGCGCCCGGTGCCGGTGTCCCTCGGTCGCCCGGGAGAACCGGCCCGGGCGCGCGCCCGTTCGGTCAGCGGGCCGTACGCTCGGCGACCTCCTCCAGGGCGGCGAGGAAGGTGTCCTCAGGCTGCGCCCCCGAGACGCCGAACTGCTCCTCGAACAGGAAGAACGGAACGCCGGTGATCCCGAGCGCGCGCGCCCTGCCGAGCTGCTCCCTGACCTGCGCGGCGGCCTCGCCGGTGTCCGCGACGCCCACCTCGGCGGCGAGCTTGGCCAGGACGCCCGCGTCGCCGATGTTCAGCCCGTCGGTGAAGTGCGCCTCGAACAGCCGGTTCGTCATCTCCTCGGCCAGCCCCTGGCGGGAGGCCAGCTCGATCAGCCGGTGCGCCTCGAACGAGTTCGCGCTGATCGCGTGGTCGAAGCGGAGTTCCAGGCCCTCCTGGGCGCCGACGTCCGCGACCTGGCGGGTCATCTGCGCCGCGTTGCCGCCGAACTTGCGATCGAGCGCCTCCAGCAGCGGCTCACCCGTGGCGGGGGCGTCCGGGTTGAGCTCGAAGGGACGGTGGATCACCTCCACCTCGCCCGCGAAGCGCGCCACCGCCCTGGCGAAGCGCTTGTGCCCGATGTAGCACCAGGGACAGACGACGTCCGAAAAAATTTCAACTTTCACGGAAAGCCGTAACAATCAATCGGCCGCGAGTTCTTCCAGCCTGTGGGGAAGGTAACCCGAGTCGTCCACCAGCGCCGAGGCACCGCGCCACCAGCCGAACCACTCGGCGCTGCGCCACATCCAGTCGACCCGCTCGATAGCGGCCACCACGTCGCCCACGCTCGTCCACGACGTGCCGAGCTGCTCGTGCGTGGCGCCATGGCGCAGCGCCCACTCGCGCAGGATGCGCACCGCGTCGTCGGCCACCGGCCTGGCGTACGGGTCGGGGTCCTCGCCGGGCAGCCGGTGCGGTCCGAGCCCGGCGGCCACGCCCCAGCTCCACTGCGCCTCGGCGGGCTTGGAATAGCGCAGCGAGGAGAAGTCGAGGTTGGAGCCCAGCTCGCCGTCCGGCCGCCTGGTCACCACCGCGTCGAGCCTGCCGCCCGCGTCGAAGTGGACGACGAGCCGCTGTCCTGGGCCGACTCCGCCGGGGAGCCTGATGCGGTCCTCGGCCTGCCACGAGTTCAGGTCGACCTCGGCCACCGGGCGCCCCCAGAGCGTGTCGGCCGCGTCGTCGGCGATCCAGGCCGCCAGCATCTCCAGCACCGTCAGGTCGGTCCACGGCTCGATCGCGGCGGCGGTGTGCAGCACCTCGACGGGCGCGGGCAGCTTTCCGCCCCGCTCGGTCTCCCACCATGTGCCGCCCAGGTCCCTGACGCCGACCACGAGCGCGGCGAGGGAGGAGAGCTCAGCCGAGCGCCTCGTCAGCGACGCGCCGAGTGCCAGCTCGAGACATCGGGAGGTGCGGTCCTCACCGAGCGCGGCGCGCGCGTCGGCGATCAGCGCGGCCGCGGTCGGCCGCTCCTCTCCGAGCAGGTTGTTGATGACTCGTCGGGCCTCGGTCCTTGCGTCTTCAGCGTGTGCCTCCCGCATACCAGCCACGCTACGCCGGGAGATCCTTTTCCAACAGCTTGTACGACGAACCTGTATGACGATACGGTCACCCGCGTCAGCGGTCCCGACCTGGGGATGTTCCACTGGTTGCCATCGGGCCACTGAACGAGGGAGGCACTGGTGCGCTTGACGCCGACCGAGCGGGACCGGCTCCTGCTCTTCACCGCCGCGCAGCTCGCCCGCGCCAGGCGGGCCCGCGGCCTGCGCCTGAACGTCCCCGAGGCGACCGCGCTCATCGCCGACACGGTGTGCGAGGCGGCCAGGGACGGTGCGAGGCTGGCTGAGGCCATCGCGGCCGGCAGGGCCGTGCTGGGCCCCGACGACGTGCTGCCGGGAGTGGCCGACATCGTCACCCAGGTGACGGTCGAGGCGGTCTTCGACGACGGCAGCAGGCTCGCGGTGGTCACCGACCCCGTGGGCGGCGGCTCGCTCGGCGACGCCGCGCCGGGAGCGGTCGTGTCCAGGTCCGCGTGGGAGCAACCCCCGTCACCGGTGCGCGTCCAGGTGCTCAACACCGCCGAGGTGCCGATCTCCGTCAGCTCTCACTTCCACTTCTTCGAGGTCAACCCGCGTCTCCGCTTCCCCAGGCAGGAGGGGTACGGCATGCGGCTCAACGTGCCCGCGGGCGCGACCGTGCGCTTCGACCCCGGCACGACCGTGGACGTGGAGCTGATCCCGATCGGCGGCGGCCGTACCGCGATCGGGTTCGCGGGCCTGGTGGACGGCCCGCTGGACGCGCCGGGCGCGAAGGAGGAGGCGCTGCGCAGAGCGCGCGCCTGCGGATACGAGGGGGCATAGTGCACGACTACATCGGGGTGCACGGGCCGCGCGAGGGCGACCTGGTACGGCTCGGCGACACGGGCCTGGTCGTCGAGGTGGAGCACGACTCGCAGGAGCCGGGAGAGGAGTTCCTGGCCGGATTCGCCAAGACCGCCAGGGACGGCCTGCACCTGAAGGCCGCCTCCATCCGCGAGACCTGCGACCTGGTGATCAGCAACGTGCTGGTGATCGACGCGCTGCTCGGGGTGAGGAAGGTGTCGATCGGGGTGCGCCAGGGACGCATCCACGCGATCGGCCGCGCGGGCAACCCCGACACGCTCGACGGCGTGGACGTGGTGGTGGGCACCGGCACCACGATCGTCTCGGGCGAGGGGCTGATCGCCACGGCGGGCGCGATCGACACGCACGTCCACCTGATGTCGCCGCGGATCATGGAGGCGTCGCTGGCGTCGGGCGTGACCACGATCATCGGTCAGGAGTTCGGCCCCGTCTGGGGGGTGGGCGTCAACTCGCCCTGGGCGCTGCGCAACGCCTTCGCCGCCTTCGACGCCTGGCCTGTCAACATCGGCTTCCTGGCGCGCGGCTCGTCGTCGGTGGCCGACCCGCTGGTGGAGGCGCTGGTCGAAGGCGGCGCCTGCGGGTTCAAGGTGCACGAGGACATGGGCGCGCACACCAGGGCGCTCGACACCGCGCTCCGGGTGGCCGAGGAGCACGACGTGCAGGTGGCGCTGCACACCGACGGGCTGAACGAGTGCCTGTCGGTCGAGGACACGCTCGCCGTGCTGGAGGGCAGGACCATCCACGCCTTCCACATCGAGGGCTGCGGCGGCGGCCACGTCCCCAACGTGCTGCGCATGGCGGGCGTCGCCAACGTGATCGGCTCCTCGACCAATCCCACGCTGCCGTTCGGGCGCGACGCGCTCGGCGAGCACTACGACATGATCGTGGCCGCCCACGGGCTCAAGCCCGACCTGCCCAGCGACCAGATCATCGCCCGCGAGCGGATCAGGGCCGGCACGATGGGCGCCGAGAACGTGCTGCACGACCTGGGCGTCATCGGCATCACCTCCTCCGACGCGCAGGGCATGGGCCGGGCGGGCGAGACGGTCCGCCGTACCTTCCAGCTGGCCTCGAGGTTCTCGACGGGCGGGCCGGACAACGCGCGCGTGCTGCGCTACATCGCCAAGCTGACGATCAACCCGGCGATCGCGCACGGCCTGTCGCACGAGGTGGGATCGATCAGCGTCGGCAAGATGGCCGACATCGTGCTCTGGAACCCCGCCTCCTTCGGCGCGAAGCCGTGGCTGGTGCTCAAGGCGGGCTTTCCCGCGTGGGGCGTCACCGGCGACCCCAACGCCTCCATCGACGTCTGCCAGCCCCTCGTGTACGGCCCGCAGTTCGGCGGGCACGGCGCCACCCCCGCCGAACTGTCGGTCGCCTTCGTCAGCGGGGTGTCGCAGTCCCTGCCGACCAGGCGCCGGCAGGTGCCGGTGCGCGGCACGCGCGGGATCGGCCCCGCCTCGATGGTGCGCAACGACCGCCTCGGCGAGGTCAGGGTCGACCCGCGCACCGGGCAGGTCACGCTCGACGACCGGCCCATCGGCACCGAGCCGGCCTCGTCGGTCCCGCTCAGCCGCCTCTACTTCCTCTGACGAACCACCGACAGACTAAGGACTCGCCATGACACCTGCCGCCGCCGGCTTCCGGATGCCCGCCGAGTGGGAGCCGCACGCCCGTACCTGGATGGCCTTCCCGACCGCCAACCCGACCTTCACCGACCTGGAGGCCGCGCGCAGGGCATGGGGCCAGGTGGCCGACGCGATCGCCAGGTACGAGCCCGTCGTGATGGTCGCCAACACCGGCGAGAGCGCCGACGCCCGCTACTGCCTCGACCCTGGCATCACCGTGGTCGAGCGGCCCATCGACGACGCGTGGCTGCGCGACAGCGGGCCCACGTTCCTGGTGGACGGCAAGGGCGGGCTCGCCACGGCGAACTGGGTCTTCAACGGGTGGGGACAGCAGAGCTTCGCCCGCTGGGAGAACGACTCCAAGGTGGGCGCGCTCGTCTCGGAGATGGCGGAGGCGGTGCCGTACACCTCGTCGATGGTCAACGAGGGCGGCGGCATCCACGTGGACGGTGAGGGGACGGTGCTGCTGACCGAGACCGTCCAGCTCGACCCCTTCCGCAACCCGGGTTGGACGCGCGAGCGGGTCGAGGCCGAGCTGAAGGCGTTCGTCGGCGCGGAGAAGTGCCTGTGGATGCCGCGCGGGCTCACCGCCGACTACGGCATGTACGGCACCCGCGGCCACATCGACGTCTTCGCCGCCTTCGTCCGCCCCGGCCTGGTCGTCGCGCACAGCCAGCCCGACCCCTCGCACCCCGACCACGAGGTCTGCCGCGAGAACATCGCCCTGCTGCGCTCGTTCACCGACGCCCGCGGTCGCGCGCTCGAGGTCGTCGAGGTGCCGGCGCCCACGGTGACGGAGGTGGACGGCGAGCCTGTCGACTACTCCTACATCAACCACTACCTCGCCAACGACGCGGTGATCCTGTGCGCCTTCGACGACCCGCGCGACGCTGAGGCCGCCGCGCTGTTCGCCAAGCTCTTCCCCTCGCGGACGGTGGAACTGGTGGACGCCAGGGAGATCTTCGCGGGCGGCGGCGGCATCCACTGCATCACGCAGCAGCAGCCCGCCGTCTCGGGCATGCGGGCCTAGCCCGGATCACGCCTCCGACACGGCCAGCAGCCTGCGCAGGGCCCCGGTCAGCACCTCGGGGTCCTTCAGCGCGGGATCGGCCAGCGCGGTGGGCATGCCGAGCCCGTCGAGCAGGGCGAGCACCTGGCTGGCCAGCCGTACCGGGTCGTCGCCCACCGCGAAGCTGCCGTCGGCGACGCCGTCGGCGATCACCTCGGTCAGCAGGCCGCGCCAGGCCGCGTAGTCGCGCAGGAACTCCCCCCGCCACTCCACGTCGCGCAGCGCCCACCGCCACGACTCCACCCACACCCGCCAGCCGCCGCCCTCCTCCCCTGCGACGTGCCGGGCGATGTGGAGGAGCCGCTGCCAGGGCGTGCCCTGCAGGCCTTGCCTGACGGTCTCCAGGTCGGTGGCCGCGGCGTGGCGGAAGGCGGCGACCAGCAGGTCCTCGCGGTTGCCGAAGTAGTACTGCAGCGTGCTGATCGGGACTCCCGACACCTCGGCGACGTCGGCGAACCTGGTCGCCTCCGCCCCCCGCTCGGCGATCACCCGCGCGGCCCCCTCGAGCACGTCCTGCCTGCGCCGCCCGGCCCGTCTGCCCATGCCCCCTATCTATCACGAGCCCCTCTCCCGCGAACCCGTCACCGTGGACCGGACCGGCGACGGCCGCGGGATCGGGGGCGCCGGATCCGGCCCATCCCGGCGAGGGGGTCGCCGGCCGGGTCACTGGTCGGCGAGGAGCTTGCCGCCCTCCAGGAACGTCTTCAGCGCCGAGAGGATCATGATCCAGCCGCCGCTGGTGCCCTCCAGCATCTTGCTGTCGGGGCTGTCGAAGCCGTCATGGATGATCGTCAGCTTGATGCCCATTATCGGGATCTCGGCGGGCTCGATCTCGAAAGTCACCCTCGACCGCTCCTTGACGGCCTCCGCGAACGCCTCGTCGGAGTCGAACAGCTCACGGTGCATGGGCTGGAGCGTGTGCCAGGTGTACGACAGCCGCTTGCCCGGCTCGGCCTCGAGGACCCGCTGGCCCAGCTCCTCGAACTCTCCGTCGGGGTGGGACTTCCAGCGCACGGGAGAGCCGATCTCCCACGTGGACTCGGGGCCCGTGCCGCCCATGTAGACCTTGATGAGCTCGGGGTCGGTGAGTGCCTGGTAGAGCTTCTCCGCCGTGGTCTGGATGTAGGTCACGTAGACGAACTCGGGCTTGCTCATGGGTGATGCCTCCAGCGATTGCTTCAGTCGGGCCAGTACGGACAGCCGCCCTTGCTCGTAGCGGCGGATCCACCGGTCGGCGATGTCGTGGATCGGCACGGGATTGAGGTAGTGCAGCTTCTCCCTGCCGTGCCGCACGGTGCTGACCAGATTGGCGGCCTCCAGCACCGCCAGGTGCTTGCTCACCGCCTGCCGGCTCATGCCGAGCCCCTCGGTCAGCTCCAGGAGCGTCTGCCCGTTGCGCTCGTTGAGCCGGTCGAGCAGCCTCCTGCGGCTCCCGTCGGCCAGGGCCTTGAACACCGCGTCCACAACCCCCCACAATAGGCAACCATTTAGTTGCCTGTCCAGTCGCGCAGCACGCCGCCGAGGACCGCCACCCCCTCGCCGATCTCCGCGGGCGTCCGCGCGGCATAACCCATGACCAACCCCTGCGGGCCCGGGCGCTGGGTGTGCCACGACAGCGGCTGGACCTTCACCCCGCGGGCCAGCGCCGCCGCGGCGAGGTCGGTGTCGGCGGGCCCCGCCGCGTAGGTGACCATCAGGTGCAGCCCCGCGGCCGCTCCGTGCGCCACCGCCCCCGGCAGGTGCGCGGCGATCGCCTCGACCATGGCGTCCCTGCGCCGCCTGTGACGGGTGCGCAGCAGGCGCAGGTGACGCTCCATCGCGCCGCTCTCCATGAGCGCGGCGAGCACCAGCTGGGGCAGTACGGCGTTGCCGAGGTCGGCGAAGCGCTTGGCGTCGACGAGCGCGTCCCTGTACCGCGGGGGCGCCAGCAGCCATCCCACGCGCAGCGCGGGCGCGAGCAGCTTGGAGACGCTGCCCGCGTAGAAGACCCGCTCGGCCAGGACCGAGCGGACGGCGGGCACGGGCGAGCGGTCGTAGCGGTGCTCGGCGTCGTAGTCGTCCTCGACGACCAGCCCGCCGTCCCTGGCCCAGTCCAGCAGCGCGCGCCGGCGCCGTCCGCCCAGTACCACGCCGGTCGGGAACTGGTGGGCCGGGGTCAGCAGGACCACCGGAGCGCCGAGCGCTCGCAGCTCGTCCACCCGCACGCCCTCGGCGTCGACGGTGACGGGCGGGGTGCGCATGCCCGCGTCGCCGAGGTGTTGGCGGGCCCCGAGCGAGCCAGGGTCCTCCACCGCGACCTCGTCGACGCCCTCCCTGCCCAGCACGTGGGCCAGCAGGCCGAGCGCCTGGGCGGTCCCCGACACGATGAGCACCTCGCCCGGATCCGCCCTGATCCCCCTGTTGCGCGCCAGCCAGTGGACCACGGCCGTGCGCAGGGCGAGCGCTCCCCTGGGATCGCCGTATCCGAGATCGGCGGCCGACAACCCGGCGAGGACGGAGCGTTCGGCCCTCAGCCATGCCGTCCTGGGGAAGGCGGCCAGATCAGGCAGTCCCGGTGACAGGTCGATGCGCGCCGGCGCGGCGCGCAGCGCGTCGAAGACGTCGGCCATGGGCTCGGCCGCGAACAGCTCCCCCGGCGCGGTCGCGCGGGGCGGGCCGAGGGGGCGGGGTGGCGTCGCGGGCACGGCGACGACGACGGTCCCCGCCCTCCCGCGTCCCGCGACGTGGCCCTCCTCTCTCAACCGCTGGTAGGCCTCGGTGACCACGCCGCGCGACACGCCCAGCTCCGCGGCCAGCACGCGTGTGGCCGGCAGCCTGCCGCCCACCGGCAGGCGGCCGTCGGCCATGGCGCGCCTGAGCCTTCCCGCCAGCCAGTCCGACAGGCCGCCTGCGGGAGCCTCGCCGGCGTCCAGCTGCAGGAAGTCGGAGCCGACCGCAATGGACCTGCGTGAAGCGTCCTGTTTGGACCTGTTCATCAGACCATTGTCGCGCCAGGGTGGACGGGTGAGTTTCGCGTTCTTCCTGACCACGCTGGTCGTGGTCGCCACTCCGGGGACCGGGGTCGTCTACACGCTGTCGGCGGGACTGTCGCGCGGGCGCACGGCGAGCGTGGTCGCCGCGTTCGGCTGCACGCTCGGGATCGTGCCGCACCTGGCGGCCACGATCACCGGGCTGGCCACGCTGCTGCGCGCCAGCCCCGTGGCCTTCCAGGTGCTGAAGTACGTGGGGGTGGCCTACCTGCTGTTCATGGCGTGGGCCGCGCTGCGCGACAAGGGCACGGTGGCGGTCGACGAGGACGCCGCGCCACGCTCGGCGACCCGAATGATCGTCTCGGGCGTCCTGATCAACATTCTGAACCCGAAGTTGACCATGTTCTTCCTCGCCTTCCTGCCGCAGTTCGCCGAGACTGGCCAGGAGATGCTGTGGCTCGGCGGGGTGTTCATGCTGCTCACCTTCGTCGTCTTCGCCGCCTACGGCCTGTGCGCCGCCTCGGTGCGCGACCAGGTCACCTCACGGCCCAGGGTGATGGCCTGGATGGGGCGGATCTTCGCCGCCTCCTTCGTCGCCCTCGGCGTCCGACTCGCCTTCGCCGACCTCTAGGAGCCCTCATGGATGTCCAGCATTCGCCCCGGATCTGGTCGGACTTCCCCGAACTCGCGGCGGGCGTGCTCCTCGCCGAGGGGATCACCGCTGACGCCGCGCCCGACCTGGACAGGTTCACCGCGATCGCCAAGGAGCGGCTCGCGGCCGGCACGGAGGCCGACCTCCCCGAGATCCAGGCGTGGCGGAGGGCCTTCTCGAAGATGGGGCTGAAGCCGACCCAGTACCGGTGCGCCGCCGAGTCGCTGTTGCGGCGCTTCAGGAAGGAGGGGTCGCTGCCGCGCATCCACCCGCTGATCGACCTGTGCAACGCCGTCTCGCTGGCCTACGCGATCCCCGTGGCGGTCTTCGACCGCGCCCGGGTCGCGGGGAGCATGGAGGTCCGCCACGCGTACGGGGACGAGACCTACCTCACCTTCGGCGGCGAGGTCGAGCGGCCCGAACCCGGCGAAGTGATCTTCGCGGACGCGGAGCGGCGCGCGCACGCCCGCCGCTGGTCGAACAGGCAGAGCGGCCACTCGGCCGTCAGGGAGTCGACGGGCGCCGTCCTGATCGTCGCCGAGGCGATGCACGGGACGGCGCGCGCCGACGTCGAGGCGCTCACGGCGGCGCTGGCCGAGGAGTTGTCGCGCACCTGGTCAGCCCGGCCCGAGACCTCGATCAGGAGCAGCTGACCCCCGGGAGTCCGGGAGTCCGGACATCCGGGGGGCGAGGCCCGGCTTGCGCGGGCGGGAGCCGCGGGTGCTGCCGACAGCGGGGGGCATGGCCGGACGCGCGGCTACCGGCGGCCCGCCCTGCCGAGCACCCAGCCGATCGCCGCGCTGCCCAGGGCGATGCCCGCGCCCATGCCAAAGGCGGCCAGCATGACCCACGGGCGGGTCTGGGTGTGGTCCTTCGCGGGGCGCGGCCGTTCGAAGACCTGCCCCGCGCCCTCCTGCTCCGCCCTGCGGACGGCGGGCGCGGCCACGCCATGATCCGGCCCGGCCGCCGAACGCATCGGGCCCGCCTGAGCGGGAACGGCGGGCGCGCGACCACGCGACGCCGCCGATCCCGCGAGGGCGCCAGCCTGGGCGGGGACCCCGGTGACCAGGTGGGATTCGACGGCGCTGAAGAAGTCTCCCGCCGTGCGCTTGGCGACCGAGCCGAGCATCCGCTGCCCCACCCCGCCGATCATCCCGCCGACCACGGCCTCGGCGTCGTAGTCGATCCGCGTCCCGCCCTCGACCTCGGCCAGCCGTACCTCGACGGTGGCCTCGACCGTGCCGGGCGCGCCCTGCCCCCGCGCTCTCAGCACGAAGCGCTCGGGCGGCGACGGCTCGGACAGCGCCACCTCCCCCTGGTACACGCCCTTGATCGAGGCGACGCCCGCGCTGACCGTCATCCGGTAGGTGCCGGGGCCCGTCTCCTCCAGGCGCTCACAGCCCGGGATGGTGCGCACCAGCACCGCCGGGTCCTGGAGCGCGTCCCACACACGATCTCTGCCGATGCCGAGCACCGCACTGCCTGCGACCTTCACAAAGGCCACTCTAGGCAGCACCGCGCCTCTTCTTCATGGCAACTCACGCCGAGAATGGTCCATGATCCATGGCAGGATGGGGTCCCATGATCGGGCGGCGATTCGGGGGAACGCGCCTGATGCGCGTGTCGGCGGGCATCGTGGCGGCCGCGCTGGTCTCGGGTTGCGCCGCGGGAGGGACGAGCCCGGCCTCCTCCGCCGCGCCCGCTTCCTCACCGCCCGTCCCGGTCAAGCCGCAGCAGAAGGCGGGTCCACCCGGCGTCCTTCCCCGGCCCGGCGAGGTGAAGGCGATTGCCCCCGCCGGCTCCGTCCTGCCGGTGATCAGCTCGATCCCCACCACACGCAAGGTGGTGTTCCTGACCATCGACGACGGCTGGGAGCAGGACCCCGGCTTCGTCAGGCAGGTGCGCGAGCAGCGCATACCGATCACCGCCTTCGTCATGCGCGACGCGGTGGAGGCGCTCGGCGCGCCCGATCCCGCGGGCGGCGTGGGCAAGTACGTCGGACGCGGCAAGTGGAGCTACTTCAGGCAGCTGCGCGACGCGGGCGTGCCGATCGAGAACCACACGCTCACCCATCCCGACCTGCGCACGCTCGGCTACGACGCGCAGAAGGCCGAGATCTGCGGCTCGTCGAAGCTGATCCGCGAGCACATCGGCACCCGGCCGACGCTGTTCAGGCCGCCGTTCGGCAACTACGGCGCCGGCACCCTGCGGGCCGCCAAGGCGTGCGGCGTCGAGGCGCTGCTGCTGTGGACGGCGACCGTGCAGCCGGGCGGGAAGATCGCCTACCAGGTGCCGGACAAGCGGCTGCGCCCAGGAGACATCCTGCTGCTGCACTTCAGGCCCAACCTGGCCAGGGACTTCAGGATCCTGGTCGACAAGATCAGGCGCAGGGGCTACGAGCTCGGCAACCTGGACGCCTACCTGAAGGCGGCTCTCCGCCGAGCGAAGTAGGGGCGAATCAGCCGCGCGGGTGACGCGCGGCGACCCCGGGACAGGCGATCGTTGTCCTCGGAGGGGGACTCCGGGGGAGCCCTCGAGGGGTGCGAGGTGTGCGGCCTCGCACCCCTTGAGCATGTCTGTGACGAAGATCGCAGCGCACTCCCGTCGCTTTGCTCTACAAGCCGTAGTACTACTTTTAGTAGAACTACAGCTCGTAGAGCTCCAAGCCCGTGAGGGGAAGATGGACGCGCTAGACCTGGCACGGTGGCAGTTCGGGGTGACCACCGTGTACCACTTTCTGTTCGTACCGTTGACGATCGGTCTCGGCGTCTTCGTCGCCGGACTCCAGACCGCCTGGCACCGCACAGGCAAGGAGCACTACCTGCGACTGACGAAGTTCTTCGGGAAGCTGTTCCTGATCAACTTCGCGATGGGCGTGGTGACGGGCATCGTGCAGGAGTTCCAGTTCGGCATGAACTGGAGCGAGTACTCCGTGTTCGTGGGTGACGTCTTCGGCGCTCCGCTGGCACTGGAGGCGCTGCTCGCCTTCTTCATGGAGTCGACGTTCCTGGGGCTGTGGATCTTCGGTTGGGACAAGTTGCCCAAGCGGGTCCACCTGGCCACCATCTGGGCGGCGGTCATCGGCTCCAACCTGTCCGCCTACTTCATCCTCGCCGCCAACGCGTGGATGAAGCATCCCGTCGGCTACGAGGTGGTGGACGGCAGAGCCAGGATGACCGACCTGTGGGCGGTGCTGACCAACTCCACC
The DNA here is from genome assembly GCF_042681425.1 of Nonomuraea mangrovi. Lineage (NCBI taxonomy): Bacteria > Bacillati > Actinomycetota > Actinomycetes > Streptosporangiales > Streptosporangiaceae > Nonomuraea > Nonomuraea mangrovi. The sequence goes on along the minus strand of NZ_JBHUFV010000033.1, from coordinate 626,192 downwards.
GCGCTCGCCCAGGTGCCGCACGTGATCGCGGCCAGCTTCATCGTGGCGGGCGGATTCGTGCTGGCGGTCAGCGGCTACCGGCTGCTCAAGGGCGACACGACCTTCAGGGGCCCGCTGCGCGGCGCGCTGGTCATGACCGCGATCGCCGGGGCCGTCGTCGCCGGCACGGGCGACCTGTCGGGCAAGCTGCTGTACGAGCAGCAGCCGATGAAGCTGGCCGCCGCCGAGGGTCTGACGCATGACACCCAGGGCGCGCCCTTCCACGTGCTACCGGGCATCGAGATCCCCAAGCTGCTCAGCTTCCTGTCGGCCAACGACCCCGACGCCACCGTCCAGGGCACCGAGGACATCCAGCGCCGCCTGGAGAAGCAGTTCGGTCCCGGCGACTACCGGCCCGACCAGGCGGTCGTCTTCTGGTCCTACCGGGTGATGATCGTCTTCGGCCTGTCGACGGTGGGCCTGTCGGTGCTCGGCCTGTGGCTGACCCGCAGGCGCAGGCAGGTGCCGCCGTGGTACGCCAGGGCGCTGCTGCTGGCGCTTCCGCTGCCGCTGCTGGCGATCATCGCCGGGTGGCTGCTCAGCGAGATCGGAAGGCAGCCGTGGACGGTCGCCGGCGAGCTGCTGACCGCCTCCAGCGTCTCGCCGGGGGTGTCGCTGGCCGAGGTCGCCACCTCGCTGACGCTGTTCACCCTCGTGTACGGCGTGCTCGCGGTGGCCGAGGTGGTCCTGCTGATCAGGAGCGTCAAGAAGGGTCCAGAACAGCTTCCCGCGCCGGCCCGCGAGCCGGTGCGCGAACCCTCGCTCATGTACTGAGGAGCGCACAGTGATCGATTTGTGGTTCGTCATCATCGCCTTCCTCTGGACCGGCTACTTCGTCCTCGAAGGCTTCGACTTCGGGGTCGGCATGCTGTCGCCGTTCCTCAGCGGGAACGAGGGGCAGCGCAAGCAGATCCTGCAGACCATCGGCCCCGTATGGGACGGCAACGAGGTCTGGCTGATCACCGCGGTGGGCGCGATGTTCGCGGCCTTCCCGGCCTGGTACGCGGGTTTCCTCAGCTCCTTCTACCTGCCGCTCACGCTGGTGCTGGCCGGGCTGATCGTGCGCGGGGTGGCGCTGGAGTGGCGCGGCAAGCTGGAGCACGCCTCCGACAGGGCGTGGGCCGATGTGGGCATCCTGGTCGGCAGCGCGCTGCCCGCCTTCCTCTGGGGTGCCGTCTTCGCCGACGTGCTGCTCGACAGCGGTGTCGCCACGCTGGTGGGCGGAGCGTTCTCCCTCGCGGTCGCCGTGCTGCACGGAGCGGTGTTCCTGGCGCTCAGGACCGAGGGACAGGTACGACGGCGGGCCCGCGCCGCCGCGACGGGCGCCACGTTCGCCGTCATCCCGCTGGCGATCGTCGCGCTGTCCTCCATCCCCGGGGAAGGCGACCTCGCCGTGTGGATCGCCGCGGGCGGCGCGATGGCGCTGCTGGCCGCCGGCGGCTCGCTGATCTGGCGGCGTCGGGAGGGCTGGGCGTTCGCCGCGACGGCAGGGGCGATCGTGCTGACCTCGGCCGCGCTGTTCGGGATGCTGGCGGCCAGGCCGCTGCCCGGGCTCACGCTGGCCGAGGCCGCCTCGGGCCCGTACACGCTCAACGTGCTGACCTGGATCGGCCTGGCCATCCTGCCGTTCGTGCTGGGCTACCAGGGCTGGACGTACTGGGTGTTCAGGAAGCGGATCTCGGCTCCTGGCGGGGCCGCCCGGGTTGAGGGCGGCCAGGCGGCGATCGGCCACTAGCTCGCGCGCGGGCTCTGAGACGTCGACGGTGCCGGGCGCGCGGGCGAGATTCACCTGCTTCCGCCGCCCGCCGGACGTGACGGCCTCGCCCAGGCCGGGAGCCGGCGGGAGGCGGGTCGCCCCGGGGACCGGGCTGCCCCGGAGCGACCCTTGGCGGCTACTCGATGCCCACCGCCGCGTAGGCCGCGGTGATCGCGGCCAGCACGGGTTCGAGCTGCCGGGGGCTCCCCGCGAGGTACACCTTCGCCACGTCCCGCAGCGCCACGGGCACGTCGGCGAAGTCCGAGAGTCTGCTCAGCCGCACCATCGCCAGGTAGATGAGCACGAGCCAGTCCCTGGCGTCCAGGACCGGCCTCCCCTCGGGCGTGGTCGAGGTGAGCAGCAGGTGGGCGGCCTTGTTGGGGATGCCGCTGTTGGTGTGGACGCCGCCGTTGTCGGCCCTGGTGCGCACGAAGTCGCGCATGTGCGCGGGCTGGCCGAAGGCCGCTGGATCGCTGAGCGAGCGCAACCCCGCGCCCGTCGGACGCCAGCCGGCCCCGAGCTCCCAGTTCCAGGTGTCCGTCCGCTCCTGCGCGGAAGCCTCGTACCAGTTCTTGATCGCGATGCCGAAGATGTCGGCGAAGGACTCGTTGAGCGCTCCCGGCTGGTCCTGGTACACCAGTCCGCTGGAGCTCTCGATGACGCCGTGGGTGAGCTCGTGCCCGATCACGTCGAGGAAGCGGGAGGTGCTCACCAGCACGCCCGCCGGGTTGCGCATCTGGCCGTACCACATGCGGCCCTTCCACCAGGCGGCGTTGCGCCACTCGGGGCCTTCGCCGACGGTGCAGTTGATGACCGAGGTGAGCGCCATCCCCTGGTCGTCGATGCTGTCGCGGCTGAGGACGCTGCGGTAGAAGTCGAAGACCCTGGTCGCGTTGGCGTGGGCGGAGACCGCCGCCTTGAACTTCTCCCCCAGGTCGGGGTCGGCCGCCTGGACCGGGTCGGGTAACGGCGGGTTCTCGTTGAGGTCGGCGAGGGCCAGGTCGTGGGTGACGATGTTCCTCAGCCTGTCGCGCAGGGCGAAGGCGCCGGCCAGCCTGTCGCCCCAGATCCGGTCGACGAGCGTGCCGTTCTCGTCGAAGCCGCGCAACTTGGTGGGGATGTCGACCGTGGGGGTGACGCCGAAGTAGTAGAGGATCCTGCCGTCCTCGGCGTCGACCAGGTAGTCGACCTGCGGGTGGAGATCGCGGGGCGAGGGATCCTCCATGCCGTGCCCGGTCGCGCCCGCACGGCCGCCGGGAGCGGGCCTGGCCTCGGGCAGGACCGCGGTCAGGCCGTGCAGGTGCCACGCCAGATGCCACGTGCCTGCCTCGTCGAGGAAGTAGGTGAGGCTGGGCGGCGCCGTGCCCGCGCCTTCGAGCGCGGTGCCGGTGGCCTCGGCCACCCGCGCCAGCGCGGCCGACGAGTCGATGTCGGGCGCGCCGGGCGCGCCGAGCACCTCGGTGAGCCGCGCGTCCATGGCGACGAGTTCCCTGGCCTGGTCGAGTTCGACGAGCACGTCGCTGCCGAAGATCGGGATCCGGGCGTGGGTCTGGTCGAAACGCACCAGCGTGGTGCCCGACGCGGGCGTCTGACGGGAGGACCTGAGCTCCAGGTCGGGCACCCTGGCGGGCGACTCCGTGGCCAGCGCGGCCCTGAAGCCCGGCGCGGAGGCGTCCTCGGCGAGCTTGTGGTCGAGGTAGAACCTGGCGGCCGCCTCGTTGGAGGTGAAGCGCGGCGCGACGTCCTCGAGCCCTGGGGCGATGCCGGTGAACGCGCCCGGCGGCCTGGGCCTGCCCCCTGCGTCGGGGTCGTCGGCGATGTGGTAGCGCATGCGGTCGAAGTGTCGACTCATGGCGCGCCCCCCTACATGAGTTGAAGACTTGTGGCGACATCGTGAGCCTCTGACGCGGCTTTGTCATGAGTAGGGGCCGACTTGGTCTGGTTGTATACGGCAGATGAATCTCTTACGGCATCGGGGCTTCGCGCTCCTGTTCGGCGCGGACACCATCAGCCAGGTCGGCACCCAGGTCAGCATGGTGGCCCTGCCGCTGGTCGCGGTCGTGGCGCTGCACGCCTCACCGTTCGAGATGGGCCTGCTGGTCGCGGCGGAGAGCGCCGCGTTCCTGGTCATCGGGCTGCCCGCGGGGGTGTGGGTGGACCGGCTGCGCCGGCGCCCCATCCTGATCACCGGCGACCTGGCGCGCGCCGTCCTGCTGGCCTCGGTGCCGGTGGCCTGGTGGCTGGGCGTGCTGTCGATGCCGCAGCTCTACGTGGTGGGCCTGTGCGTCAGCGTGGCCACCGTCTTCTTCGACGTCGCCTACCAGAGCTACCTGCCGTCGCTGGTGGAGCGCGAGCGGATCGTGGAGGGCAACGCCAAGCTGGAGATCGTCCGCTCCGGCGCGCAGGTGGCGGGTCCTGGCGCGGCCGGCTGGCTGGTCCAGCTCGTCACGGCGCCGGTCGCGATCCTGGTCGACGCGGTCAGCTTCCTGCTGTCGGGCCTGCTGCTGGCCGGCATCAGGTCCGACAGGGACGTCCCCGCCCGCGACGAGCGGCGCGGCCTGGTCAGGGAGATCGGCGAGGGCCTGGCGTTCGTGCTGCGGCACCCGATCCTGCGCATGATCGCCGCCTGTACGGCCAGTGCCAACCTGGCCCACGCCATGAACAACACGCTCTCCGTGCTCTTCCTCATCAACGTCGTCGGCATCACGCCGGGGGTGATGGGGTTGCTGTTCTCGGTCGCGGGCGTCGGCGGTCTGGTGGGCGCCGCGCTGGTCGGCCCGATGTCGAGGTGGGCGGGCTCGGCCAGGACGATCTGGCTGTCGAACCTGCTCACCTCGCCGTTCATCCTGCTGGTGCCGTTCGCCGCGCAGGGCTGGCGGCTGGGCCTGTACGCCTTCGCCTGGTTCGTGGTGAGCGTGGGCATCGTCGTCTACAACGTGTCGCAGGTCAGCTTCCGCCAGGCGATCACCCCCGGCCACCTGCTGGGCAGGATGAACGCGACGATGCGCTTCATCGTGTGGGGCACGCTGCCACTGGGCGCGCTCATCGGAGGCGTCCTCGGCGAGCACCTGGGCGTGGTGCCGGCGGTGTGGATCGCGTGCGCGCTGACGCCGCTGTCGGTGATCCCGCTGCTGCTGTCGCCGCTGCGGAGGATGCGCGACCTGCCCGAGCCGCTCAGCCCTTGACCCTGTGGTCCTTCAGGTGCAGGTCGCCGCCGAGCCTGCGTTGCACGCGCTCCAGCACGGCCCTGCTGGACAGGGCCGTCCACAGCGGGCCGACCAGGTGCGGGTTGTACTCGGGCGCGGTGTCCATCCACGCGTCCTTGCCCTCCTGGGTGGTGAACGTGGTGAGGAAGAACTGGCCGTCGCCGGTCTCGCAGTGCCCCTGCCTGAGGTCGACGGCGTCGATCTGGATGTGGGGCGTGCATCCGGCCTTGGCGGCCAGTTGCTCGACGGTCATCGACTGGGCGGCGGCCATGTAGCCTCCGCCGCTGTCGTCGCCGCCGTCGCCACCGCCGCCGTCTCCTGGTGCGCAGGCCGCGAGCACCAGCACGAAAGCCGCTATGCGGAGATAAGTCATCACGCCACGAGGTACGCGCCCTTCGCCGGCAGGGTTCAGCGCAGCACGACGCAGCCCCGCGCCTCCAGTGCGTCCAGCACGGAGGCGCCGCCGTCCAGCTTGTTCCACCGCAGGTCCAGCTTCTCCAGCGCGGGCAGCTCGGCCAGCGCCGGCGGCAGCGTCCTCAGCCTGTTGCCGCGCAGGTCGAGGTGCGTCAGCCCGGCCAGGCTTCCGATGCAGGCGGGCACCTCTGCCAGCTGGTTGTCGCGCACGTCGAGCAGGCGCAGCGTGGCGGGCAGCGGCGGCAGCCGGGTCAGCCGGTTGCCACGCAGGTGCAGCTCGCGCAGCTCGGTCAGGCCGCCGACCGTCTCGGGCAGCGTGGTCAGCCTGTTGTTGTAGAGCCGCAGCTCCTTCAGCTCGGCCAGCCCGCCGATCGAGTCGGGCAGCTCGGTGAGCTCGTTGTCGGTCAGGTTGAGGTAGGCCAGGCGGCCCAGCTTGCCCAGCGACTCGGGCACCGAGGTGAAGCCGTTGTCGCTGAGGTAGAGGTAGTCGGTCAGGTCGAGCTCGCCGATCGCCGAGGGGATCTCCCGCAGGGCGTTGTGGCCCAGGTCCAGCATCCGCAGGCGGGACAGCCCGCCGATCTCCTCCGGCACCGAGGTCAGCCGGTTCTCCGCCAGGTTGAGCGACTCCAGCCCCTCCAGCCGCCACACCGCGTCGGGCACCCTCGTCAGGCGGTTGCCGCCGGCCGCCAGGTGTCTCAGCGGGCCGAGATCGGCGGGCAGGCTCTCCAGCGCGTTGCCGTACACGAAGAGGCTCTCCAGGTACGGCGGGCACGCGGGCAGCGAGGTGAGCAGGTTGCCGTCGAGGTGCAGCGCCTTGAGCGAGGACGGCAGCGCGGGCAGCGAGGTGAGCAGGTTGCCGTCGAGGCGCAGCTCCTCCAGCCGCGTCAGCTCACCCACCCTCGCGGGCAGCTCGGTCAGCCGGTTCCATGCCAGGTCGATCAGGCGGACGTCACCGGCCACGTCCGGCAGTTCGGTCAGGCCCGCCCCAGGCGCTCGAAGCTCGCTCACTCACCGGATCTTAGCTGGAACAGCTCCGACGGCGAGATCGGCATCCTGTCGATGTCCAGGCCCTCGGCGTCCTCGATCGCGCCGGCGATCACCGAGGACACCGGGATGACGCCCGCCTCGCCCGCGCCCTTGATGCCCAGCGGGTTGAGCGGCGAGGGCGTCTCCAGGTGGTCGGTCTCGATGCGCGGGACCTCGGTGGCGTACGGCATCAGGAAGTCCATGAACGAGGCGTTGAGCAGCTGGCCGTGCGAGTCGTAGACCATCCGCTCGTAGAGCGCGCCGCCCACGCCCTGCGCGACGCCGCCGTGGATCTGCCCTTCGACGATCATCGGGTTGATGAGCCTGCCGCAGTCGTGGACGACGGCGTAGCGCAGGATGCGGATCTCCGCGGTGTCCTTGTCGGTCTCCACGATCGCGGCGTGCATGCCCGCGGCGAAGGTGGAGCGCAGCGGCGAGTAGTAGTCGCGGCCCTCCAGCCCCGGCTCGTCGCCCTCGGCGACGGGCGGCTTGTCGTAGGAGGCGGCGCCGGAGAACTGCGTCGCCTTCGCGGTCTCGGCGTCGAAGGAGTAGCGCAGCGGGTTGGACAGGACCGCGACCGTGGACAGCGGGATGGAGGCGGACGGCGCGCCGACCACGTGGACGAGCCCGTCGGTGATCTCCAGGTCGCCCGGGTCGGCCTCCAGGGCTTCGGCCGCGATCCGCAGCGCCTTCTCCCGCACCTTCCTGCAGGCCAGGGCGATCGCGTTGCCGCTGACCACGGCCGCGCGCGAGGCGAAGGTGCCCACGGCGTACCCGAACCTGCGGGTGTCGCCCGTGACGACGGACACCCGCTCGATCGGCACGCCGAGCTCCGTTGCCGCGATCTGCGCGAACACCGTCTCGTGGCCCTGACCCTGCGAGGTGAGGCCCGTGGACACGTGCACCCGTCCGTCGGAGGTGACCTGCACGTGCCCGCCCTCGTAGGGCCCTACTCCGGTGCCCTCGACGTAGCAGCCGATGCCGATGCCGAGCCCGGGCCGCCTCTCGAAGGTGTCCCAGCCGATGAGGCGCTTCAGCAGGGCGAGCATCGCCGGGTAGTCGCCGCTGTCGTAGATCAGCGGGCGGCCGTCCTGGAAGATCATGCCCTGGTCGTAGGGGAAGTCCTCGGGCTGGATGAAGTTGGCGGCCCGCACCTCGGTGCGGTCCTTGCCGAGATACCGGGCGATCTTGTCCATCGTCCGCTCCATGCAGAACACGCCCTGCGGGCGGCCCGCGCCCCTGTACGGCGTGACCTGCACGGTGTTGGTGTAGATCGAGGTGAACTCGACCCGGTAGGCGCCGATCTTGTACGGGCCGAGGAGCTGCGTCGAGGTGACGATCGGCACGATGATCCCGTAGGGCGTGTACGCGCCGTGGTCGTGCATGATCGTCACGTCGAGGCCGAGGACGCGGCCCTCGTCGTCGAAGCCGACCCGCACGTACTGCACCTGGCCGCGCTCGTGCGCGGAGGAGATGAAGTGCTCGCGCCTGTCCTCGGTCCATTTCAGCTCGCGGTTCAGCAGCATCGCCGCCCACGGCACGAGGATCTCCTCGGGCCACGGGTGCACGATCTTGACACCGAACCCGCCGCCGACGTCGGGGGCGATCACCTCGACGTGCGGGAGCGGCAGGTCGAGCTTGGCGGCGATGGCCATCCTGACGCTGGTGGAGGTCTGGGTGGAGGAGTGGACGCGCAGATCGGTGCCGTCCCATCGGGCGTGCACGCCGCGCCCCTCCAGCGGCGTGCACGCGCTGCGCTCGATGTCGAGCCTGAAGGCCAGCGTGTGCGGGGCGGTCTCGATGGCCTCGCGGGCGTTCCGCCCCTCCCTGGAGGGCACCTCCTGCACCAGGTGCGCGCCGATGTTGCCCGGCACGTCGTCGTGGACGAGTGCGGCGCCCTGGGCGGCCTCCTCGATGCCGACGACCGCCTTGAGCAGCTCGTAGTGGACGTGGATGCGCGCGCAGGCGTCCTCTGCGAGGTAGCGGTCCTCGGCGACGACCATGACGACGGGCTCGCCGACGTGCCTGACGAACTCCTTGGCGAGGGCGTAGGCCGTGCGGCCGTGGGTGAGCGCGGGGTGCGGGATGAGCAGCGGGAGCGGCTCGGCGACGCGCCCCGGCAGGTCCTCCCATGTGTAGACGGCGACCAGTCCTTCGACGTCGAGCGCGCCTGAGACGTCGATGTCGAGGATGCGGGCGTGCGCGTGCGGGGAGCGGACGAAGGCCACGGCCAGCGCGTCACGACCGAGGTCGTCGAGGAAGCGGCCCTGCCCGGTGAGCAGGCGGGGGTCCTCCTTGCGCTGGACCCGCTCGCCGAACAGCCGCGTCGTCATCGGCCCTCCTCCTCGGCGATCAGCTCGGCCGCCCGGTGGACGGACTTGACGATGTTCTGGTAGCCGGTGCACCTGCACAGGTTCCCCGAGATGCCCTCCACGACCTCCTCGTCGGTGGGCGCAGGGTTGTCCCTCAGCAGCGCGGTGACCGTGCAGAGGAAGCCGGGCGTGCAGAAGCCGCACTGCAGCCCGTGGCACTCGGCGAAGGCCCGCTGCACGGGCGACATCCCTCCTGGCCCCGCCAGGCCCTCGACCGTGGTGATCTGCCTGCCGTCGACGGTCACCGCGAACGTCAGGCACGAGCGCACGGGCTCGCCGTCGAGCAGCACCGTGCAGCAGCCGCAGACGCCGTGCTCGCACCCCACGTGGGTGCCGGTCAGCCCGAGGTCCTGGCGCAGGCAGTCCGACAGCAGCCGTCGCGCGGGCACGCTGACCCGCTCGGCGACACCGTTGACGATCAGCGTGATCTCATGCCGCATTTCTCGCCGCCTCTGTCAGCGCCCGCACGGCCAGCACCCCGACCAGGTGCCTGCGGTACTCGGCGGTCGCGTGGATGTCCGCCTCCGGTTCGGTCCTGTCCTGTACGGCCCGCGCCACGCCCGCCCAGTCGACGGTCGAGGCGGGCCGGTGCTCGCACTCCTCGCTCACGTCGGCCGTGATCGGGACGTGCCCGACGCCGACGCACGCCACCTTCGCCACCGCCACCCTCAGGTCGTCGTCGAGCCCGACGAGCGCGGCGACGCCCGCGAGCGCGTAGTCGCCGTGGCGCCTGGCCACCTCGGCGAAGGCGGTGCCCGTCCGCTCGGGCAGCGCGGGGAAGTAGGCCGAGACGGCCAGCTCGCCCGGCTCCAGCGCCGACTCCAGCGGCCCGGTGAAGAACTCGCCCGCGGGCACGTCGCGCACGACGTCGACGCGGGCCAGCCGTACGCTGCCGTCGAGCAGCGCCAGCACGGCGGGCAGTTCGGCGGCGGGGTCGGCGTGCACGAGGCTGCCGACGACGGTGCCGCGGTTGCGGATCACCGGGTGCGCCACCAGCTTGAGCGCCTGGCGCAGCAGCGGCTGCGCCCGCGCGACCTCGGCCGAGCGCTCCACCTGGGAGTGGCGGGCCAGCGCGCCGACGCGCACGCCCGCCCCTTCGATCCCGAAGGGTTCAAGGGCCTCGATCCTGTTGATGTCGATCAGCTGCTCGGGCGCGGCCAGGCGCATGTTGAGCAGCGGGATCAGGCTCTGGCCCCCGGCCAGCACCTTGCCGTGCGCCCCTGCCTCGGCGAGGGCCTCGATGGCCTCGCCGAGGTCGCGGGGCGCGTGGTAGACGAACGGGGCGGGTTTCACCCGGTGGTCTCCCTCACTGCAGGGGCCCTCGTTCCCGCGATCCAGCGCAGCAGGTGGTAGCCGGCCACCACCACGATGGTGCCGAGCGCGATGCCCTCCAGGGTGAAGTCGCTGCTGATCACGTGTTTGACCGGTCCGATGGCCATGATGATGCCCGCGCCGATCGGGACCATGTTGACGGGGTCGGAGAAGTCCACCCTGTTCTCGATCCAGATCTTCGCGCCCAGGAGACCGATCATGCCGTAGAGGATGACGGTGACCCCGCCGAGCACGCCGCCCGGCGTGGCGGCGACCAGCGCCCCGAACTTCGGGCACAGGCCGAACAGGATCGCGATGACGCCGGCGATGTAGTAGGCGGCGGTGGAGTAGACGCGGGTGGCGGCCATGACGCCGATGTTCTCGGCGTAGGTGGTGGTGGGCGAGCCGCCGACCGCGCTGGTGATCATCGTGCCGATGCCGTCGGCGGCGACGGCGCGGCCCATGTACGGGTCCACGTCGGTGCCGGTCATCTGGCCCACCGCCTTGACGTGCCCGATGTTCTCGGCGATCAGCGCGATCACGGCGGGCAGTACCAGCAGCGAGGCGGAGATCCTGAAGTCGGGCAGGTGCATGCTCGGCAGTCCGATCCAGTCGGCCTGCGCGACCGCGTCGAGGTTCACCCGCGGATGCGTGTCGATCTTGCCGGCGCCGGCGTTGAAGGAGGTGATGTTCCCGAAGACCTTGTCGGCCGCCCAGGACAGCACGAACCCGGCGACCAGCCCGATGAGGATGCCGATGCGGCCGAGGAATCCCTTGAACGCCACGATCACCACGAACGTGATCACCATCGTGACCAGCGCCATCCACTGGTCCTGCGGCCAGTAGACGTCGGCGACGACGAACGCGAGGCCGAAGCCGATCAGCATGACCACCGCGCCGGTGACGACCGGCGGGAAGATCTTGTGGATGATCTGCACGCCCAGCACGTGGATCGCCACACCCGCCAGGAACAGGACGAACCCGGCGACGAGGATGGCGCCCGTGACGATCGCGTCGACGCCCGCCGTGTCACCGCCGAACGCCGCCCTGATCGCCAGCACGCCGCCGACGAAGGAGGCGCTGGTGCCGAGATAGCTGGGGATCTTCCCCTTGACGATCAACAGGAACAGGATCGTCGCGACACCCGACATCATGATCGCGGTATTCGGATCAAGGCCCATGACCAGCGGGAACACGAACGTCGCGCCGAACATCGCGATCACGTGCTGCGCGCCGAACCCCACCATGCGGGGCCAGGAGAGGCGCTCGTCAGGCTTGACGACCTCTCCGGGGGCCAGGTGTTTGCCGTCTCCGTGTTTGGTCCAACCCAAAACCATGAGAGCCCCTCTGTTCGCGCTCCATCGGTTCGGTGGCCGCCCCGCAGGCCGTTGCGGGCACATTAGGACGTCTCCGGCGGGCGTTCACCGGCATGTTCTGCCAACTTTCTTCATCCCGTACGGCAAGCCGGGTCATGCGCCGTCGGTGACCAACCGTTACCGCACGCCGTACCCTTCCTCGAGGACGCCCACCCCCACCAGGGCCGTCAGTTCCTGTTGACGGCGCGCAACCCGTGGTAGCCGGCCAGCAGGACGAGCGTGCCGAGAGCGATGCCGCTGAGCGCGAAGGTGCCCGTCACAGGGAAGGCCACGGGCCCGATGGCGCAGATGATGCCCGCGCCGACCGGCACCAGGTTGACGGGGTCGTTGAGGTCGACCTTGTTCTCGATCCAGATCTTGGCCCCGAGCAGGCCGATCATGCCGTACAGGATGGTCGTCACGCCGCCGAGCACTCCGCCGGGCGTGGCCGCCACCAGCGCGCCGAACTTCGGGCAGAGCCCGAACAGGATCGCGATCACCGCCGCCACGTAGTAGGCGGCCGTGGAGTAGACCCTGGTGGCGGCCATGACGCCGATGTTCTCCGCGTACGTCGTGGTCGCGGGGCCGCCGACCGCGGTCGAGACGACCGTGCCGACGCCGTCGGCCATGACCGCCCGTCCCATGTACCCGTCGACGTCGGCGCCCGTCATCTCGCCGACCGCTTTGACGTGGCCGACGTTCTCCGCGATCAGCGCGATGACCACCGGCAGCACCAGCACGATCGCCGACGCCTCGAAGACCGGGCCGTGCAGGGTCGGCAGCCCGATCCAGTCGGCCTGGGCGACCGCGTCGAAGTTCACCCTGAAGTGCTCGGTGACCCTGCCGTCGCCTCCCGGCGAGGTGATCGTCCCGCCCGTCCTGTCCCACACCCAGGACAGGACGAACCCGAAGACCAGGCCGAGCAGCACGCCGATCCTGCCGAGGAAGCCGCGCAGGACGCCGACGAAGACGAACGTCGCGGCCATGGTGATGAGCGCCACCCATGGATCCTGCGGCCAGTAGACGTCGGCCGCCACGTAGGCCATGCCGAATCCGATCAGCATGACGACGCCGCCGGTGACGATCGGCGGGAAGACCCTGTGGATGATCCGCACGCCCAGCAGGTGGATCGCCAGGCCGGCCAGCGCGAGCACGACGCCGACCGCCAGCAGCGCGCCGGTCACGGTGGCGTCGCCGCCGCCCGCGGCCCTGATCGCCACGACCGCGCCGACGAACGACGCGCTCGACCCGACGTAGCTGGGGATCCTCCCCTTCACGATCAGCAGGAAGATGATCGTCGCCACACCCGACATCATCACCGCGAGGTTGGCGTCCAGGCCCATCACCAAGGGGAAGACGAACGTGGCGCCGAACATCGCGATCACGTGCTGCGCGCCGAAGCCCACCATGCGCGGCCACGTCAGTCTTTCGTCGGGCCTGACCAGCTCGCCGGGAGCCGGCGACTTCCCTTCACCGTGCAGCTTCCACCCGAGTGCCATCCAAACCACTTCCCAACCTGCGGTTACGTCTCCTACTTGATGCCGGAGAGAACCTTAGAGGCTGGGCGGGCGGGACCGTTCATCAGGCGATGTGGATGGTGAACCCGTCACCGCTGACGACCTGGCCCGACCTGATCTTGCAGGTCTTGCGGAGCTCGACCTGCCCGTCGACCAGCACCATCCCCTCGGCGATCAGGTGCTTGGCCATGCCGCCCGTCTCGGTGACGCCGCAGTACTTCAGCAGGTCGCACAGCGGGATGTAGTCGGAGTTGAGCTCGAAGTCCAGGTCCACGGACCACAGCCTAGATGCCCCGCATGCGCAGCACGTGCAGGGCCAGGGTCAGGTTGAGCCGCAGGTGGGGGTCCTCGGTGAAGTTGCCGAGGAGCCGTTCGAGCTTGCCGATGCGGTAGCGCAGCGTGTTGTAGTGGAAGTGCAGCCGCCTGGCCGTCTCGGCGACGTTCAGGTTCGTCTCCAGCAGCACCTGCAGCGTCCTGCGCAGGTCGGCGTTCTCGCTGTCGTCGTCGCCGGCCAGCGGACCGAGCGTCTCGCGGACGAAGGCGTGCAGCTCCGCGGTGTCGTTGACCAGCGACAGCAGCCGGTAGACGCCGAGCTGGTCGAAGTGCGCGACCGCGCCTGGCCCGTGCAGCTGCCTGCCCACCCTGGCCGCCTTCAGCGCCTGGCCGTACGCCTCGGGCAGGCCCTCGGCGCCGGGACAGGAGCGGCTCGTGCCGGTGGAGAAGGTGCCGACGGAGGAGGCGTCGGCGAAGGCGGCCGCCGCGTCGCGGGCGACCTTCGAGCTGTCGACGCCGGCGTCGACCACGGCGACCACCTCATGGGAGAAGCCGGCGACCGCGCCACGCGGGTCGTGGCGGCGCATGGCGGAGGTCCACGAGGCGACCAGGCGGTCCTGCGCGGTGCGCTCGTCGCACTCGGGATCGAGTTCGGCGACCAGGACGGTGACGGGGCGTTCGAGGTCCCAGCCGAAGGCGCGCGACCTGTTGGCGATCCGCTCGGCCGAGCCCGCCCTGCCGGTCAGCACATCCCGCAGGAAGTCGGCACGGTACTTGCTCTCGACCGCGTTGACCGCGTCCTGCCTGGTGATGACGAGCGCCGCGACTGTGGCGGCGCGTTCGAGGATGCCGATGTCGCTGTCGCGGATCGTCCCCGCGGGGCTGTGGGCGAGGATCCTGCCGTGATGGTGGCCGCCCGCGACGACGGGAACGGCGGCGAAGTTCCCCGTACGGCCCGCCGTACCGGACAGCTGGCGGAGGGCGGCGACGTGCTCGGGCGGGCCTGCGGAGGCCAGAACCCTGCCCGCGCCGTCGACGGCGGCGACGGCCACGTCCAGCAGCCCGGCCACCTCGGCGGTGACCTCGCCGAGCCCGCCTCCGGCCAGCACCACCTGGACCAGCGCCCGGTGCGCCTCCTCCGCACGGACGAGCACGGCCGCCTGCCTGTTGAGGATGTCGGTGAGCACCTGGTTGAGGATGTCGTCGAAGCCCACGTCGTTGGGCAGCAGGATCAGCGGGAAGCCCAGCCGGTCGGCCTGGGCGACCATCTCGTCGGGCAGCGCGTCGACGTAGCGGCCGAGCTTGATGGCGAGCGCGGCCAGGCCGCGTTCGTCGAGGTCGGCGACCAGGCGGTCGAGCGACTGCGGGGTGTTGCGCAGCGGGTAGCCCGTGGTGAGCAGCAGCTCGTGCGGCTTCACCCAGGCGAGGATGTCGGGGACCTCCATCACGTTGAGTCGCTGGACGATCCGGTCGAGACCGGACTCTCCCGCGATCAGCTCGGCCTTCGCTAGCGTGGAGACGCCGAGCACTTCGCCCACCGAAACGCCGTGGATGATCGTTCCGGTGCTGGCCAGGCGGACAGGGGGCTCCATGAGGCGATTGTGACTGATGAACCTGTGTGTCAGGAAGAGCCAACCTTTTGACCGACTGTTGGCACATTTCTCCGTACGGAGGTGTGAAGGGCCGCTCTACCGTCGGGTCCATGACGCTCGGCACGCAGAGAAGGGTCCAGCCGCGCACCCACCTCACGGGAGCGGCGAGCGCGGCCGTCCGCCCGGTGCTGGAGTCGGCCAGGATGCCGGCGCGGGTGCTGGCGACGGTGTCCGTGGGCGTGTATCTGGAGGTGCGGACGCAGCTGGAGCCATCGGTGATCGCGATGATCACCGGCGAGGCGACCAGGCTGCCCAACTCGGTGCTGCTGGCGGGCGAGCTGCCGCGGGTGAGCGTCGGCGACGAGGCCGCCGTGGGCGACGGGGTCATCGAGGTCGGCCGCTACCGGGTGAAGGCGCGCCGCTGGTGGGACCCCTCGCCCGCGCTGCCCTCCGTGGGGCTCGAACGGCTGGCCCGCGCCGTTCCGGCGATGTCGCCGCAGACGTCCAGGCGGCCTGGCCTCGAAGGCAACGGCGCCATCTCCCTGCTGGCGGCCGGATGCGCCGAGGCGTCGCTGGTGCGCGCCGTGAGCGCCGCCGAACAGCTGGTGGGGCTCGGACCCGGGCTGACCCCCAGCGGCGACGACGTGCTCGCGGGCCTGCTCGTGGCGCTGCGCCACCTGGGCTCGGCCGCGCGGGTCGCCCGCGCGGTGTGGCTGGCCGACTGGCTGTCCGCCGCCGTCACCTTCGACGCGCGTACGCGCACCACCCCGATCTCGGCGACGCTCCTGCACTGCGCGGCCAGAGGAGAGGCGAGCCCCGAAGTGGCGGGCGTGCTGCGCGGCATCGCGGGCGCGCAGCCGATCGAGCCCGCCCTGAGACGGCTGCTACAACTCGGGCACACCTCCGGCGCCGATCTCGCGCAAGGCCTGCGCATCGGCCTCGACTCGGTGCTGGCCCTCGGAGCGGGCTCATGAACTCCCTGGTGAAACTGGTCCCCGGCGTCTATCACGACTCGGTGAGCCTGATGCGGGTCAGCCAGGCGCTGTCCGCGATGCCGGGCGTGGAGGTGGCCGTCATCGCGATGGCCACGCCGCTCAACCTCGATCTGGCCAGGGAGCTGGGCTTCGACCCTCCCGCCGCCGCGTCCTCCGGGTCCGAGCTGCTGGTGGCGGTGCGGGCGCGGGACGTGACGGCCGCGACGGACGAGCTCGACCGGCTGCTGGGCGAGCTGTCGAGCCGCTCGCCCGCCGAGGCGGCCGACTTCCCTCCGCGCACCACCCGCTCGGCGGTCAGGGCGGGAGCGGCCAACCTGGTGCTGGTCTCGGTGCCGGGCGAGCACGCCTTCGCCGAGGCGCTCGACGCCGTCGAGGCGGGCCTGCCCGTGATGATCTTCAGTGACAACGTGCCCGTGGAACAGGAAGTGCTGCTCAAGCGGCTGGCCGAGGAGCGCGGCGGCCTCGTCATGGGCCCCGACTGCGGGACCGCGGTGATCGGCGGGGCGGGACTGGGGTTCGCCAACGTGCTGCGACCTGGACCCGTCGGCGTGGTCGCCGCCTCGGGCACGGGGGCGCAGCACGTGACCTCGCTGCTCGACCTGGCAGGCGTCGGCGTGAGCCATGTGCTGGGCGTCGGGAGCAGGGACCTGTCCGCCCAGGTGGGCGGCCTGTCGGCGATACGGGCGCTGCGCTGGCTCGACGACGATCCGGGGACCGAGCTGATCGTGCTGATCTCCAAGCCGCCCGCGCCCGAGGTGGCGCGGGCGGTACAGGAGGTCGTGGACAAGCTGCGGACGCCCGTGGTGTCCGCGCTGCTGGGCACCTCGGGCGGCGACCTGACCGCGGCCGCGGAGAGCGCGCTGGGCAGGCTCGGTCTCGAACCGCCCGCGTGGCCCTCGTGGAGCAGGCCGATCGCGCGCGGCTCCGTCCGCGGCCTGTACTCGGGCGGCACCCTCTGCACCGAGGCGTCGCTGATCACGCCGGGCGGCTTCGTCGACTACGGCGACGACGTCTTCACCAGGGGCAGGGCGCATCCGATGATCGACCCGACCCTCAGGCTCGAAGCCCTCGCCAAGGTCGAGCCAGGCGAGGTGGCGCTGATGGACGTGGTGCTGGGCCACGGCGCCGACCCCGATCCCGCGCTTCGGCTGGCCCCCGCGATCGGGGCGGCGGCCGGCAGGGGCGTCCAGGTGGTGATCGCCCTGATCGGCACGGAGGGCGACCCGCAGGGGCTGCGCCGCCAGGCCGCGACGTTGTACGAGGCGGGCGCCGCGGTCTTCACCTCCAACGCCCACGCCGCCCGTCACGCCGCAGGGAGCGCCACGTGAGCCTTCTGCCCGTCGATCCGCACGTCGTCACGGTCGGCGCCGACCTGCTCGGCGAGGCGCTGGACGCCCAGGCGGTCACCAGGACCGCGGTCGACTGGCGGCCTCCGCTGCCCGGCACGGCCGCCGCGCTTGCCGCGGTGCTGGCCGACCCGCGCAGGACCGCCGCCAACGAGGTGGCCGTCGGCCGCCTGCTGAGCGCCCGCCCGCAGCTCGTCGACGTACGGCCGGCCGCCGACGCGCTCGGCCTCGGCAGGGGGACGTTCCTGCACGCGGGGCCGCCGATCACCTGGGAGCGGGCGTCGGGCCCCATGCGCGGCGCGCTGATCGGCGCGATGCTGCTGGAAGGCATGGCCGCCACGGTCGAGGAGGCCGAGCGCGGCCTGGCGGCGGGCGAGGTCACGCTCGACTCCTGCCACCACCACCGCACGGTCGGCCCGATGGCGGGCGTGGTCAGCCCCTCCATGTGGCTGTTCGAGGTGCGCGACGCCGAGCACGGCGGCACCGCCTACTGCTCGCTCAACGAGGGCCTCGGCAAGGTGCTGCGCTACGGCGCCTACGGCCCCGAGGTGCTGGACCGGCTGCGCTGGATGGGCGAGGTGCTGGGGCCCGCCCTGCGCGACGCGCTGCGGATCAGCGGCCCGATCGACCTGCGCGCGCTCATCGCGCAGGCGCTGCAGATGGGCGACGAGCTCCACAACCGCAACAGGGCCGCCACCTCGCTGTTCCTGCGCGAACTGGCCCCCGCGCTGGTCGAGGCCGCCCCCGCCCGCGCCGCGGAGGTTCTGCGCTTCGCGGGAGGCAACGACCACTTCTTCCTCAACCCCGCCATGGCCGCGGGCAAGGTCAGCACCGACGCCGCCCGGGGCGTGCCCGGCTCCTCGCTGGTCGTGGCCATGGCCCGCAACGGCACCGACTTCGGCGTGCAGGTCTCCGGTCTGGGCGACCGCTGGTTCACCGGGCCCGCGGGCGTCCCCGACGGCCTCTACCTCGGCGCGTACGGCCCCGCCGACGCCAATCCCGACATCGGCGACTCGACCATCACCGAGACCTCGGGCCTGGGCGGCTTCGCCATGGCCGCGGCGCCCGCCATCGTCAGGTTCGTCGGCGGCGAGGTCGGCGACGCGGTCACGGCCACGCGCTCGATGTACGAGATCACGCTCGCCGAGCATCCCGCCTACCAGATTCCCGGGCTCGGATTCCGCGGCACGCCCGTCGGCATCGACGTGGCGCTCGTCGCCAGGACGGGCCTGCTTCCCGTCGTCAACACCGGCATAGCAGGCAAGATCCCAGGAACAGGACAAGTAGGTGCGGGACTGGTGAGTCCGCCCGCCGAGGCCTTCATTGCCGCACTCAACGCGCTCGCATTCGATAAGTGATCAATTAGCAGTTTCGGCGTTCCCGCACGTCAAACCCGGATTGCCGTCCGTTCGATTACGTTGCCCGCGCGTCGACTTCCGTTTACTAATCGCATGCCGATATGGTGTCGAACCTCGCAATTCGGCGTAGGGAATAGGGGGCGGGAGATGTCTGACCGCTTGCTCGGACAGGTCCCTGCCGAGGGACCTGGCGTGCCGGGGGGCACGGAGAGCCACGGTCGTCTGGTCGGTCGCAGGTACAAGTTGCTGTCCCCCGTCGGCAGGGGCGGCATGGGCATGGTGTGGCACGCGCACGACGTGTTGCTCGACCGGCCCGTAGCGGTGAAGGAGCTGATCCTTCCCTACGGCCTCGACCACGCGGGCAAGCAGGTGGCGCACCGCCGCATGATGCGCGAGGCCCGCTCGGCCGCGCGCCTCGGCCACCCCGGGATCGTGACCGTCCACGACGTCGTCGAGGAGGACGGGCGGCCGTGGATCGTGATGGAGCTGGTCAGGGCATGGTCCCTGGAGCAGGCCGTACGGCAGAGCGGGCCCCTGCCCGTCATCCAGGCCGCCGAGATCGGCATCAGGGTGCTCGACGCGCTCAGGCACGCGCACGCGGCGGGCATACTCCACCGTGACGTCAAGCCGGGCAACGTCCTGCTCACCGCCGACAGGGTCGTCCTGACCGACTTCGGCATCGCGGCCATCGAGGGCGACGTCACGATCACCCAGACCGGGCTGCTGATGGGCTCGCCGGCCTACGTCCCACCGGAGCGGCTGTCCGGACAGCCCATCACCCAGGCGGCCGACCTGTGGTCCTTCGGGGCGACCCTCTACGCGGCCGTGGAGGGGCGGCCGCCGTACGAGGGGCCCGACGCGATCGCCGTGCTCGGCGCGGTGCTGACGCAGGACCCGGTCAGGCCGCAGCGGGCCGGCGCCATGCTGCCGGTCATCGAGGGACTGCTGCGCAAGAACCCGGCCGAGCGGATGAACGCGGGCCAGGTCGCCGACCTGCTCGAACGGGTTCTGGCCAGCCACGGGGGCGGCTCGCCGCGCTCGCAGGGGCCGATTCCGACGCCGTCGAACTCGACGCCCGCGCACCTGCTGCCGCCGCTCGACCCGCCGTCGGGGCCGCTGCCCACGCGGATCGTGGAGACGCCGTCCGGGCCGGTCCGCGTGCCGTACGACCCGCAGGCCGGCCCTTCGGAGGGGACGGGGACCCCATCCGGCGCCCACGCGCACCCGCAGGGGTTCGACGCTTTCGGTAGCTCTTCGGGGGGCTCGACTGGTCCTGTTCCCGATGCGAAGGGCGGATTCGACGCGATGAGCGACCCTGGCGGTTACGACTCACTCGGCGGCCCCCGCGGCTACGACTCGACGGGGGGCCACAACTCCGTCGGAGGTCATGACCCCGCGGGCGGCTACCACTCCGCAGGCGGCTACGACTCGACGGGGGGCTACGACTCCGTCGGAGGTCGCGACTCCGCGGGCGGCTACCACTCCGTGGGCGGCTACGACTCCTTGGGCGGCCCATCGGGACCGCATGGCTACGACGCCCTGCACAGCTCGTCGGACCCCCGGGGTTACGACGCGCTCCGCAGTTCCTCCGACCCCCGCGGCTCCTTCGACCCCCGCAGTTCCTCGGATCCCCGCGGTTCCTCGGACTCCCGCGGCTCCTTCGACCCCCGCGGTTACGATGCCCTCCGTAGCTCCTCCGACCCTCGCGGCTTTCCCTCCGACCCGGCGGGACCCGCGCCCGGGCGCTCCGGCGCCTTCCCCGGCGGACCCGGCGCCTCCCCGCCTCCCGCGGGGCCAGGCTCCGGCCGTACGGGCGCGAACTCCTTCCCCGCCTCTCCCCCACCGGCCCCCGGCGGGCGGGGCGTGCCCGAGCCGCAGCCGATCCTGCCGCTGACCGACAGCCTGCGCGGCGGCTCCCCCGCCGCGGCCCCGTGGCCGCTGACCCCGGGTGACGAGCCTCGTTCCGCCACCCGTGACGACCTCGCGGGACACGGCCGCAGGCGGAACACGGGCGGCGGCTGGACACGCGACGGCCGCCCCACCCCGCGCCTGATCGTCACCCTGGTCGCCGTCATCGGCGCGGCGGCGGCCGCGATCGTCGTCCTCACCTCGGGCGGTTCCCCTTCCGAGCCGAGCGTCAGCGCCACCACCGCGGCCTCCCCTGCGCCGGTCAAGCAACCGCTGGCCGCCGTCGCCGTACCCGAGGGGTTCAAGGAGCACACCCCGGAGGGCTTCACCGCGGCCGTCCCTGCGGAGTGGAAGCTGTCGGCGTCCGGCGGGGAGGCGATCTTCACGGGCCCCAAGGACTCCGGAATGAAGATCACCGTGGAGCAGGCCTCACCGCAGAAGGACGGCGGGCTGGCCGAACTGACCGGCAGGGAGGCCGACGGCGGGGTCGAGGGGTACATCCAGGTCCAGCTCCAGGAGGTCAGGTACCGCTCGTGGAAGGCCGCGGACTGGGAGTACCAGTACACGCAGTCCAACGGCGTGCCGATGCAGGTGCTGACCCGTTACGTCACGCTGGACGACAGGGACGCCTTCCAGATCACGTTCACGACGCCGCAGTTGCGATGGGACGACCAGGCCGAGACCCGCAAGGTCTTCCTGGACACCTTCCGCCCCACCACCTGACACTCCCCCACCGCTGAAGCCCGTGCCCACCACCTGACGCCCCTCCCACCCCTGAAGCCCATGCCCACCCACCTCTCGAGGCCCGTGCCCACGTCCTGAAGCCGCCCCGCCCCGCCCCGCGGAGCCCAGCCCGCGGCCGTCGCTGCGCGGCCGCTCGCCCTGTGCCCCCTCCCCCAAGGCTCAACCACTGTCGGGCGCGACCGCAGACACCTTGCCGCCTGGCCTGTCAGGTACGGCTTCTGGCGGCCCGCCGACCCATCCCCTGCCGCCCTCAAGGGCGGGGCCGCTCGCCGTTCGGCCTCCAGGACGGGGATGGGGCCGGGATCCGGCGAGCCCCTCGCGTGCGCTACCGTCACGCCATGAGGTTGGCGAGCATCCATTTCTATCCGGTCAAGTCCACCGCGGGTCACGACGTCACCGAGGCCGAGGTGGAGCCGTGGGGGCTGAAGGACGATCGCCGCTACCTGGTCGCCACCCCCGACGGCGAGATGCTGACGGCGAGGGAGGAGCCCAAGCTGCTGGCCTGCAGGGCGGAGGTGTCCGGCGGACGCCTCACTCTCGCCGGTCCGCACCGCCCGCCGCTCCTCGTGACCCCCACCTCCCAGCTGAGCGACACCCAGGTGTGGCGCACCCGGGTGAAGCTCACCGACTGCGGCGACGACGCGGCCGAGTGGCTGTCCGCGCTGGTGGACAGGCCCGTCCGGCTGATGTGGCTCGACGATCCGACGCGCCGTCCCGTCAACCCCGAACACGGCACGCCGCAGGACCGGGTGTCGCTCGCCGACGGCTATCCGCTGCTGCTCGCCTCCACCACCTCCCTCGACCAGCTGAACGACTGGATCGCCGAGGGCGCCGTCGAACGCGGCGAGGAACTGCCCGAGCCGCTGCCCATGCGCAGGTTCCGCCCGAACGTGGTCGTCTCGGGGGCCGCGACGCCGTTCGTCGAGGACGGCTGGAAGCGGGTGCGCATCGGCGAGGTGAGCTTCCGCATGACCAAGCCGTGCGCCAGGTGCGTGCTGACCACCATCGACCCCGACACCCTGCAGAAGGGCAAGGAGCCGCTGCGCACGCTCGGCAGGCACCGCAGGATCGACAAGAAGCTGCTGTTCGCCGTCAACCTCATCCCGGACGGCCCCGGCACGATCCGCGTCGGCGACCCCGTAACCGCCCCCTGACACCCGCAGGCCGATGGGGGTCCCGCAGACGTGGGGCCTCTGTCCCGCACGCCCTCCAGGCCATCGCACACCTCCACCCGACCGGCGACCCGCACGCTCTCCCGGCTGCCATCCCGCATGCGCTCCTGACCGTGGTCCCGCGTGCGTGAGGTCGGCCGTCCCATCCACGTGGAGCCGTCCCGCACGCGTGGGGCCCGGCTCTCGGGGGACTCACGGGAGCGATCTTCGTCCGCTTTGGGGTGATGTTGAGGGCTATGCGACACTTCACCGGTGACCACCAGCCCCACCAAGCCCGAAACTCCGTCAGTCGAGGGTGTGCAGCGCCGCACGCTCGCCGTCCTTTCGGGCGCCCAGATCACCGGCGGCGTCGGCGTGGCCGTGGGCCTGGCGCTCAGCTCCCTCGTGGTCTTCAAGCTGTCGGGCTCCGAGGCCGTCAGCGGCCTGGCCGGCACGGCGACCGTGCTGGGGGCGGCGATCCTGGCGCTGCCCGCCGCGAAGGTCTCGGGCAAGGGCGGGCGCAGGGCGGGCCTCGGCCTGACGTACCTGGCGGCGCTGACCGGATGCCTGATCTCGGTGCTGGCGATCACGATCGCCTCGTGGCCGCTGTTGCTGGCGGGACTGGTGCTGGTCGGCGGCGGCAGCGCGGGCAACCTGGCCGCCCGCTACTCGGCCACGGACCTGTCACCGCCGGGTCACGCCGCCAGGCATCTGTCGCTGGTGGTGTGGGCCGCGACCATCGGCTCGGTGGCCGGGCCGAACCTGGCCGCGCCCGCCGACGGGCTCGGCATCGACCTGGGATTGGTGCCCACGGCGGGCCCCTTCGCGTTCGCCGCGATCTCCTTCGCCGTCGCGCTCCTCATCATCATGGTGGGCCTGCGGCCCGACCCGCTCGTCCTCGCCAGGCGGCACAGCGGCACAGCGGCCTCCGCCGCGGCCGGGTCCAGGACGATCAGGGACGCCTGGGACACCCTCCGCGCCACCCCCGCCGCCCGCATGGCGCTGCTGGCGATCGCCGTCAGCCACACCGCGATGGTGTCGGTCATGTCGATGACCCCCGTCCACCTGCACCACGAGGGCGCCCATCTGGAGGTCATCGGGCTGGTGCTCAGCCTGCACATCGCGGGCATGTTCGTGCTGTCGCCGTTGGTCGGGTGGATCGCCGACAAGCTCGGGAAGCTGCCCGTACTGGTCCTCGGCATGGCGCTGCTGCTGGCCGCCGCGACGCTCGCCGGTACGGCGGGCGAGCACCACGTCGGGCAGGTGACGGCAGGACTGGTGCTGCTGGGCGTCGGCTGGTCCTGCGGCCTGGTCGCGGGCTCGGCCATGCTCTCGGAGTCGGTCGCCATCGAGCGCCGCCCCGCCGTACAGGGCCTGTCGGACCTGCTGATGAACGTCTGCGGCGCGACGGGCACCATCGTGGCGGGCGCGATCGTGGGTGCGCTGTCCTACGGCATGCTCGGCCTGGTCGTGGGCGCCATGGTCACGATCACGGGGCTGTGGCTGGCCCTCAGAGGGCGATCGGGCCGGATCGCACCGGCCGCCTGACCGGCTCCGACCCCACGAACCCATCGGCTCCAGGCCCTGGCCCCGTCCACACCACAGCGTGAAGATCGCCCCGCCCGTGGAACCGATCACACGCGTCGCCGCCTCGCCCGCCCACCGGCCCCCAGAGGCCTACTGGCGGCGCTCAGAGGGTCGGCGGCGCGGTGGCCACGAAGCGGTGGCCACGAAGTCGGGGGCGCGGTGATGGGGACGCAAGGGTAGGGGCTGGGAGTCCGCGGGCCGGCCGTGGCAGGACACCCGGGATCGAGGTGGGCGGTCCAACGGGAAGGGCGAGTGGGACGACCGGGGGTCACTTGGCGTCCGGGAAGAGCGGGTGGGACGACCGGGGGTCACTTGGCGTCCGGGAAGAGCGGGTGGGACGACCGGGGGTCACTTGGCGTCGGCGTAGCAGGAGACGGTGACCGCCTCCATCGGGAAGCGCACCGGCGTCGCCCCGAACAGCAGCCGGGTCGCCTCCGTCGCCGCCGTCGCGACCGCGGCGGTCACCTGCTCGGCCTGGTCGAGCGGGCAGTGCACCATCACCTCGTCGTGCTGGAAGAACACCAGCCTGGCGGGCTCGGGCAGCAGCCCGCGCAGCACGGCCATCAGCGCCAGCGCCCATTCCGCGGCCGTGGCCTGGACGACGAAGTTGCGGGTGAAGCGCCCCCTGTCGCGGGCCGCCCGAGCCCCGTCGGGCCCGGAGACCAGATCCTTCCAGCGTTGCGACGGCGGCGGGCTGGTACGGCCGAGCCACGACCTGACGAGCTTGCCCTCCTCCCCCGCCTTGGCCGCGTCCTCGACGAACCGGTAGGCGCGGGGGAAGCGCTCCCGCATCACGGCCAGCAGCTTGGGCGCGTCGCCGCTGGTCCCGCCGTACATGGCGGACAGCATCGCGATCTTGGCGTTGTCGCGTTCGCCGCCGAAGGCCTTGGCCAGCGCGGAGTAGAGGTCGATCTCGCCCGCCGCGGTGGCCAAGCCCCTGTCGCCCGCCATGGCGGCCAGCACCCTCGGTTCCAGCTGGGCGGCGTCGGCCACGATCAACGCCCAGCCCTCGTCGGCCACCACGACCTTGCGCATCACCTTCGGGATCTGCAGCGCCCCTCCGCCGCTGGTCGCCCAGCGGCCCGAGACGACGCCGCCCACGACGTACTCCGCTCTGAAGCGCCCCTCCCGCACCCACTGGTCGGCCCATACCCAGCCGTGGAAGCTGTAGAGCCGGGCCAGCTCCTTGTAGGCCAGCAGCGGGGCGACGGCGGGGTGGTCGACCTGCTTGAGCTCACTCGACCTGGTGGTCTTCAGCGCCACGCCGGCCGACTTGAACGCCTTGACCAGTTGCTGCACGGAGTCGGGGTTGACGGGGTGGCCGAACGCCGCCGACACCTGGTCGGCCAGCGCCTGCAGCTTGGCGGGCCGCATGCCGTGGACGGGCCGCGGGCCGAGCAGTTCGGCGAGCAGCTCCTCATGGACGTCACGCCGCCACGGCATGCCGTCGTGGCCCATCTCGGCGGCGATCAGCGTGCCCGCCGACTCGGCGGCGACGAGCAGCCTGAACCTGCCGGGGTCGGGCAGCGCCTCGATCCTGGCGAGCTGGTCGGCCAGGATCTCGGCCAGCGCGTCGGCGCCCAGTTCGGCCCTCTCGGGCTCGAACAGCGTGTCCTGCCTGGCGGTGGGCTCGTCACCGTCCTCGGGCACGGGAAGCCCGTGGAGCCTGGCGTGGGCGGCCTCGGCCGAGCGCGGCTCGCCGTACCTGCCCTCGTGGGCGAGCAGCAGCGCCTCCGTGAGCGTCAGGTCGTGGCAGCGCGCCACCCGCACGCCCGCCGCCAGCAGCGCCGGGTAGACCTGTCGTGCGTCGGCCCACACCCAGCGGGGACGGCGCGGCTCCAGCTCCCGTACGGCGGCGGCCAGGTCGTCGACGCGGCGGGCCTGGCCCTCGACCGGGCGCAGCGTCCCGCCGCCCGAGGAGTCTGAGGTCAGGGCGACGTACACGCCTCCAGCCTGCCAGGCCGCACCGACATTTCCCCCGGATGGCGACCCTGGCTGCCCGGCCCATGAGCCCCCGGTCCATGAGCCCCCGGCCGAGGAGCCCGCGTGCCTGGGCGGCCGGAGCCTGCGTGCCCGGGCGGAGGGCTCGCGTGGCAGGCGGAGGGCTCGCGTGGCAGGCGAAGCCTGCGGCGCCGGGGAGAGGGCCGGAGGGCCCGCAGGGACCTGCTGTCGCCGTGGCCGCCGGGCCGGAACGGAGCGGGGCGGGCCGGAACGGGGCGGGGCGGGCCGGAACGGGGCGGGGCGGGCTCACGGGGTCAGGGAGATGGTCACCTCGTCCTCCAGCGGCGGGTCGAGCTCCTGCGGCAGGCATCCCGTCGCCGCGAAGCACCGGAGGGTCAGCGCCGCGGGCGTCACCTTCAGGTGCAGGAAGCTCTTGAAGAACGGCGGCGTGTCCCAGTCCGACAGTTCCGACAGATACCGGTGGAAGACCCTGCCCACCGGCAGCCGCAGCGGCATGGGCCACGCGCCGAGCACACGCGCCGCCCACCTCATCCTGCGCGTGATCGTCACGTTGGGGTCGACCTGCCGCACAGGAGTGTTCTTGACGCGGTCGGCCATGATGCAGGCCGCCTCGCTCGGCGTCAGGTACAGCCACCGCATCCGCAGCCGCTTGGCGTACAACTGGCTGTAGAACGACAGCGAGTCGCCGCGCAGCGGGTAGCACTTGAAGTCGTCCTCGTGCACGCCTGCCACGTCCACCCGCTCGATCGTGTGCGTGGCGTGCATGAAGGCGCCCGCCCCTCCCGCGACCACGTACTGGATGACGCGGTCGCCGACCCTGACCGGGTAGCGCTGGTAGTTGTGCACGTCGCCGCCGATCGCCGCGACGTAGCGGTGCGCGGGGTCGCGGACGATGTCGTCGATCGTCCCTCCGCCTTCCAGCGGCGAGGGCTTGTAGACGTTGCGCGTGTAGATCGGCTTGCCGGTGACGAGGATCTTGGGCCGTGGGTCGAGCGAGGTACGGCGCAGCCACGCGGCCTGTTCCCTGTCGATCAGGCCGTCGATGCCGGTGTCGACGCCGACGATCAGCAGGCTCTCGCTCTCGATCGCCCAGTAGGGGGCGGGCTGCACGCCCTGCTGCGCAGGGGCGCCCCGTAACGTGCGGGCCTCGGCGAGCGCCGCCTCGTCGATCGGCTCGGGTTTGCGCCACAGCAGGCCGCGCAGCCCCCTGTCGGGCCTGGGTCTGAGCGGGGGCGCGTCGCAGAAGACCCGCATGAACCCGCCGAGCCCGTCGTACCAGTCGTGGTTGCCGGGGACGGCGTAGATGGGCGCCCGGTAGTCCTTGTACGGCCGGAAGAACTTGTGGGGGTAGTCGTTGCCCGCCCCCGTCGGGTAGATCACGTCACTGGCGATCACCGCGAACGAGGTGTCCTCGCCGATCGCCAGCAGCCCCGGCACCACGGCGTACTGTGAGGCGTCGCCCTCGCCCGGGTCGCCCATGAGCAGGAAGCTGTAGCTCTTGCCGAGCCCCTGCCTGATCCTGAAGTCGCCGTCCACACCACGGTCGCGCTGCGCCTCGACCCAGCGCCGCCGTACCTCTCCCGAGGGGTCGCCGAACAGGCCGGAAAGGACCTCGTTGCGGGAGCGCCAGAGCGTGCGAGGGTGGAACCAGGAGAAGGAGTCGCGGTCGGGCCGCAGTTCCTTGAAGGTCCCGATCTGCTGGCAGCGCCATCCGGCGCCCTCCTCCGAGGTGCGGGAGGAGACCCGCTTTCCACGTTCCGCGGCGACTTCGACCATGACCATATCTTTACCTGATCTCTCGCCCCTGTCATCGAGCGACCACGTGCGGTAGCCTTCACCCCCAAGCAAGCGGTTGTCGATGCTGCGGGGGGCTGGGGATGGCCCGCACCGGTTCAGGGGATGGGATCAGCGCCGACGCCGTCGAGGGGCTGCTCGCCTATGCCGCGACGCAGCGGGGGTTCGGCGGCGGGGCGATGAGGAGCGTGGAGAGGGCGATCGCGGACGCCCGCGTGCTGGCGGCCCGCGATCCTGTCGCGTACGCGGGGTTGCTGGCCAGGGCACTGCGGACGGGCGCCAGACATCTGATGTCGCGCGGCAGCCCCGCCATGGCGCTGCCGCTGGCGGAGGAGGCGCTCGGGCTGGCCAGGAGCATCGGCGGCGCGCCGCTGGTCATGGCGCTCGGCTGCACGGCGGAGGTGCTGACCGCCCTCGGCCGCAAGGAGGAGGCGTTCATGCTGCTGGCGGAGGCGGAGAAGGAATGAGCACGCCCGGGTTCATGATCCCCGCAGGGTCGAGGCGTTCCTTGACCGCGCGCAGGATCTCGACGCCGAGCGGGCCGATCTCCTCGGCGTAGGCCTCCCTGTGGTCCCTGCCGACGCCGTGGTGGTGCGAGATCGTGCCGCCCGCGGCGACGATCGCGGCGTTGACCGCCCGCTTGGCGTTCTCCCACTCGGCGAGGCCCCGCTCGGTCACCACGGTGAAGTACAGGGACGCGCCGGTCTCGTAGACGTGCGAGATGTGGCACATGACCAGCGGCGTGCCCAGTTCGCCGAGCAGGGCCAGTCGTACCGCGTCGTAGAGCCTGGGCAGGTTCGCCCAGAAGCCCGCGGTCTCCAGCGTCTCGACGGTGGCGCCCGCGGCGAGCAGGGAGTCACGCAGGTACGGCGCGGCGAACCTGCCGTGCTCCCACGCCTGTCCCGGCTCGGCGCCCAGGTAGGTGCCGCCCGCCTGGGCCAGGGCGGCGGCCGCGCCGTGGCGGTCCTTCTCGTGGCCCGCGATCAGCAGGCAGCCTGAGCCACCCGAGCCGATGGCCTCGGGCTTGGCCAGGCCGATCATCGTCTCGGTCTCGTCCGACAGCCGCAGCACGGTCGGCAGCAGTCCCGACTGCGCGAGCGTGCGCATCGCCGCCGTGCCCGCCGCGAACGACTCGAAGCGCCATCCCTCGTAGACCGTCTCCGCAGGGATCCTACGCACCCGCAGGCGCAGGGAGGTGATGACTCCGAAGGCGCCCTCGGAGCCGAGGACGAGTTGCCGCAGGTCGGGTCCCGCGCCGGATTTGGGCGCCCGGCCGAGGTCGAGCGTTCCCGTGGGAGTGGCCACGGTCATGCCTACGACGATGTCGTCGAATCGCCCGTATCCCGCGGAGGCCTGGCCGCTCGACCTCGCCGCCGCGAAGCCGCCGAGCGTGGCGTACTCGTAGGACTGGGGGAAGTGGCCGAGCGTGAGCCCGTGCTCGCCCAGCAGCCGTTCGGCGTCGGGCGCGCGCAGTCCTGGCTCCAGCACGGCGACCATCGACTCGGTGTCGACCGAGACCAGCCGGTCGAGCCGCGCCAGGTAAAGGGCGATCACGCCGCTCCCTGCGACGAGGCCGCCCACGACCGAGGTGCCGCCGCCGAAGGGGACGACCGCCACGCCGTGCCGCCCGCACACCTCGAGGACGCGCAGCACCTCCTCGTGCGAGCCGGGCAGCACGACCGCGTCGGGGGCCTCCGAGCCGTCGCCGGCGCGCATGCGCAACAGGTCGGGCGTGGACTTGCCGCGGGTGTGCCTGACTCTGGACCCGTGGTCGGAGCGCACGTGGGCCTCGCCCACCACGTCGCGCAACTCGGCCGCCGCCGCGTCGGGCAGGGAGAGGGAAGGGAGCCGCACCTCGTCGAAGGCCGCGGCCGCCGACGGCTCGCTCACCCCCATGAGGTCGTGCAGGAGCGTGCGGATCTGTTCGGGCAGCTCGCGGGCCTTGGCGGGGTCGCCCCAGCCGCTCCACAGCATCGGTTCGTTCTCCACGCCTTACACTGTGACACATGACGGCAATTCGTCACAATGACGTCGTTCTGGATGCCGCGCGTGCATGCGTGCTGGCCTACGGGGTCAGGCGTACGACGCTGACCGACGTGGCGCGGCGGGCCGGGGTGTCGCGGATGACCATCTACCGCGGCTGGCCGGACGTGGGCAGCCTGGTCGCGGATCTGATGACCCGCGAGTGGCTGGCCGTGGTGGAGGGTCTCGACCTGTCCGACCCCGTCGCGGCGGTGGTCCAGGGCGTGCGGACGCTCAGGGAGCATCCGTTGTGGCGGAAGATCGTCGACGTCGACCCCGAACTGCTGCTGCCGTACCTGACCATGCGCAGGGGCACGAGCCACGACGCGATCCTCGCGGTGCTCGAGCGGAGCATGAGCCCGGCGCGGGCGCGCGCCGTGCTGCTGACCGCCCAGTCGTTCCTGCTGTCGGCCCACACCATGGGCGACCCCTCGACCCTCGACGCCGAACTGGCGACCCTCCTGGAGAGGTACCTGGCATGAACACCTCGCTGAACG
Source organism: Nonomuraea mangrovi (assembly GCF_042681425.1). Lineage (NCBI taxonomy): Bacteria > Bacillati > Actinomycetota > Actinomycetes > Streptosporangiales > Streptosporangiaceae > Nonomuraea > Nonomuraea mangrovi. The sequence continues at coordinate 595,967 of NZ_JBHUFV010000033.1, read as the reverse complement.
CCGCCCGCAGGCTCGCCGAGCTGGAGAGGGTCCGCCACGAGACCGTCGACGTGCTGGTCGTGGGACTGGGCGCGACAGGAGCGGGCGTGGCACTCGACGCCGCGTCGCGCGGGCTCACGGTGGCCGCGATCGACGCGCACGACCTGGCTTTCGGCACCTCGAGGTGGAGCTCCAAGATGATCCACGGCGGGCTGAGGTACCTCGCCAAGGGCCAGGTGGGAGTGGCCCACGAGAGCGCGGTCGAGCGCGGCATCCTGCTCACCCGCACCGCCCCCCACCTGGTCAGGGCCGCGCCGTACCTGCTGCCGCTCACCCCTGCCGTCACGCGCGGGCAGGCGGCGCTGGTCATGACCGGCTACCGCATGGGCGACGGGCTGCGCGCCGCCGCGCGCACGCCGCGCAGGCTGCTGCCGGGGCCCTCGCGCCTGCCCGCGGGCAAGGCCAGGGAGCTGGCGCCGCCGCTGCGCGGGGACGGCCTGCGCGGGGCCCTGCTGTCATGGGACGGGCGGCTGGTCGACGACGCCCGCCTCGTCGTGGCGATCGCCCGTACGGCGGCCGGCCACGGCGCGCGGATCCTGACCAGATGCAGGGCGCTGGAGCTGCACCGCGACGGCGCCCAGGTGCGTGACGAGCTGACCGGCGAGTCCTTCACGATCAGGGCCCGCGTCGTGGTCAACGCGGCAGGCGTGTGGGCGGGGCAGCTGAGCCGCGAGATCAGGCTGCGACCCTCGCGCGGCACCCACCTGGTTCTGCGCGGACAGGCGCTTCCCGGGCTGCGCGCCGGGCTCCACGTGCCGATTCCAGGGGAGAGCAACCGGTTCGCGCTGGTCCTGCCCCAGCACGACGGGCGGGTCTACGTCGGCCTGACCGACGAGCCGGTGGACGGGCCCGTACCCGACGTGCCCGAGGTTCCCGAGGAGGACGTGAGCGCGCTGCTGGCGGTGCTCAACACGGTCCTGGAGGCCGCGGTGGACCGGAGCCAGGTGGCGGGCGCCTACGCCGGCCTGAGGCCGCTCCTGGAGGCCGAGGGACGCACGGCCGACCTGTCGCGCAGGCATGCGGTGCTGACGTCGCCCGACGAGGTGATCACCGTCACCGGCGGGAAGCTGACCACCTACCGGCGGATGGCTCAGGACGCCGTGGACGCGGCCGTCCGGCTGCGGGGCCTGCACGCGGGGCCCTGCGTGACGCATCGGGTCCCGCTGGTCGGCGCCGACCCGCGGGGAGGTCCCCCGGAGCTCGTGGAGCGGTACGGCGGCGAGGCCGCCGGCGTCCACGAGCTGGTGAAGCTGCACCCGGAGCCGGTCGGGGCCGGCCGCTCGCTCGGCGAGCTGGTGTGGGCGGTCAGGCATGAGGGCGCGCTCGACGAGGCGGACCTGCTCGACCGGCGGACCAGGATCGGGCTGATTCCCGAGGACAGGGACGCGGCGCTGGCGGCGGCCCGCCTGGCCCTCACGCTCTGAGCGCGTGTCGGCCCCGCGCACCCTACCCGAACCGTTAGGTTAGTCTTACCTAATAAGGCGTTCGGGGAAAGGTGACGCATGGCCAAGGGGTGCGACCATCCGGTCGGCTGTCACACCGGTGACGTGCCGACCCTCGCCAGCGCGACGGTCGGCGCCCGCCTGTGGCTGCTCATCGAGCACGAGGGCCCGTGGGCCTCGCACCTGGAAAACTGCGAACTTCCTGAAGAGATCGCGGAACTCGTGCGAAGAGCCTCGGAACGCGGTATCAGGCCCCAGCTGATCCGCCGCCCCGGCAGGCGGACCCGTCCGCGGGACCAGGGCATCCGTGTGCTAGTCGGCTACGCGGCGGGCGAGAACCCCTGGTTGGCCAGCGGTGTCATCGCAGGTCCCGACGATCTTGACTTGGACGCCGTGGTGGCCGGAGTGGTCCCAGAGTCCTGCATACTTGAAGACGAGCCGGTATTTCTGGTCTGCACGCACGCCAAGCGCAATGCGTGCTGCGCCCGCATTGGACTACCCCTCGCTCGCCGCCTGGCAGAAGTTTTGCCGGGCAGAGTGTGGGAAACCTCACATGTTGGCGGCGATCGCTACGCCGCCAACCTCGTGTGCTTGCCACACGGAATTTTCTACGGCAGCATGTCTCAGGCTGCTGCGATCGCAGCGGCCAACGCGTACCGGTCCGGCGAGGTGATTCTCGACCGTTTCCGGGGACGCGCAGGCATCCCTGAGCCATTGCAGGCCGCCGAACATTTCGCCCGTGCCCACACGGGTGAGCTGTCGGTAGGCGGAGTGGCCGTGGAATCCTCAAGGTCGGACGGCGACGTCACCGAAGCCATCGTGCGCTGCGGTGATGTCCGGTTCCAGGTTGTGGTTGAGCCATCGGTGTTCCAAACACCGTGTGGTACGGCTTGCGCCGAGACGATCACCACCTACCGGCTGGTCTCGCTGGACAGGCTCGCGCCTGTGCGGTACGCCACGCCCGCCCTCGCCTGATCACGGGAACATCACGGCGTACTCCTGCGTTGGACCAGTGACGCCGAAAGCGTCCAATGCGGCTCAAACACTGAAATACCTCTCACGAAGGTGGTTTTCTCATGTCTCAGGTACGTCGGCAGATCGCCCGCCCGCGCCCCAGCTGGGGTTGGCAGGATGATGCCGCGTGCCGAGGTGAGGACCTCGTGCTCTTCTTCGGTCCCGATGGCGAGCGGCAGCCCGAGCGTGACGTCCGCGAGCGGAAGGCCAAGGCGATCTGCGCCCAGTGCCCCGTTCGCGCCGAGTGCCTTGACTACGCGCTGTCCCGGCCCGAGAAGTACGGCACGTGGGGCGGTCTGAACGAGGACGAGCGCGCCTCCGAGCGTCGCCGTCGTATGCGCCGCGCGGCCAGCGCCGGCATCTCCGCCGCCTGAGTTCCACCCCGGCAGCGTCCAGCAACAGCGTGATCACGCAGTTGTCCCGATGACCAACTCGAACCCGGTCGGGACAACTGCCTGATCAAGCACCATCGGCATCCGCTGAGTCCCGCGCCTCCTGAGGGGGCCGACCGCGATGCCCGAAGTCTTCAGGCGATCAGGTCGTCGAACTCCCCGTCCTTCGCACCGAGCACGAACGCGGTGATCTCCGCCTTGGTGTAGATGAGTGCGGGATCGTCGGGGAAGCGGGAGTTGCGCACCGCGTACTGACCCGTCGGCAGGGCGGCCACCTCCACGCAGTTGCCGTTCGGATTACTGCGCCTGCCCTTGCGCCAGGCCACCGCGAGGCTGCTCGCGGTGATGCCGTTGGGAATCTCCCCCATGGTTCCTCCTCGTGCGTGCGGATGCACGTGCATCGGTGCTTGCAGGGCACGAGGATACGACGAACTAGAAGATCTTGCGCAATCGCTCCAGAAAACGCTTGCTTTCTGCGGGAGTGTCCGCTTGCACGCTGAGACGGTCCATGACCTTCATGTAGTGCTCGGACTCACCCAGCTTGTCCAGATAGAGCGCGCTCGACAGCTGCTCCATGTAGACCACGTCGGGCAGTTCGGGCTCGGGGAAGCGCAGGATCGAGAAGGGCCCGCCCGCCGCGGCGTGGCCACCCCTGTCGAACGGCATGACCTGCACCGTCACGTTCGGCAGCTCGGAGGCGTCGATGAGGCGGTCGATCTGGCCGCGCATGACCTCGGCCCCGCCCATCATGCGGCGCAGCACCGCCTCGTCGAGCACCGCCCACAGCGCGACAGGCCGGTCCCCCCTCAACCGCTCCTGCCTGGTGGTCCTCAGCGTGATCCTGCGCTCCATCTCGCTCTTGGGCGCCTTGTCGTGCGCGAGCGAGATCACCGCCCTGGCGTACTCCGGCGTCTGCAGCAGGCCGGGGACGAACTGGTTCTCGTAAGTACGGATGATCGAGGCCGCGCCCTCCAGGCCGATGTAGACCTCGAACCAGTTCGGCAGCAGGTCGCTGTACTTGTGCCACCAGCCGGGCTGGTTGGCCTGCCTCGCCAGGTCGAGCAACCTCGCCCGGTCGTCGGGGTCGCTCACGCCGTACATGGTGAGCAGGTCGGCGACGTCGCGCTCCTTGAAGCTGACCTGGCCGAGCTCCAGACGACTGATCTTGGCGTGCGAGGCCCTGATCGCGTAGCCCGCGTCCTCCCTGGAGATTCCCTTCGCGGTGCGCAGCCTCCTGAGCTGGGCGCCGAGCAGGATGCGCAGAACCGTCGGGCCGCCGCCCTGGGTGGAGCTCAGGGGTCGCACGTTCTCCGCGGTTTCCACTCGCCTACTCCTTTCAGGGAAAGATCACAGTGTGACACGGATCGTGGGGAGAATCGGCCATGCCGCACGTGCATTTGCGACTTGCATCCGTAAAACACGAAAAGTCTTGCATCTGTAAGCCCTCGCCGTAAATATGGTCACTTGGACCGCGCGAAGTATCCGAGCCCCGGGGATCTCCATGACCACTTCCGCAGCACCATGGCACGCCGCCACGGGCACCGCACCGCCCGACTGGCTCGGTGTCCTGCTGTCAGGCAGCCCGCCAGGCGACGAGGCGGCGGTGCTCGACTTCCCCATGCCGGCGGACCCGGCCGTCGTGGGGGTGGCCAGGTCCTTCGTGCGCACCACCTTCACCGGCTGGGACTCCGATGACGCGGTGTTCGACGCGCAGCTCGTCGTCTCCGAGCTGGTGACCAACGCCATCAGACACGGCGGGGGCGCCAGGTCGCTGAGGCTGGTCTGTTCCCGGCGCCGGCTCGGGTGCGCGGTGCGCGACTTCAGCGGCGCGGTACCGGTGACCGCGACGTCCGGCTTCCTGGCCGAGTTCGGCAGGGGGCTGCCGCTCATCGAGGCGCTGACGACCGCCTGGGGGTGGCTTTATCCGGCCGGGGGCGGCAAGCTCGTCTGGGCCGCGCTCAGCTGAGGCGGCGCGCGTCACTCCTTCGCCAGCAGCGCCAGCACGTCGGCGTCGCTCAGCTGCTCGAAGCTCCCGTACCACTGCCCGACCGCGTGGAAGTCCGGGGGCGTGGCCAGCACCACCACCTCGTCGGCCTCGGCCCGCAACGCCCTGACCGTCTGCGGCGCCCCGACGGGCACGGCGAGGGTGAGCCTGCCCGGCTTGGCCGCGTCCACGAACCTGAGTGCCGCCCTCGCCGTACCACCCGTGGCAAGACCGTCGTCGACGACCACGATGTCGCGGCCCGTCAGCGAGGGCAGCGGCCTGTTCCCCCTGTAGACCCGGACCCTGCGCGCCAGTTCGGCCCGCTCGCTCTCGACCACCTTCTCCAGGGCCGCGCGCGTCAGGCCGAGACTGGTCATCAGCCGCTCGTCGAACACCGGCTCCCCGTCCTCCGCCATGGCGCCGACGCCCAGCTCCGGCTGGGCCGGGTAGCCGATCTTCCTGGTGACCAGGACATCGAGCACGCCGCCGAGCCGTCGCACCACGGGCACCGCCACGGCCACCCCGCCGCGCGGCAGTGCCAGCACGACGGGGTCCTTCAGCCCGCGCAGACGCTCGGCCAGCAGGGCGCCTGCCTCGGCTCTGTCGGTGAACAGATGCCCCATGCCCGAGTGATACCCGCACCCGGCGCCTCCTAGCGCCGTGAGCGCACCCGGGTATCGGCTAGGGGCGGTTGCGGCCTGACCTGCGCATCTCCTTGTGAATGATCTTCCACTTCTGCTGCTGCTCCTTGCGCAGCCTGGCGTCGGTCCTGCCCGCCATCCACGCGGCCTCGCGCTGGAGCTTGAACCAGCTCTCCAGCCTGCGCTCGGGCAGCTCGCCCGACTCCATCGCCGCGCGCACGGCGCAGCCGGGCTCGCCGTCGTGTCCGCAGTCGCCGAACCTGCACGACCTCGCCAGCTCCTCGATGTCGGCGAAGACCAGGTCGACCCCGTCGGTCATCTCGTACAGGCCGACCCGCCTGATGCCCGGCGTGTCGATGATCAGCCCGCCGCCGGGCAGCGGGATGAGCTCCCTGTGCACGGTGGTGTGCCGTCCCCTGCCGTCGGCCGCGCGGACCTGCTGGGTCTCCATGACCCCCTCCTCGACCAGCGCGTTGACCAAGGTGGACTTGCCCGCGCCCGACGGGCCGAGCACCACGGCGGTGCGGGATCCCGCGATGTGCTCGCGCACCAGCGAGACGCCCTCGCCCAGCATCGAGGAGACGGCGTGCACGGGCACGCCGGGCGCCGCCGCCGCGACGTCGGCCAGCAGCTCGTCCAGCCCCTGGTCGAACAGGTCGGACTTGGTGATGAGCACGACGGGCGTGCCGCCGCTCTCCCACGCCAGGGCGACCAGTCGCTCGATACGGCCGAGGTCGGCGAAGTCGGTGGCGTGCATGGATGGCTCGGCCACGAAGACGAGGTCGACGTTGGCCGCGAGCACCTGCCCCTGGCCGTCGCCCGACAGCCCGCCGCGAGAGACGCGGCTGACGCCGCCCCTGACGAACGCGGTACGGCGGGGCAGCACCTCGTCGAGCTCGTAGCGTCCTTCGGGCAGCGCTCTGAGCGCCACCCAGTCGCCCACGCACGGCAGCGCGACCGGGTCGTCGGCCGAGGCGCGCCGGACACGCGCGCCGTACTTGACGTGGTGGTGCCCATCGGCGGCGATCACCTCGGCGGCGCCGCGGTCGACCCGCGCCACCCGCCCGGGGATCGTGTCGGTGGGTAGCTCGGCCGCCAGCGAATCGGTCCAGCCGAGCAGAGAAAGATCGTGCGAAGTCACGCTTTGGGTACCCTTCGGAAAGCCGGGCCCCGCGGCGGAACGGTCAGGCGGGCACCCGGAGGTTTTCGGACAGCGAGCAGCTCAGAAAGACCCGCATGCTCCCCACCTCCCTTTGTGTCGTGGCCGTCTGCCTTCGTCGCACATTATCACGTCACCCGGTGCGACGATCGATCATTTTCGGCGTCTCCCCCGGTCACCGGGCCGTCCCGCCGATCATGGCGGCGATTGCGTCGAGAACGCGCTGGAGTCCGAACTCGAAGTCGTCGCCCCGTGGTCGCCGTCCTCGTGCGTCATGGGCGCCTCATCCTGGAGGCGGGTACGGCGTACGCCGTGGAAGGATTCCGGGAACGGTTGAACCCGCGGCCGAGCGGGGCGCGTACTGCCTGCCGTAGGACCATCCGCGACCCAGGGATCGGGCGATGACGCGACAGACCACCTGTCCCCCTCAGGGAGCCGATACCGTGACAGGCCCGCGCTCCTGGCTCAGGCGCTTACGCCCGGTCAGGGATCCCGACGACGAGCTGGTCATGGCCAGGCTCTACGAGGAGTACCACCGTCCGCTGCTCGCGTTCGTGCTCAGGCTGACCGCGGGAGACCAGCAGCTCGCGGAGGACGTCGTGCAGGAGACGATGATCAGGGCGTGGCGCAGCGCCGACACGCTCGACCCCGGCGCCGTGTCGCTCATGCCCTGGCTGGCCACGGTCGCCAGGCGTATCGTGATCGACGAACGCCGCCGCAAGGACGCGCGCCCCCAGGAGACGGGCGAGGGCCCCCTGGAGAGCGTGCCGATTCCCGACCAGATGGAGGACCTCCTGCGCCAGGTGGTCGTGTCAGACGCGATGCGGTCGCTGTCGGCCGCCCACCGGGAGATCCTCAACGAGACCATCCTGAGGGACCGCTCGGTCAACGAGGCCGCCGAGATCCTCGGCATTCCCGTCGGCACAGTCAAGTCGCGGGTCTACTACGCCGTCCGCGCGCTGCGGGTCGCTCTGGAGGAGAGAGGGGTGACGGCGTGACCTCGAGGATCGAGCACACCGACGTGGGCGCCTACGCTCTCGGCCTGCTGGAGGAGGACGACAGGCGCGCCTTCGAGGCGCACCTGTCCTCATGCCCCTCGTGTACGGCGGAGCTCACCGACCTTTCGGGCGTGGCCAGCGCGCTGACCGGGGTGGACCCCGTCGGGGAGGAGGAGCCGTCCCACCAGGAGATCGCCGACCTGCTCAGCAGGAAGAAGGCGCGCGACCTGCGGACGAGGCGGGGCACGCTGGCCATCGGCGTCGCCGCGGCGATCACGCTGGTCGCCGGCGGAGTGACGGTGGGCTCGGCGATCGGCGGCTCGGGCGCGCCCGCCGCGCACGCGGGCCATGACATGGGCCCCGCCGAGCAGTTCTACGCGATGGGCACCCCCATCCGCGGCACGAGCACGGCGGGCGCCAGCGGTGGCCTGGTGCTGGAGGACAAGGGCTGGGGCACGCACGCCGCGCTCATGCTGGCCGGGGTGAAGGGCCCGCTGGAGTGCGAGCTGCTCGCCGTCTCCACCACGGGCGAGCGCAGGGTCATGACCGGCTGGTCGGTGCCGCCGTCGGGGTACGGCGTGCCGGGTTCGCCCACGCCGCTCTACATGCACGGCGGCAGCCCGTTCCCGCGCGCCGGGATCGACAGGTTCGAGGTCGTCACGACAGCAGGTAAGACCTTACTTACCTTCGACATCTGACAGAGCCCCCTCGCCGCACGGGAGGGGGCTTTGTCGTGCCCTCTCCCCAGGTCAGAGGCGCTTTTCTCTTGTGTGTACTTTTACCGGTCCACGTGGTGAACCCGCCGTCGGCAGGGCCCCGTACTACTGCCCGACTGACGGAACGACTCCCCTGAGAGGTTCACCATCATGGTCAAGCGCATTCTCGCCACCGGCCTCCTCACCGCCGCCGTGCTGCCCGTGCTGCCCGTGCTGCCCGCCCTCGGCGCCCACGCCGACGCCCGCCGCTCCGACGACGACGTCTACCTCGCCGCCGGGCTGCGCGGTGCCAACGAGGTGGGCGTCAAGGGCGACGCCGACGGCCGTTCGACCGTCGTGCTGCGGATCAGCGGCGACCAGGTCTCCTTCGCCATCCGGTGGAACGGCGTGGAGGCTCCCCGCGCCGCCCACGTCCACCTCGGCGCCAAAGGCGTCAACGGCGACGTCAAGCTCGAGTTCTTCACCAAGCCGCTGCCCGCGGGCGTGCTGGGGGTCACCGGCACGGTGGCCGTCGAGGACCAGGCCGTGCTGCGGTCCCTGATCGACGACCCCGGAGGCTTCTACGCCAACCTGCACAACGCCGCCTTCCCCAAGGGGGCCGTGCGCGGCCAGTTCCACCGCCTCGCCAGGCCCGTCGACCTCGACGGCGTCCTGCACGGCAGCAACCAGGCGGTCCTTTCCTCCCGCGCCGACGGCGCCCAGGAGGTCCAGGCGCCCGACGGCAAGAAGCGCGGCGACGCCGACGGCAAGGCCACCTGGTGGCTGCGGCCGAACGGCGCGGCCATCGCCTACACCGCGACCTGGACGGGCGTCGCCGCCCCGACGAACGGCCACCTCCACAAGGGCGTCAAGGGCAGGAACGGCGACGTGGTGGCCGACCTGTTCGCCGCGGAGAAGGGGCTGCCCGCCAACCTCACGGGCATCGCAGGCGAGACCCCCGTGAAGCGGGCGATCGTCAGGCGGATCGCCGCCGACCCCTCGCGCTACTACTCCAACCTGCACACCGTCGAGTTCTCCGGCGGCGCGGTGCGCGGCCAGCTGTCCGGCGGCCGGTTCGACCACCCGCGCGCGGTCACCACCGCGGTCGCCAAGGGCGCCCAGATCTACGCCTGCACCGAGCAGCCGGGCGGCGGCCACGCCTTCACCCAGCTGGGCGTCACCGCCAAGCTGCAGCGCGGCATCAGGCACTCGTTCGTGAAGCCCGCGGCGGGGCCTCCCCAGTGGATCGCCCCCGACGGCAGCGCGGTTCGCGGCAAGGTGGCGAGCAGGCGCCCGAACGGTGAGGGCGTCATCCCCGAGCTGGTCCTCGACGCCACGCAGGCGGGCGCGCGGCAGGGGCTGCTGGCACACGCGACGCAGATCCTGCGCCTGAACACCGTCGGCGGCGCGGCTCCCGCCGGGGCGTGCGACCCGCGCAGGCAGCCCAGGATCCAGGTGCCGTACGGCTCGGACTATCTCTTCCTCGGCTGACCGTTCGTTCCTCCCCACAGGTCCCCGCCGCCCCTCCCCCCGGGCCGCGGGGACCTGACCTTGCCGGGAGATGAGGTCGCGCCCTCGCGGGCGGCGGCCTTCCGGGGGGAGGGCGACGGTCACGCCGGTTCGCGAACCAGAGCGAGCCAGCGGTCGGTGATCCCGCCCCACAGGGCGCGCAGCGACGGTTCGGCCTCGGCGATGCGGCCGAGCATGGCGGGCACGTCCAGGCCGAGGGCCGCCAGCTGGGGCGAGTCTCCTGAGGCCCACTCCGAGGCCGACCCGAGCAGCACCTCGGGATGGAACTGCACCCCCCAGGCCCTGCGGCCCAGGCGGAAGGCCTGGTGTGGGAAGGCGCCGTCGCGCAGGAGCGGGACGGCTCCGGGCGGCAGCGTAGTGATCTCGTCCCAGTGCCACTGGACGGCCCGCCCGTCGTCCGGGAACCCGGCGAACAGCTCGTCGTCCGACGCCGCGGGATAGGGCCCGAGGGGGTGCAGGCCGACCTGGGCCGCGGGGGCGACGGTGACCGTACCCCCGCAGGCCGTGGCCAGCAGCTGGCCGCCCAGGCAGACCCCGAGGACCGGGACCTCGTCACGGACGGCCTCGCGCAGCAGCTCCTCCACCGCGGGCAGCCACGGGGCGAGGGCGACGTCGCCGGCGCCGGGGGTGCCGCCGAGGACGATCAGGCCGCTGTGAGCCGACAGGTCAGCGGGCAGCGGCTCTCCCTGGTAGGGATGCCGCAGGTCGAGCTTGAGCCCGGCCTCCTCGATCCGCTCCCCGATCAGGCCGGGGCCCGTGCCGTGTTCGTGCTGGATGCCGAGGATCACAGGCGGCCCGCCTCGATGATGGACTTCAGGAACATCCGCGTACGCTCCTCGCGTGGTTCGGTGAAGATCTGCTCGGGTGGCCCCTGCTCCAGCAGGCACCCTTGGTGCAGGAAACAGACCCGGCTCGCCACCTCGCGGGCGAAGCCCATCTCGTGGGTGGCCAGCAGCATGGTCATCCCTTCGGCGGCCAGGTCGCGGACGATGCCGAGGACCTCGGCGACCAGTTCGGGATCGAGCGCCGAGGTGATCTCGTCAAGCAGCAGCACGCGGGGCCCCATGGCGAGGGTCCGCACGATCGCGACCCGCTGCTGCTGGCCGCCGGAGAGCCGGTCGGGGTAGGCGTCGGCCCGCTCCTCCAGCCCCACCCTGCGCAGCAGCTCCAGCGCGCCCTCACGGGCCCTGTCCCGTGGGAGCCCGCCGAGCCTGACCGGCGCGAGCGTGATGTTGTCCAGCACGCTCATGTGCGGGAAGAGGTTGTAGCTCTGGAAGACCATGCCGACGTCCCTGCGCAGCAGGTTCACGTCCACACCCGCACCCGACACCACCTCGCCGTCCAGGCGGACCGCGCCCGCGTCGATGGACTCCAGCGCGTTGACGCAGCGCAGCAGCGTGGACTTGCCGCTGCCCGAGGCGCCGATGAGGCAGATCACCTCGTGCCGCGCGACGGACAGGTCGATGCCCTTGAGCACCTCGTGGCCGCCGTAGCTCTTGCGCAGCCCTTCGAGCTCCAGGAAGGCCATCACTTGCTCCGATCGCGGGTGACGAGCCGGTCGACGAGGCGCGCCTGCGGGATGGTGATGAGGATGAACAGCCCCGCCACGACCGTGACCGACGACAGGTTGAAGTTGTTGGAGGCGAGGATCTTCGCCTGGTTGAAGGCGTCGATGCTGCCGATGACGTTCACCAGCGCGGTGTCCTTCTGCAGGCTGATGAAGTCGTTCAGCAGCGGCGGGATCACCCTGCGCGTCGCCTGCGGCACCACCACGTGGCGCATGGTGGCCAGGTAGGAGAAGCCGAGCGATCGGGAGGCCGCGATCTGGCTGGGGTGGATGCTCTCGATTCCGGCGCGGAAGACCTCGGCGACGTAGGCGCCGTAGACCACGGTGAGGGCCAGGATCGCGTACCACGTCTGGTCGAGCCCGCTCAGCAGCGGGACCTGGGCCAGCGGGAGGCCGAAGCCGATCAGGTAGATCACGATGATCGCGGGGATGGCGCGGATCGCGTCGATGTAGAAGGTCGCGAGCATCCTGATCGGCCGTCCCGCCCGTCCCGGCGCGAGCCTGGCCAGGGCCAGGACGAGGGCCCAGACGAGCACCAGGACCTGCGCGACCACGGCGATGAGCAGGTTCGTCGCGAAGGCGCGCGCGATGTCGGGGACACTCGCCCACATGAGCGGGCCGTCGAGGAAGGTCTTCTGGACGGCGGCGTCGTTGGCGAGCACGAACACGACCACGGCCAGCGCGCACAGCACGGCGAACGCCGCGCCCAGCGCGGTCCAGGCCGATTCCCTGCCGCGCGCGGCCAGGCGGCGCGCGGCCACGACGTCGGGAGCCGCCAGCGCGGCGGCGCAGGCCCGAGCGGCCCGCCAGGCGTCCCACGCGGGCCTGAACACGGCCAGGACGGCCGGCGCGCCCGCGACCGCGACCGCGCCGAGCACCCAGAGCCAGGGCCCGGAGGCGGCCGTCGCGACCAGCTCGGCCGCCACCGCCCAGGTCGCGAGCGTCGCGAGCGCCGCCGCCGCCAGGCCGGTCAGCGCGAAACCGCGTCCCGGAGCGGGAAGGGGCTGGGAGCGGGAGGGCGGGGCCGCCTCGTCCTCGAGGAGGGCGTGCCCGGTGGTCACGACGCCTGCCAGATCGGGACCGCGGCAGGGTCGCCGCCGAACACCTTGGCCAGGTACTGGGCCGACAGCCTGGCGTACGTCCCGTCGGCCTCCATCTGCTTGATGATCGCGTTCAGGGTGTCCGCGTTGGGCGAGCCCTTGGGGTAGAGCGCGCCGTACGACTCGCCCGTCGAGTACTGGCCGACCACGGTCAGCGCGCCCTGCGAGTTGGCCGCGGTGCCGAGCATGATGGCCACGTCCTGGAGCGCGGCGTCGATCTGCCCCGCCTTGACGGCGGCCGCCATCTCGGGGTCGTTGGGGAAGACCTTGGGCTGCTGCTCGGGCTTGAGCACGTTGGCCACGAAGTCGGCGCCGGTCGTCCCCTGCTTGACGCCGAGGCGCAGCGTCCGCAGGTTGTCCCCGGTCACGGCCGCGCCCTTCTTGGTCATCACCCCGATGTTGGAGGCGAAGTAGGGCTCGGAGAAGGTGACCACCTTCTTGCGGGCGTCGGTGATGGAGATCTCGGCCAGGGCCAGGTCGAAGTCCTTGGTGTGGCCGGCGACCAGGGCGTCGAAGGGCGCGTTCTCGATGGCGAGCTTGGACAGCCCCGCGCGGTAGGCGATGGTGGCGGCCATGCAGTACTCGAAACCGTCCTTGATGTCGGCCACCGTGTCGCCGTTCCACCAGCCCTTCGAGGGCAGGTCGCCCTGCACCGTGAGCGTGTCTTCCGTCACGGTCGCGAGCGTGAACTCGCCGCGCTTGCCGGTCACGGCGCAGGCGCCGTAGCCGGTGCCGCTGGACTCGGTGGTGCTCGAGGTGGAGGATCCGCAGCCTGCCGCGAGGAGCAGGGCGGCGAGGCCCACGGCGGCGAGGCCGGAGCGGGTTCTGGTCATGGCGCACTCCTGAGTGGTTCTGGGGTACGCCACGGTTGCAAAAACGCTTTGGCTACGTCAATGGGCGTTGCCAAAACGTTTTCTCAAACGTGGTTAGGATCAAGCCATGAGCTCACGCGCCGGTATCCGCGACGTCGCCACCGCCACAGGGCTGTCGATCACCACGGTGTCGCACGCCCTCAGCGGCAAGGGCCGGGTCTCCGAGAAGACAAGGGCGATCGTCCTGGCCGCCGCCCAGGAGCTCGGCTACCAGCCCGACCCGATCGCCGCCGGTCTGGCCTCCGGCAGGGTCGGCGTGATCGGCGTCCCCGTCGTGCATCTCGACTCGCGGCACTGGGGCCACACCTACCGCCCCTACTACGCCGCCTTCACCGGCGGCGCCACCATGCTGGCCGTCGAACGCGAGCACGCCCTGGTCGTCGTTCCCGCGGCGCCCGGTTCCGGGATGATCCGCCGAGTCCCGCTGGACGGCATGATCGTGGTGGATCCCGAGCCGAACGACGCGATCCTGGCCGACTGCCTGCGCAGGGGCATCCCCGTGGTCGCCGACGGCGCGCCGCTCGACCCGGGGCACGGCGGCGTTCCCGTCGTCCACAGTGACGCGGAGGACGCACTGCGCGCGCTGCTCGACCGGCTGCGCGCCACGGGATCGCGGCGCGTCGCGCTGCTCACCGGCACCGAGGCCGACTCCTACACGCTCGACACGGGCGCCGCCTACCGCGAGTGGTGCGCGACCACGGGCAACCCGCCCATCGTCGAGGCGCTCCAGCCGGACGAGGTCCCCGAGGTGGCCGCGCAGCGGCTCCTGTCGGGCGCCGCCCGCCCCGACGCGGTCCACGGCCTCAACGAGACCTACGGCGAGGCGCTGCTCGCGGCGGCCAGGAGGCTCGGGCTGTCCATCCCCGGCGACCTGCGGGTGACGATGATGTGCGAGACCTCAGAGGACAAGCACTGGGAGGTGCCGCTCACCGTGGTCAGCCTCGAGGCCGCCGCACGGGGAGCGGTCGCGGCGGGCGCGCTGATCGACCTGCTCGCGGGAAACGAGGTGGGCCGGCTGCACGTCCCCACCCGCCTGGTGTTCCGTGCCTCGACCGGCGACTGAGCGGGGACGGGCACGGCGAAGCCCCGCCGCACCATGTGCGACGGGGCTCGGGGCAGATCTCTAGGAGAGACCGGGCGCGGGGAACTGCGCGGTCAGCTCGGAGACCTCGTGGTGCACGCGGGTGATCACGTCCTCGGCGTCGCCCTTGGCCAGCGCCGTGACGACCTCGTCCATCCACGCGCCGATCTGTCGCATCTCGGCCTCCTTCATGCCACGCGAGGTGACCGAGGGCGTGCCGATGCGGATGCCGGACGGGTCGAACGGCTTGCGGGTGTCGAACGGCACCGTGTTGTAGTTGGTCTCCAGGCCCGCCCTGTCCAGGGCCTGGGCGGCCGGCTTGCCGCCGATGCCCTTGGGCGTCAGGTCGAGCAGGATCAGGTGGTTGTCCGTGCCGCCGGAGACCAGGTCGAACCCGCGGCTCGACAGCTCCTCGGCCAGCGCCTTGGCGTTGGCGACGACCTGCGCGGCGTACTCGCGGAAGGACGGCTGGGCCGCCTCGTGCAGGGCGACGGCGATCGCGGCGGTGGTGTGGTTGTGCGGGCCACCCTGCAGACCGGGGAAGACGGCCTTGTTCAGCGCGGCGGCGTGCTCGTCGGCGGAGGCCATCAGCATCGCCCCGCGCGGACCGCGCAGCGTCTTGTGCGTGGTCGTGGAGATCACGTCCGCGTGGCCCACCGGCGACGGGTGCGCGCCGCCCGCCACGAGGCCGGCGATGTGCGCGATGTCGGCGGCCAGGACCGCGCCGACCTCCTTGGCGATCGAGGCGAAGCCCTCGAAGTCGATCGTGCGCGGGATCGCGGTGCCGCCGCAGAAGATCAGCTTGGGCCGGTGCTCCAGGGCCAGCGCGCGGACCTCGTCGAGGTCGATGCGGCCGGTGTCCTGGCGCACGCCGTAGCGGACCGGGTTGAACCACTTGCCGGTGGCGCTGACCGACCAGCCGTGGGTCAGGTGGCCGCCGAACGGCAGGCCCATGCCCATGACGGTGTCGCCCGGGTTGAGGAAGGCCATATAGATGGCGAGGTTGGCGGGCGAGCCCGAGTACGGCTGGACGTTGGCGTGCCCGACGCCGAACAGCGACTTGGCACGGTCGATCGCCAGGGTCTCGATCTGGTCGATGACCTGCTGGCCCTCGTAGTAGCGCTTGCCCGCGTACCCCTCGGAGTACTTGTTGGTGAGAACGGTGCCGGTGGCCTCGAGGACCGCCTTGGACACGTAGTTCTCGGACGCGATCAGCTTGACGGTGTCGGCCTGGCGGCGTTCCTCGGCCTTGATGAGCTCGGCGAGCTGCGGGTCGACCGTGGCGAGAGAACTCATGACTCCCCTGTCGTCATTGACATTGTGCGAAGACCCAGGCGCTCGGCCTTCGCCCCTTCCGCTCCCCGGTGGTCAACCACCTAATGCGCCAGTCGCGACGTCCTAGACGATATCGGATGTCAGGCCGCCGTACGGCTGGCCCTCGTCGCCCCCTCCCCCGGCCACAGCCGGTCGACCTCGGCGTTGAGGATGGCGCCGATGAGCACGGCGAGCGCGGTGATGTACAGCCACAGCAGCACGGCGATGGGCGCGGCGAGCGAGCCGTACACCGAGACGGGAGAGAACCACGAGGCGAAGACCGCCCGCAGCACCATGGCGCACAGCAGCCACAGGAACAGGGCGAGCACCGCGCCGGGCAGCTCCCTGTACCACTTGGTCCGCACGGGGACGCTGACGTGGTAGAGCATGGTCAGGAACAGCACGGAGCCGATGATCACGACGGGCCAGTAGAGGATGTCGACCAGCACCGCGTAGTCCTTGATCGCGGCCCGGAGCAGGTCGGGCCCGATCAGCATGACCGGCATGACGATGACGCCGATGAGCAGGGAGACGACGTAGAGGCCGAAGGACATCAGCCTGGTGCGGATGATGCCCCGCTCCTCGCCGAGGCCGTAGGCCACCGAGATGAGGTCCACGTAGACGTACAGGGCCCGCGACCCCGACCAGAGCGCGAGCAGGAAGCCGACCGAGATCAGCGGCACCTTGTTGTTGCTGTTGAGCACGTCGTTCAGCAGCGGCTTGATGACCTGGTCGACGGCGTTGTTGGTGAAGATGAAGTGCGCCTGCTTCTCCACCTCCACCCGTACGGTCTCGACGGTGTCGGGCCCGAGCACCGAGCTGAGCTGGGCCAGCACGGCGATGAGACCGAGCACGAACGGCGGGAGCGACAGCAGGGCGAAGAACGCGGCCTCGCCCGCGAGACCGGTGACCCTGTAGTTGACGCCGGCGTCCACGGACGCGCGGACGATGGCCCACGACCGGGTGTCCAGCACCCAGCTGAGCCGCTCCCTCGCGCGGCTCATGCTGAGCCGCGGCCCGCGCCGTTTGGCGCGAGGCGGTGCGTCGGTGGAGGTCATGGCAACCAAAGGGTATGCGCTGTCACCGGTCACTTCCCCGCATGACCTGTGACAATCCGATCTCGTGTCAGGTTTCGACGATACGCGCGCCGAGGGGGAGCAGCGAGACCGGAATCATCTTGATGTTGGCCACGCCCAGCGGGATCCCGATGATCGAGACGAACAGCGGGATGGCGGTGAGCACGTGGCCGATCGCGAGCCACCAGCCTGCGAAGACGAGCCAGATGACGTTGCCGATGGTGGACAGCGCGCCCGCGTCGGGGTCGCGCTCGACGGTTCTGCCGAACGGCCACAGCGCGTAGGCGGCGATCCTGAACGAGGCGATGCCGAAGGGGATCGTGACGATCAGGATGCAGCAGATGATGCCGGCGATCACGTATCCGATCGCCAGCCACACTCCGGCGAGAACCAGCCAGATGACGTTCAGAATGGTCCGCATAGTTCAAAGCATGTCAGCGCATATCTAAAGAGATCATCCGGAATTGCCCTGAATCGCCCCTGAGGGATCCCTGCCCTTCCCCGGCGGGCCCGCGAACGCCTGCGCGACCTCCGTCCACGCCCGCGCGGTCTCGCCCTGAACCTCCAGACGCAGGTCGTCCAGGTGCCGCCGCTGGGTGACCAGCAGGCAGAAGTCGAGCATCGGCCCGCGGACCACGTCCGCCGCCCCGAGGGCGCCGGCCGTCCACGGCGTGCCGTCCGGCATCGTCAGCTCCACCCGCACGGGGTCGGCGGGCGCGGGCCTGCCCCTGACCGCGAAGCCGTACGGCATGGCGCGCACGCCGAGCGTGGCGACGTGCCTGAGCCTGGCGGTGGGCGTCCTGACGACGGCGAGCGCGTCGGCGACGTCCTGCCCGTGCGCCCATGTCTCCATGAGCCTGGCGGTGGCGAAGGAGGCGGCCGACATGGGCGGGCCGTACCAGGGGACGCGCTGCCGCGGGTCGAGCGTGGCGAAGAGGTCGAGCATGCGGGCGCGTGCCGCGCGGAACCACGCGTGCACCTCGGCGACGGACAGCGAGCGCGCCTCGGCCACCAGGTCGTCGACGAAGGTCTCGGTCACCCCGGCTCGCAGGGAGCCGGGGTCGGTGACGGCTCTGACGGCCGCCTCGTCGAACCACGCCAGGTGGCTGACCTGGTCGCGGACCGACCACCCCTGCGCGGGCGTGGGGAGTTCCCAGTCGGCGCCGTCCAGGAGCGACTCCAGGTCGGCGGTCTCGGCGCGCAGGTCGGTGAGCAGGGCCGGATAGAAGTCCACGATGAATAATCAAGAGGTGATTTGCGAGAAGTGCAAGGACAAACTTCACCAGGAGTGCCCTGGCGGATCATGGTGCGACTGCCAGCATCAGAACAGCGAGACTCCCAAGGAGTCGGAGCTCGACTGGCCGAGGCAGGGCTAGATCGTCCAGAGTGTGGACCCGGTCTTGGACATGCCAGACGGCCAAGGTATGGTTCGAGGTATGCCAGCGGACCCGATGCTCGTCGTGCGACGTCACGTCGACCTTCAGCGTGTCCGTAGTGCCATCTGTAGCGACGCCCGCTAATTCTTCCCCGTTTTCTCTCTGAAACGACCGCGCGCGTCGCACACCCCGGTTCCCCTGCACTCGACGATGAGGCAGGAGGAGGCTGGCGCGCGCCCACGACTCAAAGGACGCGCTATGACCACCCCTGCCAGCCGGCATCACAAGCGCCCGCGCGGCGAAGGTCAGTGGGCTCTCGGTTATCGCGAGCCGCTGAACAAGAACGAGGAGAACAAGAAGAACGATGACGGGCTGAACGTTCGCCAGCGCATCATCGACATCTACTCCAAGCGTGGCTTCGACTCCATCGACCCGGCCGACCTGCGTGGACGCATGCGGTGGTACGGCCTGTACACCCAGCGCAAGCCCGGCATCGACGGCGGCAAGACCGCCATCCTCGAGCCGGAGGAGCTGGACGACCGCTACTTCATGCTGCGCGTCCGCATCGACGGGGGCCAGCTGAGCCTCGAGCAGCTGCGGGTGCTCGCCGACATCTCCAACCTGTACGGCAGGGGCACCGCCGACCTCACCGACCGGCAGAACATCCAGTACCACTGGATCGAGATCGAGTCGGTGCCCGACATCTGGGAGCGCCTGGAGGCGGTCGGCCTGTCGACGACCGAGGCCTGCGGCGACACGCCGCGCGTGATCCTCGGCTGCCCGCTGGCCGGCATCGACACCGAGGAATTGCTCGACGCCACCGAGCAGATCCGCGAGGTGCACGACCGCTTCATCGGCGACCCGGCCTACTCCAACCTGCCCCGCAAGTTCAAGACGGCGATCTCCGGGTGCCCCGCGCACTGCACGGTGCACGAGATCAACGACGTGGCCTTCGTCGGGGTCGTCAACGAGCAGGGCGAGAAGGGCTACGACCTGTGGGTGGGCGGCGGCCTGTCCACCAACCCGATGTTCGGCAAGCGCATCGGCGTGTTCGTCCGCCCCGACCAGGTGGCCGACGTCTACGGCGGCGTGATCGGCATCTTCCGCGACTACGGCTACCGCAGGCTCAGGCACAGGGCCAGGATCAAGTTCCTGGTCAACGACTGGGGTGCGGAGAAGTTCCGCGACGTGCTCCAGACGGAGTACCTCAAGGAGGACCTGCCCGACGGGCCCGCGCCCGAGCAGCCGCGCGACAGCCGCCGCGACCACGTGGGCGTCCACCCGCAGAACGACGGCAACTTCTACGTCGGCTTCGCGCCGCGGGTCGGCCGGCTCGACGGCGACACGCTCCACGTGATCGCCGATCTCGCCGAGCGGCACGGCTCGGCCAGGGTCCGCACGACCGTCGAGCAGAAGATGGTCATCCTCGACGTCGCGCCGGACCAGGTCGACTCGCTCGTGGCCGCGCTGGAGGCCAACGACCTGCAGGTCACCCCCTCCACCTTCCGCCGCCAGACGATGGCGTGCACCGGCATCGAGTACTGCAAGCTGGCGATCGTCGAGACCAAGGCCACCGCCTCGCACCTGATCGACGAGCTGGAGAAGCGGCTGCCGACCTTCGCCGAGCCGCTGACCATCAACGTCAACGGCTGCCCGAACTCCTGCGCCCGCATCCAGGTCGCCGACATCGGCCTGAAGGGCCAGCTGGTCGTCAACGACCAGGGCGAGCAGGTCGAGGGCTTCCAGATCCACCTGGGCGGGTCGCTCGGCGTCAACCCCGGTTTCGGCCGCAAGGTCCGTGGCCTGAAGACCACGGCCGAGGAGCTGCCCGACTACGTGGAGCGGGTCCTGACCCACTTCGAGGACCAGAAGAAGGACGGCGAGTCGTTCTCCGACTGGGTCCAGCGAGCAGACGAGGGGGACCTCAAATGAGCGAACGCGCGGTCCCCTTCCACTGCCCCTACTGCGGTGACGAGGACCTGGAGCCGTACGAGGGCGACGGCGGCTGGTACTGCAGGGCGTGCGCCCGCGCCTTCAAGCTGAAGTTTCTCGGGATCGGAGTGAAGATATGACCGAACGCAGTGAGGGCATCAGTAGACGCAGCACGCTCGTCGTGGGGCCGACGAAGGAGGCCTCATGACGCTGGTCGACATCGAGGTGACGTTAAGAGAACAGCGCGGCACGCTCGACCTGCAGTCCATTGTCGAGTCCGCCGCCGTGTTCCTGGAGGACGCGCCCGCCAGGGAGATCATCCGCTGGGCGGCCGCGACGTTCGGCGACCGGTTGTGCCTGACCTCCTCCATGAGCGACGCGCTGCTGATCGATCTGGTGAGCAGGGTGAAGCCGGGCGTCGACGTCCTGTTCATCGACACGGGGTATCACTTCGCCGAGACGATCGGCACCCGTGACGCGGTCCAGCAGGTCTATGACGTCAATGTGATCAATGTGCAGCCGTCGCGGACGGTCGAGGAACAGGAGCGCGACCTCGGCCCCCGCCTGTTCGGCCGTAACCCCGACCTGTGCTGCTACCTGCGCAAGGTCGAGCCGTTGAACAGGGCGCTCGAGCCGTACCTGGCCTGGATCTCCGGCATCCGCCGCGACGAGTCGCCCACGCGCACGGGCACGAAGGTCGTGGAGTGGGACGCCAAGCGCCAGATGGTCAAGGTCAACCCGATCGCCAGGTGGACGCAGGACGACGTCGACAACTACATGGCCGACAACGGCGTCCTGATCAATCCGCTGCACTACGACAACTACCCGTCGATCGGCTGCGCTCCCTGCACCCGCCAGGTCGCCGACGGCGAGGACCCGCGCAGCGGCCGCTGGGCGGGCATGGGGAAGACCGAATGCGGCATTCACCTCTGACGTCCGCATCCGTGGCCACCGCCGGCCGGCATCCGGCGGCTGAGGGGGCGCGCCTTGGCAGGGGCGCGATCCCGTTGGTCGCGGTGGCGCACGGGTCGCGAGACCCGCGCGCCGCCGCGACCGTGGAGGCGCTGCTCGAGCGGGTCAGGCAGGCCCGTCCCTGGCTGCCCGTCCGCTCGGCCTTCCTCGACCACGGACCGCCCACGCTCGCTCAGGCGCTGCACGGGCTGCGCGAGGCGGTCGTGCTGCCGCTGCTGCTGACCGAGGCCTATCACAGCAGGGTGGACCTGCCCGCCGCGCTCGCCGAGGCGCGCGCCCGTGACGCGCGCCTGCGCGTGCGCTACGGCACGACGCTCGGCCCTCACCCGCTGCTGCTGGACGCGCTCGAGCGCCGCATGGCCGAGGCGGGGGTCGCTCCCGGCGCCCGCGACACGGCCGTCGTGCTCGTCTCCGCGGGTTCGAGCGACGCCCGCGCCAACGCCGTCGTCGCCGACCTCGCGCGGTCGTGGGGCGAGCGGGCGGGCTGGTGGGCCGTGGCGCCCGCCTACGCCTCCGCCGCGGGGCCCACTCCGGCTGAGGCGGTCGCGGCCCTGCGCGCCGCGGGAGCGCCGCGGGTCGCCGTCGCGCCGTACCTGCTGGCTCCCGGGTTCTTCGCCGACAAGGTACGGCAGAGCTCAGGTGCCGACGTCGTCGCGGACGTGCTCGGCCCCGCGCCCGAGCTGGTCGAGGTGCTGCTGGAACGCTACGAGCTCGCTCTGGCGGCCGAGACCGTCATGGCCTCGGCGTGATGGGGGCCTGACGCGAACCTGATCCGGCGCTGATCCGGCCCCGATCTGGCCCTGATCCGGCGCGGCGGAGGCGCCGCGCCGGGCGTCAGTCGCGGCCCAGCCGCCGCTGCTCGCTCCACATCTGCTCGTGGGTGAGCCCGAGGTGCTCGCGCCACGCCGCCCACCCGCGCTTGATCGGCTTGGCCCGCGAGTCGCCGATGACCTTCACGTCTCCCATGAAGACATAGGCGTGCACCCGCACCACGGGGACGTTCATGCCGGGCGCGGCCTCCAGCACGTCGACCTTCTTGTCGCCCATGACGGCCACGCCATCGAGGTCCACGTCGACGCCGTCGGGGACGATGATCTTGACGTCGCCCATGACGGAGACCGCGGTGACGTCGATGGCGTTCGTGCGGACCTCCGCCTCGCGCAGGTCGAGCACGACGTCGCCCATCACCGCCACCGCGCCGAGCTCCTGGTCGACCCGCCACTTGCCGCGGCGCTTGGTGTCACCCATGATCGCCACGAACCAGCGCCGCCTGCGCGACGGCGCCTCGGAGGGTGCGGGCGCCATCGTGCCCTCGGCGGGCAGGTCCTGGGTGATCAGGGCCAGCTCGGCGTGCGTGGTCGCCTTGTAGGCGGCCTCCGTCCTGTCGGTCAGCTCGACCAGCGTCAGCCTGCCCTCGACCGAGGCCACCCGCAGCCGCTCGACGACGGCCTCCCGCTCGACGTCTGAAGCACGCAGTCCGCCCGGATCACTCATACTCGCAACATATCGCGTTTTGTCATACTTGCGGAGGACCGACATCCCCGTGCCGCTGGAGCCGGCCCCCGGAGCGGAGACGCTAGGGTCCTGTCATGCATGAGGAACAGCTCTACCGGGCGGCGTTGAACGGCGACCTGGAGACCGTGGACCAGCTGCTGGCGGCCGGGGCCGACCCGAACGTGGTGAGCCAGGGCGAGGAGGAGGGACTCCCGCTGTGCGCGGCGGCCGCGTGGGACCGGGTGGCCGTGGCCGGGGCGCTGCTGGCCGGGGGCGCCGACGTCAACGGCCAGGAGGGCGGCGGCTGGCGGGCGCTGGCGTGGGCGGCGGCCAACGGCCACGCCGAGACCGCCCAGGCGCTCATCGAGGCGGGCGCGGAGGTCGACGCGGCCAACGACGACGGTGACACGCCGCTGACGCTGGCCGCGCGGCGTGGCGCGCTCGGCGTGGTGCGGGTGCTGCTGGAGGCGGGCGCCGACATCGAGAAGTTCGACGCCGACGGCGACACCCCGCTGGACATCGCGGTCGACTGGGTGGGCGTTCACCTGGAGAGCGCGCTGCTCGACCAGATCGGGCAGGAGGGATGGGAGTACGTCGTCGCCCGGCAGTACGCCAAGGACGGCACCGAACTGGTCACGGTGGCGGGACAGTCGCCCGACGGCGAGCAGCGCGAGCAGATCCAGGCGCAGCGCGGCCACGCGGCGATCGCCACGCTCCTGGAGGAGGCCGACGGCGTCTACACCCCCGTCGAGCAGCTCGTCGCCAGGGCGCTGGCGCACCGCGACACCGACGAGGACGCCGAGACCTGGTGGATCGTCGCCGACACCCTCGGCAAGCGCGCCGACGAGGAGACCTACGAGGCGCTGTCCAGGTTGTGCGTCAGCGAGGACGCCAGGGAGCGCGAGTTCGGCGTGGACGCCATCGCCCAGTACGGGATCACCGAGGAGGGCGACAAGCCGTACCTGGAGCGCACGCTGCCCCTGCTGCGCAAGATGGCCACGACCGAGGGCAACCCGCAGGTGCTGCGCTCGGTGCTGGCCGCGCTCGGCCACCAGGGCGACCACAGGGCGTTGCCCCAGGTGCTCGACATCATCGGCCGTCCCGAGCACAGGCGGACGATGACGGACGCGATCGCGCTGGCCGACGTGCTGCCGGGCGATCCGGGACTGCTGCGCGCCGAGGCGGAGGGCGGCGGCGAGCGCGACCTCTGGGGCGAGGGGCTCGCCCTGCTGGTGGAGATGTCGAGGGACGACGAGGAGGAGGTCCGCGACTGGGCGACCACCGGCATCGCCAATCTCGACGCCGACACCCCGGAGATCCGCGAGGCGCTCGCGGCCAGGCTGGACGACGGCGACCTGCACACCGTGGCGGAGGCGGCCCGCGGGCTCGCGCTGCGCAAGGACGACAGGGCCAGGGCGGGGATCGAGCGGGTACTGGCGGGAAGCGACGACGACTACGCCCGCGAGGTCGCCGAGGAGGCGCGCAGGACCCTGGAGGGCTGAGCGCGCGGGCAGATGACGCGTGCCGCGACTTCCTCACGCCTCGGAGCGGTGCGCCGGGGCGTCGTGGAGTCACGGCACGCGAGTTTTTCCGAGCGGATGTCACGGAGAGCGATCGCGCGCTAACGTTCCGGTGGCCACCTGTCACTCGACGTAAGGATCGTGTGTGCGCATCCGACTCGCCGCGGCGACCGCGCTGCTCGTCACCTGCCTGCCGGCCCCCGCGGGCCACGCGTCGGCGCCGCCCGACCAGTGCGCGGTCGACAGCGACAGGGCGCTCGCGGCGCAGCTGGCCCGCCATCCCGGCGGCACCAGGGTCGACTCCAACACCGTCGCCTACGACGACGGCGCGCTGAGCGTCAACGTGTTCCCCGCGTCATGCGAGAGCTTCGACGGGCTCGGCGACTGCGACTCGGGCGTGGCCTGTTTCTGGGCGCGCTCGCGCTACCAGGGCACCCAGTGGGTGCTCAGCGGCAAGGACAGGTGGGTCGAGCTGCGCGCCGGCCGGTTCGGCTCGGCGCACAACAACCACACGGGCGACCTGCTGCTGCGCGGCACCCGCGACGGGGCGACCGTGAAGGTCTACGGGCCCGACACCGGCAGCGCCGACACGCTGCGGCGGGGTGCGCGCGGCCCGGTCGGCGGGCTCGGCTGGGCCTGTCTGCGCGCGCGGGCCTCGCGCGGCTGCGCCTGACCGTTCCCCGCGCGCCGCGCCCACGCCGACCTCGCCGGGTGCGGACGATCATCGGACACCAGCGGGATATGTTGGGGCTTTCCAGCGAAAGGACATCGCCATGGCGACCACTCGTACCGCCACCACGCAGTGGAAGGGCGCCCTGCTCGACGGTTCTGGCCAGGTCTCGCTCGACACCTCCGGCGTCGGTACTTTCGACGTCTCCTGGCCGTCGAGGGCCGAGGCGGCCAACGGCAAGACCTCTCCCGAGGAGCTCATCGCGGCCGCGCACTCCTCGTGCTTCTCGATGGCCCTGTCCCACGGGCTCGCGCAGGCGGGCACCCCGCCGCAGACGGTGGAGACCAAGGCCGACGTGACGTTCCAGCCGGGCGAGGGCATCACGGGCATCGTGCTCACCGTGCGCGCGCAGGTGCCCGGCATCACCCCCGAGCAGTTCCAGGAGGCCGCCGAGACGGCGAAGGCCAACTGCCCGGTGAGCAAGGCGCTGGCCGGCACCACCATCTCGCTCAACGCCGAGCTGCTCGGCTGACGTCTTCCTGTCGACGTCGACCCCGCGCCGCCGCTCGGGCGCGGGGTTCGGAGCGCGGGGATCGTCCCGATCCCCCGAGCGGAACGGCGACGGCACTCCTGGAGCGGGGGCTCCAGGTTGGTTCGTGTCGTCGCCATAGCGACGGAAAGGCGGACACGTGCGACAATTGGGCCACATGCGAGAGGTCTGGCCGGGCGAGCCCTATCCACTCGGCGGCACCTGGGACGGCGTTGGCACCAGCTTCGCGGTGTTCTCCGAGGTCGCCGAGCGGGTCGAGCTGTGCCTGTTTGACGACGACGGCAACGAGGAGCGCCTCGACCTGCCCGAGGTCGACGGCTTCGTCTGGCACGGCTACCTGCCGGGCATCGCACCAGGCCAGCGGTACGGCTACCGCGTCCACGGCCCCTACGACCCGTCGCACGGCTACCGCGCCAACCCCGCCAAGCTGTTGCTCGACCCCTACGCCAAGGCGATCGAGGGCGAGCTGCGCTGGAACGAGGCGGTCTTCCCCTACCACTTCACCGACCCCTCCAAGGTCAACACCGTCGACAGCGCCCCCTACATGCCGAAGAACGTGGTCATCAACCCGTTCTTCGAATGGGGCAACGACCGGCCGCCGCACACGCCGTACCACCAGACGGTGATCTACGAGGCCCACGTGCGCGGGCTGACCATGCGGCACCCCGCCGTCCCCGAGGAGCAGCGCGGCACCTACGCGGGCATCGGGCACCCCGCGGTCATCGACCATCTGCTCTCGCTCGGCGTCACCGCGGTCGAGCTGATGCCCGTGCACCACTTCGTGCCCGAGCACTTCCTCGTGGCCCGCGGGCTGACCAACTACTGGGGCTACAACACGATGGCCTACCTGGCCCCGCACGGCGCCTACTCCAGCGCCGGCCAGCGCGGCGAGCAGGTGCTCGAGTTCAAGGCGATGGTGAAGGCGCTGCACGAGGCGGGTATCGAGGTGATCCTCGACGTCGTCTACAACCACACCGCCGAGGGCGACCACATGGGTCCGACCCTCGGCTTCCGGGGGATCGACAACAGCGCCTACTACCGCCTGCACGACGGCGACAGGCGCTACTACCTCGACTACACCGGCTGCGGCAACAGTCTCAACGTGCGCTCACCGCACGCGCTGCAGCTCATCATGGACTCCCTGCGCTACTGGGTGCTCGACATGCACGTCGACGGGTTCCGCTTCGACCTGGCCGCCGCGCTGGCCCGCGAGCTGCACGACGTCGACCGGCTGAGCGCCTTCTTCGACCTCATCCAGCAGGACCCGGTGATCTCCCAGGTCAAGCTGATCGCCGAGCCGTGGGACGTCGGCCCCGGCGGCTACCAGGTGGGCAACTTCCCGCCCTTGTGGACGGAGTGGAACGGCAAGTACCGCGACTCGGTGCGCGACTTCTGGCGCGGCACCGGGTCGGCGCTGCCCGAGTTCGCCTCCCGCCTGGCCGGCTCCGCCGACCTGTACGCCTCCTCCGGCCGCCGCCCCGTGGCCTCCATCAACTTCGTGACCTGCCACGACGGCTTCACCCTCAGTGACCTGGTCTCCTACAACCGCAAGCACAACGAGGAGAACGGCGAGGACAACCGCGACGGCACCGACGACAACCGCTCGTGGAACTGCGGCGTCGAGGGCCCCGTCGAGGACCCCGAGATCGTACGGTTGCGCCACCGCCAGCGACGCAACTTCCTGACCACGCTCTTCCTGTCGCAGGGCGTGCCCATGCTCTCCCACGGCGACGAGCTGGGTTGCACGCAGCGCGGCAACAACAACGCCTACTGCCAGGACAACGAGATCTCCTGGGTCGACTGGTCGATGGCCCACACCGAGGAGAACCTGCTCGACTTCGTCCGCTCGCTGTCGAGGCTGCGCCGCGAGCATCCGGTCTTCCAGCGCCGCCGCTTCTTCCGCGGCCGCACACCGGACGACGGCAAGCGCGACCTGGTCTGGCTCACCCCGGCCGGCGCGGAGATGACGGCCGGCGACTGGCACACCGGGTACGCCAAGTCGATGGGCGTCTATCTCAACGGCGAGGCCATCACCGAGCCGGGACCGCGCGGCGAGCGCATCGTGGACGACTCGTTCCTGCTGCTGATCAACGCCCATCACGAGGACATGGCGTTCACGCTGCCCGGTGAGGAGTTCGCCGACTCGTGGATCACCGTGCTCGACACCAACGACGAGGGGCAGGGCGAGGAGTTCTACTCCGACGACCGGTGGTCGCCCGGCTCGGTGGTGGCGGTCACGGCGCGCAGCATCCAGGTGCTCCGCCACCCGATGCGGGCTCCCCAGCAGGCGAGCCTCTAGCGCAGCCGGGCGGTGACCTCGATCTCGATGCGCATGCGCGGGTCGGCGAGGCGGCAGCCGATCATCGTGGCGGCCGGCCGTACCTTGTCGAAGGCCTGGCGGAGCACCGGCCAGCAGGGCTCGAAGTCTGCCGGTTCCGGCAGCATGTAGGTGACCCTGACGACGTCGGCCAGTGACGCGCCGGCCCTGTCGAGGGCCTCGCCGATGTTGCGCAGGCACTGGGCGGCCTGCTCGGCCACGTCGTCGGAGATGGTCATCGTCCGGTAGTCGAAGCCGGTGGTGCCGGAGACGAAGACCCAGCCGTCCTCGACGACCGCGCGGGAGTAGCCGATGGCGTGCTCGAACGTCGAGTCGCTGGAGATGAGCGTGCGTGCTGTCATGGCGTGCATCCTCACAGGACGGCGGGCGATATGTCCAAGACGTCGCACAGGTCGTCCTGATATCTCTTGAGATATGGAACGCCCCGAGCTGGATCTCAGGCAACTGCACGCCTTCCTGGTGCTGGCCGAGGAGCTGCACTTCGGCAGGGCCGCCGAGCGCCTCGGCGTCGCGCAGCCGCCCTTCAGCCAGCAGATCAGGCGGCTGGAGGAGCGGGTGGGACATCCGCTGTTCGACCGGGCGGCCCGCGAGCTGACGGCCGCGGGCGCGCGGCTGCTGCCGGCCGCGAGGCTGGCGCTCGAGGAGGTGGCGGGCGGGCTGGAGGCGGCCAGGCGGGCGGGCCGCGGCGAGGCGGGACGGCTGCGCGTCGGGTTCGCCGCCTCGCTCGCGCTGACCGTCGTGCCCGGCGTGATCGCCGCTTTCGCGCGGGAGCGACCGGGGGTGCGGGTGGAGATGCGGGAGCTGACGACCTCCCGGCAGCTCCAGGCGCTGCGCGGGGAGGAGATCGACGTCGGGCTGCTGCGCGAGACGGAGGAGGCGGAGGGGCTGGAGGTGGTCCCGCTGCTGGCCGAGGAGGTGGTCGCGGTGCTGCCGTCGGCCCACCGCCTCGCGTCGCGGCGACGGGTCGAGGTGGCCGACCTGGCCGGCGAGCCGTTCGTGTTCTTCCCCCGCGAGCACGGCGCGGGCTTCCACGACAGGCTGCTGGCGCCGGCCAGGGCGGCGGGGTTCGAGCCGAGGGTGACGCAGCGGGCGGTGGAGTGGCAGACGGTGGCCGGTCTGGTCGCGGCCGGTCTCGGCGTGAGCCTCGCCCCCGCGGGGGTGAGCGCGGTACGGCCCGCCGGCGTGGTCTACCGGCCGCTGAAGGGCGCGCCGACGACGACAGTGGCGCTGGCCTGGCGGCACGGCACCGGCGACCCGCTGGTGAGCGCCTTCGCCCACCTGGCCGTCGCCGTCGGAAAGGCGCTCAGCTGATCGACGAGGCGGCCAGCAGCACCAGGACGAACGTGGTCACGCCCACCACCCCGTGGGCCAGCACGGCCAGCAGCGGAAAGCGCTGCTCGGCCCCCTTCGCGTGGCGTCCGGCGCCGAGCCACCGGGTGAACATCGTGAATCCCAGGAGCGCGGAGACCGCCAGCACGGCGAAGGCCAGCCAGGCCAGCAGCCGCTGCCCGGTCACCAGGTGCCCCACCCAGCATGCCAGCGCGGAGACGGCCAGCACGGGATGAGAGAAGATCAACGTCGCGGGGAAGCGGGTGACCTTCGTCACCTGTTGTCGCAGGCCGCCGCCCGACAGCCACAGGTACAGCAGATAGAAGCCGATCAGAGCGTTGAGCACCCATGCCGCGACCGTGACGAGATCCACCCGGCCTCCCCTGTGTCCCCATCCCTGCCGCCACGCTATGCACAAACGGCCACGTACGTCTTCGGATACATCAAACTGCGTATAACGCCCCTCACCCCGGATCGTCGGTGGCGTGTGCCAAGGTAGAGGAGTGCGTCGCATCCATCCCGACACAGCAGACGATCCCGACATCCCCCAGGCCTACGCCTACCCCGAGCGGCGGCCATGGCTGCGGGTCAACATGGTCGCCAGCGCCGACGGCGGCACCTGGGTCAAGGGCCTGTCAGGGGGCCTGTCCAGCAAGGGCGACCGGCGGATCTTCGGAGTCCTGCGCGGCCTGTCCGACGTCGTCATGGCGGGCGCCGCCACCGTCAGGACCGAGGGGTACGGCCCCGCCAAGCCGCGGGAGTCGTGGGGGCCGCTGCGCGAGGGCCGCCCCGCCGCGCCGCCCATCGCCGTGGTGACCCGGCGCCTCGACCTCGACCTGGGCAGCCCGCTGTTCACCGACGCCGAGCCCTACGCGCGGACGATCGTGATCACGTGCGCGGCGGCGCCGCGGGATCGCCGCGCCGAGGCGGCCGAGCGCGCCGACGTGATCGTGGCGGGCGACGACAGGGTCGAGCTCGGCCTGGCGATCGAGGCGCTGCGCGAAAGGGGGCTCGACCGGATCCTGTGCGAGGGCGGCCCGCGGCTCAACGGCCAGCTCGCCGCCGCAGGCCTGATCGACGAGCTGTGCCTGTCGGTGAGCCCGATGCTGATCGGCGGCGGCGCGGCGCGCGTCCTGAACGGCGAGGCGGCCCAGATCGGCCTGAGCCTGGCGCACGTGCTGGAGGAGGAGGGCTTCCTCTTCTGCAGATACATCAGGGAGTAGCAACCATGGACGACGAGCTCGAGCTCCAGCTTGACCTTCCGGTGCTGCCGCCGGTGGCGCCGATGCTGGCCAAGGCGGTCAAGGGCATGCCCAAGCAGGACGGCTCGCTGTTCTACGAGCCGAAGTGGGACGGCTTCCGCTGCATCATCTTCCGCGACGGCGACGAGGTCTTCCTCGGCAGCCGCAACGAGCGGCCCTTCACACGCTACTTCCCCGAGCTGGTCGAGGCGGTCAAGGCCGAGCTGCCCGACAAGTGTGTGGTGGACGGCGAGATCGTGCTGCGCAGAGGACAGGAGCTCGACTTCGAGGCGCTGCAGCAGCGCATCCATCCGGCCGCCTCCAGGGTGAAGATGCTCTCCGAGCAGACCCCCGCCTCGTTCGTCGCCTTCGACCTGCTGGCGCTGGGGTCCGAATCGCTGATGGAGACGCCGTTCGCCGAGCGGCGGGCCCGGCTCGAGGGGCTCTTCCCCGAGGCGGGCGGCTCCATCAGGCTCACCCCCGTGACCGACAGCGACGAGCGGGCGGCCGAGTGGTTCGAGATGTTCGAGGGGGCGGGGCTCGACGGCATCATCGTCAAGCCCGGCGACCAGCCGTACGTCCCGGACAAGCGGACGATGTTCAAGGTCAAGCACGAGCGCACCGCCGACGTGGTGATCGCGGGCTACCGCGAGCACAAGACGGGGCCGATCGTGGGGTCGCTGCTGCTCGGTCTGTACGGCTCCGACGGCAGGCTCCACCACGTCGGCGTCGCCGCGTCCTTCCCGATGGCGCGCAGGGCCGAGCTGGTCGAGGAGCTCAAGCCGTACCTCGCCCAGCTGGGCGAGCACCCGTGGGGCGAGTGGGCCGACCAGGCGCTGCTGCGGACCGGGCTGCCCGCGGCGACCCCGGCGACCGGCGGCCAGCGGATGCCGGGGGCGGTGTCGCGCTGGAACGCCAAGAAGGACCTGTCGTTCATCCCGCTCAGGCCCGAGCTGGTGATCGAGGTGGCCTACGACAGCATGGAGGGCGACAGGTTCCGGCACACCGCGCACTTCCGGCGGTGGCGGCCCGATCGGACGCCCGAATCGTGCACCTATGACCAGCTTGAAAAGCCGATTTCCTACAACCTTGATGACATTCTTGCCCGCTGACCGGAAGATGCGTTATATCTCGACCTATGACGTCACCCCACGACGATGAGCTGCGCGCCGCGGTCGCGGCGCGCCGCGACCTCGGCCCCGATTTCGAGGACTCCATCATCGAGTCCTTTCTCGACAAGATGGGCAAGGAGGTCGATCGGCGGGTCGACCAGCGCATCGCCGCCGACGCGGGCCTGGCGAAGCGCGAGCTGAAGCAGCAGCAGAGCGCCGCCGGCATGCGGCTGGCGCTGGCGATCGTCTCGATCGTGATGGGCACGATCGCGACCGTCGCACTCACCGTCGGCGACGCGGGCCTGCTGACGTACCTGGTGGTGTGGGGTGGCGTCGTCCTGGTCAACGCGGCCTTCACGCTGGGGTCGCCGCGCCGCTAGCCGTCTTGCATCAAGCAAGCATATGCTTGGTCGCGTGATGGAGTATCGCAACCTCATCGGCGGCAGGCTCGTCTCCGCGGCCGACGGCCGCACCATCGACTCGGTCAACCCCGCCACGGGCGAGGTCTGGGCGCGGATCCCCGCCGGCGGGAAGGCCGACGCCGACGCCGCCGTGGCCGCCGCCCGCGCGGCGCTGCCTTCGTGGTCGGCGATGCCGGCCCTCGGCAGGGCCCACTTCCTGCGCAAGGTCGCGGCGGTCTTCGCCGAGCACGCCGAGGAACTCGCCAGGATCGAGACCCGCGACAACGGCCGCATCCTTCGCGACACCCTCCACAGGGACCTGCCCGGCATGCGGTTCCTGTGGGAACTGGCCGCCGGGCAGGTGCTCGACGCCGTCAAGGGCGACACCGTCATCCTCGGCCCCGACAGCCTCGGGCTGACCAGGCGGGAGCCGTACGGCGTGGCGCTGGCGATCATCCCGTGGAACTCCCCCGTCTCGACGTTCTCCGCCAAGGCCGCCTTCGCGCTGGCCGCGGGCAACACCGTGATCGTGAAACCGGCCGAACAGGCCAGCGCCTCCGTCCTGCGCCTGGGCGAACTATTGGCCGAGGTGCTGCCGCCCGGCGTGCTGAACCTCGTCTCCGGCATGGGCGAGGACGTCGGCGAGGCGCTGGTACGGCACCGCGGCGTCAACAAGATCAGCCTGACCGGGTCCACGCAGACCGGCGTCGCGATCACCCAGGCGGCCGGCATCAAGCCGCTCACCTTCGAACTGGGCGGCAAGTCGCCCAACATCGTCTTCGCCGACGCCGACCTCGACGCCGCAACCGAGGGCGTCACCGTCAACTCCATCTTCACCGGCAACGCGGGGCAGGTCTGCGCGGCCGGTTCGCGTATCCTCCTGCATCGCGACATCTGGGACGAGATGCTCGAACGAATCACCGCGGCGGCCTCCCGCATCGTGCTCGACGACCCGCTCGACCTGGCCACCACGATGGGCCCCATCGTGTCGGCGGGACAGTACGAACGAGTCGTCTCCTACCTGGAGATCGCCGAGAAGGAGGGCGCCGCACTGGTCTTCGGCGGGACGACGGGCGCCGCGGTGGTGCCGAGCCTGCCGGGCGGCTACTGGGTCGCGCCGACCCTCTACACCGCCACCGACAACAAGCTGCGCGTCTGCCAGGAGGAGATCTTCGGGCCCGTCGCGGTGGCCATGCCGTTCGAGAGCGACGAGGAGGCGCTGGCCATCGCCAACGACTCCGCCTACGGGCTGGCCGCGGGGGTGTGGACACGCGACCTGGGCCGCGCCCACCGGTTCGTGCGCGACCTTGAGAGCGGGACGGTGTGGGTCAACACCTTCCGGCAGATGCCGCCCGGCCTGCCGTTCGGCGGGGTGAAGGACAGCGGCTACGGCCACGACGCGGTGCTGGAGTACACCAGGGAGAAGGCCGCGATCATCAACCTGTGAGGGGCCCTGGCCACTGACCGAATAAGGTTCTAGATTCGGTCGCATGGCGATCGCACTGACCGAGGAAAACAGGGCGCTGGCCGAGTCCGTGCGCGGGCTCGTGGCGCGCGACGCCTCCCACGGGGCGCTGGCGGCGCAGGGAGTGCTGGGACTGCACGTGCCCGAGACGGCGGGCGGGCAGGGGTACGCTCTCCTCGAGCTGGCGGTCGCGCTGGAGGAACTCGGATCCGCGCTCACACCCGGGCCCTTCCTTCCCACGGTGCTGACGTCGGCGGCGATCACGTGGTCGGGGCGGTGCGGGTCGCTGCTGCCTGGCCTGGCCGACGGTACGGTGACCGCCACCGTCGTGCTGGACGGGCACGGGCTCGGCGCGTCCGACGCCGACCTGTTCCTGGTGCCGGTCGCGGAGGGGTGGGCGGTACTGGACCGGGCGTCGGTCCGGGCGACGGCCGTCGAGGGGATCGACCTGTCGCGGCCCCTGACACAGGTGGCCATCCTCGCGCACACCGGACCCCCGTCCCCCACCGAACCGCACGGACAGGCCGAACCGCACGGACAGGAGGGATCGCCCGGACAGGAGGGGTCACCCACGCGGACCGGATCCCCTACGGGGACCGCATCGCCCTCGCAGCCCGCATCCCCTGCAGCGGCCGGGGCGTCATCGCAGGCCTCGCCTTCACGGGCCGAGACGCCTTCACACGCCGAGACACTTTCACACGCCGGGGCGATGGACGGGTGGGAGGCGCCCGCGTCGCGGGTGCTGGGCGCGGTGCCGGTGCGGGAGCTCGCCGCGGTGCTGCTCGGCGCGGAGGCGTGCGGGGTGGCCGCGTGGGCGGTCCGCACGGCGTCCGACTACGCGAAGGTCCGCGAACAGTTCGGGCGGCCGATCGGGCAGTTCCAGGGCGTCAAACACCGGATCGCGGCGGCGCTGGTGGCGCTGGAGCAGGCCCGTGCCGCCGTCTGGGACGCCGCCCGCGCCCTGGACACAGCCCACTCCCAAGCCTCCACCTCCGCCCCGGACACCCGCCACGCACAAGACGCCGAGTCCGCTCCGGACAGCTCCCCAGCGCAAGCCTCCATCTCCGCGCCGGACATCGGCCGCGCACGAGACACCGAGCCCGCGCTGGGTGACGACCTGCGGACCAAGACCGACGCCGGCCGACGCGGAGGCGAGCAGAAGGCGCTCGGGCAGGACACTCAGGGTTCGACGAGCCTTCCGAACGCGATCGGGCACGACGCTCGACACTCGACGGACCGCCCAGAGGCGCTCGGGCACGGAGCGCAGACGGTGGAGGAGGGCGCGACGACGCTCGAACCGGCGGCACCACCAACGGTGGACGGGGCAGCACTCGACGCGGCGGCACCACCAGCGGTGGGCGTGACGGCGCTCGACGCGGCGGTGCGACTGGCGGTGGGCGTGGCGGCGGTGCTCGGGCCCGACGCGGCCGTGCGATGCGCGGCGGACGCGATCCAGGTGCTGGGTGGCATCGGCTACACCTTCGAGCACGACGCCCACCGCTACTACCGGCGCGCGCTGTCCCTTCGCATGCTGGCCGGCGACCCCGGCGTCTGGGCCGAGGAGGTCGCGGAGCTGGCCGTCGGCGGAGCGCGCAGGACCATGGAGCCCGATCTGCCCGCCGAGGCGGCATCCCTGCGGGAAGAGATCAGGACGCTCGCCGGGGACCTGGCGCGGGAGGAGCCGCCAGCGAGGCTGGGGAGGTTCGCGCGCGAAGGATGGATCATGCCGTACCTCCCCGAGCCGTGGGGACGCGCCGCCTCCCCGCTGGAGCAGGTGATCATCCATCAGGAGTTCAAGGGGCTCAGGCGGCCCAACCTGGGCATCGCCGCGTGGGCGGTGCCGTCCATCGTCCGGTACGGCACGCGCGACCAGCAGGACAGGTTCCTGCCGAAGACGTTCACCGGCGAGATCGTGTGGTGCCAGCTGTTCAGCGAGCCGGGAGCGGGATCGGACCTGGCAGGGCTGGCGACCAAGGCCGTGCGGGTGGAGGGCGGCTGGTCGATCAGCGGGTCGAAGATCTGGACGTCGCTCGCGCAGTACGCGCACTGGGGCATCTGCCTGGCCCGCACCTCGCCAGGCAAGCCGAAACACGATGGGATCACCTACTTTCTGGTGGACATGTCAGCGCCGGGGGTGACCGTGCGGCCACTGAAGGAGATCAACGGGGAGGAGATCTTCAACGAGGTCTTCCTCGACGACGTGTTCGTGCCCGACGACCTGGTCGTCGGGGAGGTGGACGGGGGCTGGCGGGTCGCCCGCGACACGCTGTCGCACGAGCGGGTGGCGCTCGGGGACTCCTGGGGTCCCGGGTCGCAGCACACGGACATGGTGAAGCTCGTCCGGCGGCTTCCACGGCTGCGGCAGGCCCAGCTCGAGCAGGTGGGCCGGCTGTGGGCCGAGGGGCAGGCGATCTCGGCGCTGGGTCTGCGGGTGACGCTTTCGCAGCTGGCGGGGACGGAGTCGGGAACGGCATCCAGCGTGCGCAAGCTGCTCGGGATGCGGCACGCTCAGGCGATCTCGGAGTTCTGCTGGTCGCTGGCGCCCGCCGATCCGCACTGGAACAGGATGATCCTGACGACCCGCGCGTTCACGATCGGCGGGGGGACGACGGAGGTCCAGCTCAACATCGTCGCCGAGCGCGCCCTCGGCCTCCCCCGCGACCCCTGACGCCCCTTCCCCTGCGCGTCCTCGGAGCCATGAGCAACCGGGCCATGTCGCTCCACACCGGAGCAGCGGCCCCACCCGACGCCGGTGGCGGCCGTCCTTCGCAAGGCAGCACCGCCAACCCCGGTCCCGGCCCTCGTCCCACAGCACGTGGCGGATGTCACCGCCCGAGGCCTGTGGCTCCTTCTGACGCGGGTGGCGGGCGTCCTGCAGGGACCGGAACCGGTGGAGGTGACCGGCGCAGAGCGGGGCGACGCGGCGGTGCCGGTGATGTCAGGACTGGGGGTGGTAGGCGTGGGCCAGGTGCGCGTAGACGATGGTGTTGTCCTTGTAGCTGTGCGCCCGCCGGTCGAACGCGCCCCCGCACGTCACGAGCCGCAGCCCCGCGTACTTCACCTTCCCGAACACCTTCGTGCTGGGAAAGCCGCTCTTGGGCACCTGCTCCACCCGGTCCACCACGAAGATGGCCACCGATCGGTCGGCCCGCATCACCTGCACCTGGTCGCCCCGCTTGATCAGTCGCAGGTTCGCGAACACCGCGGGACCGGTGCGGGTGTCCAGGTGCCCGGTGATCACGGCGGCGCCCCGCGCGCCCGGCACGGGCGCGTACCGGTACCACCCTGCCACGTTGGGGTGGTCGAGTGGCGGGTTCTCGATCGCGCCCTTCGCGTCGAGGCCCAGCTCCATGAGGGGCGCCGACACGCCGAGCTTGGGGATGTACACCGCCGTCGGACGGGTCGTCCTCATCGGCTTGGCGGCCTTGCCGACCAGCACGTCGGGCGATTCGGTCAGCGACGGCGCGCCGACCTTGGGCAGCGCCGACGAGGCCGTGGCGGAGACGGGCTCCGGCTGCGGCGAGCCCACCATGCCGGTGACGCCGAACCAGATCAGGGCCACTCCGGCGAGGGACACCAGCACGGCCCCCGTCATG
Source organism: Nonomuraea mangrovi (assembly GCF_042681425.1). Classification (NCBI taxonomy): domain Bacteria; kingdom Bacillati; phylum Actinomycetota; class Actinomycetes; order Streptosporangiales; family Streptosporangiaceae; genus Nonomuraea; species Nonomuraea mangrovi. The sequence goes on along the minus strand of NZ_JBHUFV010000033.1, from coordinate 559,067 downwards.
ATCAGCTTGTGCCCAGGCGGCTTAGCCACTCCGCCGTTCCGCGGCAGCCGGCCGTTCGGAGGCGCCGCGCCGTACCGCGAAGCCCGCGAGCCCCGCTCCGGCCAGCAGGGCCGCGCCGCCGGCGGCGAACGGCAACGTGGGGTCGCCGGGCGCGAGCCCGCCTGCGCCGGTCTGCGGCGGGCCTTCGGGGATGCGGTGCTTGTCCTCGTCCACGGGCTTCCATGGCGCTTCGGGGCGCGGCGGCTCGGCAGGACCCGGCGACCAGCTGTCCTGGGGGGCGGGCGCGTTGGACCACGTGTCCTGGGGCGCGGGCGCGTTCGACCAGGTGTCCGACGGGATGGGGACGTTGGGCAGGATGTCGTTCGGGTTCGGCAGGTGAGGCGACTTGATGTCGGGCTGCCACGGGTCGCCCGGGTCGCCGCCCTGCACGGGGTCGTCCTCGCACGCCAGGATGAGCAGTTTGCAGTCGGCGGCCATGGCGGTTCCCACGCCCGCCACCATGGTCACGCCGCCGACGATGAAGGCCGTCACCGCTCCCGCGGCGGCGAGCCGTCGTGCTGATGCCATAGCCATAGTCCGAGAGCCTCCCGAACTATTGGACCAGGCGTCAAGTAATGTGATTCAAGTGATACAAGTCACTCATCCCTGGCCTTGCTGGGCTGTACCCGCTTCGGCTCGCCCGGCATCTTGGGATAGTTCGGCGGGTACGGCATGTCGCCGCGCTCGTCCTTGTCGTACCACTCCAGCAGCGTCTCGATCGAGAACGCCCGCTCGTCGATGTCCTTGTGCACGTCGCCGACCCTGGCGAAGCGCTCGGGCATGGTTCTGATGTCGAAGTCGCCAGGCTCGGCGTCGGCCAGTTCGTCCCAGGTGAGCGGCGCGGAGACGGGCGCGTGCGGCTTGGCGCGGACCGAGTAGGCGCTGGCGACTGTCCTGTCCCTGGCGTTCTGGTTGAAGTCGATGAACACCCGCTCGCCGCGCTCCTCCTTCCACCAGGCGGTCGTCACCAGGCCGGGGTCGCGGTCCTCGACGGCCCTGGCCAGCGCGATGCCCGCGTGCCGTACCTCGACGAAGTCCCAGCGGGGCTCGATCCTGACCGCGATGTGCACTCCTCTGTTGCCCGAGGTCTTCACGAAGCCGGTCAGCCCGGCCTCGGCCAGCACCTCGCGGGTCAGGAAGGCGGCACGGCGGGCCGCGTCGAACTCCAGGCCGGGCTGCGGGTCGATGTCGATGCGCAGCTCGTCGGGGTGCTCGACGTCGGCGGCGCGCACCTGCCACGGGTGGAAGTCGAGCGTGGCGAGGTTGGCGCAGTAGGCGATCGAGGCCACCTCGGTGACCCTGAGCGCCTCGGCCGTTCGCCCGCTGGGGAAGGTCACGGTGACGGTCTGCAGCCAGTCGGGATGCTTGGGGGGCATCCGCTTCTGGTAGATGGCCTCGGTCTGGACGCCGTCCGGGTGCCGCTTCAGGTGCGTGGGGCGGTCAAGGAGCGCCCGCAGGGCCCCTTCGCCCACGCTGACGTAGTACTCCACCAGCTCCCGCTTGGTGGCTCCGATCTCCGGAAAGTACACCTTGTCGGGATTGGTGACCTTGACGGTACGGTCCCCGACCTGCAGCTCGATGAAAGGCGACGCCATGGGCTGAACCTACCCCGAATCGGCTCATGACGCCCCTGACCCGGCCGATCGGCCGAGGAAGGGAGCGGGTGGGTCCGCCCTGGAGTGCCACGGTGGCGGGACCGGGCACTCGACAGGACGAACCTGACGACCGCCCGCCTTCACGCCGCGCCGGACGCTGGCGCATCGTCCGGCCGGCCTCGACGGGCCGCCTGCGCGCAGTACGGGCATATCTGCGCAGCGGCGACGACCCCAGGCGAGCGATCTCACCCCTCTAGGGATGTGAAGTCCACCCCCACACCGACAAAGACGCAGAAACACCCCACAAAGGATGCTTCCGAGGAGAGATTTTTCCGCGCCGCATAAGGTAGAAGCATGAACAAGGTGGTCAAGAGCGAGGCCGAATGGCGCTCGCAGCTCACTCCCGAGGAGTACCACGTCCTCAGGGAGGCGGGCACCGAACGACCCTTCAGCGGGGAGTACGTCGACACCAAGGCCGAGGGCGTCTACTCCTGTCGCGCCTGCGGCGCCGAGCTGTTCAGGTCCGACTCGAAGTTCGAGTCGCACTGCGGATGGCCGAGCTTCTTCGAGCCGTCGAAGTCGGAGGCCGTGACCCTGATCGAGGACCACAGCCACGGCATGGTCCGCACCGAGGTCCGCTGCGCCGCCTGCGATTCCCACCTGGGTCACGTCTTCCACGGCGAGGGCTACCCGACGCCCACCGACGACCGCTACTGCATCAACTCGATCTCGGTACGGCTCGAGCCCAAGGACTAGCGTCAGTCAGGCTCGGGGTGGGTGACGCGGCAGTCGCCGTCGTCGGGGCCGAGGACGTTGGCGAGGACGGGGTTGCCGTTCTCGCCGTACTCCGCCTGGACGAAGACCACGGGACTGTCCTCGCCCGCCTCCCGCAGATACTCGAGCCCACGCTCGCACAGCGTGATCGCCTGCGCGGAGTTGTGCGCCGACTCCGGCAGGTCCGTGTAGATGCGCAGGTAGCCGCCCACGGTCCGGATGTCCTTGAGCCGCTTGGCCGCCTTGTCGCCGGCGCCCCAGCGCTTGTGGAAGTACTCGGCCGCCTTCTTGTCGGTGTGCTCGGACCCGTCGCCCGCGCCCGACGCGCTCGCGGGGGCGGCCGGCGGCGCTGGAGGCGGGCTCAGCGTGGCGGCCGCCGCGCTCGCCACCACCCTGCCGGCGCCTCCCTGCCCCACGGGAGAGGGCGTGCCCCTGGTGAAGGGGACGACGGCCACGGCGCCGGCGGACTGCTGCGGGCGCTCCCGCCCGAACACCCCGCCACCGGCGACCAGGCCGACGGCCAGCAGAGCCGCCCCGGCGACCGCCCCCTCCAGCACCCACGGCCCGCGCTTCTTGCGCCGCCGCCCATGCCGCCCGCGCCTGGAGCGTGCCAGGCCGCCGTCTTCAGCCACCCTTTGCCTCACTACGACAGGGGATTTGGCCTGATTATGGCAAAGGAGTGGCGATCAGTCGCGGAAGACGGCAGAACCGGCAGGCGAGCGCCTTTACAAAGTCAGGGCAGCGCCGTGATCAGCTCGCCGACCGGCTTGCGGACCCCGGTGTAGAACGGCACCTCGATCCTCGTGTGCCGCCTGGCCTCGGCGCCGCGCAGGTGCCGCATGAGGTCGACGATCCGGTGGAGCTCGTCGGCCTCGAAGGCCAGCATCCACTCGAAGTCGTTGAGTGCGAAGCAGGCCACCGTGTTGGACCTGACATCGGGGTACTCGCGGGCCATCATGCCGTGCTCGGCGAGCATCGTGCGCCGCTCGGAGTCCTCGAGCAGATACCACTCCAGCGACCGCACGAAGGGGTAGACGCACACGTATCGCCTTGCCTCCTCATCGGCGAGGAAGGCGGGGATGTGCGACTTGTTGAACTCGGCGGGCCTGTGCAACGCCATCGCCGACCAGACCGGCTCGCTCAGCCGTCCCAGTGTGGTGCGCCTGAAGCGCGCGTAGACGTCCTGCAGGTCCTCGGCCGTCGGCGCGTGCCACCAGAACATGTAGTCGGCGTCGGCGCGGAAGCCCGCCACGTCGTAGCAGCCGCGCGTCACGACGTCCTTGCCGGCGACCTGCTCGAGCAGCTCGTTGACCTCGTCGGCCATGCCCTCACGGTTGCCCGGGCACTGCTCGGTGGCCTTGAACACCGACCACATCGTGTAGCGGATCACCTGGTTAAGGTCGCGGGCCTTGGGCCGCTGGGTCGTCCCCTCAGTCATGCGGTCATTCTCCCCTGTCCCCCAGGTGGTCCAGTATCCGGGCCGCGGCGCCGCGGGCGGTCGAGACGCACGCGGGCACGCCGAGCCCGTCGTAGGCCGCACCGCAGACCGCCAGCCCCGGCTCGACGGCCACGGCCGCGCGGACGCGGGCCACGCGGTCGAGGTGGCCGACGTTGTACTGCGGCAGCGATCCGCCCCACCGGCTGACACGGCTGTCGAGCGGCAGCCCGCGCACGCCCACGACCTCGCCCATCTCGGCCGAGGCCAGCGAGACCAGCTCGGTGTCGTCGCGCTGGAGCACCTGCTCCTCGCCGATGCGGCCGATGGAGCAGCGCACCAGGACGACCGAGGGGTCGGACTCGACCAGGTGCGGCCACTTCACCGAGGTGAACGTGGCGGCCTTCACGGCGCGGCCTTCGACGGGCGGCACCAGGTAGCCGCTGCCGGTGGGCGGCTCGGGGAAGGCGGCCGCCGGGTAGGCGAGTGTGACGATGGCCATGCTGGAGTACTCGATCCTGGCCAGCTCGGTGGCGGCCTTCGGCACGGCGTCCATGAGCAGCCTCGAGGCGGGGGTCGCGGGCACGGCGACGATCACCGCGTCGGCCTCGACGATCTCCGGCCTCGGGACGGGCCCGGTGACCAGGCGCCAGCCTTCCTGCGTGCGCCGCAGCTCCCTGACCGTCACGCCGGTCCTGATGTCGGCGCCGGAGGCCTTGGCCACCGCCTCGGGCAGCCTGCCGAGGCCGCCGCGCAGGCTGGTGAAGACCGGGCCCGCGTCCTTGGGCGTCTCGTGCACGATGTCCCTGACCGCGCCGAGCAGCGACCGCTCCGAGCGCGCGGCGGTGGCGATGCGGGGCATCGTCGCCTCCAGCGACAGCATGTCGGCCCGGCCCGCGTAGACGCCGCCCAGCAGCGGCTCGACCAGCCGTTCGACGACCTCGGCTCCCATCCGCGCCCTGATGTAGGAGGCGACGGACACGTCGCTGCGCACCAGCGTCGCGGGCAGCACCTGGTCCAGCGGCACCCTGAGCAGCCCGCCGGGCGAGATGATGCCCGATCTGGCCAGCTCGGTCAGGTCGCCTGGCACGCCCATGACCTGGCCCCTCGGCATCGGCCGCAGCGCGCCCCTGGTGTAGATGGCCGCCTGGGTGGTGCCGGGGTCGACCAGGTCCGCGCCGAGCCCGACCATCCTGGCCAGCTCGATGCCCTCGGGCCGCCTGGCCAGCATCGACTCGGCGCCCTCGTCCACGCTGACGCCCGCGACCTCAGAGGCGTGCAGCTTGCCGCCCACCCTGGGACCGCCCTCGAGTACGGTCACCCGTACCCGCTCCCCGCCGCCCTGCCTGAGGAACCACGCCGCGGCCAGCCCCGAGATGCCACCGCCGACGATCACTACATGCCGTTGATTCCCTTCCACGTCTCCTGACGCTACCGCCTCACACCCCCGCCCCTGCGAGACGGTAGGAGCTGACGGCGAACGGCCGCCCGTGCCCGGCGTCGACGTGCTCCCCGATCTTGCTCAGCATCGGGTCCCCGTCGAGGAACCTGTGGAGCCGGCGCGCCTCCGGCCACGGGTGCGTCACGACCAGCGTGCCCCGCGGCGCCAGGAACGAGCGCAGCCGTTCGGAGGCCAGCCTGAGCCGCTCCTCCCTGCCGACGTAATAGAGCGTCTCGGCGCAGAAGACCAGGTCGAAGCGGCCTCCGGGGTCCTGGTTGAGGAAGTCGGCAGCGGCGAAGGCGGCCCTGCCTCCCGCCCGGGCCGCCGCCCTCGCGACGGCGCGCTGCGAGACGTCCACACCCACCACGTCGGCGCCGGGGTAGGCGTCGGCGGCCAGCAGCGTGAACGTGCCCTCGCTGCACCCCACGTCCAGGATCCTGCGGAAGTCGCCGCCGCCCACGCTCCTGAGCGTGGTGTCGTACTTGGCCGCCTCGTAGGGGTCGACGGAGTGCCGCCACGGGTCGGGCCTGCGGTGGAACCAGTCGAAGTACCGCTGCAGGAAGCGGCCCTGCCCGCGCGCGGGCAGCAGTGACATCGTGCGGAAGAACGTCCTGTGAAGCCGGTCAGGAAGCGTACGCATGATTCCAGCCTGTGCGACGCGACGCCGGGATCATCGTGCCCCAGGAGGATTTCGCCTCTCGTCCCAGGGTCCTGCCGTGATCGGGAGGAGTGCCGAACGTGACGACTTCGTGACGGCATCGCGCGGGCCGCGCCCGTCTCACGGATATGACCAGATTTCGGTACGGCATGGCGTTAACGGTGGCCGGCGTCGCGCTCGTCCTGTCCGGCTGCGGTGGCGGTCCCTCCGCCAGCCGCATGGACTCCGGCGGAGGCGCCCCCGCAGCCGCGCCCGTCGAGAAAGCGAACGAGGCGACGGCCGGGGACTCCGACCAGGCGGCCGGCAAGCAGATCGCGATCGCGCCCGAGCAGCGCTCGATCATCTACGTGGCGGAGATGACGGTCCGCGCCAAGGATGTCACGAAGGCGAGCGAGCAGGCCAAGCAGTTGGTCACGGGGGCGGGCGGCTACCTGGCCAACGAGCAGTCGGACGCCTTCGACGGCAGCGAGGGCAGCTCCACGCTGGTGTTCAAGATCCCGCCGACGGCGTACCAGGGGCTGCTCGACCGGCTGGGCAAGGAGCTCGGCAAGCGGGAGTCGCTGCGGCAGAACACCACCGACGTGACCGAGGAGGTGGCCGACGTCGCCAGCCGGCTGAAGTCGGCCGAGCAGGCGCTGGCCTCCATGCGCACGCTGCTCACCAAGGCGACCACCGTCGGCCAGGTGATCGAGGTCGAGCGGGAGATCGCCACGCGCGAGGCGGAGCTGGAGTCGCTGCAGGCCAGGCAGAAGGCGCTCAACTCGCAGGTGTCGATGGGGACGCTGACGCTGCGCCTGATCGGCCCCGTGGCGACCGTGGTCGAACCCTCCGACGAGCCCGCGGGCTTCCTCGGCGGCCTGAAGGCCGGATGGTCGGCGCTGGTGAGCTTCGTGAAGATCCTGCTGACCGTGATCGGCGTGCTGCTGCCGTGGCTGGTGCTGATCGTGCCGGTCGTCGTCGTCATCCTGCTCCTCGTACGGCGGGGCCGTACCCGGCGCCCGGCCGCCCCTGGTCTCGTGGTCCCCAGCGGCCGACCGCATCCTGTGCCAGGAAACGACGCATCGTCGGCCCGCGGAACCCGCCCCGGTTCTGAGAGCGAGACACCGTCGCCCCGCGCGACCCCGGAGCCCGCGCTGCAGGACCACGATGTGCCGTCGCCTCAAGGAACCTCGGCGCACCCGGAACCGGGAAAGGACGCGCCCGTGGCGGGCGGGGGGTCGCGGCCTCAGCCCGAGAACGACTCGCCCGCGTCCTGACACCGCCCAGGTCGGCGAGCAGCCGGCCGCTCGCTGCCCGGCGGTCGCGTCACCGCACGTGATCGCCGGCGCGAACGTGGGCCACGCGAACCCTCCGCGAGGCCGTTGAGGGCGGTCCCGGAACTGGTGTGCAGCGGTGGCCGGCCGTGACCCCGTGCGATCCCGTCGTCTCGAGACCGCCGGCCTCCACGTCGGGCGCGTCGCACAGCGGTCCGGGCGGCCTGCGCGGGCCCGGCCGCCGTCGCACACCGGATCCACCCGCCCAACGGGCGCACAACGCTCGCCCAACGGCCGCCTGGGATCTTCCTGGCGGGGGCCATGGCCATGCGGGGGGACGCGGGTGGAGACCGAGTTGATCTTGTTACTGCTGGCCGTCGCGCTGGCGGCGGGCTGGGTGGACGCGGTGGTGGGCGGAGGAGGACTGGTCCAACTGCCGGTGCTGCTGCTGGCGCTGCCCGCGGCGCCGCCGCCCGCGGTGCTGGCCACCGACAAGCTGTCGTCCATCTCCGGCACGACCGTGTCGGCGGTGGGCTTCGCGAGGAGCGTCCGCATGGAGGCCAGGGTGGCGGTGCCCGCGACGGCGCTGGCGATCGCGCTGTCGGGGGCGGGGGCGCTCACCGCGGGACGTGTTCCGCCCGAGCTGTTCAGGCCGTTCGTGCTGGTGATGCTGGCGCTGGTGGCGGCACTGGTGATCGCCAGGCCCGGCCTGGGCACGCGGGAGAGGCGGCGGCCGGCGCGGCGGCGCAGCGTCGTGACCGCCGTCCTGTTGGTGGGGGTGGTGCTGCCGTTCTACAACGGCCTGGTGGGACCCGGCACGGGGGCGTTGATCCTTTTCGCGCTCACCACGCTGCTGGGTCTGGACTTCGTGATGGGCTCGGCGACGGCGAAGGTCGTCAACGTGGGCGCCAACCTGGGCGCGCTGGTGGTCTTCGCCGCGCACGGCCAGGTGTTCTGGCTGCTGGGGCTCGCGATGGCGTCCTGCAACGTGCTGGGCGCGCGCCTCGGCACCCGTACGGCGCTGCGCAGGGGCGCCGCCTTCATCAGGGCGACGCTGCTGTGCGTGGTCGCCGCCCTGATCGTCAAGCTGGGCCTGGACCAGCTACGCCTCTGACGTGAAGGAGTGGACCAGGTCGGTCAGCCTGCGCAGCTGGTCGGGGTCGGTGGAGGGCAGCACCCCGTGGCCGAGGTTGAACACGTGGCCTTCGGCGGCGCGCCCGCGCTCCAGGATCTGCCGTGCTCTGGGCTCGACGGCCTCCCACGGGGCCAGCAGGATGGCGGGGTCGAGGTTGCCCTGCAGCGCCTTGCCGGGGCCGACGCGGCGTGCGGCCTCGTCGAGCGGCACCCGCCAGTCGACGCCCACGACGTCGGGCCCGGCCTCGCCGAGCACGCCGAGCAGCTCGCCGGTGCCCACGCCGAAGTGGATGCGCGGCACCTCGGGCACGGCCGCGAAGATCCGCTGGGTGTACGGCATGACGAACTCGCGGTAGTCGTCGGGCGCGACCGCGCCCACCCACGAGTCGAACAGCTGGATGGCCGAGGCTCCCGCGCGGATCTGGACCCTGAGGTGCTCGATGACGATGCCGGTCAGCCGGTCCATGAGCGCGTGCCACAGCGCGGGCTCGCCGTACATCATGGCCTTGGTGTGGTCGTGGTTCTTGGAGGGTCCTCCCTCGATCAGGTAGGACGCCAGCGTGAAGGGCGCGCCGGCGAACCCGATCAGCGGCGTGCCGCCCAGTTCGCCCACCAGTGCCTGGATCGACTCGGTGACGTACGGCACGTCGTCCGGCTCCAGCGGGCGCAGCGCCTCGAGGCCCGCGTGGTCGCGGATCGGGTCGGCGATGACGGGGCCGACGCCCGGCTTGATGTCGAGGTCGACGCCGATGGCCTTGAGCGGTACGACGATGTCGCTGAAGAAGATGGCGGCGTCGACGCCGTAGCGGCGGACCGGCTGCAGGGTGATCTCGACGATCAGGTCGGGCCGCGCGCATGCGGTCAGCATGGGCACGCCCTCGCGCACCTTGAGGTATTCGGGCAGGGACCGCCCGGCCTGACGCATGTACCACACGGGGGTGTGCGGGACGGGCTGGCGGCGGCAGGCGCGCAGGAAGGCGGAGTCGGCGAGATTCACTGTTCAAGGGTGCCACGCCATGGTGGTGGTCGCTCCACCGGCGCTAATCGGAAACATACGCACGCCATGCCTAAAGTCACGATCAGGAGTCGAAGAAGAGGTTTAGAGCACTTCATCCCTTTAGCGCGGGCGTGCCCTCCGGACACGGCCCCGCCACCGGCCCGGCCCGGGTACAGTTCCTGTCACGGTCACCCCGAAATCCCCTCTCGACTGGACCAAATGTTCCCCAATCCACCGCGCGTCATCGATTACCGCCCCACTTTCAGGACACGCCGAGCGCGTTGCGCGGAATTGTCAGCGCGGCATGCCAACGTCGGAGCCACGTCCGCGAAGAAAGGCTCCGTACCGATGACCGCGTTGTGGAGTTCCCCCGAGCGCCGCAGTGAGCACTGCCCCTCATGCGCTGGTGAGAGGCTGTTCGAGCAGCCGCCATGCATGGAGGGACACCAGGAGTGCCCGGAGTGGGCGTGCCTGGAGTGCGGCCACGCGTTGCTCATCGCTCCCTTCGAACGGGCGGCCGCCGCCGCTCGCCCGCTGACGGTCGCGGCTTGATCGGCCTCGATGAGCACCCCCGTGGTCCCCATGCGACCCTCCTCGACCTACGCTTCGGCTATGACCATCGGTGACGCGCCACCGGCCCCCGCCGCTTTCAGGCGGGCGGTCGAGAGCCTGCGCGCGGCCGAGGTCAGGCCGGAGATCGAGCTGGAGGACCTGCCCGCCCCTCAGCGGCTGGCACCGTTCTCCGCGGCCATCGGCGCGTCGGTCTATCGTGAGGATGAGGAGCTGGCGGTCGGCAGGTTGATCCTGCTGTTCGACCCTGAGGGGCAGCGCGGCTGGGAGGGGCAGTTCCGCCTGGTCGCCTACGTCAGGGCCGACATGGAGCCGGAGATCACCTCCGATCCGATGCTGGGTCCCGTCGTGTGGAGCTGGCTGACCGAGGCGCTCGACTCACGCGAGGCGGGCTACCGCGCGGCGGGTGGCACGGTGACGCGTGCGGTCTCCGAGGGATTCGGCGACAAGGCCGACGATCCCGTCTCCACCGAGCTGGAGCTGCGCGCGTCGTGGTCTCCCGCCGAGGAGGACCTCTCCGGCCACGTCGCCGCCTGGTGCGATCTGATGTGCCTGGCGGCCGGCATCCCACCGCTACCACCTGACGTGGCCACGATGCCGCGCCGACGCGAAGATCCGGAGTCCACCAGGCCGTGACCGAACGTAGTGAGGGCACCAGCAGGCGCACCAGCCCGGCTCATGAGGCCGATGGAGGAGACCTCCAGAGCCAGGAGAACAGCGTCGTTCCCCTTCTCGAGCCACGGGAGGGGATCCCGCCCGTCATCGCCTCGGAAGAGGGGCTGACCAGGGTGGTCGAGGAGTTCGCCAGGGGCAGCGGCCCCGTGGCGGTCGACGCCGAGCGCGCCTCGGGCTACCGCTACGGCGGCAGGGCCTACCTCGTGCAGCTGCGCCGCGCGGGCGCGGGAAGCGCGCTGATCGACCCGATCGTCTGCCCCGACCTGTCGAAGCTCGACGAGGCGGTGGCCGACGCCGAGATCGTCCTGCACGCCGCGTCGCAGGACCTGCCCTGCCTGGCCGAGGTCGGGTTCAGGCCGCGGCGGATGTTCGACACGGAGCTGGCGGGCCGGCTGCTCGGCTACGAGAGGGTGGGTCTCGGCACGATGGTCGAGACGGTGCTCGGGCTGCGCCTGGAGAAGGGGTACTCGGCCGCCGACTGGTCGACCAGGCCGCTGCCGGAAGACTGGCTCCGCTACGCGGCGCTCGACGTCGAGGTGCTGGTCGAGCTGCGTGACGTGCTCCACGACGAACTGGTCGACAGCGGCAAGCTGGAGTGGGCGCAGGAGGAGTTCGCGGCGGTGCTCGCGACGCCGCCGCCCGCTCCGCGCTCCGATCCGTGGCGGCGCACGTCGGGCATCCACAAGGTGCGCAACGTCAGGGCGCTGGCGATCGTGCGCGAGCTGTGGACCATGCGCGACCGGATCGCCCGCGACGGCGACATCGCGCCCGGCAGGGTGCTGCCGGACGCGGCGATCATCACCGCGGCGCTGGAGATGCCGCGTACCAAGAAGGCGCTGACCGACATCACCGCCTTCACCGGGCGGGCCGCCCGCCGCCACATGGCGGCCTGGCTCGACGCCGTGCACCGCGCCCGCACGCTGCCCGACTCGGAGCTGCCGGCGCCGAGCACGCCCGGCGACGGCCCGCCGCCCGCCAACCGCTGGCCCGACCGGGATCCCGTCGCGGCCAAGCGGCTGGCCGCCGCCCGCTCGGTGGTGGCCGCGCTGGCCGACGAGCACAGGATGCCGACGGAGAACCTCCTGCAGCCTGACGCCGTGCGCAGGCTCACGTGGGAGCCGCCCGCCGAGATCACCGAGGAGACGGTCGTCGAGCGGCTGCGCTCGCTGGGCGCCCGGGAGTGGCAGCTGGGCCTCGTCGGCCATCCGCTGGCCAAGGCGCTCGACCGGCTGGAGACCAAGGGCGCCGTCTAAGCCGCTTGACGGCCCGGCTCTCGCGGTCGTACGGTCATCGGGAAAGCGCTTTCCTTAGGAGAGGTCACATGAGCGTGCGCACGATCAGTGTCGCGATGAACGGCGTCACCGGCCGGATGGGCTACCGCCAGCACCTGGTCCGGTCGGTCCTGGCCATCAACGAGCAGGGCGGCGTGACCCTCTCCGACGGCGGCAGGGTCATGCTGCGGCCGATCCTCGTGGGCCGCAGCGAGGCCAAGCTCGCCGATCTGGCCGCCAGGCACGGCATCGCCGACCACACCACCGACCTCGACGCCGCGCTCGAACAGGCCGACGTCTACTTCGACGCCCAGGTCACGCAGGCGCGGGTCAAGGCGGTGCTGAGGGCTATCGAGGCGGGCAAGCACGTCTACGCGGAGAAGCCCACCGCGGAGACCTACGCCGAGGCCGTGGCCCTGGCCGAGGCGGCCGCCGCCAAGGGCGTCAAGAACGGCGTCGTGCAGGACAAGCTGTTCCTGCCCGGCCTGCTCAAGCTGAAGAGGCTGATCGACGGCGGCTTCTTCGGCCGGATCCTCTCGGTGCGCGGCGAGTTCGGCTACTGGGTGTTCGAGGGTGACTGGCAGAGCGCCCAGCGGCCCTCGTGGAACTACCGGGCCCAGGACGGCGGCGGCATCATCCTCGACATGTTCCCGCACTGGCACTACGTACTGGAGAACCTGTTCGGCGAGGTCGAGTCCGTCTACGCCAAGGCCGTCACTCACATCCCGACCAGGGTGGACGAGCGGGGCGAGCCGTACGAGGCGACCGCCGACGACGCCGCCTACGGCATCTTCGAGCTGTCCGGCGGCGTCATCGCGCAGATCAACTCGTCCTGGGCGGTGCGCGTCAACCGCGACGAGCTGGTGGAGTTCCAGGTCGACGGCACGCACGGCAGCGCCGTCGCGGGCCTGCGCGACTGCCGCGTCCAGAGCCGCGCCACGACCCCCAAGCCGGTCTGGAACCCCGACCTGCCGGTCACCGCCCGCTTCCGCGACGGCTGGCAGGAGGTGCCCGACAACGCCGACTTCGACAACGGCTTCAAGATCCAGTGGGAGCTGTTCGTCAGGCACGTCGTGGAGGGCGCGCCCTTCCCCTACGACTTCGCCTCGGGCGCGCGCGGCGTGCGGCTGGCCGAGCTCGGGCTGCGCAGCTCGGCCGAGGGCCGCAGGATCGCGGTGACGGAGCTGTGAGGATCGACCTGCCTGGTGGCGCCTACACGCTGAGCGACCCCGTCACCTGGCCGGTCGTCGACCGGCCCGCCACCAGCCGCGTCGTCTACGCCGCCGCGCACGTGGTCGCCGACCCGATGGGCGACAACACCCCCGGCTCCCCCGCCGCGGTCGACTGGGACGCGACGCTGCGCTTTCGCGGGCACCTGTGGTCGCATGGCCTGCGCGTCGCCGACGCCATGGACACCGCCCAGCGCAACATGGGCCTGGACTGGGCCGCCACCCGCGAGCTGATCAGCCGCAGCGCCGCCGCGGCACGCGCCTTCGGCGACCCGGCCGAGCTGGTGGCCTGCGGCGCGGGCACCGACCACGCGCCCGGCGCCGGCACCCTCGACGAGATCACCGCCGCCTACACCGAGCAGATCGAGACCGTGCAGGCCGCCGGCGCCGGCGTGATCGTGATGGCCTCACGCCGGCTCGCCCGTGTCGCCGCGGGGCCCGCCGACTACCACCGGGTGTACGGCAAGCTGTTCGGCGTGGCCGACCGGCCCGTCATCCTCCACTGGCTGGGCGAGATGTTCGACCCCCAGCTGGCCGGATACTGGGGCTCGCACGACGTCGCCAAGGCCACCGAGTCCTTCCTGGAGCTGATCCACGCCAACGCCGCGATGGTCGAGGGCGTCAAGGTGTCGCTGCTGGACGAGGCGCACGAGGTGGCGCTGCGCGCGGCGCTGCCGCCGGGCGTCAGGCTCTACACCGGCGACGACTTCAACTATCCGTCGCTGATCAGGACGGGCTCGCACGCGCTGCTGGGCATCTTCGACGCGATCGCGCCCGCGGCCGCCGCGGCCCTCCAGGTGCTCGATTCCGCCGAGGCCGCCTGCACCCCCGAGGCGCGCGACCGGCTGCTGGCCCACTACGACGAGATCCTTGCCCCGACCGTCCCGCTGTCGCGCAAGATCTTCGAGACGCCGACGTACAACTACAAGACCGGCATCGTCTTCCTGGCCTGGCTCAACGGACACCAGGACGCCTTCGCCATGGTCAACGGCGCCCAGGCGGCCAGGTCGCTGCCCCATCTGTGCGAGGTGTTCAGGCTCGCCGACCAGGCGGGACTGCTGGCCGACCAGGAGCTCGCCGTACGGCGGATGCGGGCGCTGCTGGCGGTGAACGGGCTGTGAAGCTGTCGCTCAACCAGTGGACCACCAGGCGGTGGACGGTGGCCGAGGCCGTCGAAGGATGCGTACGGCACGGCGTCGAGGCCATCGGGCTGTGGCGGCAGGAGGTGGCGGCACAGGGGCCGGCCGAGACGGTCAAGCTCGTCGGCGACGCCGGCCTGCGGGTGTCGTCGCTGTGCAGAGGTGGCTTCCTGACCGGCGGTTCACAAGAGGCCATGGACGACAACAGGCGGGCGATCGACGAGGCGGCCGAGCTCGGCGCGGCCTGCCTGGTGATGGTCGTCGGCGGTCTGCCGGGCGTCCCCGCGGGCCAGGGGCCCGGCGAGGGGTTCTCCCGCGACCTGCCGGCGGCGCGGGAGCGGGTGGCCGAGGCGCTGACCCTGCTCGCCCCCTACGCCGGTGAGCGCGGGGTACGGCTGGCGCTGGAGCCGCTGCACCCGATGTACTGCGCGGACCGGGCGGTGCTGTCCACGCTCGGCCAGGCGCTCGACCTGGCCGAGCCGTACCCGGTGGATCAGGTGGGGGTCGTGGTCGACACCTTCCACGTGTGGTGGGACCCCGAGCTGTTCGCGCAGATCGCGCGAGCGGGGGCGCGGATCGCCTCGTACCAGGTGTGCGACTTCCTGCAGCCGCTGCCCGCCGACGTGCTGCTGGGCAGGGGGATGATGGGCGACGGCGTGATCGAGTTCGCGCCGATCACCCGGGCGGTGCGGCAGGCGGGCTACGCGGGGGACGTGGAGGTGGAGATCTTCAACGCCGACGTCTGGGCCGCCGACCCTGACACGGTGATGTCCACGATGAAGGACCGCTTCGCCTCGCTCGTCCTCCCGCTCTGACCCCGGCCCACGCCCCCGCCCAGGCCCCCACCTGCCCTCCCGGACCCCCACCTGCCCGTCCGGCCCCCGCGCAGGCGGCCGGGGCCTCACGCGTCCGCCCGCGGCCCCCGCACGGCGGCCGTCCCGCGCGCGCCTGCGGTCACCCGCGAGAAGCGCGCGGAGCGACGGGATGGGCGCGTGGGAACGGGATGGGCGCGTGGGAACGGGATGGGCGCGTGGGAACGGGATGGGCGCGTGGGTACGGATGGGCGCGTTATAACGAACGGGGCGCGTGGGGCCGGGCGGGGAGGTCAGTCCGCGATCGAGATCACACCCGCCGAGCCGTCCACGGTGATCGTCTGCCCGGTGACGATCTGGTGGGTGGCGTCGGCCACGCCGACCACCGCGGGGATCCCGTACTCCCTGGCCACCACCGCGCCGTGCGACATCGAGCCGCCCATCTCCATCACCAGCCCGCCGGCCGTCAGGAACAGCGGCGTCCAGCCGGGGTCGGTGGAGGGCGCGACGAGGATCTCGCCAGGCTCCAGATGCGCGCCGACCGGGTCGAGCACGACCCTCGCGGGGCCGGTGACCGTGCCCGCCGAGGCCGGGGTGCCCGTCAGCGCGCCGTCCTCGGCCGCCTCCCTGACGGCCAGCGCCTCCGGCTCGGTGCCGTCGGACAGCAGCATCCTGGGCACGTGGCGGCGGCGCACCTCCTGCTCGTAGGACGCCCTGCGCCCGGCCACCAGCTCACCGAGGTGTCCGCCGCCCAGCGCCGCGCGCACCTCGCGGAAGTCGAGGAAGTAGACGTCGTCGGCCGTGTCGAGCACGCCCTTGGCCACCAGTTCCTCCCCCACGACGCGCATGCTGCGCCGTACCGCGGCCAGGACCTCGACCATGTAGTACTTCGGCAGCTCGCGCAGGCCCCCGAACAGCCTGGTCCTGCGCAGCCCGAACGCCGCCAGCCGCCCGCGCCACCTGCCCTTGGCCGCCGCCATGGACACGATCTGCCTGACCGCCAGCTCGGCCTCCTGGGCGCCCCTGGCGAACATCGCGTCGGGAGCGACGTCGTCGCCGTCCAGCCTGAGGTAGTTGGCCAGCACGCCGAGGATGTGCGCGGGCTCGTCCGACCAGCGCGGCATGCCGAGGTCGATCTCGGCGACGCCGCGATGGCCGTAACGGGCCAGGAAACGTTCGATCGCCCGCTGCGCCTTCAGCTCACCGCCGTTGTAGCGGACCGCCAGCTCGCCCACCGGCTGCGTCCTGAACGGCTCCGCGGCCTCGGGGTCGGCGCCGATGTCGGTGGCCAGCCGCCACAGCTCGATGTCCATCTCGGTCGTGGGGTTGTGCGGCAGGCTGCGCAGGACGGCCTGCAACTGGTCGCCCTTCGCGCCCGAGAGCCTGCCCGCCAGGCCGAAGCCCGCGTAGCCGACGAGCACCACCGGCATGATCGAGAAGATCATCGGGAACGTGCCGCGCAGGCAGCGCTCGGCGTGGTCGAGGCGCTGCTCGGCGGTCGCGTCGGGGGCGATGCGCAGCCTGGCCTCGAGCGTCTCGCCCAGCCGCCTGGTGTAGTCGAGCGCCGCCTGCGGCCTGGCCAGCGCGAGTGCCACCCGCTTGGGGGCGCCGACGCGTCCCGCGATCCGCATCGCCGTACGGATCAAGGGCCGCACGGAGGTGGTGGTGACCGACAGCCGAGGATCCTCGGCGACCTGCCGGAACACCACACCCGCACGCGCCTCGCCGAACGCCAGCGCCCTGGGCAGGATCGCCCTTCCCGCCCTGCTGCGCACGGCGGCGGTGATGTCGAGGAACATCCGCTGTCCCCCCGCCGTCGCGATCGCGGCCCCGTCCTGCGGGTCGGCGGGCGGGTGGCCCGCCATCGTGGCCGCCCCTCCGCTGATCACCTTGAAGCCCGCCAGGCCCATCGGCGTGAACGGGCGCATCACGCCCTGCGCGACGTTGACGGAGAAGTAGACGCGCAGGCCGTCCCTGGTGGTCTCGGGGAGAGGGTAGAGCGTGGTGATGGGCCGGGCCTGGGTGAGCCAGAGCCCGCCGGCGGCGTCGATCGCCCACTCGGTGTCCTGGGGAGCGCCGTAGTGGTCCTCCACCTTCCGGCCGAGCTCAGACAGCTCGCGTACCTGCCTGTCGGTCAGGCACGCCTCCTGCGTGCCGTCCAGGTCGGCGCGCTCGGTGCCGCCACCCGGCAGGGAGCGGATCGACACGCGCTTGTCGCCGATCCTGCGCTCGGTGATCCGGCCGCTCGCCATGTCGACGACGAACCTGTCCGGGTTGACCGCGCCGGACACCACGGCCTCGCCCAGGCCGGGCGCCGCGTCGATGACGGCCTCGTGGCGGCGGCCCGTCACGGGGTTCGCCGTGAACATCACGCCCGCCACCTCGGCGTCCACCATCCGCTGCAGGACCACCGCGAGCCTGACCGCCGCGTGGTCGATACCGTTGGAGGCGCGGTAGGCCACCGCCCTGTCGGTCCACAGCGAGGCCCAGCACCTGCGGACCGCCTCTCGCACCGCCTCGGGGCCCACGATGTTGAGGTAGGTGTCCTGCTGGCCCGCGAAGCTCGCGTACGGCAGGTCCTCGGCCGTCGCCGACGAGCGCACGGCCACAGGGACCCGGTCGCCCAAGCGCGCGTACGCCTCGTCGACGGCCTCGCCCACCTCGTCGGGGACGGGGGCCTCGAGCAGCAGCGCCCTGGCCCTGCCCGCCAGCTCGGCGAGCGTCGCGGTGTCGGCGGCCTCGGTCGTGGCGAGCTCGGCGATGACGTCCTTCAGGGCCGTGCCCTCGGCGACCCTGTGGTAGGCCTCGGTGGTCAGGCAGCATCCGGGGGGCACGGGAAGGCCTGCGGTGGTCAGTTCACCCAGATTGGCCGCCTTGCCACCGACTTCGGCGAGCATGCCCGCGTTGATCTCGGTGAACGGGAGTGCGAGCGGTTCGCGTGCGGTCGTCATCTGGCGTTCCCCTTGCCATCAGCTGTGCTTCTCATCCTGTTTGTCAGCAGTGTGCATCGCGGAGAGGGACGAGGGAATGCCTTTCCGTAAAAAAATTCATCAAGTGATGAACTTCTATCCCGCCGGAGCCCCTCGGAGGCCCGCCGGGACCCCAGCGGGACCCCGCCAGGACCTGCCGGAGACCATGCCGGAGGCCATGTCAGGGCAGACGGCGGGCCTGCCGGGTGGCGACGGGCGAGCACGGTCGACGGGGCCGGAGAGGCGAGCGGACCGGTCGCACGGCCGCGGCGATGCCAAGCCGCACGGCCGCGAACCGCACGATGCCGGGCCGTGGGATGCCGGGCCGTGGATGGGATGCCTGGCCGTGGGGTACCGGGCCGCGGGATGCCGGGCCGCGCGGGGACGTTCGCCAGGCGGCGGTTCGGTGGAGGGAGCGAAACGCGCGGCTGCCGAGCGCTCGGACCGGGCCAGGGATCTCGGGTCGGGTGTCGGCAGGCCCGGCGAACAGTCGACGGAGGCGGCACCGGAGGCGAAAAGGAGACGGAGGCGGCGCCGGGGTTCCGGGTGCCGGGCCGGAAGCGGGTGAGGGCCCGACAGGCGAGGGGCCCGACAGGTAAGCGGCCCGACAGGCGAGCGGCCCGACAGGTGAGGGCTGGATCAGGAACTGCGTGAAAGGCCAGGACGGGTCGGGCCCGGCCCAGGTCGACGGGGCAGCCCCGGCGGGCCCGGGTGAGAAGACCTGTCAGGGCGAGAAGGCGAGGCGAGGCGGGGAAGCGGGTGAGGCCGATGCGGGGTCAGGAGAGGGGGTCGATGCGGGGTCAGGAGAGGGGGTGGCCGTCGAGGTTCCAGGCGGGGTCGACGGGGACGCCGACGCGGGCCAGGACGGTCGGGGCGATGTCCACCAGGCGCGGGGAGAGCAGCGGCGCCGTCGGCCGGTCGAGTTCGGCGAGGATGACGAACGTGGTGCGTTCCTCGTCGGAGACGCCGCCGTGCCCGCCCTCGTCGACGTGCCCGTGGTCGGTGGTGACGATCACCGTCCAGCGTTCGCCGGCGTACGTCGCGCGACCCCTGACCGCGGCGAGCAACCGCCCGAGGAAGGCGTCCTGCAGCAGCAGCGCGGCGGTGTACTCCCGGCACAGCGGGCCGAGGTCATGGGCGACCTCGTCGGTGTCGCCGAAGTACACGAAGGCCAGGTCGGGATCCCGCTCGGCCAGGTGTCGCTCGGCCGCGTCGGCGATGCGGACGTCGCAGGCGGCGAAGGTGTCGGCGTAGCCGTCGAACACGATGCGCGTGCCGATGCCCTCGCCGAACGCGCCGTGCTCGGCGAGCGCGGCCCACGAGAAGATCGCGAAGGTGGACAGTTCGGGGCGCGCGGCCTTAGCCCGGGTGAGAAAGTCCGGAAATTTCGTGAAGTTGGCGGCGGCGAAGCTGTTGTCCACCACGCCGTGCTTGTCGGGCCAGACACCGGTCGCGATCGACGACCAGCCGGGGCCCGAGTCGGTCCTGGCCAGGATGCCGCTCCGATCGGCCGGCACCACCTCGCCCGGCGACTCGGTGCGCGGCGCGGCCGCCTCGCCGTACGGCAGCAGGCTGGTGCCGTGGGCTCCCGCCGCCATCAGCCCGATCAGCACCGGCGGCTGTACCGCCATGACGCGGTCGAACCTGAGCCCGTCCATCCCGACGACCAGCACCTTGGGCACCGGCGTCATGAGGCGGCCCCGCCCGAGAAGCGGGCGACCCACGCGGAGGCGCCTGGCAGGATCTCCTCGACCGGGGCGACCTGCGGATACCAGGTGCGCTCCCACTCCAGCGAGACCCACCCGTCGTAGCCGTGCGCGCGCAGCAGCTCGCCCGCCGCGTCCAGCGGCACCGAACCCGACCACAGGGGGACGGGGGTGGTCTCGGTCGCGGACACCGCGTCCTTCACCTGGACGTAGGCCAGGTACGGCGTCAGGGCCGCCAGCGTCTCCTCGAGGGGTTCGCCGTTCCGCCAGGGGTGCAGCAGGTCCCACAGCGCGACCGCCGCGTCCGGCCTGCCGGTCCGCGCCAGCAGCTCGGCGAGGGCGGCTCCTGTGGGCATCTTGTCGTGGGTCTCCACGAACACCCGCACGCCGAGCGAGGCGGCGGTGTCGGCGACCGCCCGCAGCCTGCGCGCGCCCACCGCCGGATCGTCGCCCCGGGGGAAGACCCGCACGCCGGGGGCGCCTAGATCGGCGGCGAGCCCGAGGTCGGCCAGCAGGGCCGCCTCGACGGAGGAGTCGGACGGCTCCGGGTCGCAGATGCCGACATATCCCGCCAGAGCGGCGATGGCGAGCCCCGCGCCCGCGATCCGCTCGCGGACCGCGTCGCGCTCGGCGGGCGACAGCCCGGCGTGCACCCCCGTGTCGGGATGCAGCCGCAGTTCCAGACCCTCGCACCCGCCCTTCACCGCGATCTCGATCGCCGACTCCAGGCTCTCGCCCGGCATTCCCAGCGTGCTGACCGCCAGCCTCACCCGTGCCTCCTCACGCTCTCTCTGAGCACGACCTGTCCGACGACCCGCTCCACACACGTCTCGTCGTCGGCGCCCAGCGCCATCGTCAACGCCTTGGCCCCCATGTCGGCCAGCGGCAGCCGTACCGTCGTCAGGGCCGGGACGTGATCGCGCAGGGTCGCGATGTCGTCGAACCCGGCCACCGACACGTCGGCCGGAACCCCGATCCCGCGCTCGCGGTAGGAGGCCAGCGCGCCGACCGCCATCACGTCGTTGACCGCGAACACGCACGTCGCCTCGCCCGTCTCGCGCGCGGCCGCGTACCCGCCGTCGCGGTCGAAGGCCCCGTGGACGACCACCGGCTCGGGCAGCCCGAGGTCGGCGAGGGCGTCCACGAACCCCGCGCACCTGTCGGCGGCCGTCAGCAGCCCCGCGGGCCCGGCCAGGACGGCGAAGCGGGTGTGGCCGAGCCGCGCCAGCGCGCGGGCCAGGTCGGCCGCGCCCTTCCTGTTGGCGGGCGCGACGGTGTCGACGTCGAGCAGGTCCTGGCCGACGCAGGCGGCCCTGCCGCCGCTGGCGCGGTAGCGGGCCAGCTCCTCGCGCAGCCGCCTGGTGACGTGGGGATCGTCGACCCGCGAGCCCGCCAGCAGCACCGCCCGCACCCGCTGGGCGTTGAGCGAGGCGACGTAGGCGATCTCCTGCTCGGGGTCGCGGTGGGTGGCGCCGACCATGACCAGCAGCCCCTGCTCGTCGGCCACCCGCATGGCGCCGTCGGCGAGGGCGGCGAAGTAGGGGTCGGTGAGGTCGTGGACGACGATGCCGATGATGTTGCTGGCGCCGCGGGCGAGTGTCTGGGCCGCGAGGTTGGGGCGGTAGCCCAGCTCGGCGGCGGCCTGCTCGACCTTGGCCCGCAGGGAGGCGCCGACCTGGCGGGTGCTGCCGTTGAGCACGCGCGAGGCGGTGGCGAGGGAGACGCCCGCCTGCCTGGCGACGTCCTCGAGCGTGATCATGGCCCCTCCCGGAAAGCGATTTCCAGTCTGTCAGACCTTCGGCCTCCGCGCGATCGTACGGCAACGACGCGACAGCCGCCCTCCCCAGGGGAGAGCGGCTGCGGGCGAGCGGGGTCCTAGCCGAACAACCAGTCCAGGAGCCCTCCGGAGCGCCTGTCCTCGGTGGGCTGCTGGGGAGGCGGGGCCGGCTGCTCCGTGGCGGCGGGCGGCGCGTCGGTGCTGACGGCCGGCGGGGCCTGGGTGGTCGGCTCGGTGGCGGGCTCGTTCTTCGACGTCTGCTCCTTGGCGGTCTCGCCGCTGAGCGTGCGCACCGGCCTGGAGCTGGGCTTGGTGGTGGGCGTGCCGATGCGCGTGGTGGCCGTGGGCCGCGGCGTATCGGGCTGCTTGCTCTGCCGTACCCGGACGGGCGGCTCGGGCGTGGCGCTGACGGTCGCGGACGACTCGGGGGTCTGGGAGGGGTCCATGACCGGGTCCACGATGGGCTCGGTGTCCGATTCCGTCTCCTCGACGGGTGTCTCGGAGACGGCGGGCGCCACCGAGCGGCTGGAGGCGCAGGTCCCGCCCGCGCACGAGTCGCCGCCGGAACCGGTCAGCATCCACCCGCCGGCCGCGCCGACCACCACGATGGCCGCCGCGCCCGCCAGCAGGAGCCTGGTGCGCCTGCGCACCTCCCGCTCGGGCGCGGCGCTGTCCTCGGTCCAGCCGGAGCCGAGGAAACCGCGCGGGGACGACTCGCTCGGCGGGTCGAAGCCCTCGTCGCCCGGGGCGTCGTAGCCCTCGTCGGCCGAAGCGTCGTAGCCCCGGTCGAGGGGAAGGTACTGCGCCTCGGTCTCGGGCACCTCGAGAGCGACCACGGGTGGCGCGTCCATGACCGTCACCAGGGGGATGTCCTCCGCCTCCACGACGAGCGGGGCAGGCGCGGAGACAGGGGCGAGGAGCTCCTCCTCCGCGACGACGGCGGGCTGTTCGTCGGTTACGTCCGACTCGGGGGTCCAGCGGTCCGACAGCACGTCACCTGTCAGATCGGGGCTGTCGTTCTCGTCGCGCGCCACGGTGGAACCTCTCTAGTGCTTACGTGATCGCGCACCTTCCTAACAGACTCCCCCACACTTTGTCCGGATATTTCACAAGAACCAGCGATCAAGTGCTCCAGGCAGGGTCTCCTCCCCCGCCTCCGAGGTCCACGCAACGTACCCGT
This sequence comes from Nonomuraea mangrovi, assembly GCF_042681425.1. Taxonomy (NCBI): domain Bacteria; kingdom Bacillati; phylum Actinomycetota; class Actinomycetes; order Streptosporangiales; family Streptosporangiaceae; genus Nonomuraea; species Nonomuraea mangrovi. Next base: position 536,413 of record NZ_JBHUFV010000033.1, on the reverse strand, counting down.
CCGGCCTGATCAGCAGGGCTTCGAGGGGGCTTTCGGCCTTCCCCGCGACCACCTCCGCGCGGCCCCCGACGAGCGTCGCCAGGTCGTCCCTGCCGTTCAGATCGAGGAAGAGCGGCCGCGCCTTCCGCAGCAGCTCGACAAGCGTGACCGCGCCCCTGTCAGTGGTGATGGTCAGGTCGGGGGCCATCCATCCTGCGCCCGGCACCCCGACGTCGTAGACGGTGTCGACGCCGCTGATCATGCCGCTGAGGTAGGTGTTGACCTCGTCGAAGCGCATCAGCTCGGCGAACAGTTCCCTCAGCGGGTCCATGCGCGGGTCGGGGTCGGCCAGCGCGTTCTGCGCCCTGACGTTCCACAGCACCCTGGCGGCCACGGGGTGCCGCTCCGCGTGATAGGTGTCGAGCAGGCCGTCCGGCGCTCTGCCCCGCACCTGCGCGGCCAGCTTCCAGCCCAGGTTGAAGGCGTCCTCCATCCCGGTGTTGAGCCCCTGGCCGCCCCAGGGGAAGTGCACGTGGGCGGCATCGCCCGCCAGCAGCACCCTGCCGCTGCGGTAGGTCCGCGCCTGCAGTGACGCGTCGCCGTACCTGGTGAGGCTGCGCGGCTCGGCCATCGGGATCGGGAAGCCCGCGATGTACTCGGCCGCCTCCTGCAGTTCCTCGAGGGTGACCGGCGCGTCCCTGTCGGCGTGCGGCCCCCGGTAGTCGTAGGTGGTGATCCGGCCGCCGGGCCAGACGATGAGCCAGCCGCGAGGAGTCCTGTGGTATCCGCCGGGCAGGCCGGGCGGGAGCCGTACCTCTCCCATGAGCGCGGCCACCCTGGCGCCCATTCCCGTGAACGGGATGCCCGCGGCCTTGCGGACGGCGCTGCGGGCGCCGTCGGCCCCGACCACGTAGCGGGCCTCGATCCCGTTGGACAGCCGGACGTGATCGTCGTGCTGGACCAGACCGGTGACCTCCTGCCCGCGCAGGATCGTCGCGCCGAGCGCCGTCGCCCGCTCGGCGTAGACGTGCTCGGCCCACGCCGAAGGGCTGCCCACGATGGAGGGGCCGTCCTCGACGACCGCGCCCAGGTCGAGCCCGAACATCCCGGAGAAGTGGAATGCGACGCTCCCCCAGGTCGGGTGGCCGACCTCGGTCAGCAGCCCGCGCCGGTCGAGGCTCTGGGCGGTGCGGGCGTGCAGGGTGCCCGCCTTCGACTCGGTGAGCGGTACGGCGCGCCGCTCGACCACGACCACGTCGACCTGCTGGAGAGCGAGCTCGGCGGCGAGCAGCATGCCCACGGGCCCGCCTCCGACCACGGCGACATCGAACATGTGGAACTCCTCTGTAGGGACTGGGGCGTGAACACCGGCGAGGGTGCGGGCGTTGCGTCAGGCGAGCGTGGGCTGGAGTCCGGCGTCCCGCTGCTTCCTTGCGAAGGTGAGCGAGATGGCGGCGCCGAGGAGCATGCCGCCCGCCGCGACCATGACGGCGCTGCGCAGCCCTCCCGCGAGCGCCGCGCCCGTGGCCTCGCCCACGCCGCCGACCGCGACGAGCACGGCCAGGCCGATGGCCGAGCCGACCTGCAGCGCGGTGGAGGCCATGCCGGAGGCGACCCCCTGCCGGTGGGGGGCCACGCCGGTGGCGGCGGCGATCCACATGCCGGTCCAGGTGAGGCCCTGGCTCACGCCGAGGACCACGATGCCGGGCAGCAGGGCCCAGTAGCCGCCGGAGCCGAGGCCGAGGGCGAGCGCCGCGGTGCCCGCCGCGCCGCCGAGGGTGCCGGTGAGCAGGGTGGCGCGCATCCCCGCGCGGCCTGCCAGCCGTCCGCCGAGCTGCGTGCCCAGGGCGATCAGCAGCGCCGGCACCAGGAACGCCAGCCCCGTGGTCACGACGCCGTGGCCGAGCACCGTCTGGAAGTAGACGGTCAGGAAGTACGGCAGTGAGTTGAACGTGCCGCCGAAGACGAGGATGATCACGATGGCCGAGGTCAGGCTGCGGTTGCCGAACAGCCGCAGCGGCATGAGCGGGTCGCCGCTGCCCCGCTCGACGGCGACGAAGGCGGCCAGCAGCACGACGGCGAGCCCGAAGCCGACCAGGACGGGCGTGGAGGCCCATCCGCTCTCCGGGCCCTGGATGAGGGCGAAGGCCAGCAGGCTCACGCCCGCGGTGGCCAGGACGGCGCCCGGCAGGTCCAGGCGGCGGCCGCGCTCCATCGGCCCGTCTGCGGGGATCAGCGCGTAGGCGGCGGCGATGGCGGCGCCGGCCAGCGGGACGTTCACGTAGAAGACCGCCTCCCAGCCGAACGCGCCGGTCAGCAGGCCGCCGAGCAGCGAACCGAGCGCCAGGCCGCCGGCTCCGGCTCCGCTCCATACCGCCAGCGCCGAGTTGCGCGCCCTGCCCTCCTCGAACAGGGTGTTGACCAGGGCGAGGGTCGCAGGGAAGAGCAGCGCGCCGCCCAGCCCCTGGATCGCCCTGACCGCGACGAGCACGCCGGGGCCCGTGGCGAGGCCCGCCGCCAGGGAGGACAGCGCGAACAGCGCCAGCGCGGCGACGAACAGCCTGCGGCGACCCGCCAGGTCGGCCAGCCGCCCGCCGAGCAGCAGGAAACCGCCGTAGGCGACGGCGTAGGCACTGGAGACCCATTGCAGACTCTGGGCGGAGAAGCCGAGGTCGGCGCCGATGTCCGGCAGCGCCACGACCACGATGAAGAAGTCGAGAGAGGTGATGAGCTGGGAGAGCGCAAGCAGGGCGAGCGTCCAGCGGGTGTGCGGCATGAGATCCTTCAACTGTTCGGAAACAACGAACAGTACGAGATACTCGTACAGTCGGACGATCGGCGTCAAGTTCGACAGTTCCGTACAATGGTCGAATGACGGCGCTTCACCCCACGAGGGAGCAGATCCAGCTCATCGAGGTCATGGCCGCGATCGGCCATCCGGTGCGGGCCCAGATCGTCCGCACGCTCTGGGCGCAGGGCCCTGGCGAGGAGCTGTTCTGCGGCTCGGTCCTGCCCGACGTGCCCAAGTCCACCCTCACCAACCACTGGCGGGTGCTGCGGGAGGCGGGGGTGATCCGCCAGCGGCCCGAAGGCCGCAAGCTGTTCATCACGCTGCGCCGCGATGACCTGGACGCCCGCTTTCCCGGCCTTCTCGACCTGGTGGTCCAGGAATCCGCCGCGATGTGAACGAACCGGGAGCCGTCGCCGACGAAGATGGCCCGCATGGCCTCCACCACCCTTCCAGGCGCGGCCGCGCTCACCGGCCTGCGCGCCCGCGCCAGGTCGGCGCGCCGCTTCGCCCTGATCGCGCTCACCGTCGCGATCGCCGCGCTGGCCACCACGCAGGTGCTCGCCGAACGAGCGCCGACCAGGGAGGGCACGCGACCGCTCGCCTGGCTGGCCCTGGCGCTGTTCGCCCTGGCAGTCCCCGCGCTGGCCGCGACCCAGGCGATCTGGGGAGCACGGGCGCGCCGCGTGCGCGAAGGCGAGCGCGCGCTCTACGGCCGCCCCTCCTCGGGCGCCCGAGGCCCGGCCGCCAGGCTGGGCGTGGCGGGCTGCTGGCTGGTCACGCTGCTGCTCGGCTTCACGGTGCCGCGGCTGTTCAGGGAGTCGGCGCTGTACGGCATCGCCGAGTCGCTGGCCGGCGCGATCGGGGTCCTGGCCCCGGCCTGCCTGGCCGCAGGGGTGTTGTTCGCCCTGTGGTGGACCCGCGAGACGTTCGCGGGCCGCACCCGGTCCCCGCACGACCCGTGGGACCCGGGACAGGAGGGGACGAGGCGCGTGGCCGCGTGGGCGGGCGCGGCGGTGACGACGGCGGCGCTGGTCGGAGCGCGCGCGCACCTGTGGGAGCCGGCCACCTGGCTGGTGTGCGCGCTGCTGGTGGCCACCCTCGTCTCAGTTGTAGTTACTCGCGAGTAGCATAGGGGCCGAATCAGTCCTGCAACGAGGAGCGAATCCGTGCCTTCCTCTCGTGACGTCGTTTTCGTCGACGGCGTGCGCACGCCGTTCGGCAAGTCGGGGCCGAAGGGCCTGTACGCGGAGACCAGAGCCGACGACCTGGTCGTCCGCGTCATCCGCGAGCTGATGAGGCGCAACCCTGAGCTGCCGCCCGAGCGGGTGGACGAGGTCGCGATCGCGGCCACCACCCAGATCGGCGACCAGGGCCTGACCATCGGGCGCTCGGCCGCGGTGCTGGCGGGGCTGCCCAAGAGCGTGCCCGGCTACGCCATCGACCGCATGTGCGCGGGTGCGATGACCGCGGTGACCACCGTCGCAGGCGGCATCGCCTTCGGCGCCTACGACGTGGCCATCGCCGGCGGCGTCGAGCACATGGGCCGCCACCCGATGGGCGAGGGCGTCGACCCCAACCCCAGGTTCCTGTCGGAGAAGCTGGTCGACGGCAGTGCGCTGGTCATGGGCATGACCGCGGAGAACCTGCACGACCGCTACCCCACCATCACCAAGCAGCGCGCCGACGCCTACGCCGCCCTCTCGCAGGAGAAGGTCGCCAAGGCCTACGCCGACGGCAAGATCCAGCCCGACCTGGTCCCCACGGCCGTCAGGACCGCCGAGAAGGGCTGGGGGCTGGCGGTGACCGACGAGGCACCGCGTCCCGGCACGACCGTCGAGGGCCTCGCGGGGCTCAAGACCCCCTTCCGCGCGCACGGCCGCGTCAGCGCCGGCAACTCCTCCGGCATCAACGACGGCGCGACAGGCTGCCTCGTGGCCGCCGCCGACGTGGCCGCCGAGCTCGGCCTCTCGCCGAAGATGCGTCTGGTCTCCTACGCCTTCGCCGGCGTCGATCCCGAGGTCATGGGCGTGGGCCCCATCCCGTCGACCGAGCGGGCGCTGCGCCTGGCCGGGCTGTCGATCGACGACATCGGCCTGTTCGAGATCAACGAGGCCTTCGCCGTCCAGGTGCTGGCCTTCCTCGAGCACTTCGGGATCGCCGACGACGACCCCAGGATCAACCCGTACGGCGGCGCGATCGCCTTCGGCCACCCGCTGGCCTCCTCGGGCGTGCGGCTGATGACGCAGCTGGCCCGCCAGTTCGGCGAGCGGCCCGACGTGCGGTACGGCATCACCACCATGTGCGTCGGCATGGGCATGGGCGGCACGGTCATTTGGGAGAACCTGGCATGAGCGACCTGTTCAACGATGAGGTAGTCACCAAGGCGCTGGTGCGCGACGTCGAGCTGCCCCACGGCGCCGGCACGATGGCGCTGATCACCCTGGACAACGGGTTCGACCACACCAAGCCGAACACCTTCGGGCCTGGCGGCCTGACGCTGCTGAACGAGGCCCTCGACGCCGTCGCGGCCAGGACCGACCTGGCGGCCGTCGGCGTCACAGGCAAGCCGTTCATCTTCGCCGTCGGCGCCGACCTCAAGGGCGCGGCGCTGGTGCGCACCAGGGAGGAGGCGCTGGAGATCGGCAGGCTCGGACACGCCGTCTTCCGCCGCCTCGGCGAGCTCGACGTCCCGTCCTTCGCGTTCGTGAACGGCGCGGCCATGGGCGGGGGCCTGGAGATCGCGCTGCACTGCACGTACCGCACCATCTCCTCGGGCGTGCCGGCCGTGGCGCTGCCCGAGTGCTTCCTCGGGCTGGTGCCCGGGTGGGGCGGCACGCAGCTCCTGCCCCGCCTGATCGGCCCGGCCAAGGCGATCAAGCTGATCATCGAGAACCCGCTGTCGCAGAACCGCATGATCAAGGGCGGGGACGCGTTCGCGCTCGGCGTCGCCGACGCGATGTTCGAGCCGGCCGACTTCCTGGAGGAGTCGCTGCGCTGGGCCGCCCAGGTGCTCAACGGCACGGTCGCGGTCGAGCGGCCCGCGATCGAGGAGGACTGGGACAAGGCCGTCGCCGACGCCCGCTTCCTGGTCGACATGAAGCTGCGCGGCGCGGCCCCCGCCCCCTACCGGGCGCTCGACCTCATCGCCGCCGCCAAGGACGCCACCCGCGACGCCGGCTTCGCCGCCGAGGACGAGGCGCTGGCCGACCTGCTCATGGGCGACGAGCTGCGCGCCGGGCTCTACTCCTTCGACCTGGTGCAGCGCCGCGCCAAGCGGCCCGCGGGCGCCCCCGACAAGGCGCTGGCCCGCAAGGTCACCAAGGTCGGCGTGGTCGGCGCGGGCCTGATGGCCTCGCAGATGGCGCTGCTGTTCGCTCGCCGGCTCGAGGTGCCCGTCGTGCTGACCGACCTCGACCAGGCGCGCCTGGACAAGGGCGTCGGTTACGTGCACGCCGAGGTCGACAAGCTCCTGTCCAAGGGCCGGGTGAGCCAGGACCAGGCCAACAGGCTCAAGGCGCTGGTGACGGGGTCGCTGACCAAGGACGCCTTCGCCGACGCCGACTTCGTCATCGAGGCCGTCTTCGAGGACATGGGCGTCAAGAAGAAGGTCTTCGCCGAGGTCGAGGAGCACGTCTCGGCCGAGTGCGTGCTGGCCACCAACACCTCCTCGCTCTCGCTCGGCGAGATGGGCGCCGAGCTGAGGCACCCCGAACGGCTGGTCGGCTTCCACTTCTTCAACCCGGTCGCCGTCATGCCGCTGCTGGAGATCATCAAGGGCTCCGCGACCGACGACGCGACGCTCGCGACGGCGTTCTCGGTGGGCAGGTCTCTGAAGAAGTCGGCGGTCCTGGTCAAGGACGCTCCCGCGTTCGTGGTCAACAGGCTGCTGACCCGGTTCATGGGCGAGGTCATCGCGGCCGTCGACGAGGGCACGCCGCTCGAGGTCGCCGAGCACTCGCTCGACGACCTGGGCCTGCCGATGACGCCGTTCGCGCTGCTGCAGCTCGTCGGCCCGGCCGTCGGCCACCACGTCTCGGAGACCCTGCACGCGGCCTTCCCGTCGCGGTTCGGCGTGTCGGAGAACATGGCCAAGCTGGTCGCCTCCGGCAAGCCCGGCGTCTACGCTCCCGACTTCTCCCTCGACGCCGAGGCCGTGGCGCTGTTCGCCGGCGGCGGCGCGCCCTCGACGGCCGAGCAGGTCAGGGAGCGGGTGCTGAAGGCGCTGGCCGAGGAGATCCACCTCATGCTGGACGAGGGCGTGGTCGCCGCCGCGCAGGACATCGACCTGTGCATGATCCTCGGCGCGGGCTGGCCCTTCCACCTCGGCGGCATCACGCCGTACCTGGACAGGGCGGGCTTCGCCGCTCCGCGCTTCCTCGAGCCGGGAGTGGCCTCGGTCCCCGCCTGACATCCGATCGGTCCTCCGCCCTTCGCCCCACGCCGCGACCCCGTAGCGTGGGGCGAATGAGATCGATCACGACACTGGCCCTCGCGGGGGCGATCGTGCTGGCCGCCGCCTCCCCCGCACTGGCCGGCCACCGGCCGCTGGCCTCGCTGAAGGTGAGCGTCACCGCGGCGGGCGCGACGAAGTCCGCCGGCCTGCTGTGCGACCGCGACGGTGGCGACCACCCGTCGCCCAGGACGGCCTGCCGCCTGCTGCGCGCGGTGAAGGGCGACCCGGCCAGGCTCCGGGTGAAGGACCCGGTCTGCACCAGGGAGTACCGCCCGCACGTGGTGAGCGTCCGCGGCACCTGGCGCGGCAGGCCCGTGAGCTTCACCACGACCTTCGCCAACGCGTGCCTGATGAAGTCGGCGGGCGGAGCGGTCTTCACGCTCTGACGCGTCGCCTGGCCACGAGGAAGGTCAGGCCCGCCACCGCGGCCACCCCGAGCCCCAGCCAGTACGGCCAGACCTCACGGGCAGCGGGCGCGGGAGTGGGAGCCGCGACGGGCACGGAGGCGGCCGCCGCCGCGGGCTTGGCCGCGCCCTTCCTGGCGAAGCCGGGAGGGCGCACCTCTCCCCACGGATCCTTGCCGCCGTTCATGTCCAGATAGTTGGCGATCATGCCCTTGAGCTCGGGGTCGAGCGGCTTGACGGTCAGCGCGCCCGGCACCTTGAGCGTGCCGACGGGGAAGGGGGCGAACCAGCCCTGGATCGCCTCCACCCGCCAGTCGCCCGCGGGCAGCGCGATCGCGGCGGCGTAGTGCGCCTTCTCCTTCAGCGGGACGCCGGTGAACTCCAGACTCCTGGCGCCGCTGGTGAACTTCAGTCCCACCTCGCCGAGGCCGGGGCCCTCGTAAGGGTGGGTGCCGTGCTGCAGCATCCAGAAGCCGACGGTGTACGTGCCCCCTTGGGCGAACGTCGCCGGGACGGGGTCGAGGTAGGTGGCGGCCCAGCCGCCCGCCCGCGCCGGGGCCGCCACGGCCAGGGCGGGCAGGAGCAGGGCCAGAACGAGCACGATGCGTCTCATGCCCCGAATACACCGGCCGGCGGCTCCGGGTTCTCGCACCGTCGTCTGTGGTGGAGATCGTCCAGGTGCTACACGCTCGGCTGCTTCGGCGCGCTGCCGCGCCAGCCCCTGACCCTGCTGTGCCAGTAGCCGTAGCAGAAGTAGACCGCCACGCCGATGATCATCCAGAGGAAGAACCGCAGCCACGTGATCACCGGCAGGTTCATCATCAGGTAGAGGCAGGCCAGCACCGACAGGATCGGCAGCACCGGCACCAAGGGCGTGCGGAAGGCGCGGTGCAGCTCGGGGTGCGTCTTGCGCAGGATGACCACACCGGCCGACACCACGACGAAGGCGAACAGCGTGCCGATGTTGACCAGCTCGGCCAGTTCGCTCAGCGAGACGACCCCCGACAGCAGCATGGTGACGAGACCGACGACCACCGTGATGCGCGCGGGGGTGCCGTACTTCGGGTGGACCTTCGACAGGACGCGCGGCAGCAGGCCGTCGCGGCACATGGCGAACAGCACCCTGGTCTGGCCCAGCATGAGGATCATCACCACGGTGGTGAGGCCCGCGATGGCGCCGATGCTGATCAGGCTGGCGATCCACGGCTGGCCGACCGCGCGGAAGGCGTCCGCGAGAGGAGCGTCCTCGCTGAGCTGTTTGTACGGCTGCATGCCGACCACCACGAGCGAGACGGCGACGTAGAGGAAGGTGCAGATGGCCAGCGAGCCGATGATGCCGCGCGGCAGGTCACGTTGTGGGTTGATCGTCTCCTCGGCCGCGGTGGCCACGATGTCGAAGCCGATGAACGCGAAGAACACGATCGCGGCGGCGGAGAAGATGCCGAGCACGCCGTAGGCGACGGGAGTGATCCCGAACAGCGCCTGGATCAACGGCGCGTCGAGCCCCTGGACGGCGGCGGTGGGCTCAGGCGACGGGATGAACGGGGTGTAGTGAGTGGGGTTGATGAAGAACAGGCCGGCGATGATGACCAAGATGATCACTGCCACCTTGATGACCACGATCGTCAGGTTCACCCGCGAGGAGAGCTTGATGCCCAGTGTCAGCACCACGGTCAGGATCGCGACGATCGCCATCGCCGGATAGTTGACCTCGACGCCGAGCACCTCGAACTTGGGGAGATTCACTCCGATCGTGTTCAGCAGCGAGTTGAAGTAGCCCGACCAGCCGACCGCGACCACCGCCCCGGCCAGCGCCATCTCCAGCATCAGGTCCCAGCCGATGATCCAGGCGGGGAACTCGCCCAGGGTGGCGAAGGCGAAGGTGTAGGCCGAGCCGGCCACCGGGATCGTCGAGGCGAACTCGGCGTAGCACAGCGCGGCCAGGCCGCACACGATGCCCGCGATGATGAACGACAGAGCAACGGCGGGACCCGCCGTGTCCCTCGCCACGCGGCCGGTCAGGACGAAGATGCCGGTGCCGACGATCACACCGATGCCGAAGACGGTCAGGTCGACGGCGGACAGGCGGCGTTTGAGCTGGTGCTCCGGTTCCTCGGTGTCTCTGATCGACTGTTCGACAGTCTTGGTTCTGAAGATCTCCACGCTGTGATCCTGCCCACACGAGCAGTGACCATGCGGAGGCGTGCGGCCTGCGCGACGGGCACGCGGTTGCGCGCTACCGGCCTGAGAGGCGGCTGGGGTCCTCCTTGTGGCCGGGAGATCTCCGGGTCGCTCCGGGGTTCGGCCCTGATGGGCCGAGACGCCCGCGCCTGCAGGCTGGGGGCATGTTCGGGGACCTGCTCGACGCCCTGGCCGCCCAGGACCTGCTCCTGGTGTGGCCCCTCATGCTGACCTTCCTCACCTTGGACGCCTCCGCCGGCATCGGCCTGATCGTGCCGGGCGACGCGCTGCTGATCGTCGCCGGCACGACCGCCGGCACGCCGTCGGAGGCCGTCGCGCTCGTCGCCGCGGGCGTTCTGGCCTGCGTGGCGGGCGCCTCCGGCGGACACTGGCTGGGCAGGACGTTCGGGTCCCGCCTGCGCCACGGCAGGCTGGGCCGCAGGGTGGGCGAGGAGCGCTGGCAGCGCGCCGAGGAGCTGTTCGAGCGCAGCGGCTGGGCGCTGGCCCTGGCCTACTACCTGCCCGTGGTGCACGCGCTCACCCCGGCGGTGGCCGGGGCGCTCGGCATGCCGTACAGGCGGTTCATGCCGTGGGCGCTCGTCGGCGGCACCGCGTGGGTGAGCACCTACGTGACGATCGGCGCGCTCGCGGGCGGAGTCGTCCGCGAGCACGCCGAGCTGCTGCTGCCGGTGGCGGCCGTGGCGGCGCTCGTCATCGTGACGGTCTCCGCCGCGGTCCGCCGGATGGTCACTGCTGGGCGGGCTGGTTCTCCAGAGCCGCGCTCCGCCGCGCGACCGCCTCGGTGACCTCGCGGGCCAGGTCCTGCCCGGTGAGACCCGCGTAGCCGAGGATCTTCGGCCGCTTGGCGTGGTCGAGGAAGCGCTGCGGGATGCCGAACGTGCGCACGGGCACGTCGACGTCGTTGTCGCGCAGCAGGCGGGCGACCGCGTCGCCGACGCCGCCGACCCTGCCGTTGTCCTCGACGACGGCCACGAGCTTGTGGGCGGAGGCGGCCGGAACGAGCGCCTCGTCGAGCGGCTTGACCCAGCGCGGGTCGACGACGGTGGCGGAGATGCCCTGCGCGTCGAGCAGGACGGCGGCCTCCAGCGCGACGTGCGCCATGGGACCGACGGCGACGAGGAGCACGTCGGGCTCGCCCGCGCGCAGCACGTCCATCTGGCCGAGCCTGCCGATCGCCTCGATCGTCTCGGCCACCGGCCCCTTGGGGAAGCGCAGCACGGTCGGCGCGTCGTCGACGGCGACGGCCTCGCGCAGCAGCTCGGTCAGCCGCTCGCCGTCGCGCGGCACCGCGATCCGCAGCTCGGGGACGACCTGCAGGATCGACAGGTCCCACATGCCGTTGTGGCTGGCGCCGTCGTCGCCGGTGACGCCCGCCCTGTCCAGGACGACCGTGACGGGCAGTCTGTGCAGCGCCACGTCCATCAGCAGCTGGTCGAAGGCGCGGTTGAGGAAGGTGGCGTAGACGGCGACGACGGGGTGGAGCCCGCCGAGCGCGAGGCCCGCGGCGCTGGTCAGCGCGTGCTGCTCGGCGATGCCGACGTCGTAGGTGCGGTCGGGGTAGGCGTCGGCGAAGGCGTTGAGCCCGGTCGGGTGGAGCATGGCGGCGGTGATCGCGACCAGGTCGTCGCGCTCCTTGCCGAGCGCGACGAGCTCCTCGCTGAACACGTTGGTCCAGATGCGGCCCTTGGGCTTCTCCACGCCGGTGTCCCTGTCGAAGGCGCCCGGGGAGTGGAACTGGTCCTCGTCGTGGTTCTCGGCGGGCGCGTAACCGCGGCCCTTCTGGGTGAGGACGTGGACGATGACGGGGCCGCCGAAGCCGCGCGCCTTGCGCAGCGCCTCCTCCACGGCCTGCTCGTCGTGCCCGTCGATGGGGCCGACGTACTTCATGCCGAGGTCCTCGAACATCACCTGCGGCGCCAGGACGTCCTTCAGGCCCTTCTTGATGCCGTGGAGGGCGTCGTAGACGACAGGAACGTTCCCGATCTTGTCCTTGACGAAGTCGAGCATGTCCTCGTAACGGCGGTCGACCCTCAGCTTGGCCAGGTGCGTGGCCAGGCCGCCGATGGTCGGCGAGTAGGAGCGCCCGTTGTCGTTGACCACGATGACGCACGGCAGGTCCTTGACCGCCGCGATGTTGTTGAGCGCCTCCCATGCCATGCCGCCGGTGAGGGCGCCGTCGCCGATGACCGCGACCGCGACCCGCTCGCGCTCGCCGCGCAGCTTGAACGCCTTGGCCAGGCCGTCGGCGTACGACAGCGCGGTCGAGGCGTGGGAGTTCTCCACGAAGTCGTGCGGGGACTCGGCCTGGCTCGGGTAGCCGGACAGGCCGCCTTCCTGCTTGAGCGCGCCGAAGCCGTCCGCGCGCCCGGTGAGCATCTTGTGCACGTAGGACTGGTGGCCGGTGTCCCAGATGATCGGGTCGCCCGGGGAGTCGAACACCCGGTGAAGCGCGATGGTCAGCTCGACGACGCCCAGGTTGGGCCCGAGATGTCCGCCGTTCCTCGCGCACGAGTCGACAAGAAGGTCGCGGACCTCCTGTGCGAGCAGTGGCAGGTCCTCCACTGCCAGCCGTTTGACGTCGTGCGGTCCCTTGATCGAGGCCAGCAGCCCGCTCACGGAATCATCCCCTCATCCACTCGTCAACGGATCGAGTCTAGTTCGTGGAGCAGAAGATGACTCCACGGAGTCAAATGCACCCTGATTTGTCCGATCTTGGCCTAGGGTTGACCCACTATGAACACTGTCCCCCTTAGGAAACTCTCGTCACTTGTGTCGGCCGGACTGGTTCTTGCCCTGATGGGTGTGGGTACGGCAGGCGTCGCCGAGGCGTCGACGACGACCGCCCAGGAGTCCACGGCGACCCAGGCCACCGCCCAGGCGGCGCCTCCGAGAGGGAAGGCCGCGGCCACGAGCAGCCCGCTGTACAAGACCGGGAGGCTCGCCGGCAACTGCCCCGTTGGAGACATCCAGCGCGGAAGCACGGCCGCCTACAAGCACTTCCTCCAGGCGTTCACCAACTGTCTCAACCGGTCGTGGGCCTCGGAGTTCAGGCAGGCGAAGATGCCGTTCTCCAAGCCCAGGCTGCGAATCATCACCACTAAGCGCAACACCGCCTGCGGCAGGTGGCTGACGGGCGCCTCCGGCGTCTACTGCTCCGCCGACAAGACCATGTACATGCTGATCACCAAGACGGAGCTGCGCAACCCGTCGCCGGTCGGCATCGGCCGCCTGATGGCCCATGAGTACGCCCACCACGTGCAGCAGGTCGCCGGCATCATGCCCTGGTACGCCCAGGCGAGCTGGCGCGCGAGCAAGTCGGCCAAGCTCGCCTACTCCCGCCGCCTCGAGCTGCAGGCCGAGTGCATGTCGGCCGTCTTCATGAAGTCGGTCAAGGACTCGCTGCCCGTCGACGAGGCCTACTACCAGCAGATCATCGACTGGTTCGGCGAGAAGGGCGCCTCCATCTGGCCGCAGAACGACCACGGCTCCAGCGCCAACCAGGCCCGCTGGATGCAGCGCGGCTGGAACTACGGGGCCCCCGCCGCGTGTAACACCTGGACCTCGCCCGCCAGGTACGTCTCCTAGTCCCTTGCCCGCTTCCTGACCTCTCCGCCCCTCAGAACGGCCGCGCCTTCCTGCGCGGCCGTTCTGTGGTCTAAAGTCCTGTGACTATGCGTTCCCCCTTATTCGCCGTACTTTCCGGCGCCCTCGCGAGCCTGCTGTTCGCCGGCACGGCCGCCGCCGGGACCTCCGGCTTCCCCCCGGTCCTGACCGACAACAAGGTCTACAAGACCGGGGCGATGGAGCTCAAGGAGTGCGAGGAGCAGCCGATCCAGCGCGACTCGCTGGACGGCGCCAAGGTCTACCTGGAGTTCGTGCTCGGCTGCCTGAACGAGTCGTGGAGCCGGCAGCTGGCCAAGGCGAAGATCCCCTTCGTCAAGCCGAAGTTCGCGGTCGTGAGCAAGCCGGGCCAGCCCGTGGGCAAGTGCGGCAAGTTCCCCGCGGGCGCGCAGGCGCTCTACTGCCCGCCCGAGCGGAAGATGACGGTCCTGCTCGACCCCTACATCCTGTCCGAGCCGACCGAGCTGTTCCTCATGGAGGTCGTGGCCCACGAGTACGGCCACCACATCCAGGAGCTGACCGGCATGCTCAAGGTCGTCGACCGGGTCAAGGGCAAGAGCAAGAAGCGCATCTACGACGAGGCCCGCAGGATCGAGCTGCAGGCCGAGTGCCTGTCCGGCGCCTTCATCGGCAGTGTCTGGCACTCGCTGGGCAGGCGTGAGTTCGACTTCAAGTACATCCTGAAGGTCGCGCAGGCCGGGTTCGACGACGGCATCCACGGCAAGCCCGCCAACATCGCCTACTGGCTGAAGAAGGGCTTCGACGCCGAATCGCCGAACGCCTGCAACACCTTCAGCGCCCCCAAGGCCCGCGTCTCCTGATCCCTTCCCGATGTCCGCGATCGCTTCCGGTCGCGGACATCGGCATGGGAGGGGCCGGTCAGCCGCCGGCCCTGGCCAACGCCTCCAGCGGGTCGGCCAGCACGTGCGCGAACGCGAGCTCGGCCGCGCCGACCAGCGTGGCGTCGTCGGCCAGCGCCGAGGTCCGCAGCCGCAGCCTCTCCCTGTGGGCGGGCAGCGCGTCGACGGCGAGTCGGCTGCGCACCTGGGCGGCCGCGCCGAGGTAGATCTCACGCAGCATCCCCCCGAAGATCACCATCTCGGGGTTGAAGATGTTGACCAGGTTGGCCACGCCGAGGCCGAGCCAGTCGCCCACGCGGCTCAGCGCGTCCTGCGCGACGATGTCGCCCCTGTCGGCCGCGTCGACGACGGCTCTGACGGCGTCCCGGCCGAGCGGCCCCTCGGCCGGGCCGTCGGGGGCCCTGCCCGCCGCCTCGAGCAGCGCCCGCTCCCCCACCTCCGCCTCCAGGCAGCCGTGGGAGCCGCATCCGCACAGGCGCCCGCCAGGGTGGACCACCATGTGGCCGACCTCGCCGCCGAAGCCCTCGTGCCCGCCGAGCAGGTGCCCGCCCGCGATGACGCCGCCGCCCACGCCGACGTCGCCGTGCAGGTAGATGAGGTCCCGTACGGCCGCGCCCACACCCCGGGTGTGCTCGGCCAGCGCGCCCAGATTGGCGTCGTTGCCGACGCTGACCGGCAGGCCGAGTGCCAGCTTCTTGCTCAGCGCCTCGCCGAACGGGACGTCCACGGCCAGCAGGTTGGGCCCGTACCTGACGACGCCGTCGCTCTTGCGCACCCCGCCGGCGACCGCGGCGGCCGCGCCGACGCAGACGGTGTCGGCGCGGGTCTTGCGGTGCATCTGCCTGGCGAAGCCCGCCAGCGCGCCCACGACCTCGTCCAGGTCGAAGGCGCCGCGCCGCCGTACGGCCTCGCGCCTGTCGAGGATCACCCCGCCGAGGCCGACGCGGGCGACGACCAGCCGGTCGGGGCCCAGGTCGAAGGCGAAGACGTAGACCCGCGACGACTCGGGCCGCACCACCAGGGACGGCCTGCCCGCGCGGCCCGTCTCGCGCGGCAGTTCCTCGCGCACCAGGCCCGCCGCGGTCAGGTCGGAGGTCAGCGCCATGATCGTGCTGCGGTTCAGGCCCATCCTCGAGGTCAGTTCGGCACGCGAGGTGGGCCCTCCGAGATGGACATGACGAAGCAGGGCGCCCAGGTTGTGGCGCCTGATCTCCTCCTGGGACGGGCCCGCTCGCATAGTCCGTAAATCCTTTGCAGTGCCGAAGTCGCTGATCACCTTAGACCAGCGGCGGCGGCCCTACGACGTGCGAGGGCGTCAACCCCCGCCGCCAGCAGCAGCACCGAACCGGTCACCATGAACTTCTCGCTCGAGGCGAACCCCAGCAGGCCCATGCCGTTGTCGATGACCGCGATGACCGCCCCGCCGAGGACGGCGTCGAGGACCCTGCCCTTGCCGCCGAACAGGCTGGTCCCGCCGATGACGGCGGCGCCCACGGCGTACAGCAGGACCTGGCTGCCGCCGGTGTTCGGGTCGACGGACGCGCCGCGCGATGCGGCGATGATCCCGCCGACGGCGGCGACCGCCGAGCAGATGACGAAGGCGCTGACCTTGATGCGGTCGACGTTGATGCCGGCCCTGCGGGAGGCCTCGGCGTTGCCGCCGACCGCGTAGAGGTGACGGCCGAAGCGGGTCCTGCTGAGGACGAACGTCCAGATGACCAGCAGCGCCAGCACGATCGGGACGACGATCGGCACGCCGCTCAGCGACGCCACCGCGGGGTTGCGGCTGCGCTCCATGTTGAGCACGAAGACGGCGACGCCCCCGAGCACGGCGAGCGTGCCGACCCTGGCCGCGATCAGCGAGACCGGGTCGGCCACCAGGCCGCGCCTGCCGCGCTTGACCGACCTGACGACCTGGACGGCCGCGTAGCCGCCTACTCCGACCAGCCACAGCCCCCAGCCCAGCGCCGCGGGAAGGTTCTTGTTGGCGATGGCGAGGATGGTCTCGTCGCGGATGGAGATGTTGGTGCCCTCTTCGAGGATCGCCAGCAGGACGCCCTGGAAGGCCAGGAAGCCCGCGAGCGTCACGATGAAGGAGGGGATGCCGAGCTTGGCCACCAGCACGCCGAGCACGAGGCCGATGACGACGCCGGTGAGGATGGCCGCGAGCACGCAGACGTACCACGGCAGGCCCATGTTGGTGAGCGACACGGCCAGCACGGCCGCGCACAGGCCGCTGGCGAAGCCCGCCGACAGGTCGATCTCGCCGATCAGCAGCACGAAGACCAGCCCCATCGCGATGACGGTGACCTGGCCGCCCTGCTGGAAGAGGTTGGCGAAGTTGACGGGGGTGAGGAACACCGGCTTGAGCACGGTGAACACGGTGCAGAGGACGACCAGGCCGAGCACGGCCGGCAGGGCGCCCATGTCGCCGCCGCGGACCCGCTCGAGGTAGGCGCGGGCGCTGTTGCCGACGGAGGGCCGGCGCGTCGCTGTGACGATCGCCCCGTCCTCGGCGGGCTCGCTGGTGAGGATCCTGCTCATGCCGAGACCCCGTTCTTGAGGCCCAGTTCTCCGCTGCGACCTGCGGTGATCAGTTCGACGACCTGCGCGTGGGTCACGTCGGAGGTCTTGACCTGGGCGGCCATCCGCCCGAGGTAGAGGGCCGCGATCCGGTCGGAGACGGCGAAGACGTCGTTCATGTTGTGCGAGATGAGCACGACGGCCAGGCCCTTGTCGGCGAGCCTGCGGACCAGTTCGAGCACCTGGCCCGTCTGGGCCACGCCGAGCGCCGCCGTGGGCTCGTCGAGGATGACGACCTTGCTGTTCCACAGCACGGCCTTGGCGATGGCGACGGTCTGCCGCTGGCCGCCCGACAGGCTGGAGACCTGCTGCCTGATGGACTTGACGGTCCTGACCGAGAGGCTGGAGAGGGTCTGCTGGGCCATCTCCTCCATCGTGGCCTCGTCCAGCACCAGCCCGCTCCTGCGCTCCCTGCCCAGGAACATGTTCTGGACGATGTCGAGGTTGTCGCAGAGCGCGAGGTCCTGGTAGACGATCTCGATGCCCAGCTCGCCGGCGTCGCGCGGGCCGCTGACCTGCACCTGGTTGCCGTCGAAGTAGTAGTCGCCCGCGTCGATCGGGTAGATCCCGCCGATGCACTTGACCAGGGTGGACTTTCCTGCGCCGTTGTCGCCGACCAGCGCGGTCACCTCGCCGGGGTAGGCGGAGAAGGTGACGTCGTGCAGGACCTGCACGGGACCGAAACTCTTGTCGATCCCTCGGACTTCAAGAACGGGGTTCATATTCTGCGTCCTCCGCAGGGGCACGGCTGTCGCCAGCCGTGCCCCTGGCCGCGGGTTACTGGATTCCGGCCTACTGGATTCCGGCTTCGGTGCACTTGGCGGCGAACTCGCCCGTGCAGAGCTCGTCCTTGGTGACGAAGCCGTCGGCCACGACGTCCTTGACGCTGTCGAAGAAGATGGCCTGGGGGTCGAGCAGCACGGCCGGGACGTCCTGGCCGCTCTCGGTGTCCTTGACGCTGCCCGTGGCGGCGGGCTTCTCGCCCTTGGCCAGGGAGACGGCCAGCGCGGCGGCCGCGTCGGCCTCCTTCTTGATCGCCTTGTAGACGGTCATGCACTGGTCGCCCGCGAGGATGTTCTGCAGGCCCTGGACGGTGGCGTCCTGGCCGGTGACGGGCACCTTGCCGTTGAGGTTGTTCTTCTTCAGCACGGTGATGGCGGCGTTGCCGAGGCCGTCGTTGGCCGCGAGGACGCCGGCGATCTTCGACTCGCCGGTGAGCATCTGCTCGAAGATGGTGCCGGCCTTGGCGTTGTCCCAGTCGGGCACGGACTCGTCGGGGCCCTTGACGTACTCGCCGGCGTCGAACTTCGGCTTGAGCACGCCGTCGTAGCCCTGCTTGAACAGCGTGGCGTTGTTGTCGGTGGGCGAGCCGTTGAGGTAGGCGACGATGGGCTTGTCGGCCTTCTTGTCGGTCAGGCACTTCGACAGGCCCTCGCCCTGGAGGGTGCCGACCTTGGTGTTGTCGAAGCTGACGTAGTAGGCGGCACCGCCGCCGAGGGTGAGCCTGTCGTAGTCGATCGTCGCCACGCCCTGCGACTTGGCCTTGCTGAGCACGGCCTTTCCGGTCCCCGAGTCCAGGTTCACGATCATCAGCACGGTCGCACCATTGGTGATCATCTGGTCGGCGATCGTCTGGAAGGCGTTCTTGTCACCCTGGGCGTTCTGGATGTCGTAGGCGACGCCCGCGGCCTTGAAGGCCTCTTCCAGGTACTTGCGGTCCGCCGTCTCCCACCTGGCCGAGGACTTGCTGTCGGGGAGGATGACGCCGATCTTGCCCGTGGCGGCCGCGCTGGAGGCGGGCGCCGCGCTGGACTGGGCGGGACTGGCCTGGGTGGTGCCACCGCTGTCGCCCCCGCACGCGGTGAGACCGAGGGTCGTCGCCGCTGCCACGGCGGTGAGGCTGAGGATCCCCTTGCGCATGGTGCAAGGTCCTTTCTGGGGAATGGATGGGGGGTCGGGTCCACCTGGGGTACGGCGGCGCCTGCCGTACTCGGTGAATGTTGTTTGCGGCAACGTATTCCGCGACGGCCTGCTTTGGAAGACCCCCAACAGGGTGAGTTTGTTGTGGCGGGTAACAATCCAGAAACGCCCGGTTAACCGATCAGGGTCTGCGCGATCAGCGCCAGCGCGGAAAGCGCGGCCACCGCGAGGACGGCTCCCCTCACGCCGCTTCCGTCGAGGTGGCGGCGCAGCGGGCCCGAGACGAGGAAGCCCGCGACCAGGAACGGGATCAGCAGCGCCCCGGACGCCAGCGCCCTGGCCGGCAGGTGGTCGACGACCCACAGGATGATCAGCGACTGGGCGGCGCTGAGGAAGAAGAAGGCGGCCAGCGTCGCGCGGATCTGCGGGCCCTTGGCGTTCTGGTAGACCAGCGCCACCGGCGGGCCGCCGATGCCGGTGGCGGTGCCGGTGATGCCGGAGGCGAAGCCCGCCCCCGTGATCGTCCACCCGTTCCTCGGTACGGCGACGGCCCTGGCGGTCAGCGTGACGGCGATCAGGACCATCACGCCGACGAACAGGCCGAGCGTCCGGGTGGAGACGTAGACGACGATGAGCGCGCCGATCGCGCTGCCGGGCAGGCGGCCGAGGACGGCGAAGCCGAGCCCGCGCCAGTCGATCCTGCGCCACTCGGCGGCCAGCGTGAACAGCGGCAGCGTGACATTGACCACCTGGATCGCGCCCGGCATGAGGGTCGGGTCGAGCATCGTCACGACGGGCGCGGCGACCAGGCCCAGCCCGAAGCCGACGGCGCCCTGGACGATCGCCCCCACAAGTACCGCCAAACCCGCCAACAGCATGACCAAGGCCTCAGAAGTCATGAGCTCTATGCTGCATGCTCGTGCGACTCCCTCTTCTCTCGGCCACCAGCCTCGCCACCAGCCTCGCCGCCGCCCTTCTGGCGGCCACCGCGCCGCAGGCCCTCTCCTCCCCCACCCCGGCCGGCGCGCCCTCCCCCGGCGCCATGGCCGGAGCGCCCTCCTCCGGTGCCGGGGCGACGGGCGGTTCGCCGCGTGCGCTCTACGGGAGCGGCAGACTCCGTGCCGCCTCATGTCCGGAGCCGCCGCTCGTCGCCGGGGGGATCCCGCGACCGAAGGAGTACCTGGTCGCGGTCACGAAGTGTCTGGATAGGGGGTGGGCTGCGCATTTCAAGCGGGCCAAACTGCCCTATCACCCGCCGAAGATCCTCTACGTCGATGAGCCCATGGACCGCGTCTGCGGGGTGCGCTGGCCGGGCGGCGCGGCGGCGTTCTACTGCACCGGCCGGGCCACCCTCGTCTTCCCGTTGCAAGGGCAGTGGATCGACGGACGCACCGACCTGTACCCGTTGAAGGTCGCCGCCCACGAGTACGGTCACCACGTGCAGCAGCGGGCGGGCATCAGGGCCGCCTACGAGAGGCTGGTACGCGCCCGCGGGCACGATCAGGCCGAACTGGGCCGCCGCTACGAACTCCAGGCCGACTGCCTGTCGGGGGTGTTCGCCGGGAGCGTCCGGCGCTCGCTCGGCCGCTCCGAGCAGGACTGGACGGCCCTGGCCGGCGCCGTCAGGGCCGCGGGGGACGACCCCGAGGGACCGCGCAGCCACGGGTCGGGGAGCAGCCGCGTGTCCTGGTTCAAGCGAGGGCTCTCGGCGGTGTCGCCCGCGGCGTGCGACACCTGGTCGGCGCCGTCGTCCAAGGTGTCCTGAGGCCGCACACGCGGGCCGACGCGAGGAACGGCGGCGCGAGGAACGGCGGCATGGGGCGCCGGCATGGGGCATGGCGGCGCGGGACACGGGGCACCGGCGGGGGCGACGTCGCGGCGGGAAACAGAGTCCCGCTGGAGTACGCGTGATGGATGGGCGGTCACCGGTGACCAGGGCAGGCCCGGCTCGGGGCCTGCCGTACTCGGGGCCTGCCGTACGGGAAAGGAGACATGCCGTACGGAGAGGAGGCAAGAGGCCGCCGCCCCGCGCGGGGTTGGTGCGCGGGGCGGCGGCAGGGTCGGGTGGTTCCCCCGAGATGGGCGCGTTGAGGGTCGCGCCCGCCCGGCCTCGGCCGGGCCCCCGCGGCCCGCGGCCCGGCGGGTGGCCGGGCGCGGGTGCGGGAAGTCCCCTTACTTGGCGAGCAGCGACCGCAGCACGTACTGCATGATGCCGCCGTGCCGGTAGTAGTCGGCCTCGCCGGGCGTGTCGATGCGGACCACCGCGTCGAACTCGACGTCGCCTGCCTTCACGTGGACGGTGGCGGGGATCGAGCCGTGGTTGAGTTCCTCGACACCGGTGATGTCGAAGCTCTCCTCGCCGCTCAGCCCCAGCGACACGGCCGTCTGGCCCTCGGGGAACTGCAGCGGCAGCACGCCCATGCCGATCAGGTTGGAGCGGTGGATGCGCTCGTAGGACTCGGCGATGACGGCCTTGACGCCCAGCAGCGCCGTGCCCTTGGCCGCCCAGTCACGAGAGGAGCCGGAGCCGTACTCCTTGCCGGCCAGCACCACCAGCGGCGTGCCCGCGGCGGCGTAGTTGACCGAGGCGTCGTAGATGAACGACACCGGGCCGCCGTCCTGGGTGAAGTCGCGGGTGTAGCCGCCTTCGGTGCCCGGCGCGATCTGGTTGCGCAGGCGGATGTTGGCGAACGTGCCGCGGATCATCACCTCGTGGTTGCCGCGCCGCGAGCCGTAGGAGTTGAAGTCCTTGACCTCGACGCCGTTGGCCTGAAGGTACTGCGCGGCGGGGGTGCCGACCTTGATCGAGCCCGCGGGCGAGATGTGGTCGGTGGTGACCGAGTCGCCGACCTTCACCAGGACGCGGGCGCCGGCGATGTCGCTGACGGGCTCGGGCTTCTCCGGCATGCCGTCGAAGTAGGGGGCCTTGCGCACGTAGGTGGAGGCGGGGTCCCACTCGAAGGTGTTGCCGGTCGGGATCGGCAGCGACTGCCAGGTCTCGTCGCCCTTGAAGACGTCGGCGTAGTCGCGCTCGAACATCTCGCGGCCGATGGAGGAGTTGACGACCTCGGCGACCTCCTCGGGCGAGGGCCAGATGTCCTTGAGGAACACCGGCTGCCCGTCGGTGCCCGCGCCGAGCGGCTCGGTGTCGAGGTCGATGTCCATCGTGCCCGCGAGCGCGTAGGCGACCACCAGCGGCGGCGAGGCCAGGTAGTTCATCTTCACGTCGGGGTTGATGCGGCCCTCGAAGTTGCGGTTGCCCGACAGGACCGCGGTGACGGCCAGGTCGTGCTCCTGGACGGCGGCGGAGATCTCCTCGGGCAGCGGGCCCGAGTTGCCGATGCAGGTGGTGCAGCCGTAGCCGACGAGGTTGAAACCGATCTTGTCGAGGTACGGCTGGAGCCCCGAACGCTCGAAGTAGCCGGTGACGACCTGCGAGCCGGGAGCCAGCGAGGTCTTGACCCACGGCTTGCGGGTCAGGCCCTTCTCCACCGCGTTGCGCGCCAGCAGGGCCGCGCCCAGCATGACGTAGGGGTTGGAGGTGTTGGTGCAGCTCGTGATGGCGGCGATGGAGACGATGCCGTGGTCGATCTCGAAGCTGGTGCCGTCGGCGAGCGTGACCGGCACGCTCTTGTGCGGGCGGCCGTTGGCGCTGGCGTTGGAGGCGGGGGCGTCGGAGGCGGGGAAGGACTCCTCGCCCTCCTCGTCGAGCCCGTCGACGACGTAGTTGAGGACGTCGTGGCGCCAGGTGGCCTTGGCCGACGACAGCGCGATGCGGTCCTGCGGACGCTTGGGCCCGGCGATCGAGGGGACGACCGTGGCCAGGTCGAGCTCGATGTACTCGGAGAAGACAGGCTCCTCGGCCGAGGGGTCGAGCCACAGGCCCTGGGCCTTGGCGTAGGCCTCGGTGAGGGCGATCTGCTCCTCGGAGCGGCCGGTCAGCCGCAGGTAGTCGATGGTCTGGCCGTCGATCGGGAAGATCGCGCAGGTGGAGCCGAACTCGGGGCTCATGTTGCCGATCGTGGCCCTGTTGGCCAGCGGCACCGAGGAGACGCCCTCGCCGTAGAACTCGACGAACTTGCCGACCACGCCGTGCTTGCGCAGGATCTCGGTGATGGTCAGCACCAGGTCGGTGGCGGTCGCGCCGGCGGGGAGCTTGCCCGTCAGCTTGAAGCCGACCACGCGCGGGATCAGCATGGAGATCGGCTGGCCGAGCATCGCGGCCTCGGCCTCGATGCCGCCGACGCCCCATCCGAGCACGCCGATGCCGTTCTCCATCGTGGTGTGGGAGTCGGTGCCGACGCAGGTGTCGGGGTAGGCCTTGCCGTCGCGGGTCATGACCACGCGCGCCAGGTGCTCGATGTTGACCTGGTGGACGATGCCGGTGCCGGGCGGGACCACCTTGAACTCGTCGAAGGCCGTCTGGCCCCAGCGCAGGAACTGGTAGCGCTCGCGGTTGCGCTCGTACTCCCTCTCCACGTTGCGCTGGAAGGAGTCGGGGTGGCCGAAGAAGTCGACGATCACCGAGTGGTCGATGACCATCTCGGCGGGCGCCAGCGGGTTGATGCGGGCGGGGTCGCCGCCCAGGTCGCGTACGGCCTCGCGCATCGTGGCCAGGTCGACCACGCACGGCACGCCGGTGAAGTCCTGCATGATGACGCGGGCGGGCGTGAACTGGATCTCCACGCTCGGGGCGGCGTTCGGGTCCCACTGGCCCAGCGCACTGATGTGGTCGGCGGTGATGTTGGCGCCGTCCTCGGTGCGAAGGAGGTTCTCCAGCAGGATCTTCAGGCTGTACGGGAGGCGGGCAGCGCCCTCGACGGCATCCAGCCGGAAGATCTCGTAAGACGCGTCGCCGACGCGTAGCGTGTCACGGCTGCCGAAGCTGTTCGCGGACACGGTGATTCGCCTCCTCGTTAGACAAGTTCTCAGTCACAGATCCTCCCGCACGTGAGCACCTCTCACGACGTTAGGTCACCCTAACTCGCAGGTGGCGGCGGATCTCTCGACATCAAGATATCTCGGTAAGTATCTCGACATCAAGTTACCGGCTAGTAGGCCAGCCTCCAGTACAGGAGGCCGAGAATGGCGACCGAAAGTATCGGCGCGAGAATCTTCTGCTCGAACTTCTTGCCGGTCTTGATGCCGATCTTCCACGGCAGCATGAACTTGTAGGCCATGGGCCACAGCACGGGGCAGCCGCGTTCGGTCATGCAGTCGCCGACCACGTGGATGAGGCAGCCGATCGCCACCGCCAGACCGAGCCAGGCGTAGCCGACGCCCATCGACATGAACACCACGTACAACCCCGCGGTGAGGCCGATGTTGACCATCGCCGAGCCGAGCTTGTTGCCGGGGATGCCGATGCCGATCGCGCGTAACGCGAGCCCGATGAGCAGGACGACCATGATGTCCCTGCCGATCGGATAGGCGCCGGCCAGCCAGTGCGCGCCGAAACCCATCGCGACCGCGAACACCAGGGAGTGCGTGGCCCCCCTGTGCCCGCCCGACAGCCACGAGACCGCCTTGCTCAGCAGCCAGGTGACCGGGCCGAAGGTCTGCGCGATGGTCGCGCTCGGATGATCGAGATCGGGGAGCATCGCGGCGCCCGCGCACACCAGCGCGCCCGCGATGATCTCCGCGGGACTGAGAGCCCCCACCATGATGCCGGTCTCGATGAACCGGCTCGACTCGTTCAGCAACGGGAGCACGGCCAGCGCGGGCGCCAGGCCCAGCCAGGCGACGGCTCCGGTCATCGCGTGCGTGTGCCCCATCATGTCAAGATCACGCTACGTCATCGTAGGGCAAAGCGCGCGCCATGCGATGGAATGGCCCGGCGCGCCACGCGGAGGCGTGGGAGCCGGGGACGCGCCGGAGATCCCCGGAGATTCCACGGGCGGGAACCGCCGCGCCCAGGGAAAGACAAAGACGAGGTCGTTACCTCGGCGACAGCACCCCCCAGCCCTGCCGACGCGGAACGACCTCGTCTGCTCTAGTTAACGGCCTCCATCCCCCAGCATGTTCCCGATTTCCGCGACTTTTTCGTGATCTAGCTCACTCTGTTGGCCAAGTCATGACGTGGAGCGGAACGAAGGGTTGCTATCGACACATTAGCGATATATCTTTGAAGCATCGAGAGCGATCGATGGTCGATCGCGTACGAATGGAGCTCACCATGACTTCCGCACAAGCAGCAGGCGCCGGCCAGTGGGGCGACGCCAGAGAGATCAAGCGCGCCGCGCGTGAGGCGTTCCGGATGATGTCCGAGGCGTGGCAGCAGCACGGCGGGCATCACCACCACCCTCGGCGCGGCCCCCGGCCGGAGGGCGAGGGCGGCCCGCACGACCACCGGCAGCGCGGCAGGGGCAGGCCTGGCCCCTTCCCCTTCGAGTTCGGGCGAGGCGGCCCGTGGGGCGGCCCCGGCGGTCCCTTCGGCCGCCACGGTTTCGGCGGCAGGCAGCGCAAGGCCAAGCGCGGCGACGTCCGCGCCGCCATCCTCGCCCTCCTCGCCGAGGAGCCGCGCAACGGCTACCAGATCATCCAGGAGATCGCCGAGCGCAGCGAGGGCGGCTGGAAGCCCAGCCCGGGAGCCGTCTACCCGGCGCTCCAGCAGCTCACCGACGAGGGGCTGGTCATCGCCGAGGAGAGCGAGGGCCGCAAGACCTTCCGCCTCACCGAGGCCGGCAGGACCTACATCGCCGAGCACCCGGACGAGGTGCGCGCTCCCTGGGACGAGATGCGTCCCGACATCGACGACAACTCGGCCGAGCTGATGGACATCGCCAAGCAGTCGGCGTTCGCGATGATGCAGATCCTGCACAGCGGCACCGAGGCGCAGGTCCGCGAGGCGCGCAAGGCGCTGATCGAGACGCGCCGCAAGCTGTACCAGATCCTGGCCGACGGCGACGACGACGAGTGATCCCCGGCCGTGATCCCCTGCGCCGCGCCCCGAGCCCGTCCGGGCTCCGACGAGAACGTCTCCGACCGCGGGTTCGCCGGGACCCGCGGTTCGAGGCCCGAGCAGGCGCGCGCAGCGGGCGCAGGCCGCATAGAGTCCAGGCAGAGCGCAGGCCGGGAGCCCTGGAAGGAGCTCCCGAAAGGAGCCACGCATGAGCACCGATGACCAGCTGCGCATCGGCGACGCCGAGCGCGACGAGACGATGGAGGCGTTGCGCGAGCACTTCGCGCAGGGCCGGCTGACCCGCGAGGAGCTCGACGAGCGGCTCGACCTCGCGCTGTCCGCGCGGACCGTGGGCGACCTGGCCCGGGTCCACGCCGACCTGCCGGGTCCAGGGAGCCGCCTCGCGGCCTACGAGGCGGACCGGCGCAGGCCCGGGCGGTACCCGGATTTCGAGGAGTTCGGCCACGGCCGGCCGATGGGACCGGAGGGATACGCCCCGGAGTGGGCCATGGCGCACCCGAGTCACCACCGGCACCTGCAACGCATGCACGCGCGGCGGATGCGCCACCTGCGCCACGCGCACATGAGAGGCCACCGCCACCACAGGGGTCCTGGGCCGCTCACCCCCATCCTGCTCGTCGCGCTCGTCATCGGGCTCGCGGTGGGCGGGTTCACGGTGCTCAAGGTGCTGTTCTTCGTGTGGGTGGCCGTGATGGTGTTCGGCTTCGCGCACCGCCGCTCCCACATGCGCCGTCTCGGCCCCTGACCGAGGACCGTCCCTCATGAGGGCGGGAGGCTATTCAGCCCGCCGATCGCTGGGTACCGTCCGAACCATGGCCGAACTCGAGAGTTTTCCCTTTCTGACCGGCCCACGTGGGTGTCCGCACGCGCGGTACGCGCAGCGGCGCGAGAGCGATCCGCTCGGCAGGGTCCAATTGCCGAGCGGCGACGTGGTGACACTGGTGACCAGGTACGACGACGTCGTCGCGGTCCTGAGCGATCCCCGGTTCAGCCGCGACCTGAGCTATCCGGGCGCGCCGAGGATGTTCGAGGGGTACAACATCGCCGACTCCCCCGGCAGCCTGATGAACACCGATCCGCCCGAGCACACCAGGATGCGCAGGCTGCTCTCGGGCACGTTCACCCCGCGGCAGGTCGCCACCTGGCGGCCGCGGCTGCGGGCGCTCACGCACGAGCTGATCGACACGCTGCCCGGCGAGTTCGACTTCGTCGGCGAGCTCGCCTTCCCCCTTCCCGTCCAGATGATCTGCGATGTCATGGGCGTGGCGGGCATCGACACCGAGCAGGTGCGCGGCTGGTCGGACGCGATGCTGTCGACCTCCAGCCTGACCTCGGAGGAGAAGCTCGCGGCGGCCATGGAGTTCTACGCCTACGGCGCCGACCTGATCGCCGCCCATCGCCACGATCCAGGAGACGGCCTGCTCGCGTCGATGATCGAGGCCAGGGACGAGGGCGACCGGCTGAGCCAGGACGAGCTCGTGCGCATGACGGTCGGGCTCTTCCTCGCCGGGCACGAGACGACGGGCTCGGTGCTGGCCAGGTCGATGCTCAGGCTGCTCGACCCGCGCGAGGGCTACGAGCGGCTCGTCGCCGATCCCGAGCTGATCACGACCGCCGTCGAGGAGCTGCTGCGGCTGGAGACGCCCGGCGAGGGGGCGATGATCAGGGTCGCCACCGAGGACGTCGAGCTTCCCTCGGGCACGATCGGCAAGGGCGAGGGGGTCATCGCCGCCTTCGTCGGCGCCAACAACGACCCGTCGGTCTTCCCTGACCCGCAGACCCTGGCCCTGGACAGGAAGGGGCCGCAGCACATCACGTTCGGCCGCGGCGCGCACTTCTGCCTTGGCGCGAACCTGGCCCGGATGGAGCTGCAGGAGATCCTGGGCGTCCTGGTGGAGCGGCTGCCCGGGCTCACGCTCACCGAGCCCGCCGGCGACCTGCCGTGGACCGAGGGGAACCTGGTGCACCGGCCCGTGCGGCTGCCGGTGCGCATGTGACCGCCCGTACGGCCCGCGCGCTCGATCGCGCGGGCCGTACGGGATCAGGACGTCAGCCGGAGCAGGCGGCCCCGCCGCCGGCGTGGTAGATCATGTCCTGGCAGACGACGCTCTTGCGGATCGGCGTCTTGCCGGCGAGGGTCTGCGAAACCCGATCAACCTGGAACGGGACGATCACCGCAGGTAGAAGCGTGATCACGCATCAGGGCAACCGCGCCAGGAGATCACGAGCCTGGGGCGCGAAGGCGGCGTCACCGGTCTCGATCGCGATCTCCAGCATGCGGCGGGCCGCGGCCAGATCGCCGTGCGCGAAACGGATCTCGCCCAGCCGGTGCGCGGCCTCGGCGACCAGGTCCGGCTGTTCGGTGAGGCTCAGCGTCAGCTCGTAGAAGCGCAGCGCGCCGTCCCTGTCGCCCAGCCAGTAACACAGCTCGCCCAGGTGCGCCGCGGCCATCCCCGACTCGGAGTCGCCCGAGTCGAGCACCCGCTGGTACCAGGTGAGCGCCTCGGGGAAGTCGCGGGCCCGCTTGGCCAGCGCGCCGAGGTACATCGCGGCCACCGCGCCCGTGTGCCCCTCCCCCGCCGCGACCCCGCGCAGGTACCACCCGCGCGCCCGCTCCTCGTCCTCGTCGTGGTAGGTCCGGCCGATGGAGATCATGGCTCGGGCGGCCAGGTCGGCGTCGTCACCCTCGGCCACCCGCACGTAGGTCTCGCGCGCCTCGTCCACCTCGCCCGCCGCGACGAGCGCCTGCGCGAGCACGCTGAGCGCCATAGGCGCGCCGCCCTCGGCCGCGGCCCGCAGGGTGCGCAGGGAGTCCTCGGCGTCGCCCCGCTCGCTCTGCAGGAGGCCGAGCAGGCTGCCGAACACGTCGTGGAGCGGGCTGTCGGCGTCGGCCGCCCGCCGGGCGGTGAGCTCGTAGACGGCCTCACCGTCCTCGTCCTTGTCGAGCATCGACAGCGCCTGGCTGCCGGCGATGAACCTGATCTTCGGATCGTCGTGCTCCTGCAGCCGCTCGTAGACGGCACGCGCCTGGCCGGTCTCGCCGAGCTCGGCGAGCCGCCCGGCCAGGCCCAGCTCGGTGTACGGGTCCGCGCCGATCACCGCGTAGTAGCCGCGGACCGCCTCAGGGTCGGCGCACTCGGCGGCGAGGTCCCTCGCGGTGTCGGCCGCCTCCGCGCCGACCAGTTCCAGCACCCGTACGGCGAGCGCGTGCTCGCCCCGGCCGGCCGCCTGGTAGGCGACGGCGTTGAGGTTGGTCAGCGCGTTGCCGGCGAACGGGCTCTCCGTGGCGGCCGCGCGGGCGAAGGCCCTGGCCGCGCCGAGCAGGTCGCCGTCCTCGTACGACCACATGCCCAGCGTCACCCCCGCCCTGGCCACCGCGTCCGGGCTGTCCGACTCGATCGCCCGCCACAGCTCCCGCCGAGCGCCCTCGACGTCGCCCTGGGCGTGCAGCGCCTGCCCGAGGTCGACCCTGATGGGTTCGAGGGTGTCGGGGTCGCCGGCGTCCATGCCCTTGCGGTACATCACGACCGCGCCCGCCGGATCGCCCTCGGCCTTGCGCACGTCGCCCCACGTCCAGTAGCCCATCGCCACGGTCTCCTTGTCGCCCGTGGCGACCGCCCGCTCGGCCATGGCCGCGGCCCGCGCGTGGTCCTGGCGCAGCAGCAGGTGGCCCAGCAGGAACCGCAGGGATTCCAGGTCGCCCGCGTCCGCGCCGCCGTACAGGGTCTCAAGGACGCCGTCCTCGTCGCCGCGCGCCTCCAGCAGCCGCACCACCTCCCCCACCGTGCCGGGCATCGCGGCGCGGTAGGCCTCGACGG
Source organism: Nonomuraea mangrovi (assembly GCF_042681425.1). Lineage (NCBI taxonomy): Bacteria > Bacillati > Actinomycetota > Actinomycetes > Streptosporangiales > Streptosporangiaceae > Nonomuraea > Nonomuraea mangrovi. The sequence goes on along the minus strand of NZ_JBHUFV010000033.1, from coordinate 506,860 downwards.
CGCCGTCGACGTCGCCCCGCCGCTCGCGCAGGATCGCGGTGTTCTTCCACGCGTACCGTTCGAACTCGGCCTCACCGCACGTGGTCACGGGGACCAGGCACAGCTCGGCCCTGCACGGGTGCCCTTCCTCGGCCAGCATGCCCGCCTCGACCAGCCTGGCCTTGGCCGCCTGAACCGGTCCGCCGCGGTCGATGACCAGCCGGAGCAGCGCGTGCGCGTCGTCGTGGTCCGCGCGGGCCGCCTGGATCGTCTCCTCGAAGCAGTCCTCGCCGGAGTCGGCGGTCAGCAGCACGCCGATCTCGGCCACGTCGCCCGCGTCGAGGGCCAGCAGGAGTTCGGCCAGCGGCGCCGACCCGGTGAGCTCGGTGAGTCCCGCGAGGGCGCCGGTCCTGTCTCCGTCGGCCAGCATGGCCCACGGGCGCTCCTCCGGCGCGGCCATGCCGAGCCGGTGGACGGCGATGGCCGCGGCGCGCTGGTCGTCGTCCTGCGCCGCCGCCCGTTCGTACGCCGACCTGGCGGCCTCGAACTCGCCCGCCTCCTCCAGGACGCGGCCGAGCTCGAGGAGGCTCGTGCCCGCCGACTGCCGGTCGGCCCGCACCGCCTGCTCGTAGGCCGCGCTCGCCCCCGCCGGATCTCCCGCTTCGGCGAGCAGCGAGCCCAGTGTCCGCGCGGCCTCGGCGGCCCATTCGGCGTTCGCGCGTGCCACGGCCGCCTGGGCCGCGGCGATGGCGCCCCGCAGGTCGTCCTGGGCGCGCAGGACGACCGCGATGTTGATCGAGGCGGGCCCGGCCAGCTCGGGGTGGTGGGCGACGGTCCGGTACTCCGCGATCGCCTCCTCGGGCCTGCCCGCCCTGTCCAGTTCGGGCGCCAGGTGGAACGGTGCCCGGTCACCGAAGGCGCCCGAGAACAGCTCGCGGGCCTCGTCGATCCGGCCCGTGGCCACCAGCGCCTGCCCGAGCCCCGTGGTGGCGTCGCGCGCGTGCTCGTCGTCAGGCTCTTCGAGCACGCGCAGGAAGGCCTCCGCCGCGGTGTCGTGCTCACCCAGCGCGTTCGCGGCGGTCCCGATGCGGTGCAGGAGCAGGTTCGTCAGCCGCTCGCTGTCGCCGTCGACGCCCTGCCGCCACGCGGCGATGGCGCCGCGCCCGTCGCCCGCGTCGTTGCGCAGCGCGCCGAGGTAGACGGCGGCCTCCTGGCGGAAGGACCGGTGGCCCGTCTCGAGAGCCAGCGACAGCGCCCCGTCGGCGGCCGCGATCTCGCCTCGACGCTGCCAGGCGTGCGCGGCCTGCATCGCGATCATCGTGGCGACCCAGCCGGCGCCCGCCAGGGCGAGCGCCCTGGAGGCGCCGGCGAGGTCGCGGTCGAGCAGGGCGCGCGCGTAGACGCCGTCGTGCGACAGTTCCCCGTGGCCTTCGGGAACCAGGTCGAAGGCCACGCGTGCGCGCTCGGGCTCGTCCAGCCGCAGGAGGGTCAGGCCGAGCAGCAGCGCGTTGCGCGGCGCCTGCTCAGGGTCGCCCTGGGCGATCACGCGTTCGTGCAAGGCGCACGCGGCCAGCAGGTCCTGCTGGTTCTCCAGCACCTGCAGCAGCGCCGCCGCCGCCTCCGAGCGCAGCCCCGCGTGGCCCGCGTCGAGCAGGGGAGTATAGGCGGCGCGGGCCTCGGCCCAACCGTCCTCCTCGTCGCCGACCATCCGGCCCAGCTCGTAGGCGACCCACGGCGCGAGCGCCTGGTGCCCGTCCGCGTGGGCGCGGCGCAGCAGGTCGAGCGCCTCCTCCATCTCCTGCCCCGCCAGCACCTCGCTGTAGAGCAGCGCCGTGTACGACAGGGCGAACGGGTCGCCCGAGTCGGCGGCCCGGACGAACAGCTTGGCCGCGTCGGAGAGGTCGAGTCCGATCGAGGCGAGGATCTGCGCCAGGAAGACCGTGCCGATCGCCGCCACCCCGGAGTCGGGGTGCTCGGCGGCCTCCCGGTAGGCGGCCAGTCCTTCCTGCCTGCCCAGCCGCTGATGGACCGCGACCGCCCGCAGCACGGGATGCAGGCCGTCGCCCTGCTGCTCCAGCAGATGCAGGAAGACGGCGCAGAACAGGCCCTGGCGGATGTCGTCGCCCTCCGCGACGTACCGCAGCAGCTCGTCGGCCTGCTCCAGGTCTCCTTCGGCCATCTCCAGCTCGGCCAGCGCGATCATGGCGCGCACGGACTGCTCCCGCGCGCCCGAGTCGCAGGCGCGGCGCAGCAGCCTGCGCGCCTCGCCCAGCTCGCCCTCTCTCAGCAGCTGCAGGCCTGTGTCGACGTCCTGGAGCGCCTGCTCCTCGACCGGGTCGGCGAGCGGCTCCTGCAGGACGGCCTGCTCCAGGACCAGCGCCGCCCTGAACGCCGCGTCCTGGTCCTCGTGCTCCGTGGCCGCGCGCAGCATCGCCAGGATCTCCTCGCGATGGGCCGGCGCCTGATCCAGCAGCATGCCCAGCATGGAGACGCTGATCGAGCACCACTCCGACGCGCCCGCGTCGAGCACCGCGCGCAGTTCCTCGACCGCCTCGGCGTACTGGCCCGCTTCGACGGCCATCTGCCCCAGGCAGGCGTGGGCCTCGACCGCGAACTCCGCGTGGCCGCTCGCGATCACTCTGTGGAAGATCGCCCGTGTCGTCTCCACGTCGCCGAGCTGCGCGCTCACCTTCGCCTGCTCGATGAGCGCCGGCAGGCGCAGCTCCGGCCTGCTGTCCTCCGCGGCCCTGCGGTAGGCCTCCAGCGACTCGGCGTACTCCCCAAGGTCGACCAGCACGGCGCCGAGCAACTTGTAGGCCATCGTCAGATGGTCGGGATGGCCGACGGCGATCGCGCGCTCGCACACCTCGCGGGCGGCCTCGTAGTCCTCGTCGTCGGCGTAGACGGAGTAGAGCCGGAACGCCGACAGCGCCACGATCTCCGGATCGCCGCAGGTCAGCAGGTGCCGGAAGGCGTCCTCGTCGTCCATCTGCACGGCCAGCTCGTACATCTCGCGGGCCGCCGCGGGGTCAGGCCCGCCGAACTCCGGCAGCTCCAGCCGCGCGGCCAGTTCCGCGACCGAGGGGCTGTCGGATCGGCGCGCCCGCTCCAGCGCCTCCATCGCCCCCCGCTGGTCGCCGAGCTTGTTGAGCACCAGCACGAGCGCCGTGTCCGCGAGGGCGGCGACCTCGAAGTCGGCGCCGTCCGAGGCGACCGTCAGCACGCGGTGCGCCGCGGCCCACTCACCGGCGTCCACCAGGATCATGCCGAGCGAGATGGCCGAATGCTGTCCGAGCACCGGGTGACCCGACTGGATCACCGACCGGTGCGCCGCCTCCGCCCCTTCGAGGTCGCCCCGCTCCTCCAGCAGCCTGGCCAGGTGGTGTGAGCCCTCGGGGTCTCCTGAGGCGGCGATCTGTCTCAGGAGCACGGCGGCGCCGTCGAGATCGCCCTCTCCCCACAGTCGCATGGCCTCGGCGAGCCGCTCACTTGACCCCATCTCCACCCCCACAGTCACGGATAGAGTGAAAAAGCTACACATGTGTAACCGTGGTCACAGGGGATTCAGGGATCTTGCTGTTTCAGTGGCGGACCCCGACGGCGACGAGGTACGGCCTGGGCTGGTGCACGCCGCTCTTGGTGCGGTAGCGCTCGTAGAACTCCACGAACGCGCGGCGCAGTTCCTCGCGACGGCCGGGCTCGAGTGACTCGGCGAGCGTCCTGGCCGGACCGTAGACCGTGGAGAAGAGCTCCCAGACCTCCTCGCCCGACTCGCCGGTCTGCGGCGCGTCGCCCTCCTCGAAACGGAGCTCGAAGTCTGCGCCCAGGCGCTGCTCGACGTAGTCCCTGCTGCCCCACTGGAACGGCGAGCCCGCCCCCTGCGGCGGCGCGGGCATGAAGGGCCGCATCATCTGGAACATGTCCACGACGCCCCGCTCGTCGCTCCACATGCCGAGCGCCAGCCGCCCGCCCGGCCTGCAGACGCGCGCCAGTTCCCTGGCGACGGCCGCGTGGTCGGGGGCGAAGATCGAGCCGACGCTCGAGGCGACGCCGTCGAAGCTCGCGTCCTCGTACGGCAGGCGCTCGGCGTCGCCGACGTCGTAGCGGATGTCGAGGCCGTCGTCGGCGGCGAGCCGTTTCGCCGTCGCGATCAGCGCCGGCGCCAGGTCGACGCCGGTGACCTCCGCGCCGGTGCGCGCGAGCCTGGTCGCCAGCGCGCCCGTCCCCGTGCCCACGTCGAGCACCCGCTCCCCTGGAGCGGCGGCGAGCGCCCGCGCCACGTGGTCGAGCAGCGGCTCGTAGTGCTCGGGAAACCGCTCGTACGGCCCCGTCCCCCAGACGACACTCTGCCGCTTCTTGAATTCCTCGAACCCCATGACCCGCTCCTTGGCGAATGGCAGGCTCCGCGAGAGTCCCCTCCGAGCGCGGCCACCCCGGCTCAAGGGTCCCCCCGCCTGCCGCGGCGGCCCCCGCTTCACCGATAGCTGTCCCCTCCCCTTCTCCCGCGAGAGGGAAACCGGCCTCGGCGTGGCCGAGCCGCAGGCCGCAGCCCCCGGTCGCCGGCCCTTCGTCGCATGACCACCTCACCCGCCGATCCAGGATCGGTGCGGTGGACGAAGGGGCGCGCCCTACATCGCCGCCGCCGCGGCGCCTACGACGCCGCCCGCCGATGCGAGCGCGGCGGGGCGGATGGTGACCCTGTCCGGTCCCGGCAGGGCCTCTCGCCCGACGGCTCGCGCCAGCGGGAGCAGCAACCGCTCGCCCAACCGGGCGACGCCGCCGCCGATGACGACGATCTCGGGGTCGAGGACGGTGATCACCCCTGCCAGGGCGCGGCCCAGCAGGGTGGCGGCCTCGTCGATCACCTCGTCGGCCAGGCCGCCTTCCATCGAGGCCAGATCGTCGGCCGTACCGCCGCGCTCCCTGAAGGTGGCCAGGATGCCGGGACCCGAGGCGTAGGCCTCCAGGTGCCCGATCCGCCCGCAAGGGCAGCGGCGGGGGCGCGCGGCGCGGCCCGGGAGGGGGGACGGGGCGGGGATGTGGCCGATGGCGCCCGCCGAGTTCGTCGCGCCGCGCACGACCCGGCCTTCGCGGACGATCGCGCCGCCGACGCCGGTGCCGACCGTGACCACGAGGGCGTCCTCCGCCCCCGCCGCCGCGCCGAAGCGGGCCTCGCCGAGTGCCCACGCGTGCACGTCGTTCAGCACCCGCACGGGCAGTCGCAGTGCCGAGGAGAAGGCCGAACGCAGGTCGGTGCCGATCCAGCCGGGCAGGGCGGCGGTGGCGTGGGTGACGACGCCCTCGGCGTCGATGGTGCCCGCGCTGCCCACTCCGCAGGCGACGATCTCGCCCCCTTCGGCGCAGACCTCCCTGGCCAGCCGTACCGCCTGGGCGAGGACGGCGGCGGCGCCCTCGCGCGCGGGCGTGCGCGCCGTGCGGCTGCGCAGGACGACGCCCTCGGCGCTCACGAGTCCCGCCGCGATCTTCGTGCCGCCGATGTCGATCCCCAGCACGGCCTCCCCCGCCTCCGGGGCCCGCGGCACGGCCTTCACCGCCGGGTCCCGAGCGGGGTCGCCGCGGCCAGCCGCCGGGTGATCGCCAGCGGGTCGGTCACGGCCCCGCCGACGACCACGGCCCACGCGCCCGCCGCGAAGGCGGTCGTCACGTGCCCGGTCGTGGCCAGCCGGCCTTCGGCGACGGTCCTGACGCCCCTGGACGCCAGCCTGGCCACCAGGTCGAGGTCGGGTTCGCCGCCCGCGCCCGGAGAGGCGGGCGTGTACCCGGACAGCGTGCTGGACACCACGTCCGCCCCCGCGTCCCAGGCCCGCAACCCCTCCTCCAGGGTCGAGACGTCGGCCATGACCTGGACGCCGAGCCCCTCGCGGATCCGCGTGACGAGCGCGCGCGGGTCCCCGTACAGGGCCTCCACCTCCTCGGTGGCCTCGACGGCGACCATGTCGGCCCCCGCCGCGACGAGCTGCTCGGCCAGGCCGTACTCCGGGGTGATCAGCGCCCGCCCTTCCTGTCTCACCACCTTGGTCAGGCCGATCACCGGCAGCCTGACCACGTCCTTCACCGCCCGGACGTCGTCGGGATGGTTGACGCGCAGGCCGACCGCGCCACCGCGCTCGGCGCACTCGGCCAGCAGCGCGATCACCGGGGTACGGCGGAGCGGATGCCCGTCCGGCGCCTGGCAGGAGACCACCAGACCGTCGCGGATCGCCATGAGGGTGCCGGTCATCGCGTCCGGTCCGCGATCGGTTCCTGGTGGCGCCCCCGCACGCAGGAGAAGGTGATGGCGATTGGGCCGCCCTTTTCTGTCGTCGCGGCCACCTCACCGCAGGCGAATACCGACGCCGACCCAACAGGGACGTGCGAAGTGCGGGGCATTGGTCGGATCACGGCTACCTCCATGTCGACATTGGTATAGCCCAATTCTGAAAGTAGCGTCAATACTGCTGTTATGCTCCGTGGTATGTCGACAATTGGTGCGGACCAAAGGCTCACCAAGACCGATCAGCTCAGGGAGCACCTCTCCACGCTGGTCGGCGAGCGGCTACGTCCCGGCGACAGGCTGCCCACCGAGCGCGAGCTGGCCGACGAGTTCGGGGTGAGCAGGCTGACCGTCCGCCGCGCGCTCGACCGTCTCGAGAGCGAACGTCTGGTCTACAGGGTCCAGGGCGCCGGCACCTTCGCGAGCCGGCGTCCCATCACCAAGACGATCGAGTTCACGTCCTTCAGCGAGGACATGCGCAGCCGCGGGCTGTCGCCCGGCTCCCGGCTGCTCGACGCCGTCGAGACCCCCGCGGGCGCCCGCATCGGGTACGCCCTGGCCATCAGCCCCGCCGACCCCGTGTTCCGCGTCCGCCGCGTCCGCACCGCCGACGACGCGCCCATGTGCCTGGAGACCTCCCACGTCCCCCTGGCCCTCGCGCCAGGCCTCCTCGACCTCCCCCTGGAAGGCTCGCTGTACTCCCTGCTGGAGACCCGCTTCAGGATCCGGCTCGTACGCGCCGACCAGGTCATCCGTGCCACCGTCCTGGATCCCGAGGAGGCCGAGCTGCTGCAGGCCATGCCCCTGTCCCCCGCGCTGCTGGTCGAGCGCACCGCCTACGACCAGCGCGGGCGCGCGGTGGAGGTGGCCAAGTCGCTCTACAGGGGCGACCGCTACTCCTACGAGATCGCCATCGAACGCACCTCGTAGGCCGCCGCCCCCGCCGCGTTTCAGCCGAGCAGTGCCAGCGCCCGCTCCGCCAGCCCCTCGGGCGCGGTCTTCGGCGAACCGGCGTCGAACGGCGGCCGCGGGTCGTACTCGATGACCAGCTGCACCGCCTGCGCGGTCTCCACGTCGCTCGTCTGGGCCAGCAGGGTGAGCGCCATGTCGATCCCCGCCGACACCCCGGCCGCCGTCACGATCTTGCCTTCGGTCACCACCCGCTCGCTCACCGCCTCGGCGCCGTACCTGACCAGGAAGTCGAGCAGGGCCCAGTGCGTGGTGGCCTTCCTGCCGCCGAGCAGGCCCGCCGCACCCAGCAGGAGGGACCCGCTGCAGACCGACGTCGTCCACCGGGCGTGCGCGTGCGCCTCTGCGATCCAGTCGACGAGCGCCTGGTCGGCGAGCGCATCGAAGGTCCCGACGCCGCCTGGCACGATGACCACGTCGGGGTGCGGCAGGTCGGCGTAGGACGCCGTCGCCTGCAGGGTGAGGCTGCCGCGGTCGTCGGTGACGGGCCCCGGCTCCGCGGCGACGAACGTGACGGTGTGGCCGGGGGCGAAGGCCATCACGGTGTACGGCCCGACGGCGTCGAGCGCGGTGAAACGCGGATAGAGGGGGATGGCGACATGCATGCTCAGCTCTCCTTTGCCTGGAACCGGCGCCGGTAGGCGCCGGGTGAGATCCGCCAGTGGCGGTGGAAGACGCGGTAGAGGGTCTCCGGCGTGCCCAGCCCCGCCTCCCTGGCCACGCGCTCGAGCGGGTGGTCGGTGACCTCCAGCAGGCGCCTGGCGGCGTCGGCCCTGCTGCGCTCGACGTACCGGCCAGGCGGCATGCCCGCCTGCTCGGTGAAGACACGGGAGAAGTGCCGCTCACTCATCCCGGCGTGCCTGGCCAGGGCGGGCACGCTCAGATCGTCGGCCGGGTTCGCGTCGATGAACGCCTGCAGCTCGCGTAGCGGCTCGCTGCGCGGCGGAAACGCGCTCATCGGCATGCTGAACTGGCTCTGCCCACCGGGCCTGTGCAGGTAGACCACCAGCCCGCAGGCCACGTCCCTGGCGAGCCGGTGACCGTGGTCTTCGGCGACGAGCGCGAGCGCCAGGTCGACGCCGGCGGTCACTCCCGCCGAGGTCCACACGTTCCCGTCCTTGACGTAGATGGGGTCGGCGTCCACGTCGACCCGCGGGTACCGGCCGCGCAGCGTGTCGGCGATCAGCCAGTGCGTCGTCGCCCGCCTGCCGTCCAGGAGTCCCGCCTCGGCCAGGAACAGGGCCCCGCTGCACACGGACGTGATCCGCCGGGACAGGCACGCGAGCCGTTCGATGCCGCCGACGAGCTCCCTGTCCGGCAGGAACTCCATGGTGGTCAGCCCGCCGGCGACCATCAGCGTGTCGATCGGCCCGTCGACCCTGTGCAGCGGCGTGCTCACGACGGTCGCGATCCCGTTGTGCGCCGTCACGCTCCCCGCGCGGACGGCGGTCACCTCGACCTGGTAGCCGTCGGCACCGGCCATCAGGTCAGCCAGGGCGAACACGTCGGCGGGACCCGCCATGTCGAGCAGCTGGAATCCCTCGAAGACCACGATGACGACGCGTCGCTGCATGTCTTTCATGCTGGTCAGAACAGTGCGATGGCGTCAATGACACGAACATTGCACATTCCGCCAAGATCCGTTCCAGGATCAGGAGCTTGACGGCCACCTCCTCCCCGTTCGGCGAGGTGCAGAGGAAGACCTTGCCCTGGCCGCCCGCGCAGGGAGAATCCGGCGATGTGCCGGGGATCGTTCGGCCGGAGAGGTCGTAACCGCCGCATCAGGCCCTCTTCGGCGGCCGTGGGTCGAGCGAGGCGGAGGTTACCGGCATGGACCTGATCGTCCCGGATCGGCGGGGCGGCACCCCGTTCTCCGGCCGGCCGGCCGATCGGGCGTGAATACGGATCGGCGCTGCGCCGTACCAATCGTGTCCGACGTACTCACCGAAGGGCCACCATGCATGTCAGCCCCACGCAGGATCCCACGACCGTTCTGGCCGAGACGGACGCCGACCTGATCCACGCGTCGCTCGAACGCCCCGAGCGCTTCGGCGGCGTCTTCGACCGCTACTTCGACGCCATCCACCGCTACGCCCACCTGCGCCTGGGAGAGTCGGCCGCCGACGACATCGCCGCCGAGACCTTCTTGCGCGCCTTCCGCGCCAGAAGGCAGTTCGACACCACCAGGGCCGGCGCCCGCGGCCGGCTGTACGGCATCGCGTCCAATCTCATCGCCGACCACGCCCGCGGCGAGGCCCGCGGGTACCGGGCGATGGCGAGGAGCGTCGAACCCGCCGACCACGCGAGCCACGACGACCAGGTGGCGGGCCGCGTGTCCGCCGCGGTCATGCAGCCGAAGCCGGCCGCGGCGCTGGCCGAGCTCTCGGCCGGGGACAGGGACGTCCTGCTGCACGGAGATCAAGATGGGGCGAGATGTCCGGATATAGACCTATTCGCCCCTTTTATGAGAAATGCAACTTTTGTACATTCACTCGTCCCGTTATAACCGACCAAATCGGGCTATAAGGACGCATAGATGTTTATTCAGAGCAATAGGCTTGTTAATGTATAGCAAAATGGGGCGTTGAGTCGTTTGTCTGGCATGCCGCCCGGAAATCAAGACAGCGCAGGGATGGTCGCTCGTGACCATTGAGAACATTTCAACCACCCTGAATTCGTCATTCACGGGCAGTCAGTCCTTTCAGGAGGAAAACCCAATGACCAGCTTCAAGCGCGTCATCGCAGGCCTCGCTCTCACCACCGCCATGTCGGGCGGCGTCGTCGCCCTCGGCGCAGCGACCACCGCCACGTCGGCCGCCGCAAGCACCACCTCCGTCTCCTACCAGGCCAGCTGGGGCGGCTGGGGCGGTGGCTGCGGCTTCCGTCGCTGCGGCTTCGGCCGCGGCTGGGGCGGCTGGGGCCGTCGCGGCTGCTGCGGCCGTCACCACAGGGGCGGTCACGTGAGGATCCACAACAACATCAACGTCCACAACAACAACGACAACGACAACGACCTCGACAACCGCAACAACGACCCGCACCACCACGACACGGTGTCGTAAGCGCTAAAGCAGGATAGGCGCGGGCCGGCATCGCCGGCCCGCGCTCTGCCCGAAGCCTGGGGAGAAACTTAGCGCATTGCGGAATTCGCCTCTGAGTCGATGAATAATCGCGGGCGGAATGCAGTGGTTCGCCGAATACGGTGAGCCTGGGCCACATGCCGGTCGCGTGTCGTGTTGGTGGTTTCGGGGTTCGAGGTTCCCGCCGAGACCACCAGCACGACGACACGCGGGGACCGTGGTCCCGCTCCTCCGCGCTTCCATCCTGCTTCCCGCGCCGTGCGACCGCCGAGGTCACGCGGCGCTCAAGCCGTTCTCCGTCCGAGGCTCCACCAGGCGTCCGACCTGGAGGAGAGCTCGCCTTCCCGATCAGGACGGCCGGGGCGAATCGGTACCGGAGACGCCCCCCGCGCTCCTTGATCGTCACGCTGACGGCCGGGGCGGATCGGCACCGTGGACACCCGGCGCGCTTCTCGATCGTCACGCTGACGGCCGGAGCGGATCAGTACCGTGGACGCCCCCGCGCGCCTCGGTCGTCACGCTGTCCCTGGCGACGATCCAGCGCGAAAGCGCTCGGGAATGGGCGCGGCTCGCGCACGATTTCGGCGCCGGATATCCCGGGCACGCGATCCATGACGGACGGCCGGACAAGGCTCATCATTCACGCCGGGCCGGACACCTCAGCACATGGTCCCTTTGCGTTTCCAGTATCCAGCCGGAATAACCGGGTGAAGAGCTTTGACATGCACGCCCGCTGCGGTCGCCCCGGCGAAGTGGGCAGGAAACAGGGGACCGGAAGAACAATCACCGATATCGAGCGAGAAGGCATCGAGGCCGATCCGCCTACGGAAATGCCGCCCCCGGCTGTCGATGCCGCTCATAAAAGGCAGCGTGTACGCCGGTCACCGTCCGAACGACCTGAAAGCGGGCCCCTTGTCAAGGGTATTCGCATTCACACCGTCAGCACGATTTTTCCGCGCGCGTGCTCCGCCTCCACGTAGCGGATGGCGTCGGCGGTCTCGCTCAGGGGATACTCCCGCTCGATCACCGGGGTGACCTTTCCTGCCGCGACGAGCCCGGCGAGAAGGGTCAGATCCTCGACGCTCCGCCTCGCGGTCAGTCCGCGGAGCCGCTGGCTCACGAACGGCGAGGTCACGGCGAGGACGAACAGCCGCGGCAGCGGGCCGAGCACCTCTCCTCCCGCACCGCTCGACGAGACGTAGACGCCCTTCGGCGCGAGCACCCGGCGGAACTCCGAGAGCCGGTGGTTGCCCGCGAAGTCGAGGATGGCGTCGAATCGGGCCGCGCCTCGGGTGACGTCCTCGCGGGTGTAGTCGATCACCTGGTCGGCGCCGATCGAGCGCACCAGGTCCGCGTTCCGGGTGCTGCAGACGCCGGTCACCTCCGCGCCGAGTGTCTTCGCGAGCTGCACGGCGAAGGTGCCGACTCCGCCGGAAGCCCCGTTGACGAGCACTGTACGGCCGGGCCCGACCTGGCCGGCACGCAGCGTCTGCAGCGCGGTCGTCGCCGCCACGGGAAGGGTGGCCGCCTGCTCGAACGTCACCCCCGCGGGTATCGGGGCCAGGTGCTTCTCCGGCGCCGCCGCGTACTCGGCGAAGCCTCGCTGACTCGTCTCGCCGAACACCGCGTCGCCGACCTGGAGGCCGGTGACGTTCGCCCCTGCCACTTCCACCGTCCCGGCGATGTCGCGCCCGAGGATGGTCGCCTTCGGCCGCCGGATCCCGAACGCGAGACGCCCGATGCGCGGGACGCCGTGCATGGCGAACCTGTCGCCCTGGTTGACCGAAGCCGCCCGAACCCGCACGAGCACCTCGTCGGGGCCGACTGCGGGCTTGTCGACGTCGCTGTACCTCAGGACCTCGGCGGAGCCGTACTCCTCGTAGACGATCGCTTTCATGGGTGCTCCTCACTTCGATGGTGGACGGGCGTCCCAGGGCAGGGGGCATCGTGCCGGCGACGTCCGGCGTGCCCGCGGGATCGGGGCCGGTCAGGAGACCGGCTCGGGCCGGTAGACCGGCTGTTGGGAAGGGGGACTGGTGGGAGCGGGGTCGACGGCCGCTCAGCGGCGAAGCGCCCGGCCGATCCCCTCGAGGACGGTGTGGACGAGCGTGCCGGCGGAGAGCACGACAAGCCCCGTGTCGATCCACTGCGGTACGTTCGGCGACCAACCGGCCGCCTCGACGAAGGCCGGGTTGAGCACCCGGTGGGTCGCGGCGAGCCAGATCAGCATGACCGCGGAGGCGAGGTCGGCGATCGACCCCGCGACGGCGACGGGAACGCTCCATCGCACGTAGTACTTCACGAAGGCGAAGCCGAGGGTCGCGATCACGAAGGCGATGAACAGGTAGACGGCGCCGCTCTCCCACAGCCAGGGCGAGAGCAGGCCGACGGGGTCGCCGTTCGCGTCCGTCTCGGTGCTCACCACCGGCGAGAGCAGGATGAAGGTCGTCATGAGGACGAACAGCACGGTCCCGGTGACCAGCTCGCCGTACCGGGCGCGACGGCTGGGCGGCTCGGGCAGCGAGTCGGGGGTCCAGGGCCGTGCCGTCGCCCTGCGGCCGGCGAAGACGCGCTCGATGATCGCGAAGACGAGCGTCGTCCAGAAGGCGATGTGGACGGTGGTCGTGAACGCCGCGCCGAGGGTGTCGCCGATCACGAGCAGGGCGGTGCCGTCCTGCAGGGCCCGCGCGAGCCCGACGACCGCGGCCACGACAGGCACGATCGTCACCATCAGCGCCGTCAGCAGCCGGGTGTAGTCGAGGTAGAGCGCGGGCCCGATGAGCTGGAGCGGACGATCCGCGTAGCCCGCGGCCAGCCGCGCCGGGTCGCCCAGCTCGGTGAGCACCGCGATCTCGGCTTCCACCGGGTCGCTTCCGGCGTCGAGGCGGTCGTCGACGGCGTCCGCGATCGAGGCGCGGAGTTCCTTCTCGATGTCGGGCCGCTGCCGCTCGGGCAGGCGGCGCAGGGTCGCGTCGACGTAGCGGTCGGTGAGGGTGCTCGCGGGGATCATGACTCGCCCTTCAAGGTGCGGAATGCCGTGTGGAGCTCGTCCCAGTCGCGGCTCAGGGTGTCGGCGAGTGCGACGCCGTCGCCACTGGTTCGGTAGAACTTGCGCGGCCGGGACTCCTCGGTGTTCCAGTCGCTGGTCAGCAGGCCCTGCTTCTCGAGTCGGCGCAGGAGCGGGTACAGGGTGTTGGCGTCGACGGTGAAGCCGCGCTCGCCGAGCAGGTCGAGCAGTGCGTACCCGTAGTTCGGCTGCCGAAGGATGAGCAGGCACGCGAGCACGACGGTGCCCCGCCTGAGCTCCTGCAGATGCGTGGAGAGCAGCTCATCGTTCAGCATGCGACCCACAATAGTGTGTGGCACACACTATTGCAACAGACCTCCCCCGGAACGGACCCGCACCGCTCACCCGGTGGCAGCGGGGCCGGTGCGCGTTCGCGATCAGCGGTGATCGGCCTGAGTGAGGCGGGCGGGTCCAGCAGGCGGGAGGCCACGTCGCCGTGCAGCTCGTACACGCCACGGAGCTTGACGGTGGCGCCGGACAGACCGTCGCCGTACGTGCGGGGGGCCGCCCCGCCGAGCTGGCCGACATCCTCTGGGACATGCACGCCCGGCGGCATCGGCACGAGGCCGGCGTCCCTGCCGGGCTCCTGGAGGGATGACCCCGAAGGTGCTCGTCAGCCTGACCGCCGCCGGCCGATGACGCCGGGATCGCGCTCGTGGACCCGCACCGGCCGCGTCGTCTCCACGACAGGCTCTCGGCGGCCGGAGAGGCTGACCACGGCGAGGCCGCCCAAAAGGATCAGCGCGCCCGCCGTGACCGGCGCGGGCATCCGCTCGCCCAGCACGAGGACGCCGAGCACACTGGCCACCAGCGGCTCGGCGAGGCTGAGCGTGGCGGCGCTCGCCGCGCTGACCCTGCGCAGCCCGCTCACGAAGAACATGTACGCCAGGGCCGTGGTGGCCCCGGCGAGCCAGGCCACCAGTCCGAGCGAGCGGGCGTCGGCGAGCAGGGGAAGCCCTGCCACGAACCATGGGAGCGTGACCATGGAGCCCACCAGCAGGGTCAGCGACACCGCGGCGGGCATCGCCACCCTGTCGTCGACGAGCCGCTTGGCCGAGACGGTGTAGACGCCGAAGCAGCCTCCGGCCACGACGCCCAGGACCAGGCCGAGCGGATCGACGCGTGCCGAGCCCGCTGGCGTCGACATGAGCGTGACGCCGACGACCGCGGCCGCCGTACCGGCCAGCCAGGTCCTGGTGAGCGGGGTGCGCAGGAACAGCCGCTGGCACAGCCCGGTGAAGACGGGCGCGAAGCCGAACGCCAGCGCGGTGGCCACGGCGGCGCCGGTGCGGGAGACCGAGGTCAGGAACGCCGCCTGGAAGATTCCCGTGGCGGCCGCGGCCGACAGCAGCGGCGGCCAGGCGGGCCTGGTGAGGGTCCGGAAGGCGGCGCGGTCGGTGAGCAGCACGAAGGCCAGCAGGAGCAGGCCGCCGAACAGGATGCGGGCGCAGCCGACGGTCACCGGGCTCGCCGCCGACCCGGCCATGACCTGGGCGGGGCCGACCGTTCCCCACAGGACCCCGGCACCGAGCACCAGCAGGCTGCCGGAGACGTCGTTTCGTTGGTTCACTCTTCGGACGCTAGGCGTTCGTGCGGATCGCCAACGGTTCAGCCGAAGCTCATTCGGCCGAGGCGTGGAAAGCCGCCGGTCCTTCGGGTTTCGGCCGCACGGAAGCGGATCAGACGTACGGAGTTCGGCGTTCCCTGCGCTCGGCCACAGGAAGTTCGGACTGCTCCACCGGCTGCACGTAGTCGAAGACCACGGTCGTGCGCACGTCCACGAACTCCTTGCGCCGCGCCAGCCGGTCGAGGACGAAGTCCCGCAGGTACTGCGTGCTGGGGACGGCCACGTGCACCAGGATGTCCTCGTTGCCGGTCACGACGAACACGCCGAGGGTCTCCGGCAGCGCGGCCATGGTGTCGCGCGTCGACTCGATGGCCTCGCGCGACTGCGGCCTGATCCTGATCGAGATCAGGGCCTGCACTCCGCGGCCGAGGGCTTCGGGATCCACAGCGGCGTGGAAGCCGGTGATCACGCCGCGGGCGCGCAGGGCGCGGGTGCGCTCCAGCGCGGTGGACGGCGCCACCCCCACAGCCTCGGCCAGCTCGCGGTTGGTCTGCCTGCCGTCGCGCTGCAGCCGACGGAGGATCGCCTGGTCGACGGCGTCCACGTGAAAGCCCCTTCGCATCCGTGCCGACGAGGCGAACGTCCTGCGCGTCCCGTCAGCGTTCCGGCTCCTTCTCCGAATTTTATTCGACGGGCGAGGAGGTCCGGCGCTCGCGCAGCAGGACCGTCGCGAGCACCGCCGTGAAGGCGAGCAGCGCCGCGGCCGTTCCCGTCACCGCGGCGAAACCCTGGCCGAACGCCTCACGCGCGGCGGCCCGCAGGGGCTCGGCCGCCGCCGGCGGCAGTGTCGCCGCGACCTGCAGCGCCGCGGCGAGCGACTCCCCCGCCGTCTCGGCCGCCCCGCCGTCCACTCCCGGTACGGCGGGCAGCGCGCCGCGGTAGGCGGCGGCCAGCGCCGTACCGAGCACCGCGATCCCCAGTCCAGCGCCCAGCTCGAAGGAGGTCTCCTGGATCGCTGCGGCCTCCCCCGCCCGCTCCGGCCTGGCCGCGGACATGATGAGGTCGGCGCCCAGGGTCATCACCACGCCCGCGCCGGCGCCGGCCGCGACCAGCGCCCCGGGCAGGGCCGCACCGCCCCCGGCGGTGAGCGTGGCCAGCGCCGCGGCGAACAGCGTCAGGCTCCAGGTCAGCGCCCGGCGATGTCCCATCCTGGCCGCCAGCCACGGCGCGGTCGCGGCGCCCACGGCGTTCGCGACGGCCGGCGGCGCGAGCGCGAGGCCCGCCGTGAGCGGGCCGTGGCCCGCCTCGAGCTGAAGCCACTGGGTGGCGAAGAACAGCAGCGCCGTGTAGCAGCCGAAGCAGCTCAGCACGCACACCGTCGCGGCGGTGAAGCGGCGGTCGGCGAACAGCGCGAGGTCCAGCAGCGGCTGGGCGGCGCGCCGCTGGCGGGCCGCGAACAGGCCGAGCAACGCCATCCCTGCGGCACCCGCGACCAGGGCGCCGGTGCCGGGCTGCTCGGCCGCCCGCTTCAGCGCGTAGACGGTCAGCGCGAGGCCCGCCACCGACAGCGCCACCCCTGCCAGGTCCCAGCGGCGCGGCGCGGGGTCCTTCGACTCGGGGATCAGCCGGAGACCCGCCACCAGCGCGATCACCACGACGGGCACGTTGACCAGGAAGACCGCGCCCCACCAGAACCGCTCCACCAGCGCCCCTCCGACGACCGGCCCGATCGCGGCCCCCGCGCTGTGGGCCGCGGTCCACAGCCCCAGGGCGAGGGCGCGCTCGCGGTCGACGGGGAAGACCGACCTGATGATCGCGACAGTGGACGCCATGATCATCGCCGCGCCCGCTCCCAGCGCCATGCGGGCGCCGATGAGCTGCGCGGTCGTGGCGGAGAAGGCGGCGGCGGCCGACGCCAGGCCGAACACGGCGAACCCCGCCAGTACCAGCCGCCTGCGCCCGAGCCTGTCGCCCAGGGTGCCGCAGGTCACCAGCAGCGCCGCCACGGTGAGCGAGTACACGTCGACGATCCACAGCAGCCCGCTCGCTCCGGGCATCAGGCTCCTGCTCATGCTCGGCAATGCCACGTGCAGCACGGTCAGGTCGATTCCCACCAGCAGCAGGCTGGCGCACATCACCGCCAGCACGGCCCACCGGGTCCGGCTCCTGTCCACATCCATGCGGGACAGCCTGCGGAAGCCGGTTCCTCATCGACAAGTACGGTCTTTTCTGTGGCATAGTGCCGTTCTGTATACCTATGGAGGTCAGAGCGATGCGTGGCGATCTCGACACGGTGGCGGAGCCCTGCACGGTCGAGGTGGCCATGGAGGTTCTGGGCGGCCGCTGGAAGCTGGCGATCCTGCGCAAGCTGCTCGACGGGACCCACAGGTTCGGCGAGCTGAAGCGCGCGATGGGCGGCATCACCCAGCGCATGCTCACCCGCCAGCTGCGCGAGATGGAGGAGGACGGGCTGGTCACCAGGACCGTCTACCGCGAGGTGCCGCCCAAGGTGGAGTACTCCCTGACCGAGACGGGCAGGAGCCTGGAGGAGATCACCAGGCTCCTCGACGCGTGGGGCAGGTGGTACCTCGACCACCGCCGTCCCGTCACTCCACGGTGAGCAGCTCGTGCATGCCCTGGGCCGCGTGCCCGCGTCCCGTGCGGTAGTCGGGCAACCAGGTGACCAGCGCGTACGGGCCGGGCGGCAGGTCCGCCCGCACGATCGCCGACCGTCCTGGGGACATGGGGACCAGGCCGACAGGTCCGCCGGTGAACGGGTTCGGCGCCTGCCGCCCCTCGTCCATCGCCGTGAAGAAGGCGCCCACCTGCTCGCGGGTGGTGCCGGGCCGTACCGGCATGAGGATGGCCTCGTTGAACTGGCCCGACCGGTTGACCACGCGCACCGGCAGGCCCGACCCGATGGCGGCGGGCGCCTCGAACCGGCTGGTGCCGTCCTGTGCCCGGTACTGGGTGATCTGCGCGGCGGCCGGCGGAAGGGACGGGCGCCAGGGGGCGGGCCTCACGCGCAGCGTGCGGACCTTCTCCTCCAGACCTGGCCTGCCGACCTCCTTGAAGTCGATCAGGTGGTAGGTGCCCGCGGCCAGCTCCGCGGTGTAGGAGACGGGCGTGCCCGGCAGGACGGCGGCGCCGCCGTGCATCACCACCTCCCTGGACAGCGTCCGCGCCGCGGTCAGCGCGTCCTGGGGGTTCGCACGGTCGTAGGCGCGTTCCAGGTCGGCGAGGACCCGCCGCAGCGGCAGACCCGGCCTGACCCGCAGCACGCCCAGGTAGGCGCCTTCGGGGTCGGCCGACCGGATCCTGAACGTGGCCGCTCCGGCGGGCACGGAGGCAGGCGCCGTGACGCCGGAGGTCTCGACGACGACGTCGACGGTGGTCGCACCGGCCTCGGGATCGGCGTGGGCCGCGGCGGTGGAGGCGGTGAAGGTGAGGGCAAGAGCCAGGACGGTGATCGTTCGTGCTCGCATGCCGCCCAGCTTCACGCGCGGAGCCGTCCCCTCGCATCGGCCCCAGGGCGGCACCGCGCGCTCTCGCCGCGCAACCGACGGCGGTCACGCCGTCCGCTCCGGTACGACCGGCGGAGTACTACCCCATCTCCTCGAGTTTGCGGCCCTTCGTCTCCTTGACCCACTTGGTGACGAAGAGGAAGGACAGCGCGGCGAAGATCGTGTACATCACGTAGGTGAGCGGCAGGTTCCAGGCCGACAGGCTGGGGAACGTCACGGTGATCGCCCAGTTGGCCAGCCACTGCGCGGACGCCGCGACCGACAGGGCCAGAGCCCGGATGCGGTTGGGGAACATCTCTCCCAGCAGGACCCACACCACGACACCCCACGACAGGGCGAAGAACAGCACGTACGTGTGGGCCGCGATCAGTGCGACGGCGCCCTGGAGGTCGGGCAGCGTGACCTTCCCTTCCACCGTCCTGGCGGCGCTGAAGGCCCACGCGGCCGTGGCCAGCGAGACCGTCATCCCGGCCGAGCCGATCAGCAGCAGCGGCTTGCGGCCGATCTTGTCGACCAGGGCGATGGCGATGAACGTGCCGATGATGTTGATCACCGAGGTGGAGAAGCTCCACAGCAGCGACTCGCTCTGGTTGATGCCGACCGACTGCCACAGCTCGGAGGAGTAGTAGAAGATCACGTTGATGCCGACGAACTGCTGGAAGACCGACAGCCCGATGCCGATCCACACGATCGGCAGCAGGCCGAGCGCCGGGCCGCGCAGTTCGCGCATCGTCGAGCGCTCCTCCGTCTTCAGCACGTCGTGGATCTCGGCGATCCTGGCGTCCAGGTCGGCGTGCTCGCCCTCGACCTCGGCCAGGACCTTCCTGGCCGTCGCCGTCCTGCCGACCGCGACGAGGAAGCGCGGCGATTCGGGGATCACCGAGGCGAACAGCAGGTAGAGCAGGGCGGGCACGACGCACGCGCCGAGCATCCACTGCCAGGCCTGCAGCCCCAAGAGGGGGTTGTTGACGTTGCCGCCCGCGATGCGCGCGATGACGTAGTTGACCAGCTGCGACACGGCGATGCCGAGCACGATGGCCAGCTGCTGGAACGAGCCGAGCCTGCCGCGGTAGGCGGGCGGGGCGACCTCGGCGATGTAGGCGGGCCCGATCACCGAGGCCATGCCGATCGCCACGCCCGCCAGCACCCGCCAGAAGGCCAGGTCCCAGATGGAGAAGGGCAGCATCTGACCGATCGAGCTGACCGCGAACAGCAGCGCGGCCACCTGCATCGTCCTGATGCGTCCCCACCGGTCGGCCACCCCTCCGGCCAGCCACGCCCCCATCGCCGAGCCCAGCAGCGCGATGGCCACGACGATGCCCGTCTGGACCGGGCCCACCTGGAAGTACTTCCTGATGCCTGTGACCGCGCCGTTGATCACCGAGCTGTCGTAACCGAACAGGAAGCCGCCGATGGCGGCCGCCGCCGTGATGAACACGACGTGGCCGATGTTCTCCTGCCGTACTCCCCTGGAGCTCGCCATGCCCGAGCTCTACCCAGATGTCACCCTTGTACGGCTTTGCCTGGCCAAACTTTGACGATCACAGGCGGGGGTCGACCGGCTCCGATTCCATGGCCAGCACGGCGAAGACGGGCTCGTGCACGCGCCACAGCGGGTCGCCGTCGGCGAGACGGGCCAGCGCCTCCAGGCCGAGCGCGTGCTCACGCAGCGCCATCGACCGCTTCTTGCCGAGGAAGCGGCGGCGCAGCGTGTCGAGCGACTCTGTGTAGTCGGGCCCGTAGATGATGCGCAGGTATTCGCGCCCGCGCACCTTCACGCCGGGCTGGACGCGGCCCTCGGGGTGGGCGGCGGGCTTGACGACCATGCCCTCACCGCCCTCCTCCGTCAGCGCCTGCCACCACTCGACCGCGCTCCGCCTCGACTCGGCCGAGTCGAGGTCGACGAACAGATGCCTGGTGGGCGTGATGATCGGGTCGTCGAGCAGGGCGAGCCGCTGCAGGTGCCACGCGTGCGGTTCGAGCGCGGTGTTGCGTCCCTCGACGGCCAGGATCTGGAACGGCGCGAGCCGTACCCCGTCGAGTCCGTCGACCGGCCAGCAGTAGCGCGCATACGCGTCGCGAAAACGGGCAGCGTTGTCTTCGCGACGCCGGGTGCGGGACAGCAACTCGCCCACATCCAGCCCGCGCCCGGCCGCCGCTTCCAGCACGCCGACCGCCTCGGGCACCGCGGCGCGCGCCGCGGCGCCCACGGACGCGTACTGCGACCGGATCAGCTCGCCCGCCTTCGCCGACCACGGCAGCAGCTCGCAGTCGAGCGCCACCCAGTCGGAGCCGAGCTCGGCCCACAGCGGCTCGCACGCCTGCCGCAGCCGGTCGACCAGCGGCGTCAGGTCGTCGAAGAACGGCCGGCCCGTGCGGGTGTAGACGGCGCCCGCGCCGCCGTCAGTGACGCCGAACCGCTCGGCCGCGACCTCAGGAGTCCTGGCCAGAACGGCGACCGCCCTCGACCCCATGTGCTTCTCCTCGCACACGACCTCGCGCACGCCGTGGGCGGCGAACTCCTCGAACGCCTCGTGCGGGTGCTCCAGGTAGCCGTCCAGCCGGGAGGTCTCCGGCGGTGCCATGGTCGGCGGCAGGTAGACCAGCCAGCGCGGGTCGACGGCGAAGCGGCTCATCACCTCCAGCGCCGCGGCGGCGTTCTCCTCCATGACCTTGACCCTGGCGCCGAAGCGCGTCTCGACGTACCTGGTGCCCTGCACGTCGCCGATGTCGAGGCTGACCGGGTCGCGGTAGCCGGGGGCGGTGAGCGGCTTGACCGGCTCGTACCAGACCTTCTCGGCCGGCACCGAGACGAGCTCGCGCGACGGGTAGCGCAGCGCGGTCAGCCTGCCGCCGAACACGCAACCGGTGTCGAGGCAGATCGTGTTGTTGATCCACTCCGGCTTGGTCGTCGGGGTGTGGCCGTAGACGACCATGGAGCGGCCCCGGTACTCCTGGGCCCACGGGTAGCGGACGGGCAGGCCGTACTCGTCGGTCTCGCCCGTGGTGTCGCCGTACAGCGCGAAGGAGCGGACCCTGCCGGAGGCGCGGCCGTGGTAGGCCTCCTTCAGCCCGGCGTGCGCGACGACCAGGCGGCCCTCGTCGAGCTGGTAGTGGCTGATGAGCCCGTCGAGGAACGCGGTCGCCTCGCGGGTGAACTCCTCGCTCTCGGCGGCGAACTGCTCGAGCGACTGCTCCAGGCCGTGGGCGACGCGCACCTTGCGGCCCTTGAGCGCCTTGACCAGCTTCTCCTCGTGGTTGCCCCGCACGCAGACGGCGGTGCCGGCCGCGACCATGCCCATGACCAGGCGGACCACGCCGGGCGAGTCGGGGCCGCGGTCGACGAGGTCGCCGACGAACACGGCGGTGCGGCCCTCGGGATGCGTGGCGGTCACCGCCTTGCCGTCGACGCGGGTCAGCTCCCAGCCGAGCTCGCCGAGCAGCGACTCCAGCTCGGCGCGGCAGCCGTGGACGTCGCCGATGATGTCGAAGGGTCCCGTGAGATCCTTCTTGTCGGTCCACGCCCTCTCGTAGGCGACGGTGGCGGTGTCGATCTCCTCCACGCCGCGCAGCACGTGGACCCTGCGGAAGCCGTCCTTGTTGATCTTGCCGAGGGAACGGCGCAGGTCCTTGCGCTGCCTGATCACCACGCCGGCGCCGAAGTCGCGGTCGGGGCGGGCGGCGTTGCGCTCGATCGCCACCTCCTCCGGCACGTCGAGGACGATCGCGTCACACAGCACGTCGTGCTTCTTGGCCAGCGCGATGAGATTCTGCCGCGGGCCGTACTGCACGCTGGTGGCGTCGACGACGGTCAGCAGGCCGCGCGAGAGCCTGGTCGAGACGATGTGGTCGAGCAGCTCGAAGGCGGCGTGCGTGGCCGACTGGTCGTTCTCGTCGTCGGAGACCAGGCCGCGGCAGAAGTCGGAGGAGATGACCTGGGTCGGCTTGAAGTGCCTGGCGGCGAACGTCGACTTCCCGCTGCCCGAGACGCCGACGAGCACCACGAGGGACAGCTCGGGAACGCGGATCTCAGTGCTCACGGGTGAAGACTCCCATCTGCGTCGGCGAGCCCCTGCCGGGGTCCTCGTCGCCGACCGGCTTGAAGGTGACGGTGTAGCGGTACTCCCGCGCCACCCGCTCGGCCCACGCGGCGAACTCGGCGCGCGTCCACTCGAAGCGGTGGTCGGGATGGCGCATCCCGGTCAGGAACGCGTAGTTCACGTTGTACTCGGAGTTGGGCGTGGTCACGATCACGTGCTGCGGGGCGGCGTGCCCGAAGACCACCCGCTCCAGCGCGGCCAGCCTGGGCGGGTCGACGTGCTCGATGACCTCCATGAGCACGGCGGCGTCGTACCCGGCGAAGCGCGGGTCGGTGTAGGTGAGCGCGCCCTGGAACAGGGTGAGCCTGGCCCGTTTGACGTCCGGCATCCGCTCCAGCTTGAGCTTGCGGGCGGCGATGCCGAGCGCGAGCGTCGAGACGTCCACGCCGGCGATCCTGGCGAACCTCGGCTCGGCCAGCAGCGCGCCGACCAGCTGGCCCGAGCCGCAGCCAAGGTCGATGACCGAGGAGGCGCCCAGCTCCTCCAGCGTCTTCACGACCTCTTCGCGGCGGCGGGTGTTCAGCGGGACGGCCTTCTCCTCCAGCGGGCCGCCCTTGTCCTCCTCGATGCGCGGCTCGAGCGCCTCCTCGGTCTCGTCGCCGACCTCGGCGAGCCTGGCGAAGGCCGTACGTTCCAGGGCCCGGCGCCGCCCCAGGTAACGGCGGGTGATCAGCGTCCGCTCGGGGTGCTGGGCCAGCCAGCCCTCCCCCGCGCGGATCAGCTTGTCGACCTCGTCGGGGGCGATCCAGTAGTGCTTGCCGTCGTCGAGCACGGGCAGCAGCACGTACAGGTGGTTGAGCGCGTCGGCCAGCCGCAGCCGCCCGCGCAGCCGCAGCCGCACGTACCGCGAGTCACCCCACTCGGGAAAGGCCTCGTCCAGCGGTACGGCCTGCGCCTCCGTCTCCCACCCGAGCGGCTCGAACAGCCTGCGAGCCAGGTCGGGACCGCCTCTGCAGGGCAGCGCGGGCAGCGTGATCTCCAGTGGCAGCGTGCCCGCCGCCAGCTCGGGCCTGGCGTTGCAGCGCCCGCCGCGCGCGGTGCGGAAGACGTCGCCGATCGCGACCGCCATCAGCGAGGAGGCGGCGTAGGGCCGGTCGTTGACGTACTGCGACAGGCTGAAGTCGGGCGACGTGCGGCCTCTGGTGCGCACCAGCGCGACGGGGTCGACGTCGAGCAGGAGCGCCGCCGTGCACCGCTCCTCGCCCGCCTCCGGGTAGAACACCGTGGCCGTGCCGAAGGACTGGGCGAACCCCTGCACCCTGTCGGGATGCTTGTGGAGCAGGAAGCCCAGGTCGGTGGCCGGTGTGGCGGTGGTCGAGATCGTCAGCAGCACCCGTCAAGTGTGCCGCAGCCATATTTCTGTCGCCATCTCATAATTTCAGCCGACATGCGCATGGCGACGCTCACGCGCCGCCGTCCGGCGGGAAGCCGAGCCCGAGGCACCCTGCCGGCGTGGGCCAGGGCGCCTCGGGGGTGGACGTCAGACGGACGGCAGGATCTGCGCCGCGATCAGCTCGAGGTGCTCCAGATCGGACAGGTCCATGACCTGCAGGTAGATCCGCTCGGCACCGAGCTCGGCGAAGCGGCCGATCTTGTCGAGCACCTCCGAGGGCGTACCGGCAAGGCCACCCTCGCGCAGCTGGGCGGCGGTGCCGCCGATGGCGGCCGCCCTCCGCTCCACCTCGGCCTCGTCGGCGCCGACGCAGACGGTCTGCGCGACGGAGTAGATCATCGGACGCTCGGCGAGCCGCCGTACCCTGTCGAACGCCGCGCCGGTCTCCTCCACCGAGTGGAAGGGCACGTTGTACTCGTCGGCGAACCTGGCGGCCACGCGCGGCGTGCGCTTGGCGCCGATACCGCCGATGATGATCGGAGGACCGGGACGCTGGGCGGGCTTGGGCAGCGCGGGCGAGTCGACCACGCGGTAGTAGGCGCCCTCGAAGGAGTAGTCCTTGTCGGCCGACCACAGCCCTGTGATGATCTCCAGCTGCTCCTCCCACCTGGCGAACCGCTCGCCGAGCGGCGGGAAGGGGATGCCGTAGGCGTTGTGCTCGCCGTCGAACCAGCCGGTGCCGAAGCCCAGCTCCACCCGGCCGCCGCTCATCTGGTCCACCTGGGCGACGCTGATGGCCAGCGGTCCCGGCAGGCGAAAGGTCGCGGGCGTGACCAGGGTGCCCAGCCTGATCGTCGAGGTCTCCCTCGCCAGTGCCGCCAGGGTGATCCACGCGTCGGTCGAGCCGGGCCCCGGCTCGCCCGGGCCGATGCGCTGGTAGTGGTCGGAGCGGAAGAACGCGTCGAACCCGAGCCGCTCGGTGGCCTTCGCCACCGCCAGCAGATCGTCGTAGGTGGCGCCCTGCTGGGGTTCGGTGAAGATCCTTAGCCTCATATGGCCATTATCGGGTCGCCCTCAGCCGCGCCCTGCTAGCGTTCACCATCGGTCATCACCCTGACACGGTAGGTGAGCATGGCGCGTCACAGAGAGCCAGGCACCCCGCCGCGCACCCTCGTGGTGCTGGCAGGGCTCGGCCTGGCGGGCGTGACGGGTGTGGCGGTCTGGTTCCTGCCCGCCCAGGCCACGCCCGAATGGTCGGCTTCCCTCGCCGCCGCGAGCCCGCCCGCCCGGACGGCCGCCTCCCCTTCCCCCGCGTCCGCGCCTTCGGCGCTCGCGGTGACGGAGCCCTCCGGCTACGTGGCCTTCGTCGACACCGTGGCCGACCCCGGGTTCGACCTGCCCGCGGCGGCCCGCCGTACCGGCGTGCGGTGGTTCTCCCTCGGCCGGGTGATGGCCGGCCCGAGCGGCTGCGCGCCCAAGTGGGGCGGCACGATCGACCTCGGCCGCAGTTCCGTCGCCAACCGGCTGCCGGGGCTGCGCGCGGCCGGCGGCGACGCGGGCCTCGCCTTCGGCGGGCCCGTGGGCAGGGAACTGGCCGCCGCCTGCGCCGACCAGCGCGCGCTCACCTCCGCCTACCGCAAGGTGATCGCCGCCTTCGGCGCCTCCTTCGCGGAGTTCGAGATCCGCGACGGCGGCGACGTGTCCGCCGTACGCCGCAGGGCCGTCGCGCTGGCCGACCTGCGGCGGGACAAGAAGTTCACGGTCGTCTTCAGCGTCCCGCTGGGACCCTCCGGCCTGGCGCCCTCCGACGTCGAGATGCTCCGCCAGAGCAGGGCCGCGGGAGCGGCGCCCGACACGGTCAACCTGCTGGCCGCGATCGAGCCGCGCGCCGGGGGCGAGGGCCGCATGCGGCGGCTGGCCGCCGCCGTCCGCGCCGCGCAGGGACAGCTGGCGGGGGCCCTGGGGATCGACGCGGCCACGACGTGGCGGCGGACCGCGCTCACCGCCGTCCTGGCCGGCCCTGACGATCTCAGCCTGCTCGACGCGCGTAAGCTGTCGTGGTACTCCACGCGCAACCACCTGGCATGGCTGTCGACACGTGGCGCCACCCCGCCCGCCGCCGTCCTCAGGGCGCTGAGGGGCGAGCGCGCCTGACGGCGCTCCTGAGGATGGCATGCGTGTTCGCCTCACGACCAGGAGAGCACCCTGCCGAACCGCACCAGCTCGCCGTAGAGACGTGGATCGAAACCCGGCTCCAGCGCCAGGTCGAGGAGCGCGACAGCCGCCTGCTCCGGTGTCTGCGCGCCTGTCATGTCGAACCACGGCCGCGACGAGGCAGTGTCGATCATGCCGGGACAGACAGCGACCAGCAGCCGGTCGTGCGCCAGGTCGTCGGCCCGCCGCTGCCGCGCGAGGGCCCGCACGGCCGCCACCTGCCCCACCTTCGACGGGATGTTGATGAACCCGGGCCAGCCCTCCGCCGCCGCCCGCCCCTCCCGTACGGCGTCGCGCCACGCCAGCATGATCGCGTCGACCTCCTCTGGAGTCCGCGCCCCGTCGAAGCGCCCCCGCAGCCCCTCGGGAAGTTCCCGCAGGCGGCCGAGGCTGCTGGAGACGACGACGAAGCGTCCGCCCTGCCGAAGGACGGGCAGGAACGCGCGCGTCATCCGCGTCGTACCGAGGTTGTTGACGTCCACGTAGGCGTCGATCACCTCGGCCGGGACGTCCTGCGGCACCGTGCGCAGGTAGTGGTTGGAGAAGACGACGTCCACGCCCCCGTGGCGGTTGCGCAGCTCGCGCGCGAACTCCTCCACCGCGTCCGCGTCGCCGACGTCCAGCAGGTGGGCCCGCACGTCGGCCTTCGCGCCCGACACCCGTTCCCTCGCCCGAGCGACCCTGGCCGCGTCACGTCCTGTGAGGTAGACGACGTCGCCGGGGCCGAGCCGCCGGGCCAGTCCCTCGGCCAGGGCGAAGCCCAGCCCCTGGTTCGCGCCCGTCACCAATGCGATCTTGCTCATGCCAGGAACGGTAGGCGTGCGGGGCGACGGCCGACAAGCGACCGTCTCGCACAGCTCCCATGCCCGCCGCGCATACCCTCGACGGCGCGGCCGATCCGGCACGCCTCCCACCTCGCCTGCCCGTCGGCCCGGTCCAGCCCTCGACCGTCGGCCTGCGCTCCTTCGGCGCCGGCGGTCCCGGTCCAGCCCTCGACCGTCCGCATGCGCTCCTTCGGCGTCGGCGGTCCCGGTTCAGCCCTCGACCGTCCGCATGTGCTCCTCCGCGTAGCGTGCGCCCGCGGGCGGGGTGATGGCGTCGAGCCGCTTGACCTGCTCAGGCGTCAGCCGGACGGCGTCCGCCGCCGCGTTCTCCTCCACCCGCGACACCCTCTTCGTGCCGGGGATGGGGGCGATGTCGTCGCCCTTGCACAGCAGCCAGGCCAGTGCCGCCTGCGCGGGCGTGGCCCCGGCCTCCCGCGCGACGGCCTCCACCTCGTCGACGATGCGCAGGTTCTGCTCGAAGTTGCCCTCGGCGAACCGCGGGTTGTTCCTCCGGAAGTCGTCGGCGGCGAACTGGTCCGTCGACCGGATCGAGCCGGTCAGGAACCCGCGGCCCAGCGGCGAGTACGGCACGAAGCCGATGCCGAGCTCGCGCAGCACCGGCAGCAGCGCCGCCTCGGGGTCGCGCGTCCACAGCGAGTACTCCGTCTGCAGCGCGGTGATCGGATGCACGGCGTGAGCGCGCCGGATCGTCTCCACGCCCGCCTCCGACAGGCCGACATGGCCGATCTTGCCGTCGGCGACCAGCTCGGAGAGGGTTCCGACGGTGTCCTCGATGGGGGTGTCCGGGTCGACCCTGTGCTGGTAGTACAGATCGATGCGGTCGGTGCCGAGCCGCCTCAGCGAGCCCTCGACCGCGATCCTGATGTTCGCCGGGCTGCTGTCCAGGACGCCGGGCCCGCCGCCCTCGTGCGAGACCATGCCGAACTTCGTGGCCAGGACGACCTCGTCGCGGCGGTCCTTGAGCGCCTTGCCGACGAGTTCCTCGTTGAGGTAGGGCCCGTAGATCTCGGCCGTGTCCAGGAACGTCACACCGAGGTCGAGCGCCCGGTGGATGGTGCGGATCGCTTCGGCTTCGTCGCTGTTGGCACCGGTGTAGTAGGCGGACATCGTCATGGCACCGAGGCCGATGCGCGAGACGTCGAGTTGTCCACCCAGCGCGATGTGTCTCATGACTCTTGGTTCCTCACTCGGGCGTCGCCACGAGTTGGCGGCGTACTCATCCCCACGCTAGGTGCGGGCGGTGACGCCGACCTCGGTGAACGGTGCCCGGCGGCACACTTAGGCCACAAGAGGCGACATGCGACCTCGCCGCCGGCACGACGAACCGGGGTGCGCGCCGCGCATCCGCTTGGGCGTCCGGTGCAGAACCCCGTAGGGTGCGACCAACCGGTGGACCTTGTGAACGGGGTCAGCATGAGCGCGGACGAACGGATCGAACAGGCCGGGCTGCTCTACGAGCGGGCCGTCTTCGGCGGCGACCCCGCCGCCCTAGCCGCGGCCGACCACGAGCTCAACGCGGTCGAGGCCGACCTCTGCCTGGCCCGCGGCCGGATCGCCCACGCCCGCTTCCTCGACGGCGGGACCGAGGATCCGGACGAGCTCGCCCTGTTCGAGCGGGCCGCCGAGCTGTACGAGAAGCTCGGCGACGTGCGCGGCCATGGCGAGTCGCTGTTCTGGGTCGGTATCTTCCACCAGGTGGTACGGCACGACGGCGCCACCGCGCTTCCCTCCCTCGAACGCTCCCACGAGCTCGCGACCCTGGCCGGCGACAAGCTGACCATGTCCTACGCGCTTCGCCACCTGGGCTTCGCCGAACACGTCGCGGGCCGTCTCGCGGCGGCACGGGAGCGGCTGGAGGAATCGGTGCGCCTGCGCAGGGAGATCGGCTTCCTGCCCGGCGTCGCCGCGAACCTGGTCGGGCTGGCCTACATCGCCTCCGGCGAAGGCCGCCACGACGACGTGCTCCAGCTCCTCGACGAGGCGGACTCCATCGCACAGTCCAGCGGCGCCCACGGCATCACCCGTCAGGTCGCCGAGGCCCGCGCCGATCTCGCCGGCTGATTCCTGCTCCTTGGCGGGCCACGACAGCCTGCTGACCGGCTGGGGCTGCGAGAAGGACGGGAGCGGCTGGGTGAGCACCGACGCCTCGCCGGCGGCCGATGACAGGCGTGGGCGTCACAGGGCCGCCACGAGGCGGCAGTGGTGCCGGACGGCGTGGTCGCTGGAGCCCGTCGAGCCCGAGTCCACGAGCAAGAAGGGGCCGCATTTCCACGTCGTCAAGGACGAACTGATCGACGGACCCGTCTTCCAGACGGACAACGCCACGCGCCTGCCCCTGCCGCCGCTGCTGGCGATCAGGCACTGCCCAACGTGCCCATCCTGGTGACGGCAGGGGAGTTCGACGTCAACCCGCCCCGCAGAGGTGGCGCGGTCGCTTCGGGTCTTCCCGAACGCGACCGTCATCCGGATTCCGTTCGGGATTCACGCGCAGTCCTTTTTCCCATCGCCGACGGGTGAGTGCGTGCGCGGCATGCTGCGTACCTTCCTGACCAGCAAGCGGGTGGTCGACCAGAAATGCACCGGCGAGAACTACCGTGCCGTCGGCGCATTCCCGCAAAAGCTCAGGGACGTGGCGCCGCACCCGGCCCGCAAGCTCGGCCCCGGCCCGCGGCGGATCCTTGCGGCCACCTTCGCCACCGCCGCCGACGCCACCGCCCGTCGCAACCCACACGCCTTCTACCACTTCGGGCTGCCGAACGAGCCGGGGCTGCGCGGCGGCCAGGTCACCTTCGGCCAGGACATCACACTCGACAAAGTGCGGTTCGTACGCGACCTGCGGGTCAGCGGACCGATCACCCTTACCCCGGACGGCCACGCCACCGCCACCCTCACGGCCGAGACCGGCGGACGCGCCCACGAGGTGACGTTGACCTGGGCGGCATTCTCCACCCGCCCGTCCCTGTCGGGCACCTTCGACGGCATCCCCTTCGACTAGCCGCCCGGCCACGGCTCCGCCGGCTTCGGCGCGAGGGCAGACGGGTTGATCACCCCCCGCGACCGTGGAAGGGTCGCGGGGCGCTCCAAGATCGTGCGCACCTCATGCGCAGAGGAGTTGTCGCTGGTCAGAGCGATACGGAATCAGCTGACCAGCAGCGCGACGCACTCCACGTGATGGGTCATGGGGAAGGCGTCGAAGGCGCGCAGGTCCGCCAGGCCGTACCCCCGTTCCCCGAACCACTGCAGGTCACGCGCCAGCGTGGCAGGGTCGCACGACACGTACACCACCCGCGACGCCTCCAGCGACGCGATCCGCTCCACCACCTCGCGACCGAGCCCCGAGCGCGGCGGGTCGACGACGACCAGGTCGGCGCGTTCGATCTCGAAGCGGTCCAGCGCGTCCTCCACGCGTCCGCGCTCCACCTGGGCCCACGGCAGGTCGCGCAGGTTGAGTCGGGCGTCACGGACGGCCGCCGCCTCGCTCTCCACGCCGAACACCGCGCCGGACGGCCCGACCGCCTCGGCCAGCCCCGCCGCGAACAGGCCGACACCGCAGTAGAGGTCGAGCGCCCATTCGCCCGGCTCGGGGGCGGCGTAGCTGAGGACGGCGTCGAGGAGGGTTTCGGCGGCACCGGGATGAACCTGCCAGAAGCCGCTGCCGGTCACCTGGAACTCGCGGTCGCCGACCCGCTCGTGCAGCATGCCGGAGCCGTGGCGGGGCTCGGTACGGCCCTTGCCCTGGTTGACCAGGATGGACACGGGCGCGTCGAGGGAGGGGACGGCGACCGAGCGGCGTGGTTTGGGGGCGATGACGACGGCGTGGTCACCGGCGGAGGAGGCGATGACCTCGACGCCCGACGAGCCCTGCCAGGTGCGGGCTTCCACGCCGACGGCCTCGACCTCGGGGTGGGCGATGAGGCAGGCGTCGACGGGTTCGATGTCGTGCGAGCGGTGTCGGCGGAAGCCTAGGACGCCTTCGCGGTTGGCGGCGAACTGGACGCGGGTGCGCCAGCCGAGCCCGTCCTTGGCGCCGGGCACCTCTTCGACCACCACGTCCCGGGTGATGCCCGCCAGCCTGCGCAGCTGCTCGGCGACGACGTCCGCCTTGAGCGCTCGCTGCGCCTCCATGCTGGCGTGCTGCCAGTCGCAGCCGCCGCACCTGCCGGGGCCCGCGTAGGGGCAGGGCGGCGTCACCCTGTCGGGCGACGGTTCGAGGATCTGGACGGCGTCGGCGCGCAGGAAGCGGGTCGTCTCCTCGGTGACCTCGGCGATGACGCGCTCGCCTGGGAGCGCGTGCCGTACGAAGACGACGCGTCCTTCGTGCCGCGCCACACACCAGCCACCGTGGGCCACCGGCCCTACTTCGAGTTCCACCTGCACAGACTACTCATGCCTTCGCCGTGTCGTCGTCGCCCTCGACCTCGACCTCGTGCCACGGCCGCCGGACCGCGCCGGGGGCGAACGGCTCGCGGCGGGCCCTGAGCCGGTCGGAGGAGTGGAGCTGCCAGGGCACGCTGGTCACCATCACGCCGGGCTTGAACAGCAGCCGCGCCTTGAGCCGCAGCGCGCTCTGGTTGTGGAGCAGGTGCTCCCACCAGTGGCCGACGACGTATTCGGGGATGAACACGGTCACCACGTCGCGCGGTGAGCGGCGGCGCAGCGTCTTGACGTAGTCGAGGATGGGCTGGGTGATCTCCCTGTACGGCGAGTCCAGCATCTTGAGCGGCACGGGGATGCCCCTGCGCTCCCACTCCTCCTGGAGGGTGGCGGCCTCCTCGCCTTCGACGCCGACGGTGACCGCCTCGATGGTGGAGGGCCTGGTGGCGCGGGCGTAGGCCAGGGCCCGCAGCGTCGGCTTGTGAATCTTGGACACGAGCACGATCGCGTGGTTGCGGGCGGGCAGCATGGTCTCGTCGAGGTCCTCGGTGACGGCGAGCTCGGCTGCGACGTTGTCGTAGTGGTGCCGGATGCCCTTCATCATCAGGAACAGGATCGGCATCGCGATGCAGACGATCCACGCGCCGACCGCGAACTTGGTCAGCAGGACGACCACCAGCACGAGGGCGGTCATGACGGCGCCGAAGAAGTTGATGACCCTGGAGCGCTGCATCTGGAAGCGGACGCGCTGGTCGGTCTCGGTCTTCAGGTGGCGGGTCCAGTGGATGACCATGCCGGTCTGGCTGAGGGTGAAGGAGACGAAGACGCCGACGATGTAGAGGTTCAGCAGGCGGCTGACGTCGGCCTGGAATCCCCACAGCAGCAGGCAGGCGCCGAGTGCCAGGATGACGATGCCGTTGGAGAAGGCCAGGCGGTCGCCGCGGGTGTGGAGCTGGCGTGGCAGGTAGCGGTCCTGGGCCAGGATCGAGCCGAGTACGGGGAAGCCGTTGAAGGCGGTGTTGGCGGCCAGGAACAGGATGAGCGCGGTGACCGCGGAGATGATGACGAACATCAGCGAGCCGCTGCCGAAGACCGCGTCGGCGACCTGGGAGATGATCGGCTGCTGGTAGTAGCCGGGCCCGACAGGGGTGCCGTCGGGGCGCAGCAGGTCTACGGCGACGTGCTGGGGTTCGGCGACGGTGACGCCCGAGGCCAGGCCGATGGCGATGATGCCGGAGAACATCGTGACGGCGACCAGGCCCATCATGAGCAGCGTGGTGGCCGCGTTCTTGCTCTTGGGCTTCCGGAAGGCGGGCACGCCGTTGCTGATCGCCTCGACACCCGTCAGCGCGGCGCAGCCGGAGGAGAAGGCGCGCAGCACGAGGAAGGCCGCCGCGAAGCTGGTCAGGTTGGTCTGCTCGGCTACGACCTGGAATCCCGCGGTGGGCGCCCTGAGCTCGTCGCCGAGGATCAGCAGCCGGACGCCGCCCCAGGTGACCAGGCCGAGCACCGCGACCATGAAGGCGTAGGTCGGGATGGCGAAGGCGACGCCGGACTCGCGGATGCCGCGCAGGTTCACGATCGTGAGCAGCACGACGATGGCGATGGCGACGGTCGGCTTGTGCTCGGCCACGAACGGGACGGTGGCGCCCACGTAGTCGACGCCGTTGGCCACCGAGACGGCCACGGTCAGCACGTAGTCGACCATGAGCGCGCTGGCGACCGTCAGTCCCGCGTTCCTGCCGAGGTTGACGGTGGCCACCTCGTAGTCGCCGCCGCCGCTGGGATAGGCGTGGACGTTCTGGCGGTAGGAGGCGACCACGGTCATCATGACCACGACGACGGCCATGGCGACCCATGGGCTGTAGTGGTAGAACGAGACGCCGGCGAGGGAGAGGATGACGAGGATCTCCTGCGGCGCGTATGCCACGGAGGAGAGCGCGTCGCTGGCGAAGACGGGCAGCGCAATCCGTTTGGGGAGCAACTGTTCATGAAGCTGCCCACTGCGGAGCGCGCGTCCCACCAGGAGACGCTTGACAAGATCTGTCACCTTCGCCACGTCTGAAGATGCTAGTCCTCCTTGCCCGCCCCACCGACACGCCGCTCCCTGTCCGCGCCATACTGAGGTGAAGGCAACCCGTGGGGAGCACATGCATATCGTGATAATGGGATGCGGACGAGTCGGGTCGAC
Organism: Nonomuraea mangrovi; assembly: GCF_042681425.1. Lineage (NCBI taxonomy): Bacteria > Bacillati > Actinomycetota > Actinomycetes > Streptosporangiales > Streptosporangiaceae > Nonomuraea > Nonomuraea mangrovi. Next base: position 473,343 of record NZ_JBHUFV010000033.1, on the reverse strand, counting down.
CATCGCCCACATCCTGGAGGACAACGGCCATTCGGTCGCGATCATCGATCGCGACCCGCAGGCGTTCAGGCGGCTGAGGGCCGGGTTCAGGGGCCGGAGGGTCACCGGGGTCGGCTTCGATCGCGACGTGCTGCAGGAGGCGGGCATCGAGTCCGCGGCCGCCTACGTGGCCGTCAGCAGCGGCGACAACTCCAACATCATCTCCGCCCGGGTCGCGCGCGAGACCTTCGGCGTCGACAACGTCGTGGCGCGCATCTACGACTCCCGGCGGGCCGAGGTCTATCAGCGGCTCGGCATCCCCACGGTGGCCACCGTACGGTGGACGGCCGACCAGATCCTGCGCCGCATCCTGCCCGAGGGCGCGGAGCCGCTGTGGCGCGACCCCACAGGCACGGTCGTGCTGGCCGAGGTCGCCACCAATCCCGCGTGGATCGGCACCAAGGTCACCGCGCTGGAGGAGGTCGTCGGCGCCAGGGTCGCCTTCGTCAACCGTATGGGCGAGGCACTGGTCACCAAGCCGGACACCGTGGTGCAGGAGGGTGACGTGCTCCACGTCATCGCCGCCGAGAACGACATGGACAGGATCAACAAGGTGCTGGCCGCCGCACCGGAAGAGGGTCACTGATGCGCATCGCCATCGCCGGCGCCGGCGCGGTCGGCCGTTCCATCGCCGCCGAGCTCCTGGAGAACGGCCACGAGGTCCTGCTGATCGACAGCGACCCGAAGGCCATCAAGATCGACGCGGTGCCGCGGGCCGAGTGGCTGCTGGCCGACGCCTGCGAGATCTCCTCCCTGGACGAGGCCGGGCTCAACAACTGCCACGTCGTGGTCGCCTCCAGCGGCGACGACAAGGTCAACCTGGTGGTCTCCCTGCTGGCCAAGACCGAGTACGGCGTGCCGCGCGTGGTCGCCCGCATCAACCACCCCAACAACGAGTGGCTGTTCAACGAGTCGTGGGGTGTCGACGTCGCGGTCTCCACTCCGCGCCTGCTGTCGGCGCTGGTCGAGGAGGCGGTCAGCGTCGGCGACCTGGTCCGCCTGATGACCTTCCGCCAGGGCCAGGCCAACCTGGTCGAGCTCACGCTCCCCGAGGACGCGCCCGTCGTCGGGCAGCGGGCGGGTTCGGTGCCGTGGCCCGTCGACTCCGCGCTGGTGGCGATCCTGCGCGAGGGGCGGGTGCTGGTGCCCTCGGCCGACGACCCGCTGGAAGCGGGCGACGAGCTGATGTTCGTCGCCAGCCAGGAGGTGGAGGAGGAGCTGGCCCAGCTCCTGTCCCCCCACTAGCCGGTACGGCGGGCCGCCCACCACCCCCATACGGTGGCCAGTGTCCAGGCCGCGGCCGTCGCGGCGCTCAGCACCGGCAGGATCAGTGCCGTGAGGCCGCTCGCACCGGCGAGGTCGAGCCAGAGGTGCATCACGGCCAGCGCCGCGAACCCGGCGGTCGCGGCCCCCGCGACGGCGGCCGCGGTTCGCGACCGCCGCCACGTGCGCACGGCGGTGACGGCCGTCCACGCGCACAGGAGCCCGTAGGCCATGGCCGTGGTCATCTGGGAGCCGCTGCCCGTCTGGTATCCGCCCAGGTAGCCGGCGAACGCGACGAACGGCAGCGCCCTGGTGACGGTCGCCGCCGTGCCACCCTCGGGCAGCAGCGGCCGGGGCACGACGACGGCCAGCAGCGCGAAGGCCGCGAACAGGATCAGCAGGTCGGTGCCCGTCCCGATGGAGGGAAGCACGACGCCCAAGCGCGTGGCCGCCCTGGGCAGCACGTAGGCGACCACGCCCGCGCAGGCCGCCGCGACGGCCACGAGCCTGAGCAGCCGCGCCACCCGCCCGCCCGCCGGTACGGGCCGGTACGGCGGGCCGCTCCCCACTGCACCACGCGGCCCTGGCTCCGCGGGAGCGCCGGCCGCTTCCCCCGCCCCACCGGACGAGCGCGTTTCGAACGCCCCAGGCGGAGAGGAAGCGGGGCGGCCGGGCGAGCGCCCCCCGAAGGCTCCAGGCGGAGCGGAGGCAGGCACACCGGAAGAGGATCCTACGGGCCCGACGCCTCGACCGGACCCGGCGGACGCACCAGGCCCTCCAGGAGTCCCGGCGCCCTGACCGGGCCCACGGGACGCACCCGGCCCCTCCGGCGTACCGACGCCCTGACCGGGCCCGCGGGACGCAGCAGGCCCCTCGGGAGTCCCGACACCCTGACCGGGCCCACGGGACACACCAGCCCCCTCCGGCGTACCGACACCCAGGCCGGACCCGCGGGACGCACCCGGCCCCTCCGGCGTACCGACATCCTGACCGGACGCGGCGGACAGACCGGGATCTGGGGGTGCGGCGGGCCAGGCGGACCGGTCAGACCCGGCCGGCGCGGCGGGCCCGGCCGGCGCGTCGGGTTCCCCGGGTGTGGCGGGTTCCCCGGGTGCGGCGGCGGGGGCCGGCGCGGTGGGGGCATCCGGATCGGGTCCTGAGGAGGCGTCGGCCCGGTGGTCGCGGACCAGCGCCGCCAGCGCCCGCGACCCGGCCCTCCTGCGCGTCTCCTCCTGAGACCGCGTCGCCACCCTGCTCAGCACCGCGGCCGCAGACTCGTGCGACAGCCGCTCCTGGGGATCCTTGCGCAGGAGCCCCTGCACGACCCCCTCCAGCCGCACGGCCAGCCGCATCGGCCGCGGTTCCCGCATGAGGATGGCCGCCAGCACCGCGACGGGGCTGTCCATCGGGTACGGCGGGACGCCCTCGACCGCCGTGTACAGCGTCGCCCCCAGCGCCCACAGGTCGCTGGCCTCGCTCGCCGGCGCCCCTTCCAGCCGTTCGGGCGCCATGTAGGCGGGCGAGCCCATCAGCATCCCGGTCGCGGTGAGGGTCGGCGAGTCGGCGACGTGCGCGATGCCGAAGTCGGTCAGCACCACTCCCCCGTCGTCGAGGAGGAGGACGTTGGCCGGTTTCACGTCCCTGTGCGTGATGCCCGCGGCGTGGGCGGTCCTGAGGGCCTCCAGCACCTTGACCCCGATGTCGGCCGCGACCTGCTCGGGCAGCGGGCCCGTCCGCTCCAGCACCTGCGCAAGGGAGGAGGCCGGCAGCAGCTCCATGACGATCCACGGGTGCCCCTCGTCCATGACCACGTCGTGGATGGTGATCACGTACGGGTTGCGCAGCCGGGCCGCCGCCCTCGCCTCGCGCAACACCCGTTCGAAGGCGCGCTCCCTGTCCTTCTCGCCCATCCAGCCGGGCACCAGCACCTGCTTGAGCGCGACGGGCCTGTCGAGCACCTGATCGTGGGCCCGCCACACGGCGCCCATCCCGCCACGTCCCAGTTCGTCCGACAGCAGGTACCTGCCGCCGACCAGCCTCTGCTCGGAGGGCTCACCCACGTTCGCCCCCTACCCTCACAGGTCACCTCACATCCTTCATGTCAACACTCGCACGAGATGTCGCGTTCCCGAACGGCCTCTTCCCACGTCATGACCTGGCCAGGCGACGAACGGCCGCGAGCAGCCCGGTGCGGAGGGGGTCCACCGGAGAGCCCGCCCGACGATCCCGGCGTGACGGCGGGTCAGCGGCGGCGCTGACGTGGCGTGGAAAGGCAGCGTGGAAAGGCAGCGCGAAAGGCAGAAGGCCACCGGTGACCCCGGTGGCCTTCTGCCGTTGCTTGCCGTACGGAAACGAACGCGCGGCTCCCGCGCGGAGGAGGAAAGGTCAGGCGGTGGCCGCCTGGATCGGGGTGCGGCCGCGGCTGAGGAGCCAGGCCATCGCTGCCAGCCCCGCGACCTGTAGCGGCCAGCCCATCAGCACCTTGGCGATGCCGAGCGCGGCGATCGCCTCGTCGCCCCCGCCGAACAGGTAGATCGGCAGCTGCACCGCCACCCGCACGACACACGGCAGCATGAGCAGCCACGTGAGCTTGGTGCACAGTTTCACGATCCCTGGGTCCTTGTGCCACGCGGTGGGATCGCCCGTGACCGACCCGATGAGGAAACCGACGACCGGCCACCTGGCGGCGATGGAGATCAGCATGGCGGCGGCGTATCCGGCGTTGTAGAGGATGCCGGGCAGGTACACATCGCGCGCGTCGCCGGTACGGGAGGCGAAGAACCAGCCGATGCCGATGCCGATCAAGCTGTTGATCACGAACTGCGGGGTGGAGCGCTGCGCGAGGCGGACCAGCAGCAGCACGGCCGCCAGGGAGGCGCTGATGATGAGCGACAGGTTGAGCTGCTCGGTCGCCAGCCACGACACCGTGAAGGCGATGGTCGGCACCGCGGCCTCGACGATGCCACGAAAGCCGCCGAGCGCCTTGGACAGCTGCGCCCTGATGGCGGACTCAACGGTGTCGTGGGCCGTAGCCTGCTCTGTCACGTGATCGATCGCTCCCTGTCAGGCGCCTGGGCGCAGTTCGTAGCGCGGGTTGAACATCACCTTGCGCCCGTCTTGCATGCTGACCAGGCCCTCGGCTTTGACGATGCGGCCCGGCTCGATGCCCGCGATCTTGCGTCGGCCGAGCCACACCAGGTCGATCACGTCTGAGCCGTCGTAGAGCTCGGCCTCCAACGCGGGGGCGCCGCCCCGCGGTCGCAGCGTCACCGTACGTAGCGTACCCGCCACACAGAAACGTCGCCTGCCACCGCAGGACACGATCGGCGTGGCGCCCGCCTGGTCGGCGTCCTCACGCAGTTCCTCGGCCTCCAGCTCGGCCTGCGAGGAGGCCAGTCTGCTGAAGAACCCGCGCAATCCCCCGCGTTTGGGGGGCTCTGCCGTACTAGTCATGATGACTCAGCTTATGCGATGACGCGGTCAGCGGGTCTCGGTCATTTCCGGCCCTCTTTTGAAGGGGTTCTGAGCCGCCGAAGAAGGAGCGGGTCCGGTGTGCCGCTCTCCCGGGATCCGCAGCAGGATGGGCTCCTCCGGGGCCATCGGCTCCTCGCCGCGCACCACGACCACATCGCGGATGACGGCTTCGAGCGGCTCGGCCGCGGCGGAGTCGACGGCGGCCTTGCCGCTGAAGACCGCGCGCAGGAACCAGCGCGGGCCGTCGACGCCCACGTAGCGGACCGCCTGGGTGCCGGCCTCGCCGGGAATGGTGCCCACCAGCTCGGGGCCGAACGAGCCCTCGGTCACCTCGACCGTGCCGCCCGCCTCCTTCACGCTGGCGATCAGCTTGGTCCTGACCTCGTCCCACAGGCCGCCCCGCTTGGGTGCGGCGAAGGCGTGCAGCTGCAGGGCGCTGTCGCCGTGGAGGACGACCACGCCGATGGGCTGGTCGCCCGCGACGGCGATCTGCACGTCGAGTCCTTCGCTGACGCTGACGCGCATGCCGCCGAGGTCGACGCGGTCGCCCTCGGGGTGCGGCTCGTCGGCGTCCCACGGGCCCGACTCGCGCGCCTGCCGCTCGACGGCCGCCTCCGCGGCCTGCTGCTCGGGCTGCTCATGCCTGCGACGTCGGAACACTGTCGATCACTCCCTCATCTACCTGTGGAACCGAAGCCGTCGGCCCCGCGCATGGAGCCGGGCAGCCGGTCCACCTCGTAGAAGGTGGCCCGCTCGACCCGCTGGACGACCAGCTGGGCGATGCGGTCGCCGCGTCGCAGCCGGACCGCCTCCTTGGTGTCGGTGTTGAGCAGCGTCACCTTGATCTCGCCCCGGTAACCCGCGTCGACGGTGCCGGGGGCGTTGACGAGCGTGACGCCGTGCTTGGCGGCCAGCCCCGAGCGCGGGTGCACGAAGGCGGCGAACCCGTCGGGCAGCGCGATCGCCACGCCGGTGCCGACCAGCGCGCGCTCGCCCGGCAGCAGCTCGACGTCCGCCGCGGCCACCAGATCGGCCCCCGCGTCGCCGGGATGCGCGTAGCTCGGCACCGGCAGGTCGGGGTCGAGGCGATGGATGAGCACCTCTACGGTCATGCGGTCTCCTCGCTACACCCCAACGTACGCGTCATGAGGGATGAGACTACCCCTTGGGCTGCTCGGATTTGCTCTTCGCGGGAACCTCGGGCGGTGGTGGCGTGTCCGCCGGCGGCAGGGCCGGGGGTACGTGGCGAAGCTCGGGCAGCGCCCGGTAGATGACCGCGGCGACCGGTACGGCCACGGCCGCCCCCGCGATGCCGCCGAGGATGCCGCCGACGGCCAGCACGATGATGATCGCGAGTGGGTGGAAGTTGAGCGCCCTGCCGACGATGAGCGGCTGCAGCACGTGGTTCTCCAGCTGCTGCTCGACGATGAGCACAGCGAGGAAGATGAGCGCCTTGAGTGGGCTGGTCGTGCCGAGCGTGACCAGGGTGGCGACCGTGCCGGCGATGAAGATGCCGACGATGGGGATGAAGCTGGCGAGGAAGATGAGGATGGCCAGCGGTGCCCAGAGCGGCACGCCGAGCCCCGCCAGCACGATGCCCATGACCAGGCCGTGGACGGCCGCGACGGCGACCGTGCCCTGAACGTAGTGGGAGACCGTCGCCCAGGCCACCCTGCCCGCCCTGTCGACGCGGGAGGACATTCCGCCGAAACCCTTGAGGAACCAGGCCCAGATCCTGTCGCCGTCCTTGAGCAGGAAGAACGTCACGAAGAGCATGAGCACCATCGAGGCGAGCACCTCGATGGCGACCTGCCCGGCGGTCAGCACCGTGTTGGTGATGGCGGCCTGCGAGGTCTGCAGCTGGTTGGTGATGGTCTTGACCCAGTCGTCGAGCTGCTTGGTGTCGAGGTGGATGGGCCCCGTCACCAGCCAGTCGCGCAACTCGTTGATCGACTTCTGCACCTGGTCGACCACGGTCGGGAACTCGTCGCTGGCCCTGGCCCCGATGAGCCAGCCCGCGCCGGCCAGGACGGCGAGCGCGATCAGCAGGGTGATCCAGGTGGCGTAGATGGGCCGCAGGCCCGCGTTGGTCAGCCTGCTGCTGAGCGGGTAGAGCAGCGCGGTCAGCAACAGCGCGATCGCCACCGGCAGCGCCACGAAGCTGAGCCTGGCGACGATCGAGGCGAAGACGTAGACGACCACGCCGACGACGATCAGGCACGCGCTCCATGCGGCCATCTTGGCCACGAGGGGTGGTACCAGCTGGGTTGGGCGGTCGGAGAACACATGTTCAAGACTGGCATGTCCCTGACCCGAACGCGCGCGGTTATCGCCGTGGACGAAACATCTGGGGGCACGACGGCGGGCCGTACCCCCAGAAACACCCCCAGAAGGTCAGGCCAGCTCGACGGCCACCGCCAGTTCCTCGCCCGCCTCCAGCACGAACTCGTCGACGTTGCCCGAGCCGCACAGGTCGTCGGCGCCCTGCCGGACCAGGCCGGGCTGCGGGGCGTGGACGGTGAGCCTGGCGATCTCGGCGCGCATCGACACCTTCGCCTCGGACTTGGCCTTGCGGACCTGCCGCAGCACCTCCGACACCAGCGCCAGCAGCGCGGGGTCGCCCTCGCCCGCCTCGGCCTCGGGCCAGGCGGCGCGGTGGACCGACCCGTCGCGCCACCACGACCACACCTCTTCGGTGACGAACGGCAGGAACGGCGCGAACAGCCGCAACTGCACCTCGAGCGCCTGCCTGAGCGCGGCGTGGGCGGAGGAGGCGGCCGCGTCGCTGTCGTAGGCGCGGGCCTTGACCAGCTCGAGGTAGTCGTCGCAGAAGGACCAGAAGAAGCGCTCGGCCACCTCGAGAGCCCGCGCGTAGTCGTAGCCCTCGAAGGCGTCGGTGGCCTCCCGCACCGTCTGCGACAGCGCGGCCAGCATCGACAGGTCGAGCGGCTCGGTGACCCGCTCGCCCTCGGGGAAGCCGAGCACGAACTTCGACGCGTTGAGGATCTTGATGGCCAGACGGCGGCCGATCTTCATCTGGCCGGTGTCGAAGGCGGTGTCGGTGCCGGGCCGGCCGCCGGCCGCCCAGTAGCGCACGGCGTCGGAGCCGTACTCCTCCAGCATGGACATGGGCGTGGTGGCGTTGCCCTTGGACTTCGACATCTTCTTGCGGTCGGGATCGAGGATCCACCCGGAGATCGCGACGTTCTTGAACGGCAGCGAGTCGAACTCCTGGTGGGCGCGGACCACCGCGGAGAACAGCCAGGTGCGGATGATCTCGTGCGCCTGCGGCCGCAGGTCCATCGGGAACACCCGTGCGAGCAGGTCGGGATCGCGTTCCCAGCCGCCGACGATCTCGGGTGACAGCGACGAGGTGGCCCAGGTGTCCATGACGTCGGTGTCGCCCACGAAGCCGCCGGGCACGCCGCGCTGCTCCTCGGTGTAGCCGGGCGGCACGTCGGAGGAGGGGTCGACGGGCAGCATGTCCTCCGTGGGGAGGATCAGCGCGCCGGTGTCGACGTCGTACCAGACGGGGAACGGCACGCCGAAGAAGCGCTGGCGGGAGATCAGCCAGTCGCCCGCCAGGCCCTTGACCCAGTTGTCGTAGCGGACCCGCATGTGCGGCGGGTGCCAGACCAGCTCGGCGCCCCTGGCCAGCAGGCGCTCGCGCAGCTCGGCGTCGCGCCCGCCGTTGCGGATGTACCACTGGCGGGTGGTCACGATCTCGAGAGGCTTGTCGCCCTTCTCGTAGAACTTCACCGGGCGCCTGACCGGGCGCGGCTCGCCGTCGAGGTCGCCGGACTCGCTCAGCATCTCCACGATCCGCTCGCGGGCGCTGTGGACGGTCTTGCCCGCCAGCTCCTTGTACGGCTCGGCGTCGACGCCCTCGGGCGGCTCGGGCAGCAGCCTGCCGTCCCATCCGATGACGGGCCTGGTCGCCAGGTCGAGCTCGCGCCACCAGGTGACGTCGGTGATGTCGCCGAACGTGCAGATCATCGCGATGCCCGAGCCCTTGTCAGGCTCGGCCAGGTGGTGGGCCAGGATCGGCACCTCGGCGCCGAACAGCGGCGACAGGACGACGGTGCCGAACAGCGGTTTGTACCGCTCGTCGTCGGGGTGGGCCACGAGCGCGACGCAGGCGGGGATCAGCTCGGGCCTGGTCGTCTCGATCCAGACGGGGCCCTGGTCACCGTAGAAGGAGATCCGGTGGAAGGCCCCCGGCCACTCCCTGTCCTCCAGCTCGGCCTGGGCGACGGCGGTGCGGAAGGTGACGTCCCACAGTGTCGGCGCCTCGGCCTGGTAGGCCTCACCGCGCGCCAGATTGCGCAGGAAGGCGCGCTGGGAGGCGGCACGCGAGGCGCCGTCGATGGTGGCGTAGGTCAGGCTCCAGTCGACCGACAGGCCGAGCCGCCGCCACAGCTCCTCGAAGGCCTTCTCGTCCTCGATCGTGAGCCGCTCGCACAGCTCGATGAAGTTGCGCCTGGAGATGCTGACCTGCTGCTTGCCCGGCTTGTCGGGCGGCTGGAACGACGGGTCGTACGGCACGGAGGCGTCGCCCCGCACGCCGAAGTGGTTCTGTACCCTGCGCTCGGTCGGCAGGCCGTTATCGTCCCAGCCCATCGGGTAGAAGACCTCGCGCCCGCGCATCCGCTGGTAGCGGGCGATGGTGTCGGTGTGGGTGTAGGAGAAGACGTGGCCGACGTGCAGCGAGCCGGAGACGGTCGGCGGCGGGGTGTCGATCGAGTAGATCTGCTCCCGCGTCCTGGACCTGTCGAAGCGGTAGACGCCCTCGGACTCCCAGCGCTCTACCCATACCTGCTCCAGGCCGTCGAGAGTAGGTTTCTCGGGCATGAGCGGATGGCGTGATCGCTGAGTCATGCCTCCAAATGGTACGCGTCGAAGACGAATAGGGTTGCCACATGAAGACAGAGGAGAAGCCCGACATCGCCTGGCGGGTGATCGGCGGCCTGGTGGGTCTGGCCACCGCCTGGGCGGCCAAGAAGGTGCTCGGTTACGTGTGGGTGAAGGCCACCGGCAAGGAGGCGCCCATCGACACCGAGTCCGACGAGGTCGGCATGGCCGAGGCGATCGGCTACGCGGTGGTGATGGGCGTGGGCATGCAGGTGGCCCAGATCGTGGTCAACAAGACCGCGAAGAAGCGCTACCTCGCGTGGAAGGCGCTCAAGACTCCAACGCAGTGAGGAACTCGCTCGCCCAGCGGTCCACGTCGTAGGTCGACACCCGGCGGCGCAGAGCACGCATCCGCCGGGCCACCTCGTGCGGCGTGGCCCGCATGGCGGTCATCATCGTCCGTTTGAGTCCCTCGACGTCGTACGGGTTGACGAGGTAGGCCTGCCTGAGCTCGTCGGCGGCCCCGGCGAACTCGCTCAGCACGAGCGCCCCCCGCAGGTCGTGGTGGCAGGAGACGTACTCCTTGGCGACCAGGTTCATCCCGTCGCGCAGCGGGGTCACGACCATCACGTCGGCCGCCAGGTAGAGCGCGGCCAGCTCGTCACGGCTGTGCGACTGGTGGAAGTACTGGATCGGCTGGGCGCCCAGCGCGGAGTGCTCGCCGTTGATCCTTCCCACCTGCAGCTCGATGTCGTCGCGCAGCCTGCGGTACTCGTCGACCCGCTCCCTGCTCGGCGTCGCGATCTGCACGAAGACCGCCTCGCCAGGGCCCAGCGTCGCCTCCGTCAGCAGCTCGCCGAAGGCCTCGAGGCGCTGGCCGATCCCCTTGGTGTAGTCGAGCCTGTCGACGCCGAGCAGGACGTGCTCGGGGTCGCCGAGCTCGGCGCGGATCTCCTTGGCGCGCTGCACGATGTGCGGTTCGCGGACCAGGACGTCGAGCTCGGAGAAGTCGACCGAGATGGGGAAGGCCTGCGCGGTGACGACGCGGTCGCCGTAGTAGACCTCGTTGCCCTTGTAGGACAGCCCGAGCAGGCGGCGGCAGAGCCTGATGAAGTTGGAGGCGCCGCCCGGCAGCTGGAAGCCGACCAGGTCAGCGCCGAGCAGTCCTTCGAGGAGTTCGGTGCGCCACGGCAGTCGCCAGTACAGCTCGACGGGCGGGAAGGGGATGTGCAGGAAGAAGCCGATGCGCAGGTCGGGGCGGCGCCGGCGGAGCATGGCGGGGACGAGCTGGAGCTGGTAGTCCTGCACCCAGACGACCGCGCCCTCTTCGGCGGCCTCGGCGGCGGCCTCGGCGAAGCGTTCGTTGACCCTGCGGTAGGTCTCCCACATGCGGCGCTCGAAGACGGGCGGGGCGACCACGTCGTGGTACAGGGGCCAGAGGGTGGCGTTGGAGAAGCCCTCGTAGTAGAGCTCGACCTCCTCGGCCGACAGCGGGATCGGGATGAGGCTCATGCCGTCCTGCTCGAACGGCTCCAGCTTCTCGTCCGGCGCGCCGGGCCAGCCGAGCCAGGCGCCCTGGCGGCGCTGCATGACCGGTGCGATCGCGGTGACGAGCCCCCCGGGGCTCCTCCGCCACGCGGCCGTGCCGTCGGATTCGATCGTTCTGTCCACCGGAAGCCGGTTGGCGACGATCAGGAACGAGCTACGGCCGGCCACGCATGTCCTCCTGGGCTGTCGACAATTCCGTGGACATCTACCCCGGATTTACACAAAAAAACACAAACCGGTCAACTGTCCCAGGTGTAGAATCCCCTCCCCGTCTTGCGGCCCAGCTCTCCCCTCGCCACCATCTCGCGCAGCAGGGCGGGCGGCTCGAAGCGAGGGCCGAGCCTGGCGTGCAGGTACTCGGCGACGGCCAGCCGCACGTCGAGTCCGACGAGATCGCCGAGCCTGAGCGGGCCCATGGGGTGGCTGTAGCCGAGGGTCATGGCGGTGTCGATGTCCTCGGCGCCGGCGACGCCCTCCTCGACCATGCGGATGGCCTCGAGGCCGAGGAGCACGCCGAGGCGGCTGGTGGCGAACCCGGGCGAGTCGTTGACCACCACGCCCGTCTTGCCCAGCGCCTCGACGTGCCGCCTGGCCGCGGCGAGCACGCCCGGCGGGGTCTGCGGGGTGACGACGATCTCGACGAGGCGCTGCACGGGCACCGGGTTGAAGAAGTGCAGGCCGATCAGCCGGTGCGGGACGTCCAGCCCTGCCGACAGCTCGCTGATGGACAGCGAGCTGGTGTTGGTGGCCAGCAGCGCCCTGGGCCGGATCCGCGCCTCGGCCGCCGCCAGCACCTCGACCTTGAGCTTCGGGTCCTCGGGCACCGCCTCGATCACCAGGTCGGCCGCCTCGGGCACGGGCCCGAGCGTCAGCCGCCGCAGCGCCTCGTCGGCGCGCACGTCCTGCTGCCTGGACTCGGCCGTCCGCAGCCCCCTGGCAATCCGCTCCTGCGCGGCGGCGGCCGCGGCGTCGTCCGCCTCCTGTACGGTCACCCGCGCCCCTGCGGCGAGGAAGACCTGGGCGATGCCGGCGCCCATGCGCCCGCCGCCGATCACCGCGACCCGCACCGCCATGTCAGGCGTGGCGGCGCGACTGGACGACGAAGAACCTGCCCGCCACGAACCCTGGATCGGTGAGCGAGGCGGTCGCGGCCGGGTTGGCACCCGTGCCGTGGTAGTCGCTGAAGGCCGCGGACTGGTTGACGAACACGCCGCCCGTCAGGTTGCACGACAGGTTGACCCCCGCGTCGAGCGCCGCCCTCTCGGCCGCCTCCAGCACCTGCGGGGAGGTGGAGTAGACCGAGGCGGTCAGCGCGCCGCGAGAGGAGATCGTCCTCCGCAGCACCGCCAGTGACTCCTCCGTCGAGCCCGTGGCGATGACGAACGCGACGGGGCCGAAGTGCTCGCGCCCGTAGGTCTCCTCGTCGGCCTGGGAGAGCTTGACGATCACCGGTGTGCGCACCGTGGCTCCTGGGAAGGCCGGGTGGGTCACCGCCCTGGACTCCAGCACGACCTCGCCCAGCGAGGGCGCGGCCTCGACCCTGCCCAGCACGCCCGCGTTGACGATCGCGCCGGTGAGCTCGACCGCTCTGGCGTCGTCGCCGAGCAGCCGCGACACGGCGGCCGCCAGGTCGGCGGCGACCTCGGCGAGGCTCTTGGGCCCCGCGTCGGTCTGGATGCCGTCGGAGGGGATGAGGATGTTCTGCGGCGCCGTGCACATCTGGCCGCTGTAGAGCGACAGGGAGAAGGCGATGTTGCCCAGCATGCCCTTGTAGGAGTCGGTGGAGTCGACGACGACCGTGTTGACCCCTGCCTTCTCGGTGTGCACGAGCGCCTGGGTGGCGTTGCGCTCCAGCCAGTCGCCGTACTCGGTGGAGCCGGTGAAGTCGACGATCCGCACGTCGGGGTGGGTGGCGAGCTGACTGGCCAGGCCCTGCCCCTCCTCGGCGGCGAGCGTGACCAGGTCGGGGTCGAAGCCCGCCTCCTCCAGCACCTCACGGGCGATGGCCACGGTGATCGCCAGCGGCAGGATCGCGCCAGGGTGCGGCTTGACGATGACGGGGTTGCCGGTGACCAGCGAGGCGAACAGGCCGGGGTAGGCGTTCCACGTGGGGAAGGTGTTGCAGCCGATGACGAGGGCGACACCGCGCGGCACGACCGTGAACGTCTTCTCCATCACCAGCGGGTCGCCCTTGGCGGGCTTCTCCCAGCGCGCGTGGGACCGCGCGGCGGTCATGGCGGCCAGGCCGTAGGCGACGGCCTCGAGGCCGCGGTCCTGCGCGTGGGGTCCGCCCGCCTGGAAGGCCATGACGAACGCCTGGCCCGTGGTGTGCTGGACGGCGTTGGCGATCTCGAAGCTGCGCTGGTTGATGCGGTGCAGGATCTCGGCGCAGACCTGCGCCCTCTCCTGCGGTCCCGCGTCGCGCCACGCCGGCATCGCCGCCCCCGCCAGGTCGACGAGCTGCTCGGGCGAGGGCTCGGGGTAGGTCACGCCGAGCTCCATCCCGTACGGCGAGCGCTCGGCGCCGATCCACAGCCCGGTGCCCTGCTGCTCGATCGGGAACGGCTTGCCGAGGTAGGACTCGAAGGCCTCCTTGCCCCGTTCGGCCGCGCCCTCGCCGTACACCCGGGGGCTCGGCGACTCGGGGTAGGCGCTCCAGTAACCCCGCTCGGCGATGGCCTTCATGGCCCTTGTGAGCGTGTCCCCGTGCTGGTCGAACATGGTCAGCGCCTCCCTTGACAGGACCTGCGGACGATGATGTGTTTACCGAACATTCGGTCAGCTGACAAGGGAGACATCCGTGGAGTCCGCGCGTCGCATGATGGCGGCCGACGTGGCCTCGGCCGCACTGGGGATCGAGCTGGCGGAACTGGCTCCCGGACAGGCGGTCTGCACGATGGCCGTGACCGAGCGGATGGTCAACGGGCACGCCATCTGCCATGGCGGCTACGTCTTCCTGCTGGCCGACACGGCCTTCGCGTGCGCCTGCAACTCCCATGGGCCCGTCACGGTGGCGGCGGGCGCGGAGATCTCCTTCGTCTCCCCCGCGCAGGCCGGTGAGACGCTGACCGCCACGGCGCTGGAGCGGACGCGTTTCGGACGGAACGGGATCTACGACGTCACGGTGCGAGGCGGCGACGGAAGGGTGGTCGCGGAGTTCCGCGGGCGCAGCCGCGCCTTGGAGGAGGAGAGCAGATGATCTCGTCGGACGAGCTCGCCGCGCTGCAGCTGGAGCGGCTCCGGTGGACCCTCGACCACGCCTATCGCAACGTCGCGCTGTACAGGGAGAAGTTCGACGCGGCAGGGGTGCACCCGGCCGACTGCAAGGAGCTGGCCGACCTGGCGAGGTTCCCCTTCACCACCAAGGACGACCTGCGCTCGTGCTACCCGTTCGGCATGTTCGCGGTGCCGCGCGAGCAGGTGGTGCGCGTGCACGCCTCCAGCGGCACGACGGGCAAGCCGACCGTGGTGGGCTACACCAGGCGCGACATCGACACCTGGGCCGAGGTCATGGCCAGGTCGCTGAGGGCGGCGGGCGGCAGGCCCGGCGACATCGTGCACGTCGCCTACGGATACGGACTGTTCACCGGCGGGCTGGGCGCGCACTACGGCGCCGAGCGGCTCGGCTGCACGGTGGTGCCGGTCTCCGGCGGCATGACGCCCCGTCAGGTACAGCTCATCACCGACTTCCGTCCCGACGTCATCATGGTGACCCCCTCGTACATGCTGGCGCTGCTGGAGGAGTTCGAGGCGCAGGGCCTGGACCCGCGCGCGACCTCTCTGCGGATCGGCGTCTTCGGCGCGGAGCCGTGGACGGAGGAGATGCGCGCGGAGATCGAGAGCGCCTTCGGCCTGGACGCCGTGGACATCTACGGCCTGTCGGAGGTCATCGGCCCCGGCGTGGCGCAGGAGTGCGTGGAGACCAAGGACGGGCTGCACGTCTGGGAGGACCACTTCTACCCCGAGATCGTCGACGCGGACGCCGACGGCAGGGGCGAGCTGGTCTTCACCTCCCTCACCAAGGAGGCGATGCCCGTCATCCGCTACCGCACCCACGACCTGACCCGCCTGCTCCCCGGTACGGCGATGCCGGCCTTCCGGCGGATGGAGAAGGTGAGGGGACGCACCGACGACATGATCATTCTGCGCGGCGTCAACGTCTTCCCCACGCAGATCGAGGAGATCGTGCTGCGCACCCCCGGCCTTTCGCCGCACTTCATGATCGAGCTGAGCAGACCGGGCCGCCTCGACGTGATGACGGTCCGGGTGGAGGCCTCACCGGGCGCCTCGGCCGAGGCGCTGGCCAGGACGGTCAAGGACACCGTCGGGGTCACGATCGCGGTCGAGCTCGTGGAGCAGGGGACGCTGGCCAGATCGGCGGGCAAGCTCCAACGCGTAGTGGACTTTCGGGATAATTAGCCACATGACCACCCCTCCGACCCGTCAGCGCGGGCGCGGGCACGACCCCGAGTCCGTCCTGCACATGGCCGTGACGGTGTTCAACGAGCGCGGCTACGACGGCACCAGCATGGAGGACCTCGCCCGCGCCCTCGGGGTGACCAAGTCGGCGATCTACTACCACGTGCCGGGCAAGGAGCAACTGCTCGCGCGGGCCCTCGACAGGGCGCTGGACGGCCTGTTCACGATGATCGCCGACCCGATGGCGGTGTCGGGCCCGGCGATCACGCGGCTGGAATGGGTGGTGCGGCGCAGCGTGTCGATCCTCGTGGAGCGCCTGCCGTACGTCACACTGTTGCTGAGGGTGCGCGGCAACAGCGCCACCGAGCAGGACGCGCTGGAGCGGCGGCGGGAGTTCGACAGATTCGTCAGCCACCTGGTGAAGGAGGCCGCGGCGGAGGGGCACATCAGGCCCGACGTGGATCCCGCACTGGTGACGCGGCTGCTGTTCGGGACGGTCAACTCGATCACCGAGTGGTACCAGCCGTCACGCGGGGGCTCGGCCGACGAGCTCGCCGACGCCATCCTCACGATCGCCTTCGACGGGCTGCGCACCCGCTGACGCGGGCGGCCCAGGGGGCGAGGCGGGGGAGGGCCCGCCGCCCTGGGCGCCGGCATCTCAGACGAGGTGTCAGGTTTCGAGCTCGGCCGAACCGGGGGTCGGCGGCAGCGTGGGGCGTTTGACCCGCAGATCAGCGCGGATCGCCTCACCGAGTTTCTTGGTGGCCGCCCGGTTGAGCATGCCACCGGCCACGGCTCCGGTGAGGAAGGGACCGAGCGTCGTCAGGTGCCGTCCGAGAGTCCTCATCAGTCTGTTGCGCAGCGCCGTCTTCGTCGCCGCACCCAGCGCGAGCGTGACGGAGGCCGGCGCCAGCGGGTCGATGCCCCGCTGCCTCGACCAGGCCGCGGCGAACGCGACGGCACGCTGGGTGCCCGTGCCTGGCACCTCGATGCCGTAGACCTGATGGAGCTCGGCCAGCAGCTTCACTTCGATGGCCGCCACCACGATGGTCTCGGCGACCAGCTGGGCCGGCGCCGACAGCAGCAGCGGCGGGGCGGCGAACTCGGCCGCGGCCAGGGCGCCGCCGATCGCGCCGACCGTCATCGTCGCCTTCTGCGCGGTGCGGACGAGATCGTCGGCCAGCTGCTCGCCGGTGAGGCCGTGGTGATGTTCGGAAAGGGTCGCCAGATCCCTGATGGGGATGCGGGGCGCGATGTTCAGGAACACGTCGGCCAGCCACCGGCCTCTGCCGACGCCCGAGGCGTTCGCCCTCCTGGCGCCTTCGCTCAGCGACCTGGTGAGGCGGCCGAGCAGCCTGCGCCGCTCGGCGCTCTCCAGCTCACCAGGCCGCACCAGACGGCCGACGAGCTCGCCGACCTCGCGATCGGGATCCTCGACCTCGGGTTTCGGGTCCTTGTCCACGGCGGAGGCAGCGGACGACTCTGCGACCTCTGCGTCGTTCACAGGGTCGTCCCGCTCCTCTTTCTTGGATGACACGATGCGGTGCCCTCTCGGTCAGGCGGCGCACTCCCTGCAGACCTGCTGCCCGTTCCTCTCGGAGGCCAGCTGGCTGCGGTGGTGCACAAGGAAGCACCGCGAGCAGGTGAACTCGTCGGCCTGGCGAGGGATCACCCGCAGGGACAGCTCCTCATTCGACAGGTCCGCACCGGGCAGCTCGAGCGACTCGGCGAGGTCCGTCTCGTCGATGTCGATGCTGCCGGAGGACTTGTCGGTCCGCCGCGCCTGGAGTTCCTGGAGGCTGTCCTCCCCCAGGTCGTCATCGGTCTTGCGCGGGCTGTCGTAGTCGGTAGCCATTGTGCTTGCTCCATCCCCCTCATCTATGGTGTCGCGCTCGTCGCGCGTGTCTAACGTCCGAGAGGCCCATCTTGTGCCCGATCCTTCAGGGAGATTTGTGCATCGGTACCCCGGAGGAACGGCTGCTGAACCTCCCGACACGAAGGGGCCTGCCGCCAACGGCCTGTGGTTAGCCAAATATGGCGAAACACACAGCATTGGCGGCATGCACCACCGTGTTCGACGGCACATCCAACCACATGTACGGCGCGAACGAGACTCCCCCGTCAGATCAACACGCCGGACTAGCGCCCGGGGAGTCGAATGGTCACGACAAGTCCTCCGCCGTCGCGCGGCACCGCGGCCACGTTTCCGCCGTGCGCCTGCACGACCGCGCGGACGATGGACAGGCCGAGTCCCGATCCCTTCGCCGAGTCCACGCGGTCCGCGTGGAGCCTTCTGAAGGGCTCGAACAGGCTGTTCACCTCGTACGCCGGGACATGCTGTCCCGTGTTGGCCACCTGAACAACCAGTGCCCCGTCCACCATTCCCGTGCGGATCCAGACTTTTCCGTTTCCTGGCTCGCTTTCCGGGATGTTGTATTTGACGGCGTTCTCCAGCAGGTTGCTGATGGAGCGTTCTAGCAGCACGGGATCGCCCAGCGTGGGCGCAGGCGACAGCTCGGTGGTGACGGTGACGCCCTGCTCGGCCGCGAAGGGCGCGAGCTGCTCCACGGCCGTCATGGCGACCTCCTTGACGTCCACCGGCTTGCGCACGCGCAGCTCGCGTTCGCTACGGGCGAGCAGGAGCAGGCCCTCGATCAGCTTCTCGTTGCGGGCGTTGACCTCGAGGAGGGTACGGCCGAGCGCCTTCAGGTCCTGGGACGCCTCGGGGTCGGACAGCGCGATCTCCAGAACCGTCCTGTTGATGGTGAGGGGCGTGCGCAGCTCGTGCGAGGCGTTGGCGACGAACCTTCGCTGGGTGTCGAAGGCGACGTTGAGCCTGGTCAGCATCGCGTCGAAGGTGTCGGCGAGCTCCTTCAGCTCGTCCTGGGGTCCCTTGAGGTCGATGCGCTGGTGGGCGAGGTTGCTCTCGGACAGCTTCTTGGCCGTCGCCGTCATCTGCGCGACGGGCCGCAGCGCCCTGTCGGCCACGAAGTAGCCGAGGATCAGCGCCAGGATGCCCACCCCGATCAGCACCATGACGGACTGCCTGATCAGGTTCTCCAGGATGGCGTTGATGTTGTTGTTCATCAGGAGCTCGGACTGGTCGTTCAGCGACTCGGCCAGCCCGGACGGCGCCCACTGCGGCAGCTTCAGGGTGAACTGGAAGCCCTGGTGGAGCACCGAGCTGACGATGAGATACATCACCGAGAGCAGGAACGCCCCCGCCACGAAGAACAGCGCGCTGTAGGTCAGCGTGAGCCGCCACCGGATGCTCACCCTGTCGCGCATCACCCTGATGCGCTCGGCCATCGTCTCCTCGCCCTCGGGCTGGAGGGGCGGCGGTCCGTCCCACTCGCCGCCGCCCTGCCGCGGGGCCTGCTCGTCCCCCTGGCCCAGCTGCTCCACCCTCGTCCGCGTCATGCTGGCCCGCTCCGAGTGCGGACTGATCATCGGATGGGTGGGAACCGCCGGACGGTCCTGCTCGTCGCTCACAACTTGTATCCCACTCCCGGGACGGTCTCGATCACCTGCGGCTCACCGAGCTTCTTGCGCAGCGTCATCATGGTGACGCGCACGACGTTGGTGAACGGGTCGATGTTCTCGTCCCATGCCTTGTCCAGCAGGTCCTCCTGGCTCACCACGGCGCCCTCGGCGCGCAGCAACTCCTCGAGGACCGCGAACTCCTTCTTCGTCAGCTGGATCTCCTTGCCGTCGCGCTCGACGAGCCGCTTGCCGGGGTCCAGCCGTACCCCGGCCCGCTCGAGCACCGGGGGCAGGGCGGGCGCCGACCTGCGGCCGAGCGCGCGCACCCTGGCCACCAGCTCGACGAACACGAACGGCTTGGCCAGGTAGTCGTCGGCGCCGAGGCCGAGACCCTCCACCTTGTCGTCGACGTCGCCCGCCGCGGTCAGCATCAGGATCCTGGACGCGCTGCGCTCGGCGACCAGCCTGCGCGCCACCTCGTCGCCGTGGACCACCGGCAGGTCCCTGTCCAGCACGATCACGTCATAGTCGATGTAGGAGGTCTTCTCCAGCGCCGCGCCGCCGTCGTAGGCCACGTCCACGGCCATGGCCTCGCGACGGAGCCCCGTCGCGATCGCGTCGGCGAGCACCCGCTCGTCCTCAACCACAAGCACCCGCACGGCTGCCGGCACCTCTTCCCCGCTCCTGGATGTGGCTCTCATTTTCACCACATCTCCGATAAACGCACGGTAAGGCATGTGCGGGGCCATCGTGACGCAGGGCACATGCGATCGGAGGTTTCGGACCGCGGTGAGGGTGGGTAGACACGCGGGACACCCATCGCCGCGTGCCGTTGAACCCCCATGACCGCACGCGCCGCCCCCGAGATGCATGTGAGAGAGAAGGTGAGATGGGCGAGTTCACGACCACGATCGAACGCCGCCTCTGCCAGGCCTACAAGGGTCTCGACGAGGCGAGGTCCGTCGGCGACGACTACCTCGCCGACACCCTCACCGCGGAGATCGAGGATCTGCGACGCCTGGCCGACGACCACGGTGTCCCGTTGCCGCGCTGAACCGCACCGCATGTGACGACGGCCGGAGCCCCGCGGGGCTCCGGCCGTCGTCACGTCCACGGGCGGGCAGTGTCAGGCGTCGCGTTCGGGGTCGAGCGGCACGAGCAGGTCGTGCAGTTCCTCGAACAGCCCTGGAGCGGCGCACAGCGTGAGCTCGCCGTTCGGCGGCCTGCCGTTCAGCCCGCCGATCCTGGCGCCGGACTCGGCGGCGATCAGCCCTGCCGCGGCGTAGTCCCAGTAGTTGATCCCTCGCTCGTAGTAGGCGTCCACCCTGCCCGCCGCCACCGAGCACAGGTCGATCGCGCAGGAACCGCCGCGCCTGATGTCCCGCACCGAGGGCAGGACGGCCGCCGCGACCTGCCCCTGCACCCTGCGGCGGGAGGCGTCGTAGCCGAAACCGGTCGCCACCAGGGCCTGCCCGAGCGGCACGCCGCTGTTGCAGCGCAGCCGCGAGACCGCGAGACCGTCCTTGTGCAGGACGGCCCCGCCGCCGAGCGAGGCGCTGAACAGCTCGCCGCGCGGCACCACGTTGACGACACCCGCGACGATCCTGCCGTCCACCTCGACGGCGATGGAGACCGCCCACTCGGGCAGGCCGTACAGGAAGTTGACGGTGCCGTCGATCGGGTCGACGACCCACCTGACCCCGCTGGAGCCCGGCGTGTCGCCGCCCTCCTCCCCGAGGATCATGTCGTCCGGCCTGGCCTCCCTGATCCTGGCCCTGATGAGCTCCTCCGAGGCGCGGTCGAGCGCGGTGACGACGTCGGTCGGGCTCGACTTGGTCTGCACGACCTCGGGGTTGCTCGGCCGCTTGGCCAGCAGCATGTCGCCCGCCTCGCGGGCGATGTCCGTGGCCAGTGCCGCGAAGTCCGTCATCTACGCCACCGAGTCCGGGCGCTTCCACTCCTGGCCGAGCACGTGCTGGGCGAGGAAGGCGAGCACCGTCTCGTACCAGGCGACGGCGTTGCCCGGCTTGAGGATCCAGTGGTTCTCGTCGGGGAAGTAGAGGAACTTCGACTCGACGTTGCTGCGCTGCAGGTCCCACCACAGGCGCAGGGCCTCGCCGATCGGCACGCGGTAGTCCCTGTCGCCGTGGACGACCAGCATCGGCGTGCGGATCTGGTCGAGGGCGCCGTGCGGGGAGAGCTTGGCGTACCGCTCGGTGCCCGGCGCGCCGAACTCGCGCTGCCAGTACATGGAGGCGTCGGTGGTGCCGGCGAACTGGTCGAGGTTCCACAGCGAGGCGTGGGTGACGATCGCCTTGTAGCGGTCGGAGTGCCCGGCGACCCAGTTGGCCATGTAGCCGCCGAACGAGCCGCCCATCGTGCCCAGGCGCGTCTCGTCGATCTCGGGCAGCTTGAGCGCCTCGTCGACGATGGAGTCGAGGTCGGCGAGCGTGCGCGGACCCCACTCGCCCCAGCCCCGGTCGATCATGTGCTGGCCGTACCCGGTGGAAAGGGCGGGGTCGGGCAGCAGGACGGCATAGCCGTGCTCGGCCATGATCCACGGGTTCCAGCGCCACGACCAGTCGTTCCACGAGGAGACAGGGCCACCGTGGATCCACAGCAGGAACGGGGCGGGGTTCTCGGCGGAGGCGTCCTTGGGCAGCACCAGCCAGCCGCGGATCTCCTGCCCGTCGTCGGCCACGGCCGACAGCTCGGTGAGGGTGCCGGGCAGGTCGAGTGCGGGGGCGGGCGAGGGCAACTCGACCACCTCGCCGGTGGCGGCGTCGATCCTGGCCGGCGTGGCGGGGCCGTGGTAGCCGCTGCGCAGCGCGTAGAGGAAACGGCCGTCGCCGGAGGCGCTGAGCGCGAGGTAGGCGGCGTCGTCGGTGGTGAGCCTGTCGAAGGAGCCGTCGAGCGACACCCGGAAGACGGGGCGGCGGCCCTGGTGGTCGGCCACCAGATAGACGGCGCCTGAGTCGGGAGCCCATTCGAGGTCCGCGGGGAACAGGTCGTCGGCGTAGGTCCTGCCCTCACCGGTGGCCAGGTCGCCGATCCACAGCTCCGAGCGGGCCGAGACATCGAGCGCGGTGTGGCGGGAGCGCGAGCAGGCCACGCGGGCGCCGTCGGGCGAGATCCGCAGCGGCCCCTCGAAGTCGTGGTCGTCGGCGGCGAAGAGCGTGCGCCGCTCCCCCGTGGCCACGTCGATCGCGACGATCTCGGTGCGCTGCTGCCCCGCGTCGAGGGGCACCGTCCACGTGGTGAGCACTATGGCGCCGTCGGGGGTGAGCGCGAAGTCCAGGTGGTCGTCCAGATGGGCGCCGGAGTCGGGAGTCAGGTCCCTGACCTCCTCCAGCCGGTCGGCGCCCAGCCTGGCCGCGAACAGGCGGGTACGGCCGGGGCCGAGGTCGTGGTCCCAGTAGCGGACCGGGTAGCCCTCGTGCAGGATCGCGCTGATGCCCGCGTCCTTCCTGGCCTTGCGCCGCTCCTCGTCGGCGGCCTCGTCACCGGGCAGCACCTCGGAGGCGAACACGACGACGTCGCCCGCGGTCCGCGCCGCGCCGATGCCGCCCGGCCGGGTGGCGATCTGCCAGGCCTCGCCGCCCGCGCGCGGCAGCAGCCAGAGCGCCGGCACCTCCTCGTCGGAGTCCTTGACGGTCGGGTCGGGGCGGCGCGAGGTGAACAGCACGTCACCCGCCGCGGTGAACTCCGTGCCCGCCTCTCCCTTGGCGCTCCTGGTGAGCCGGTACGGCTCGCCGTCCACGGGGATCGCCCAGAGTGCGGTGCCGAACGACTTCCCGTCGGGGTTGAGGGACTGTACGGCGCTGACGAGCCGGGATCCGTCCGGCGAGAGCTTCAGCGAGAGGACTCGGGGGATGGCCACATAGTCACGAATATCCTTGAATGAGCTCACGTCACGAACCTACATCGTGGCCCCCATAGGCTTACCAGCGTGGGGAACTACGACGCTTTGCTGCTGCTGTCCTTCGGCGGTCCCG
Source organism: Nonomuraea mangrovi (assembly GCF_042681425.1). NCBI lineage: Bacteria > Bacillati > Actinomycetota > Actinomycetes > Streptosporangiales > Streptosporangiaceae > Nonomuraea > Nonomuraea mangrovi. Next base: position 450,271 of record NZ_JBHUFV010000033.1, on the reverse strand, counting down.
AGGGACCCGACGACGTGATGCCGTTTCTCGAGAACGTCGTGCGGGGCAGAGGGGTGCCGCGCGAGCGGCTGCTCGAGGTGGCCGAGCACTACCAGTCCTTCGGCGGGGTCAGCCCGATCAACCAGCAGAACCGCGACCTGATCGAGGCGCTGCGGCCGGAGCTGGACGTGCCGATCTACTGGGGCAACCGCAACTGGCGGCCGTTCGGCGAGGACACGGTCCTGCGGATGAAGGCCGACGGCATCACCAAGGCGGCGGTCTTCGCCACCTCGGCGTTCGCCGGCTACTCCAGCTGTCGCCAGTACTACGAGGACATCGCCCGCATCTCCGTCGAGGGCGGCCCCGAGCTGGTCAAGATGCGGCACTTCGGCGAGCACCCCGGCTTCGTCGCGGCGATGGCCGACCACGCCAGGCAGGCGCTCGACCGGCTGGGCCGCGACGACGCCAGGCTGGTGTTCACCGCGCACAGCATCCCCGTCTCGATGGCCCAGACGGCGGGCCCGTCCGGCGGGCTCTACGAGGCGCAGCTTCGCCGGTCGGCGGAGCTGGTCAGCCAGGCGCTCGGCCGTACCGAGCCGTGGGAGCTGGTGTGGCAGTCACGCAGCGGCCCTCCGCAGGTGCCGTGGCTGGAGCCCGACGTGCTCGACCACCTGCGCAAGACGGACGCGCCCGCGGTGGTGCTGGTGCCGATCGGCTTCGTCTCCGACCACATGGAGGTCGTCTTCGACCTCGACGTGGAGGCCAGGCGGCTGGCGGCCGAGCTGGGGCTGCCGCTGGAGCGGGCGGCGACGGCCGGGACGCATCCGCGCTTCGTGCGGATGGTGCGCGAGCTCATGGCCGAGCCCGAGCCGGCGGCGTGCGCTCTGAGCTGCTGCCCCGCTCCCGTCCGCCGGCCCGCGTAGACGCGCTCTTCACGCCTCGCGGCCAGGCAGGGGACGTCGCGGGCGGGCGTCGGCGCACCCGCGGGCCACGTGAACCGGCAGGTCAGGCGGGCGTGGTGGGCGTGGACGCACGCGCGGGCCGCGTAACCTGCAGGTCAGGCGTAGGCGCGCGCGTACGCCTCGGACAGGCCGAGGACCTTGTTCACGTAGTCCCACGAGTGGTTGTAGAACCACACGGCCTTGCGCAACTTCTGCCCGCCCTGGCCCGCGCCGTTGGCGCACAGGTAGTTCGCGGCGCCCGGCACCGCGTCGTAGGGGCTCCAGATGTCCTTGCGGCCGTCGCCGTCGCCGTCCACTCCGTAGGCCTTCCAGGTGGCGGGCATGAACTGCATCGGGCCGAGCGCGCCCGCGCTCGAGGGGCCGTTGTTGCGCCCGTGGGAGCTCTCGACCTGGCCGATGGCGGCCAGCACGGTCCATGACAGGCCGGGGCAGCGGGTGGCGGCCGACTTGTAGAGGTCCAGGTAGCTGCCCTGCCGTACGACCTGCTTGTCGGGCTGGGACCGGGGCCGGGCGGGGGGACGGACACGGCCGACGGAGACGACCTGGGCGTGCTCGCCGAGCAGCCTGCGCACGCCGGCCTCGCCGATCTTGCCCGCCTTGCCGTGGAGGAGCACGGCGACGCCCTCCATGAGGCCGAGCCTGCGGCCGACCTCGGTGCTGACGATGCCGTCCACTCCCGGCAGGCCGAGCGTGGCGGAGGCGGCCACGCGCAGCCTGGGGCCGCCGTCGATCTGGTAGGACGCGCCGAGGACGAGGCCGAACCTGCGCGCGGCCGAGGTGTCGGCGACCAGTTCGCCCCTGGCCAGCGCGCTCCACACCTCCGGCTGGTCGGCGACGGCCTGCGGCGTCCATGACCGGTACTCGGAGGGCTCGACGGCCAGCAGGTTGACGCCCGTCCCCGCGACCTTCACCGAGCCCGCGTCCACCACGATCACCTTCTGCACGTGCTTGAGGCCGCCGAGCGCCAGGCGTGTCTGCTTCGGGACCGTGCCACGGGCGATGGCCAGCATCCGCGGCGGCGTGACCGTGATCCCAGGGCCGCCCTGGCCGAACTCCTTCACGGGGACCAGCGTGTCGAGGTGTTGCGTCTCGTTCTTGCGGACGGCGGAGGGCGCCGGATCCTTCTCCTTCTCCTGGTCCTCGCTCAGCGTGAACGCGAAGGCGCCGGCGGCGCCCACGGAGACCACGACGGCGAGAACGACCATGAGTCCCCGGACGGAGGGAAGAGCAGACACCCAGGCCACGTTAGACGATCAGGCGAAAAATCACTTGCTGTCCTGATAGACGGTGCGCAAAGGTTGGGCGCTTGGAGAGTAGGGGGACGTAGTGGTCGGGCCGTACCGGGGGCTTTTCAACACGCCCGGAGTCAAGGGTTTCGTTTTCGCCGGATTCATCGGCAGGATGCCGATGTCGATGCTGGGCATCGGGATCGTCCTGCTGATCTCCTTGATCACCGGTTCGTACGCCACGGCGGGAGCCGTCGCCGCCGTCACGAACATCTCCTTCGCCATCGCCGCCCCGCTGTCGGGCCGCCTGGTCGACAGGTTCGGGCAGGGCCGGGTCATCACACCGCTCGCCCTGGTCAACGGCGCGTCCATGGCGGCGCTCATGCTGTGCGCCGGATTCCGCCTGCCCGACTGGACGCTCTACGTCTCCGGATTCGTCGTCGGCGCCACCTCGGTGTCCCTCGGCTCGATGGTCCGCGCCCGCTGGTCGCACCAGCTCGGCGGCTCGGCGAAGCTGCACACCGCCTTCGCGTTCGAGTCCGTGGCCGACGAGGTGATCTTCGTTACCGGGCCGGCGATGGTGACGGTCCTGGCCACCATGGTCAACCCGTTCGCCGGGCTGATCGTGGCGCTGGTGCTCATGTTGATCGGCACGCTCGCCTTCGCGATGCAGCGCGGCACCGAACCCCCGGTCTCCCCCGTACGGCACGTCGGCGGCAGCCCGATCACCATTCCCGGCATCGCCCTGCTGTCGTGCGTCTACCTCGCGCTCGGCGCGGTCTTCGGCTCGGTCGACCTGATCACCGTGGCCTTCGCCGAGGAGCACGGCGTCAAGGGCGCCGCCGGGTTCCTGCTGGCGGCCTTCGCGGGCGGTTCGATGGTGTCGGGCCTGTGGTTCGGCTCGCGGGCATGGAAGGTCTCGCTGCGGGCCAGGTTCGTCAGGGCTATCGCGATCTTCGCCGTCGGCCTGCTGCCGATCGCCTTCATCGGCAGCGCGCCCTTCATGGCGGGGGCGCTGTTCATCGCGGGACTGGCGATCTCTCCGACGCTCATCACGGGCTTCTCGCTCACCGAGCGGCTGGTGCCGCCGTCCCTGCTCACCGAGGGCATGGCGTGGATCTCCACCTCGATCGGGTTCGGCGTGGCGATCGGCGCATGGGCGGGCGGGCGGCTCACCGAGGCGTTCGGCGCGTCCAACGCCTACGGCTTCTCGCTGGCGTGCGCGCTGCTCGCGGCCCTCGTGGGCATCGGAGGTTCGGGTTTGCTGAGACTTCCCGAGGCTCCTTCACCGGCCAAAGGTTGATCCGCTACGGTCGGGAGATCCCTCAGACAACACCCTCAACACTGGAAAGTCTGTTATGTCCCGACATTTTGTTTCACTTCTTGCCATCGCGGCTGTTGCGGTCACCCTGACCCCATCAGCCGCGAACGCCGCTCCCGCTCGCAAGGAGGTCGACTGCACGCAGGTCAAGTGCCTCGCGCTGACCTTCGACGACGGCCCCGGCCAGTACGCGGGCAAGCTGCTCGACACGCTGAAGAAGTACGACGCCAAGGCGACGTTCTTCCTCGAGGGCCAGTACGTGAAGAGCCGCCCCGCCTTCGCCAAGCGCATGGCGGCCGAGGGGCACGAGCTCGGCAACCACAGCTACAAGCACCCCAACTTCACGCAGCTCGAGCCGGGGGCCATCCGGAACGAGATCAAGAAGACGCAGGACATCATCAAGCAGACGGCGGGCGTGGAGCCCAAGCTGCTGCGCCCGCCGTACGGCATGGCGGACCTGCAGGTCTCCGACATCGCGGCCGAGTTCGGGATGCCGATGATCCTGTGGACCGGCGGGTCCCGCGACTGGGAGTCCAGGAACGAGACGTCCATCAAGAAGCAGACGCTCGCGGTCGCCAAGCAGGACGGCATCATCCTGATGCACGACTGGGTGAAGCAGACGGTCGACTCGATGCCCGCGCTCATCAAGACGCTGCAGGGCAAGGGCTACCATCTCGTGACCGTCTCCGAGGTGATCAAGAGCCAGAACCTGCAGCCAGGCGACATCTTCCCCGTTCCCGAAGGCTGGGAAAAGTGAGTATCGTTCGCGTTTAAAACCGAATGTTGCTCCGGAGGGGTGCGCATGGTCTTCACGAACTGGGCCGGAAACCAGACAGGCACTCCCGCCGAGGTGCGCACCCCTTCGTCCGTGCAGGACGTGGCGCGGGCCGTGAAGGACGCCGCCGCGAGCGGCCGCCGCGTCCGCATGGTCGGCACCGGCCACTCCTTCACCGGCGTGGCCGTCACCGACGGCATCATGCTCAGGCCCCAGGGGCTGACCGGCATCCGCTCGGTCACCAAGGACAACGGCGCCACCTGGGTGAACGTGCTCGCAGGCACGCCGCTCAGCGTGCTGAACGAGGAACTCGGCAAGCGTGGCCTCGCCCTGGCCAACATGGGCGACATCACGGCGCAGACGGTCGCCGGCGCCATCCAGACCGGCACCCACGGCACGGGGCGCGACACAGGCGGCCTGGCCGACCAGGTGGTCAAGCTGGAGATGGTGCTCGCCGACGGCTCCGTCGCGACCGCCTCCCCCGGTGACGACCTGTTCGACGCGGCCAGGGTCGGCCTCGGCGCGCTCGGCGTGCTGACGGCGGTCACCTTCCGCGTCGAGCCCTCCTTCCTGCTGCACAACAGCCGCAGGGCGATGCCGCTGAGCGGCATCCTGGATGAGCTCGACTCGATGACCTCGGCCAACGAGCATCTCGACTTCTTCTGGCTGCCGCACACCGACGCCTGCCTGGTGAAGACCAACAACCGGCATCCGGGCCCGGCCCGGCCGCCGAGCGCCATCAAGCACTGGATGGACAACGTGTTCCTGGAGAACACACTCTTCGGCGCGCTGTGCGGGATCGGCGGGCGCTTCCCCTCCGCGATCCCCAGACTCAACGCGCTCTCGGCCGCCTTCCTCGGCGACTCGGAGTCGGTGGACACCAGTTACAAGATCTTCACTTCCGTCCGCGACGTGCGCTTCCTGGAGATGGAGTACGCCGTCCCCCGGGAACGGCTCGGGCAGGCGCTGCGCGAGACCAGGGACCTGATCGAGCGGAACGACTGGAAGATCACCTTCCCGATCGAGGTGCGGGTCACGCCGCCCAGCGACGCCTGGCTGTCCACCGCGTACGGCAGGCCGTCGGCCTATCTGGCCTGCCACATCTACCGGCCGACCCCCAACCCCGCATACTTCGAGGGGGTCGAGGAGATCATGACGCGCCTCGAAGGGCGCCCGCACTGGGGCAAGCTCCACACCCGCGACGCCGCCTACCTGGCCGGGGCCTATCCGCGCTTCTCCGACTTCCTCGCGCTGCGCGACCGGCTCGACCCCGGCCGGGTGTTCGCCAACGCCTACCTGGACACGGTGCTGGGCCCATGACCGGTCTCACGCCATGCTGAGCCGGCTCGCCATGTAGCCGAGTTCGTCGGGATTGACCACCCCCGCACCGTGACGACCAGGCCGTTGGTGATCTCCAAAACCATCACGCCGAGCAGGCGGCCGCCTGCCGTACCCCAGAGGGCGGGCCCGGCCGTTGACCTCGCCGATCGTGACGGCCGCCTCGACCACGCCCCTGCCTATCCACGAGCCGAGGTAGCGGGCGACCCTGGCAGGGCCCGCGACGACACTGCGGGCCGCGGTGGCCTTGCCCTCGGCGCGGCCGGTGGAGAAGCGCGGCCGGCGGAGAAGCGCGGCCGCCCCTCGGCGACGCGCAGGCGGGCCCGCTGGTAGAGCTCCCGCTGCTCGGCGCTGTCCAGCGGGCCGAGCCGGGCGCCGCCGGTGAGAACGGGCAGCCGCGGCCTGTGCGCCTCGAACTCCTCGACCGCGTGGGACGTCACGACCGGCATCCTACGAGCGCCGGCACGCCGCTAGGGCTGCTCGGGCGCCTGCTCTGGCGCCTGCTCGAGCCGGTCTTCGGCGGGCGGGCCCTGGTCGGGGTCGGTGCCCCTGTCGCTCTGCGTCTCCGTGGGCGTGGGATCAGGGGAGGCGGCGTCGGTAGGCGTCGGCGTGGCCGCCGTGGGGGTGGGGGTGGGGGTCGGCGTCTCGCTGGGCGTGGGCGTGGGGGTGGGGGTCGGGGTGGGCGTCGGCGCGTCGGCCGATTCAGGAGAGCCGGGCCGGTCCGAGACCGGCGGGGCGACCGGAGCGCTCTCCTCCTGCTTGCGCTGCGGCTCTCTCTTCTCCCGCTCGACCGCGCCGGTCTTGCCGGTGACCGTCTCGTGCACGGTCTCGTGGGCGAAGGCCTGGTAGGTGAGGATGACGCCGGTGCTGATCGCGAACACCAGCGCGGCGGCCGCCAGCAGCGTCGGCCACGGCATCCGCCACCTCGGCGCCGCCTGCGCCACCGGCGCCACCGGCGCCATCACCAGCGTGGGCGAGGAGTCGCCCTCCTCCCTGACGGTGGCGTGGACGGCCGTCGCCAGCTCGCCCTCCCCCTCGACGCGGACGGGCGGCTCGGATCTGTCGCGCCACGCGACGACGGTGTGCTGCTTGATCTGGTCGTTGGCGCGCTTCAGGTAGTGCGTGTAGACGGCGCCGCCGACGGTGCTGGCGATGCTCGCCACCGCCGCTCCCACAAAGGTCCCCGCCACTCCGAGGTACGACGCCGCCACGGCCGCCGTCACCGCGGCCATTGCCCCTCCTGCGATCTGCGGCACGCTCAGCTCGAACTTCCGCTGCTCGCCGCTCATCCCCCGGATCAGTCCCCTCTTGTCACTCGTTCGGTAAAGAGCTTCTTCGTAACTAGACGCGGTCGCGTGTCCTGTTGTTCCTGTGACCTGCGTGACAGCAGATTGGACACTCGTGCCCCGCCGATTCGGACTACCCTCCGTGTACGCCGCCGCGGCCCTGGCGACGGCCGTCACCACAGCGGCTCCCGTGGTCGCCTCTGTCGTGGCCCCCGCCGACGCCCCCGCGCCCGCCTCCGCCGAGCCGCCCCACCCCTACATCGTCACCGCCACCGGCAGGGGCCGAGGCCCGCGCGCTGGTCGGCGACGCGCGATGGCGGGTGCGCCGCTACTACACCGCCGCGCTTCCCGGCTTCGCGACGCTGCTCACCTCCGCGGAGGCCGCCGAGTTGCGCGCCGACCCGAGGGTACGTGCGCTGGAGCCCGACGGCAGGGTTCGCGGTCTCGACCTCTCCGGCGGTGCCGCACCGTCCCGCTCCTCCGCCACCGGCGAGGGGGTCACCGTCTACGTGCTCGGCACCGGCGTCGACGTGGCCCGTGACGAGTTCGGCGACAGGGCGTGGCACGCCTTCGACGCCACGGGAGTCCGCGGGCGCTTCTGCGGCGACCACGGCACCCGCGCCGCCTCTCTCGCGGCGGGCGGGAAGGACGGCGTGGCGCCGGGCGCCCGCGTCGGCTCGGTCAAGGTGCTCCGCTGCGACGGCTCGGGCGACCTGTCCGACGTGCTCGCCGGGCTCGACTGGGTGCACAGGCACGCGCGCCGCCCCGCCGTGGCGAACCTGCCCGTCGCCGCGGGCGACTCCCCCGCCCTGACGACCGCCGTGCGCAGGCTCGGGAAGTCGGACGTGGCCGTCACGACCTCTCCGCGTACGGCGGGCACGATGGCAGGCCACCTGGAGTCCCACCCGCCCGCCGGCCCATCGGATGAGGCCACTTGGCCGAAGTCCACGGCGGCGCGTGACGTGATTCGCCAGAATCCGTCGAGGACGCTTAGCCTCCTGCTGCACGGTGACGAGCTGTAATTTCGGATGAAATCGTCAAATGTGACCGGCGTCACATCGGCCAGGCCCCTTCCCATGAAGGCGATGTTCGGACATGCCGGGTACGGTGCTGGCAGGCAACCGGCACACGCGAGAGACTCAAGGGTCCGGGGGAAGATTGAGCACGACGCTGACGAAGGGACTCGCATGCAGGAGCTCCGACTCGTCGCGGTAAGCGAGGACGGCACCTATCTCGTGCTGGCTACGGCCGGGAGAGGGACCCGTTTCACGCTTCCCGTGGACGACCGGCTCCGTGCTGCCGTCCGCGGAAACTTCTCCCGTCTCGGCCAGTACGAGATCGAAGTGGAGAGTCCGTTGCGCCCCAAGGAGATCCAGGCCCGCATACGCGCCGGGGAGACCGCGGAGGAGATCGCCGCGACCGCGGGAATCCCCGTCGAGCGGGTCCGCTGGTTCGAGGGCCCCGTGCTCCAGGAAAGGGAGTACGTCGCCCAGCAGGCGCAGCGCGTGTCCGTGCGCATGCCTGGAGAGTCGGCCCCAGGCCCCACGCTCGGCGACCTGGTCGCCGAGCGGCTCACCAGGCGCGGCGTGCCGTCCGATGAGATCGACTGGGACTCCGCCAAGCGCGACGACGGGCTGTGGCGGGTCAAGCTCGGCTACGTGTGGAACGGTCACACGCGCCACGCCGAGTGGCTGTTCGATCCGCGCCGCCGCCACGTGACCCCGCACGACGAGGAGTCGATGCGGCTGTCCTCGGCCGACTTCGACCCGAACCCGCCGGTCGAGGACACCACCGTCACGCCGTTCACGCCGCGGGTGGCCAAGCTGCAGCCGGTGCCGCCGCTGGCCGCCGAGCCGCTGATGCAGCCGCCCGTGCCGTTCCCTTCGGTGTCCCGCCAGGATCCGGCGCCCTACACCCAGCCGTCCGCGCGTCCCGCCGTCCCCGAGCCGCCCGCCGCGTGGGCGCCGAATCTTCCGCGGACGGCGGAGCCTCCGGCGCGGGCCACTCGCGAGCCGGAGTCGATCTACGCTCCTGCGGTCCGCGAACCAGAGCAGCCGGCGGAGCGTCCCGCGGCGCCGGAGCGCCAGGCGTACAACCACGCGCCCACGACCGCGGGACCCACGACGTTCGACCACGCGCCCGCGGCCGAGCGACCCGGTACCGAGCGACCTGGTATCGAGCGACCCGGCGCCGAGTGGCCGACGGCCGACGAGCAGGTGCCCGCGCCTGTCGCGCCGCGGCTGCCCGAGCCGCACGCGGAGCCTGTCGCGCCGCGCTTCCCCGCGCCGCCGCCCGCGGCCAGGGACGCCGAGCCGGTGGTGGCCCACGAGCCCGCGGCACCGGCGGCCTTCGCGCCGCCCGCCGTACCTCAACCCGCCGCACCTCAACCCGCCGCTCCTGCGGCGACCGCGCCTCCGTCGGCCGCCTCTCCATCCGTCGCCTCTCCACCCGCCGCCGGATCTGCCGTCACCGGATCTGGCGACGCTGGATCTGGCGACGCTGGATCTGCCGGCACCGGGCCTGCCGTCGTCGAGCCTGCCGTTGCGGCACCCGCTGACGCCGTCACGCCCGTCGAGACGTCGACGGCCCCCGGCAGGGTCGAGGAGCCGGTGCAGCCCGCCCAGGCCTCGGTCCTCGTGGAGAAGCCCGCTCCCCTCGAAGCGACCGATCCTGCCGAAGCGGCGGCTGCTGCCCGGCCGACGGCTCATGCCGACGCGACCGCTCCTGCCGAAGCGACTTCTTCCTCCACCGCCGGCACTCCTGTCGAAGCCGCCAAGGTGAGCGCGTCGCCGGAGGCCGCCGGGGACTCCGCTCCGACCTTGGCCTCCTCCGCGGAACCCACGGTGGTCGCGCCCGGAACGCCCTCGGCAGCCGAACAGGCCGCCAAGGAGTCCGCCGAGGAGTCGGCCAAGGTCTCCGCGCCGGTCGGCGGGTCCGAGGTGGCCGGGGCAGCAGTCGCCGCCACTCCGGAGACGGCGGAAGCGGCCGGTCATGCCGCCTCCACCACGCCCGCGAGCGAGCCGCAGGCCACAGCTCCCGCAGGGGTGACAGCCGACGCCGAGAAGGTCGCCACGGCCCTCCCGACGCCGTCCGCGGGGTCCGCGGAGCCGGTCAAGACGCCGGGCACCGTCGCCGGACCCGGTCAGGAGCCGAAGGCCGTCGCAGTCCCGCGGGCCGAGGAGCAGAAGACCACCGGAACCCCGCAGACCGGGGAGCCACAGGCCATCGCCACCCCGCAGGTCGCGGAGCCCCAGGTCACCGGAGCCCCGCAGGCCGAAGAGCCGAAGACCTCCGACAGCCCGCAGACCCGTGACTCGCAGGTCGGCGCCTCCCCGCAGGCCGGGGAGCCGAAGGCCTCCGACACGGCGCAGGCCCAGGAGCCGCAGCGTCCGCAGGTCGCCGCCACCCCGCAGGGTGAGGAGGCCAAGGTCGCCGTGACGCCGCACGCCGGAGGGCCGCAGGCCGCGGATGTCGCCGAGCCGAAGGCCGAGGAAGCCGCCCGGGCGGATCAGGCGGACCAGGCCGGCGGGACTCCGAAGGCCGCGGGGCCCACGCAGACCGTGGAGCCTCCGAAGGCCGCCCAGCCAGAGCGCCCCGCCCAGCCTGAGCGGGTCGCCGAGCCTGAGCGGGTCGCCGAGGCCGTTCGGGAGGCGAAGGGAACCGGGCAGGCCGTACCCGAGGAGCGCGAGGAGAAGGCCGCAGTGCCGGCCGCGCGTCCGAGCGCCGACGCGGAGTCCAAGGAGGCCAAGCCCGCGCAGGAGAAGGCGCCGGTGCCCAAGCCGCCCGTACCCAAGAAGCCGGGGGACGCGGCGCCGGGTCCCGTGCCGTCGCCGCCGCCCGCGCCCGCCGCGCGTCAGCCGAAGAAGGGTGCCAGGGGTCGCAGGGCCTCGGTGCCGACCTGGGACGAGATCATGTTCGGCGCCCGCCGCCAGGACTGACGCGAACCGACATCACGAGGGGCGGTCTCACGGGACCGCCCCTCGTTCGCGCTTCCGGAAAACCCGTCCGCTCGCGGTTCGCGCAGGCCTCGGCCCGTCGTGATGCGGGGCCCGGCCTAGCCTTCCGCGGACGTCCGGGGCGCCCCAGACGGTCAGCCGGAGGTGCGGAGGAACGGGGCCATCCACTCGGGGGTGACCTCGGCGGGCAGGCCGACCGCCTGCTCGGGGGAGACGTCGACCGCCTCGTAGCCGCCCTTGCCCGCACCCACCCCCGCGATGAGCGTCAGCACGCCCGCGCGCCGCTGGAACCAGGTCTGCCGCAACCGCCACCCGACGACGGCCCTCCGCTCGAAGACCGCCTGGGCGCGCCGTAGCGAGCCCGAGCGCACCGACAGCAGGGCGCCGTCGTAGCCGTGCCCGAGCGAGCGGTAGCGGTCGTTGCCGAGGGGGACACCGAGCCCGGCGAGGACCAGCGCCACGACGACCACCGTCCACCACAGCCCCATGGACGTGACGAAGGCGAGGACGGCCGCGACGACCGCCACGGCGACCCATGGAGCGATCGCCCTGAACAGCCTGCGTTCGCGGGCGACGGGCGGGTGGGGGCGCAACGGCGCGGTGAACGCGCCCACGGCCTGCGCGGCGACGTCCAGCGCCACGGGACGGGGAACGTCGGGGAGCAGCTGCCCCCTGGTCTCGGAGTCGCCGAGGCCGGTGACGATGGCCCACATCCTGACGATGCCGGCCTTCCGCTCGGCGATGGCGTCGACGATCTCGTAGCCCCTGACGCGGCGTGCCTCGAGGGAGACGCTGCGCCTGGTGATCAGGCCGCGCTCGGCCACCAGGTAGCCCTCGCGCTCCTTGAGCGTGAAGTCCCAGTTGAAGACGGCGTACATGACCGCGGCGACGAACGGCATGGCCAGGACCAGGAGCAGGATCGCGCCCACGATGAGCAGGGGATGCTGCCACAGCCACTGGCCCGCGTCCCATGCCAGATCACGGAAGCCCAGGTCGTCGCCCCACTGGAAGGCCAGGCCGATGGCGCCGCCCGCGAGGGCGAAGGGCGTCAGCAGGTAGGAGCCGGACAGCGGGCCGTACAGGAGCCACGCGCGCGGCACCTTGACGATCACCCGTTCCTCGGGCGGGGCGGGAGGAGCGGTCGGCGGCGCGTCAGGGGCGCCCTCGGCGGCCTCCGCCCTGGCGGCCCTGGCTCTGCGCAGCAGGACGCCCTTGAGCCTCTCGGCCTCCTGCACGGTCACCCCGTCGAGCTCGCCCTCCTGCTCCCCTCCTCCGCTCGCACCCGTGTCGATCTTGAGTACGGCGAGCCCGAGCAGCCGGTGCATGGGCGGCGTGCTGATGTCGACGCCTCTGATGCGCTCCAGCGGGATGGTCCGCACCGACCTGCTGACGAGCGACCGCCTGATCTCCAGCCGGTCGTAGGCGACGCAGTAGCTGAACGTCGCCCAGCGCACGACGGCGAAGACGACGGCGCCGAGCACGCCCACGGCCGCCCAGCCGAACGAGCGTGCGGAGAAGCCGCCCACGAACAGCACGCCCGCCAGCGGCACCAGCAGCGAGGGCAGCATGCGCACGGGGTCGATGAGCAGGACCTTGGGACTGAGCTTCAGTCCTGGCGGCTCCTCGCTCATGTGGCGTCGTCCCTGAGTTCCTCGGCCCTGTGCGCCAGCCGTTCGGCGAGCCCCGCGGCGATCACGAGGTCGAGCCCCTTGATGGTGGACGACCCCGCGTGCGAGGCGGTGCGGATCTCCAGCGTGGCCAGTCCGAGCATCCGCTCGAACCACCCTTGGGCCTTGTCGACGGTCTGGATGCGGCTGACGGGCACGAACACCCACTCCCGCGTCAGGAAGCCCGACCTGGCGTAGACGACGTCTCCTGAAAGCTCCCAGCGGTGTACGGCATAGCGCACGAAGGGCTCGAGAAGCAGCAGCGGCGTGCCGGGCACGAGCACCACCACGGGCACCAGCCACGAGTTGCCCGACAGCCACGCGGGCAGCCACGACCAGCTCGGAATCCACGCGGCGAGTCCCAGCGAGCCGCCCGTGAAGATCACCAAGGCGGACAGCGCCTCGAGCAGCCACAGGCGTACCGCCTTGGGCGAGACGCGATGCTCTGGATCGCGCAGGGGACCCGCTACGGGGTCGGGCGGCTCACTCACACTGCCCAGCTTAGAAGGGAGCGCCGGATTTCCCGCCTTCTGCGCCGTACCGATTGATCAGATCGTCCGGGAGGGACGGAGTGGCCGGTCATGGCGGCGCGGAAAGGATGCCGACGGTCACAGCTGTGTCCAAGGTCACCCTTCGATGCCCTGATTTTACGGATTTCAACGGCTTTCCTCTCGACCGAACCTCCCGAACCGGTCGGCGCACCACCGACAGGCGCGTAGCATCTTCCGGCATGGGGCAGCCGAACACGTACACGCGCGTGGGGCGCGCCACCGTCATCGGGATGGTGGCCGCGCTGACGCTCGGCGTGTCCGGCTGCGGCATCCTGAACGGCCCCGCCAGGGAGATCAGGGAGATCAACGTCAGCAGCTCGAGGCTGCGCGACAACACTCCCCTGCCGTCGGAATATTCCTGTCACGGCACCAAGAAGAGCCCGCCGCTGCGCTGGTCGAGCGACGTGCTCTCGCGTGCCAAGTCGATCGCGGTCGTGGTCGACGACACCGGCTCCGCGAACCCGGCCGTGCACTGGGTGGTCTACAACATCGACCCGCGCACGACCGAACTCGGCGAGGACGCCTCGTCCGACCCGCCGAAGGAGGCCGGCCAGGCGGCGGTGACCAGCACGAAGGTCGGCTACGAGCCGCCCTGCGAGAAGACCGGAAGCTATCGGTTCAGCGTCTACGCGTTGAGCGGGCGGCTTGAGGACACGAGGAGCGCCTCCCTCCCCGACATCCTGAAGATGATCGCCGACCAGACCATCGCGCGTGGACGCCTGACGGCGGTGCACATCGAGTGATGGTCCAAACGCTGCGGGTAGTAATGGTTACCGATTCTTCACTTTGGGTGTGACAACGCTCATAGTGGTCCGACACAATCAGATCCGTTCGCTGTGCGTTGGTGATCAAAGGGGGCAGATCGCGTCGATGGCCGCGCGATCTCACCGGCGCCGCTGGCAGGCCATGGCCTTGAGGGTGGTGCAATGACTGCGGTCGTACTGGTTCTCGTCGCCGTCGTGCTCCTCGTGCTCGTAGTCGTGGCACTGGGCATGCGTTCGATGAACAAGCGCGAGAGCTCGCTCCCGCCGGAGCGTCTCAAAGCGATGGCGGAGAAGGAGGAGATGACCCAGATCCGCTCGACGGACGAGTTCGCCGCGCACGAACCTCGCATGGTCAACTTCAGCCCCGACTTCAGCCCCATCGACCAGCAGAAGCAGCCCAAGCCCGTCCGCACGGGACAGCGCGGCAAGCGCGGTGTCGACGAGTGGGGCAACGGCGCGGCCGATGACGACGACGAGGAGTTCTGGGCCAACATCCGCAACGAAGCCACCGAGGGCGGCTTCGGCGCCGGCGGCACGGTCAAGGCCCGCATGGCGGCCAGCAGGCCGGTCGAGCCCGAGCGTCCCGCGGCCGACCCCTCCACCGAGCGCACGGTCCAGCTCCCGCTGCCGCCCAGGCCCGCGGCCGCCGAAGCCGTCCCTGCCGCGCCCGCCGCCGCTCAGGCCCCGGCCGCCAGGTCGGGCAGGCCCAGCCGGTCGAGCAGGGCCGCGGCCCGAGCCGCCGCGGCCGACAAGCGCCCGCTGGTCGAGCCCGCGCCGATGCCCGAGCCCCGTCCCGCGCCCTCCGCCTCCGACCTGGCCGACCAGCGCACCGTGACGTTCGCCGCCCCGACGCCCGACGTGATGAGCATCCTGGGCGCGGGTGCCAAGCCGGTGCCGCCGCTACAGCCGGAGCCCCAGCCGAACAGCGGCTCCTTCTCCGCGTTCGGCAGCGGATCGTTCCCCGCCGTCACCGGCAGCGGCTCCTTCCCCGCGGTACAGCCCTCGCCGATCCACGGCGCCCCGACGAGCGACCCGTTCCCCGCCTACGGCTCCGCCGACACCGAGACGACATGGCAGTCGCCGCCGCCCGCCGCGTCGACCACCTCCGGCTCGTGGTCGGCCGCCCCCGCCCCTGACGTGCTCGACGGACCGGCTCCGGCCTCGTCCTGGCCCGCGTTCGAGACCTACACGCAGCCCGCCGCTCCCGCGGCCGCCTATCCCGGTTCCTACGAGGTGCGCTCGGGCTGGGCCGCGCCCGACGACGACGCGCTCACGACCGGGCCGACGCCCGCGTCGACCACGCCCACCGCGCCGGGCAGGACGGTCACGCCGTACGACGACGTGCTGGGCGGCGGTGGGCAGTACCCGTCGTCCGCCTACGAGCAGGAGCGGCCGCAGGCCGCCCCCTACGGGGCGCCCGCCACCCCCGCCGCCTGGCCCGAGACGCCCGCCGCGAACGCCAGCTGGCCCTCCTACGGCGAGATGTACGGCCAGCCCGAGGCGAGCGAGCCCGCCAGTCAGGGGCGCCGGGGCAGCCACCACCGCTCCCCTGAGCAGGAATACCCCGACTATTACCGTTGATCGTAAAGGCCTCTCATAACGGCCCATTTGCCAGGCTGTCAGCCGATACAGTCTGGCAGTGGACACTCAGAGTAACGTACTGACTGCCCTTCGACATGATGTGCCCGCGTCGCTGGTGGTCTTCCTCGTCGCGGTCCCTCTGTCACTCGGAATCGCCGTCGCCTCAGGCGCGCCACTGGCCGCGGGGCTGATCGCCGCGATCGTCGGCGGCGTGGTGGCGGGGCTGTTCGGCGGCTCCGCCGTACAGGTGAGCGGGCCTGCCGCGGGCCTGTCACTGGTGGTGGCGGACCTCGTGCACACCTACGGGTGGCGGGCCACCTGCGTGATCACGCTGCTGGCCGGTGTGGTGCAGCTCATGCTCGGCGCCTTCAGGGCCGCCCGCGTGGCGCTGGCCGTCTCCCCTGCCGTCATCCACGGCATGCTCGCGGGTGTGGGCGTGGTGATCGCGCTGTCGCAGCTGCACGTGGTGCTGGGCGGCAGCCCGCAGAGCGCGGCCATCGACAACCTGCTCGAACTGCCCGCGCAGGTCGTGAACCTGCACAATCACGCGGCCGCCGTCGGGCTGATCACGATCGGCGTGCTGCTGGTGTGGAGGTGGCTGCCGCGCGGGGTCCGCCTGGTCCCAGGGCCGCTGGCCGCGCTGCTGCTTGCCTCGACCGCGGCCGCGGTGTTCGGCTGGGACGTCACCAGGGTGGACCTGCCGGACGATCTGCTGCGGTGGACGCCGCCCGTGCTGCCCGCGGGCGACTGGCACGGCATCCTCGCCGCGGTCATGCTGGTGGCGCTGCTGGCGGGCGTGGAGTCGCTGCTGTGCTCGGTGGCCATCGACGGCCAGCACGACGGGCCCCGCACCGACCTGGACAGGGAACTGCGCGGGCAGGGCCTGGGCAACATCGTGTCGGGCCTGCTCGGCGGGCTGCCCATCGCCGGCGTGATCGTGCGCAGCACCACGAACGTCCAGGCCGGCGCCCGCAGCCGCTGGTCGGCCGTCCTGCACGGCGTGTGGGTGCTGGTCTTCGTCCTGTCCTTCGGCTGGGCGATCCGGCTGATCCCGCTGGAGGCGCTGGCCGCGCTGCTGGCCTTCATCGGCCTGCAGATGATCAACCTGGGTCACGTGCGGAAGGTCCACGGCCACGGCGAGGTGCCCGTCTACATGATCACGCTGGCGGGCGTGGTCGTGCTCGGCCTGGCGGAGGGGGTGCTGTTCGGGCTCGCGCTGGCCGTCCTGCTGGCGCTGCGGCGCCTGACGTGGGTCTCCGTGCACGTACGGCAGGAGCCGGGCGACAGGCGGCACGTGACGATCTCGGGGTCGCTCACCTTCCTCGGCGTGCCCAGGCTCACCGACGAGCTGCGGGCGATCCCGCCTGGCGTGCCCGTCGACCTCGACCTCAACATCGACTTCATGGACAACGCCGCCTTCGAGGCGCTGCACTCGTGGCGGCTCAAGCACGAGCGCTCGGGCGGCAGTGTCGACATCGACGAACTGCACGACGAGTGGTACAGCCTGGCCGCCGGCGGCAACCGGATGTTCCCCGCCAAGACGCCGCCCAAGGCGCACGAGCGCTGGTGGCTACCGTGGGCGCACCGCCGCAGGCGCAGGGGTTCCGCGGTGCCCGAACAGGGCGGTCCCGCCGAGTGCGAGCTGACCGTGGGCGCACGCGAGTTCCACCGGCGTGCGGCTCCCCGGATGCGGCCCATCTTCACCGAGCTGGCGCACAAGCAGCAGCCGACGCACCTGTTCATCACGTGCGCGGACTCCCGCATCGTGCCCACGCTCATCACCGCCAGCGGTCCTGGCGACCTGTTCGTGGTGCGCAACATCGGCAACCTCGTCCCCCGGTACGGCTCGCGTCCGCATGACGACTCGGTGTCGGCGGCGATCGAGTACGCCACGCAGGTGCTGGGCGTACGGACGATCACGGTGTGCGGGCATTCGGGGTGCGGGGCCATGGCTGGGCTGCTGTCAGGCGGGGAGAAGGCGGGCAGCCTGCCGGGGCTGCGCCGGTGGTTGCGGCACGGCAACCACAGCCTGGCCAGGTTCATCCAGTCGGACAGCGACGGCAGCGACACGGGCCCGCTCGACCGGCTGTGCAGAGTGAACGTGATGCAGCAGCTGGAGAACCTGCGCACGCACAGGAAGGTCGCCGAGCAGGTGGCGGCGGGGTCGCTGGAGCTGGTGGGGCTCTACTTCGACATCCCCTCCGCGCGGGTGCACATCCTGCCCAACCCCTTGGCCGCCGCGGCGGTTCCCACGGGCGCCCTGGTCCGGGCGGAGGAGGGGCCGTGACGGCGCCTACGCTCTCGGTGAAGTGATGGCGTGGATCGCGTGTCATACCCGAAGAATGCCTTCATGAGAGTTCTGGTCATCGGAGGGTCAGCGTTCCTCGGCCGCGCGATCGTGTCGGAGGCACTCGCCCGCGGGCACGAGGTCACGACGTTCAACAGGGGGCAGAGCTACCCTGACGTGCCCGGCGTGGAGGCCGTGCACGGCGACAGGGAGTCGGAGGCGGACCTGGACCGCCTGGTGGAGGGGCGGCGCTGGGACATCGTCGTGGACACCTCTGCCTACGTGCCGCGCGTGGCGGGCCGGTCCGCGCGGCGGCTGTCGGGGCTCGCGGACACCTACGCCTTCATCTCGACGGTCTCGGCGGTGCGCGGCTTCCCCGCCGAGCGGGCGACGGACGAGTCCGGCCTGTGGGACTGCGCTCCCGACGCGGGACCCGAGGACGGCGAGTACGGCGTGCTCAAGGCGGGCTGCGAGCGCGCGGTCGAGCAGGGGTTCGAGGGCAACACACTGATCATCCAGCCAGGGCTCATCCTCGGCCCCTACGAGAACGTGGCCAGGCTGCCGTGGTGGCTGACCAGGATCGAGCGCGGCGGCAAGGTCCTGGCTCCCGGCGACCCCTCGGTGGCGATGCAGCTGATCGACGCGCGCGACATCGCGATCTTCACCCTCGACCAGGCGGAGAAGGGCGTCAGCGACCGCTTCATGGTCACGGGGCCGGCGGGCAACACCACCTTCGGCGAGTGGCTGGAGCTGTGCAGGCAGGCCACGGGCTCGGACGCGGAGTTCGTGTGGGTGGACGACCGGTTCCTGCTCGACCACGAGGTCGGGGTCTGGATGGAGCTGCCCCTGTGGGCGCCGGCGGCACCCGAGATGGCCAACTTCTGGACGATCTCCACGGCGAAGGCCGAGGCGGCCGGGCTGCGCTGCCGTACCGTGGCCGAGACCGTCAGGGACACCTGGGAGTGGCTGAGAGATATCCCCGTCGGCGAGCGGGTGTTCGGCAGGAAGAACGTCCACGGCATCGCCCCCGGCAAGGAGGCGGCGATCCTGGCGGACTGGGCCGCCCGCTAGGCGGCCCCGCCAGGGATCACGGCGACGACCACCACGTGGACTGCGTGATGGTGGTGAAGCCGAGCGAGTCGTAGAGCGGCTTGCCGGCCTTCGCCGACGTCAGGGTGACCGGCAGGTCCTTCAGCAGGCCGCCGAGCACCGCGTGCATGAGCGCCCTCCCGATTCCCGTCGAACGGAACTCGGGCAGGGTGGTCACCCAGTAGAGCCCGCCCACCGTGCCGTCGGCGACCGTCAGGCACGCGCCGGCGGGCTCGCCGTCCTTCTCCACGACGAACAGCTCGACGCCGTCGTAGCCC
This sequence comes from Nonomuraea mangrovi, assembly GCF_042681425.1. Taxonomy (NCBI): domain Bacteria; kingdom Bacillati; phylum Actinomycetota; class Actinomycetes; order Streptosporangiales; family Streptosporangiaceae; genus Nonomuraea; species Nonomuraea mangrovi. Next base: position 431,211 of record NZ_JBHUFV010000033.1, on the reverse strand, counting down.
AGCAGCGCCGTGGGGAAGGCCTGCCGTGGCCGGTGCGGCTGGAAGCGGGACAGCGGGAAGCCCTCGACCACGATCCGCTCGGCGGTCTCGAGCTGCTCTTCCCGCTCGACCCTGACGACCTCGAGAGCCGCGGGCGGCAGGGCCTCGCCCGGTCTGCGGATCATGACGGGCAGCCGGCGGGGCTCCAGCCCGATCGCGCTCATGTCGACGACGCCGTAGGAGTCCTCGACGAGCACGGGGCCGCGCGTCCAGCCCTTGGCCAGCTCGGTCAGCTCGGCGACGTCGTCCGCGCCCGGCGAGGGCGACTGGAGGATGATCCGCAGCCCCGCCCGCTCGTCACCCCCGACACCGACGAACCCCGGCCGCTGCACCACGTCGCAGCCGCGCACGTCGCCCAGCGCCTTCCACAGCGCCGCCGCGTTCGCGGTGGCCGACCGCAGATCGGCCAGGTCGATGATGGTCATGAAGGGACCCTACAAGAGAGCTCGCCGGTACTTTCCCGAGGGGCGATGCGACCCCGAACGACGTCGTCCCCACGGTCAGCGGGTGACGTTGTTCTGCCCCGCCGCCATTCCTGGCAGTACCTCGGGTGGCTGCCTGCCTCTGTGATCAGTCCGGCCGACTGTGACCTCCGCCCGCGCGAGACCGGCCCCCAGGCCGCAGCTCATCCCGTCGGCCGGACCTCACGAAGTCGCGCCGTCCTGATTGCCTTGCCTCCCATCGGCGCGAATGGTGGGAAATTGCCGGTGGTGATCTCTGCACGACAGGCCGCGGCTCGAACCGTACCCAGGACGGGAGACCGACCATGTCGAACCTGCACAAGAGGGCTGGCGCCGATCGTTCCGCCGCCGCCCTGAGCGTGAACCCGCTCTACAGCGGGCTGATCTCCGAGGGCGGGGTGCCGCGCTACCGTCTCCCGGACGGCCCCATGCACCCCGACGCCGCCCTGGCGATCATCCGCGACGAGCTGATGATGGACGGCAACGCCCGCCTCAACCTCGCCACGTTCAGCACCACCTGGATGGAGCCTCAGGCCAAGGAGCTGATCGGCGAGTGCCTCGACCGGAACATGGTCGACCGCGAGGAGTATCCGCAGATCGCCGATCTGGAGGGGCGCTGCGTCAACATGCTCACCGAGCTGTGGCACGACCCAGGCCACGGCATCGGCTGCTCGACGGCGGGCTCCAGCGAGGCGGCCATGCTGGGCGGCCTGGCGATGAAGTTCGCCTGGCGGCGGCGCGGCCACGCGGGCGACCGGCCCAACCTCGTCATCGGCACCAACACCCACGTGTGCTGGCAGAAGTTCTGCCGCTACTGGGACGTCGAGGCCCGCTTGGTGCCGATCCGCCACCACGGCGGCGCCTTCGACCTGCGGCTCGACCCCGAGGACGTGGCGAGCCACTGCGACGAGAACACGATCGGCGTCGTCGCCGTGCTCGGCTCCACCCAGACCGGCGCGTACGACCCCGTCGCGCAGATCGCCGCCGCATTGGACCGGCTGGAGGCGGAGCGGGGCATCGACGTGCCGCTGCACGTGGACGCGGCCGGCGGCGGCTTCGTCGCACCCTTCCTCCAGCCCAGCCTGGTGTGGGACTTCCGGTTGCCGCGGGTGCGCTCGATCAACGCCTCCGGCCACAAGTTCGGGCTGGTCTACCCGGCGGTCGGCTGGGTGGTCTGGCAGGACGCCGCCGACCTGCCAGACGACCTGGTGCTCCACACCGACGTGCTGGGCGGCCCGCAGGAGACATTCACCCTCAATTTCTCCCGGTCGGGCGCCCCGATCGCGGCCCAGTACTACAACTTCCTGCGCCTGGGCTTCGACGGGTACCGCGCGGTCCAGCAGACCTGCCAGGACGTGGCCCGGCACCTGGTGGCCGGCATCTCCGAGCTCGGCGGTCTCGAACCGCTCACCGACGGGAGCGACCTGCCGGTGTTCGCCGTCAGGACGGCGGACGATCTGGGCTGCACCGCGCACGAGCTGTCCGACCGGCTGCGCCGCCGCGGCTGGCAGGTGCCCGCCTACCACCTGCCGCCCGCGCTGGAGGAGATCCAGGTCCTGCGTTTCGTGATCCGCAACGGATTCAGCTTCGACACCGCCGACAAGTTGCTGGCGGACCTGCGGGAGGTGCTGCGCGACGTGCGCGCGCCTGGCGGCCCCGAGCCCCGGGCACGGCACCCGCTCACCGCCCTCACCCGCTGAGCCCCAGTGAGCCCCTGAAGGGATTGAGAGGACCTTTCTCCATGAGCACTTTCACCGAGAGCATCACACTCGACCAGCTCAACGAGGATCCGTACCCGATCTACGCCCGGCTGCGGAAGGAGGAGCCGGTCGCCTTCCTGCCCGCGATCAACCAGTGGATGGTGACCCGCTGGGACGACGTCGTAACGGTGGTCAGCCGCCCGCAGTCTTTCACCACCCACTTCCCCCAGTCCCTCGTGGCGCGGGTGTGCGGGCAGGGCAACATGCTGGGCACCGAGGGGGACGCCCACGCCGAGCTGCGCGCCTGCGTGGACGTGGACTACTCGACCGAGACCGTGCACCGCTTCTTCGCCGACGACGTCCGGCGGCTGGCCGAGAAGTACGTCGAGACCATCGCCGGCCGCGGCGAGGCCGAGCTGAAGCGCGACTACCTCGGCCCCATCGCCGTCCTGTCCGAGGCCAAGGTGCTCGGCCTGGACCAGGTGGACCCGGAGATCTTCCTGCGGTGGTCGCGCGGGCTGAACACCGGCATCACCAACTTCGAGGGCGACCCCGCCATGCAGAAGCTGGGCGAGGACACGGCCGCCGAGATCAACCGGGCCCTGACACCGACCGTCGAGCGGTACACCAAGAGCCCCAACCAGTCCACGCTCTCCAACCTCATCCACGCGGGCCGGCCGCCCGAGAACCCGCGCACGCTGGAGGAGGTACTGCCGACGCTGCGGCTGGTGATGAGCGCCATCGAGGAGCCGTCGATCGCGGCCAGTTACGCACTGCTGGGCCTGTTCGGCAACCCGGAGCAGTACGCGGCGGTCAAGGCCGACTTCTCGCTGCTGCCGCCGGCCGTGCATGAGGCGCTGCGGTGGATCTCGCCTGTGGGCGCGCTCATGCGCTCGGCGCCCGGCGAGGTCACGCTGGCCGGGGTGACGCTGCCGGCGGGCGCGCCGGTCGCGGCCATCGTCGCCTCCGCCAACCGGGACGAGGGCGTGTTCGACGACCCCGACCGCTTCGACCTCCACCGGCCGCTGCACCCGCACGTCTCGCTGGGCTACGCCCGGCACCGCTGCCTGGCCATCGACTTCGTGCCGGAGATCGTCCGCATCAGCCTGGAGGTGCTGCTGGAACGCCTGCCCGGCCTGCGTGCCGACGCGGACCGGCCGCCCGCCTTCCACGGCTGGCGCTACCGCCACCCCGACAGCCTCCACGTCCGCTGGTGAGGAAGACATGACAACAGATCGCCGCAAGCACGGCGAAGACGTCCTGGACCGCCTGGACGGCACCGCCCGCGCGCACGTCACCGCCGCCCTCGACGACGTCTCGCCCGACCTCGCCGACCAGGTGATCTCCTGGGCGTTCGGCGAGATCTACGACCGGCCCGCGCTGCCGCCGCGCGACCGGCAGCTCGTCATCCTGGGCATCCTCACCACACTGGGGAGCTGCGAGCCGCAGCTCAAGATGCATCTCAGGATCGCGCTCAACGCGGGGCTGACCCCGGACCAAATCACCGAGGCTCTGCTGCAGGCGGCCGTCTACTGCGGGATGCCGCGGGCGCTGGTCGCCACCTCGATCGCCAAGCAGGTCTTCGCCGAGCGCGGTCTGGTGCCCGTCCCCGCGGCCGGGACGTGAGCGCGCGCAGGTGACGCGGCGGCCCGCTCACCGCGGGCCGCCGCCTTCCGGCGCCCACGTTGTCATGTGCCCTCGTCGTGCCCTGCGCCAGGCGCGGACTCGCACCCTTTGGAGCGGTCGACGTGCTTCCACTTCCCAAGATCACGGAACGGGAGATCGTGAAGAGTGCTCCGCCCCTGGTCAGAGGGGCGGAGAGAGACGAGCCGGCCTGTAGGCCGGGTTCTGTCCTTCGCGAACGAAGGGGCGACCATCCATCTAGGACCGCCGTTGCCGGCGGCCTCAAGCGGTCTACCCGCGCGGCTCGGACGGGCAGTCCTCGAACGCCGCGCGCGGGACGCTCCTGGGAGCGTCCCTTCTTGACCTTGCTCCAGGTGGGGTTTACCTAGCCGCCCACGTCACCGTGGGCGCTGGTGGTCTCTTACACCACCCTTTCACCCTTACCTCCCGGATGACCGGGAGGCGGTCTGCTCTCTGTGGCACTAGCCCGCGGGTCGCCCCGGGTCGGCGTTACCGACCACCCTGCCCTGTGGAGCCCGGACCTTCCTCGGCGAGCCCCGCAAAGGGGCTCGACGCGGTCGCCCGGCCGGCTCGTCTCCCCCGAGATTATCGCATCCCCGCCCCCTCCCACCCCGCCGGCGAGAGCGCCGGGACGTGATGGCGGCGCCCAGGGTCCCGGCCGGGTCCGGTGAGCCTCGCGGCGTCGGAACGGCCCGGCCGTGCCCGGGTCAGCGCAGGTGGGAGATGTCGTTGAACGTCTTCATCACCGCCGGGCCGTCGGCGTAGAAGTCGATCAGCGACAGGCACGCCAGGTCGAGGTGCATGCGGTAGAGGGCCTCCGGCGGCGCGAGCAGCGCGAGCCTGAGGAACGTCTTGATCGGCGTGACGTGGGAGACGGCCAGCACGGTCTTGCCTTCGTAGCGCTCGATCAGCCGGTCCCTGGTCGCCTCGACCCGGCGCGCCACCTCGGCGAAGCTCTCGCCCTGGGGCGGCGCGACGGTGGGGTCGGCCAGCCAGGCGGCCAGCTCGTCGGGCCACTCGCGCTGGATCTCGGTGAAGGTGCGGCCTTCCCAGACGCCGAAGTCGGTCTCCCTGAGCCCTTCGTCGATCTCGACCTCGACGCCGACGAGCCGGGCGACCATCTCGGCGGTCTGCCGGGCCCGCTTGAGCGGGGAGCTGACGATCACGTCGATCCGGTACGGCGGCGCCGCCAGCCTGCGCGCCGCCGCACTCGCCTGGGCCAGGCCGTTGGCGGTGAGCTCGGCGTCACCGAGGCCGGAGAAGCGGCGTTCGGCCGACAGCGGGGTCTCGCCGTGACGCAGCAGGAGCAGGGAGGTGGCGACCCTGGTGGCGGGACCCCAGCCGGTGCCTTTGGCGGCCTGCCGGGTGACCAGCGAGGCGGTGGGGGCCGACAGGTCGAGCAGGTCGGTCTGCTCCCCCGCCTTCGGCGCGGCCGCCCCGAGCCCGACGGGCGAAGGACCAGCCGCGTTGACGCCGCCCGAATCCCGCTCCGCGGTGCCGCCCGAGATGCCTGCATCCCGCTCGGCGACGCCGCCCGCGGCGCCGGACTCACGTACGGCGGCGCCGCCCGCCTTCCACGCCAGCCCCTTGGCCGCCGCGTCCATCGCCTCGTTGGCCAGCCGGTCGGCGTGCTTGTTGCGCTCACGGGGGATCCACGTCCACCCGGTGACCCTCAGCCGCCTGACCAGCGCCTGCGCCTCGAGGGCGAGCGGCCTGAGCCCCTCGTGCTTGACCTTCCAGCGGCCCGCCATCTGCTCGATGACGAGCTTGGAGTCCATGCGGACCTCGACGGCGGCACCTTCGCCGCCGAGGTCGAGCACGCAGGTGAGCCCCGCGATCAGGCCGCGGTACTCGGCGACGTTGTTGGTGGCCACGCCGATCGCCTCGGCCACCTCGGCGAGGACCTGGCTGTCGGCGGCGTCCATGACGACGGCCCCGTAGCCGGCGGGACCGGGGTTGCCCCTCGACCCGCCGTCGGCCTCGATGAGGTACGAGGTCGTGCTCATGACTGCTCCTTGATCGCTGAGGGCCGAGTCGGGGCCGAGGGTCAGATGCCGGACTCGGGGGTGCGGACGAGGATGCGGCGGCACTCCTCGCAGCGCAGCACCTCGTCGTGGGGCGCGGCCTTGATCCGGTTCATGTCGGCGATCGAGAGCGTCACCTTGCAGCCCATGCAACGGCCGCCGTGCAGCATCGCGGCGCCCACGCCGTACTGGCCGCGCAGCTTCTCGTAGAGGGCGAGCAGGTCGGCGGGGATCTCGGTGGCGACGCCGGAGCGGCGCCCCGCGACGTCGGCGGCCTCCTTGTCGATCTCGGCGAGGGCGGTGTCACGACGGTCCTCTGCGGCGCCGCGGGTGGAGGCGATCTCGTCGCGCTTGGCGATCAGGTCGGTGACCTTGGAGTCGGCGGCCTCGCGGCGCTCCATGATCTCCAGCACGACCTCCTCCAGGTCGCCCTGGCGGCGGTGCAGCGAGGCGATCTCGGACTGCAGGCTTGACAGGTCCTTGGGCGAGGTGACCATGCCGGAGTCGAGGCGCTTCTGGTCCCGCTCGGCGCGGGTGCGCACGGTGTCGACGTCACTCTCCGCCTTGGTCTGCTCTCGGGCCAGGTCGCCGGCCTCGGTCTCGGCGGCGATCACCTGGGTGGCCAGCTGGGCGAACTGCTTCGACTGCTCGTCGATCTCGGCCAGCTCGGGCAGCGTGCGGCGGCGGTGGGCCAGACGATCGGCAGCGGAGTCGAGCTCGGCCAGGTCGAGCAGTCGTTTCTGTTCGGCAGGGGCTGCTTTCATGATCAATATCCTCTTGTCCAAGCATCGGTGACCGTGGCGGAGACGCGCGTCTCAACGTTAACGCCACTGGAGCTCAGGATGGACGCCGCGCTGTCGAGCCATGGCCACTCGGTGGCCCAGTGGGCGGCGTCGACCAGGGCGGGGCCGCCGGCCTCGACGAACTCGCTGGCGGGGTGATGGCGCAGGTCGGCGGTTAGGAAGACGTCGACGCCCGCGGCGCGCGCCGTACCGAGGAGGGAGTCTCCCGAGCCGCCGCTGACGGCCACCCGCTTGACGGGCGTGGACGGCTCGCCCGCCACGCGCAGCCCCCACGAGGTCGTGGGCAGCCCGGCCAGGGCCTGCTCGGCGAATTCGCCGAGCGTCATGGTGCGGGGAAGGTCGCCGACGCGGCCGAGGCCGCGCCAGGGGTCGTCGGGGAACGGCTGCAGCGGCACGAGGTCGCCGACCAGGCCGACGGCGCGGGCCAGCGCGTCGGAGACGCCGGGGTTGGCGACGTCGGCGTTGGTGTGGGCGGTGTAGAGGGCGACGTCGTTGCGGATGAGCTGGTGGATCAGCCGTCCCTTGTAGGTGGTCGCGGCGACGCTGGTGGTGCCGCGAAGGTAGAGGGGGTGGTGGACGACGATCAGGTCGGCTCCCCAGTCGAACGCCTCCTCCGCGACGACGGGCACGGGATCGACGGCGAACAGCACCCGCCGCACGGGCTGTGCGGGATCTCCGCAGACCAGGCCGACGGCGTCCCACGACTCGGCCCTTTGCGGCGGATAGGCGGCCTCGAACACGTTGATCACATCTGCCAGCGTCACCAGCGCAGACTACCGGCTCGGGTGCCTCGACAGGTGAACGAGCGCCGCCTACCGTAAGTGGATCCTGACATCTGTGGAGGGGCGCATGAGGGTCGCGATCATCGGTGCGGGGTTCGGCGGTCTGTGCATGGCGATCAGGCTGGAGCGCGCGGGGATCGGCTCCTACACGGTCTACGAGAAGGCGGGCGGCGTCGGCGGCACCTGGCGCGACAACAGCTATCCGGGGGCGGGCTGCGACATCCCCTCCCATCTGTACTCGTACTCGTTCGAGAAGTACGCGAGCTGGACCCGCCGCTACCCCGAGCAACCGGAGATCCTGGCCTATCTCGACATGTGCGCCGACAAGTACCGTGTCAGGCCGAAGATCCGGCTCAACACCGAGGTCGTCTCCGCCGCGTTCGACGGCCGGCGCTGGCAGGTCACCACCGGCGAAGGGACCGAGGAGTTCGATGTCGTGGTGTCGTCCGTCGGGCAGCTGAACCGCCCCTCATACCCCGAAATTTCGGGAATTGAGAGCTTTGCAGGGGTCGCCTTCCACAGCGCCCGCTGGAACCACGACCACGATCTGACCGGCCGCCGCGTCGCGGTGATCGGCAACGGCTCGTCCGCCGCGCAGTTCATCCCCCGCATCCAGCCGCTGGTCGAGCACCTCGACGTCTTCCAGCGCACCCCGAACTGGGTCATCCCCAAGCCCGACTCCGCCTTCGGCCCCGCCGCCACGCTCGCCTTCCGCCTCGTTCCCGGCCTGCAGCGGGCCTACCGCGAGTGGATCTACCGGTACGCCGAGGGCACCCTCTACCCCGCCCTCGCCCAGGGCTGGAGCGCCGGCATGCTGAGGAAGCGGGCGCTGGGCCACCTGCACGCCCAGGTCGCCGACTCGGAGCTGCGCGCCAGGCTCACGCCCGACTTCCCCGTCGGCTGCAAGAGGGTGGTCATCGACAGCGCGTTCTACCCTGCCCTGACCAGGCCCAACGTCGACGTCGTCACCGACCCGATCGCCAGGATCACCGCGAAGGGCGTGGAGACCGCCGAGGGCGTGCGCGAGGCCGACACCATCATCTACGCCACCGGTTTCAGGTCCACGGAGTTCCTGCGGCCGATCGCGTTCACAGGGCTGGGCGGCAGGTCGCTGGCCGAGCAGTGGAAGGACGGCGCCGAGGCCTATCTCGGCATCACCGTGCCGAACTTCCCCAACCTGTTCCTCCTCTACGGGCCGAACACGAACCTCGGCCACAACTCCATCGTCTTCATGATCGAGTGCCAGGTGCGGCACGTCATGGCGTGCCTGCCGTACCTGGAGAGGAACGGGCCCATGGAGGTCAGGCCCGAGGCCATGGCGGCGTGGCGCGGGCAGTTGGCGGCCGCGATGGAACGGATGGTGTGGAACAACGGCTGCCAGAGCTGGTACAAGACCGCCGAGGGGCGGGTCACCAACAACTGGCCAGGACCGACGACGCTGTACCGCAGGCTCACCGCCCTCCCGCCGCTGCCCGCCTACCGGATAACGTCTTCGGCATGACGTCGCATGTGGTCGCAGACACGCACAACGATCTGCTCATGGCGGTCTCGGCGAGGCCGCCGGACCGGTGGGCGGAGTTCTTCCGCGTCCAATGGCTGCCCCAGCTGCGGACGGGCAAGGTGAACCTGCAGGTGCTGCCGGTGTTCATCTCGTCGGAGTTCCGGCCGGAGGGCTCGCTCAGGCAGACGCTGCGGATGATCGAGTGCGCGCACGTGATCGCCGAGGGCAACCCGGACGAGGTGGCGCTGTGCACGGACGCCGCGCAGATCGACGCGGCCATCGCCTCGGGCAGGATCGCGCTGGTCCTGGCGCTGGAGAGCATGCCCGGCATCGACGCCAGCGTGGAGCTGATCCCGACCGTGCACAGGCTCGGCGTCCGGATCGCCTCGATCGCCCACTGGGGCCGTACGCCGCTGGCCGACGGCAGCGGCGAGGACGCCACGGGCAGCGGGCTGACCTCCCACGGCGTCGAGGCGCTGAAGGAGATGGAACGGCTGGGCATCCTGTTCGACGTCTCCCACCTGGGCGCCTCCGGCGTCGCGCACGTGCTGGAGCTGGCGACCAAGCCGGTCATGGCCACGCACTCCTCCGCGCGCGCCCTGCGCGACCACCACCGCAACCTCACCGACGAGCAGCTCAGGGGGGTGGCAGGGACGGGCGGCGTGATCGGCGTCAACTTCCTGGCCGCCTTCCTCACCGAGAACGCCCGCGAGGCGACGCTCGACCACGTGCTCGACCACATCGAGCACATCGTGGGCGTCGTGGGGATCGACCACGTGGGGCTCGGGCCCGACTTCATGGACGAGGTCAGGCGCGACCTCACTCCCCCGTGCTGCGAGACCATCTCCTCCACCGGTCTCGACGTCGGCGCCTGCGTGCCGGGGCTCGAGGGGCCCAGCGGCCTGCCGATGGTCACCGAGGGGCTGCTGGCCCGCGGAGTGCCCGAGGCGGACGTCCGCAAGATCGTCGGCGGGAACGTGCACCGCCTGTTCGGGAAGGCGCTGGCGTGATCGAGGACCTCGGTGAGCTGGTCAGCTGCGAGTCCTTCTCCAGTGACCTGGACGCGGTGGCGCGCAGCGCGAAGGTGGTCGCCGCGATGGGCGCCCGTCACCTGGGCGCGCAGCCGGAGACGATCGTCATCGACGGCGTCACGCACCTGCGGTGGAGCTTCGGCACGCCCAAGGTGCTGCTGCTCGGCCACCACGACACCGTCTGGCCGATGGGGACGCTGGCCACCCACCCGTGGTCGGTCGTCGACGGGATCGCGCGCGGGCCAGGGGTCTTCGACATGAAGGCTGGGCTCGTGCAGATGTTCCACGCGCTGGCCGAGCTCGACTCGCTCGACGGCGTCTGCGTGCTGGTCACCGGCGACGAGGAGGTCGGCTCGGTCACCTCGCGCACGCTGATCGAGGACGCCGCCCGCGGCCTGGCGGCCACGTTCGTGCTGGAGGCGAGCGCGGACGGCGGCGCGCTGAAGACCGCGCGCAAGGGCACCTCCGACTACACGGTCACCGTGTACGGCAAGGCGGCGCACGCCGGGCTCGAACCGTGGAACGGGGCCAACGCGGGGATCGAGCTGGCCCACCAGATCCTCACGATCGCGGGCGTGGCCGAACTCGTCGACGAGGATGAGCCGGTGACGGGGACGACGGTCACGCCGACCGTGCTGGCCGGTGGGACGACGGTGAACACGGTGCCCGCCCTGGCACGGGTCGGAGTGGACGTGCGGGTGCCGACGCTGGCCGCCCAGGCGAAGGTGGACACCCTGATGCGGGCGCTGTCGCCGCAGCTCAAGGGGACGCGGCTGGAGATGAGCGGCGGGCCGAACCGGCCGCCGATGGAGGCGGCGCTGTCGGCGGAGCTGTTCGCCGAGGCGGCGCGGCTGGCCGAGGAACTGGGGCTCGGGGCGCTGACGTCGGCGTCGGTGGGCGGCGCCTCGGACGGCAACTTCACGGCGGGGCTCGGCGTGCCGACACTGGACGGGCTCGGCGGGGTGGGCGGAGGCGCGCACGCCGACCACGAGCACGTGGTCGTGGCGGAGATGCCGGGCCGGATGCGGCTGCTACGGGCGCTGGTGTCCTCGGTCCTGGCCTCCTGACCCTGCCGAGCAGCGCCGGATCGGCAGGGCATTCGGCCGCCTCAGGAAAGGCGCGGCTCGCAGGTGTCGGCCCCGCGGGCTCGGATAGATTTCCCAAGGTGACGAAAGCCCAGGTGGTGGTGCGGGAGCTGCGCCAGATCGGCGAGTTCGCCGACGTCTTCAGGCTGTTCGACGAGATCTGGCACCCCGCTCCCGCCAACCCACCGGTGACCGTGGAGCTGATGCGGGTCTTCTCCCACACCGGCGGCTACGTCGCGGGCGCCTACGAGGGCGGCAGGCTGGTCGGCGCGTCGGTGGGCATTCTGGCCAAGGACAACACCCTGCACTCCCACGTCACCGGCGCCGCGCCCGGCAGGGGCGTCGGCCACGCGCTCAAGACGCACCAGCGCGCCTGGTGCGCCGAGCGCGGCATCGACCGGATCACGTGGACGTTCGACCCGCTGGTGCGCCGCAACGCCCACTTCAACCTCGCCAAGCTCGGCGCGCGCGCCATCGAGTACGTGGAGGGCTTCTACGGCGCGATGGCCGACGCGATCAACGAGGGCGACGAGTCCGACCGCCTGGTGGTCGAGTGGCTGGTGAAGGAGCAGGACGCCCCGGCCGTGCCGTACGAGGGCGTGGTGGCGCTGGAGGAGGAGGACCGCCTCCCCGTCAGGGGGCAGGTGAAGGGGCCGGTGGCGCTGGTCGGCACGCCCGCCGACATCGAGGCGCTGCGCCACGAGGACCCGTCGGCGGCGATGGCGTGGCGGCTTGCGATGCGCGAGGTGCTGGGCGGGTTGATGGCGGACGGCGGGCGGGTCGCGGATTTCACGAAGAACGGTGAATATGTGGTGCTGATCGGGTAGAGGGCTGGCGTGTTCACGCCTACAGTGCCGCAGCACGTCCTTCCACCGGTCACCGTCAGGGATCTGCCCGACGCCCCCGTCTCGAAGTGGCGCCTCATCGGGCCGGGGCTCGTCGGCGCGGGAGTGGGGCTCGCCTCCGGCGAGTTCATCCTGTGGCCCTACATCGCCTCGCAGGTCGGCCTGGTCTTCATCTGGGGCGCGCTGATCGGCATCGTCACGCAGTGGTTCCTCAACATGGAGATCGAGCGGTACACGCTGGCCACGGGCGAGACCGCGCTGACCGGGTTCAGCCGGTTCTGGAAGCACTGGGGCGCGGTGTTCGTCGTGATGACGCTGCTGTCGAACCTGTGGCCCGGCTGGGTGACGACCTCCGCGACGATGGTGACGTACCTGACGGGCGGCAACGTCCGCTTCATCGCGATCGGCATGCTCCTGGTGATCGCGCTCGGGCTGACGCTCGCGCCGGTCATCTACACCATGCTGGAGCGGGTGATCTTCGTCAAGATCGCACTGGTGGTCACGCTGATCGTGGTGGCCGTGCTGTTCGCGATCAACGCGGACGCGTGGGTGGCGCTGGGCAGGGGTCTCACGGTGGACGCGAGCCTGCCGGTCCCGCCGCTGGAGTTCGCGTTGCTGATGGGCGCCATCGCCTACGCGGGCGCGGGCGGCGGGCAGAACCTGTGCCAGAGCAACTGGATCCGCGACAAGGGCCTGGGCATGGGCCACTACGTGCCGCGGCTGGTCAGCCCGGTCACCGGTCACGAGGAGGCGGCCTCGTCGACCGGGTTCCAGTTCGCGCCCACGAAGGAGAACCTGGCCAGGTGGCGGGCCTGGTGGCGCTTCGCCAACGTGGAGCAGGCCTCGACGTTCGCCGTGGTGTCGTTCGTGACCATCGCGCTGATGTCGATGCTCGCCTACTCCACGGTCTTCGGTAAGGAGGGGCTGGCCAACAGCATCGGCTTCCTTAAGGTGGAGGGCGAGGCGCTGCAGGCCACGGTGGGCGCGTGGTTCGGCGTGCTGTTCTGGGTGATCGGCGCGCTGTCGCTGTTCGCCTCCGCGATGGGCATCGTCGACTACACCAGCAGGCTCGCCTCCGACGTGCTGAAGACGGTCTACCTGCGCGACCGGCCGATCTCGGTCAACAGGGTCTACTTCATCGTCGTCTGGGCGATGGCGCTGGTCGGGATCGCCGTCCTGCTCGCGGGCTTCGACCAGCCGCTGATCCTGCTGGTTCTCTCGGCGTGCTTCGCCGCGGCGATGATGTTCGTGTACTCGATCCTGCTGATCGTGCTCAACAGGCGAGCGCTGCCGGGGCCGATCAAGGTACGCAGCTACCGGCTCGCGGCCCTGGTCTGGTCGGTGGCCTTCTTCGGATCGCTGACCGTGCTGACACTCCTCCAGCAGGCGCAGAAGCTCTTCGGCTAGACGAACTTGACCTGAAGCATGCTTGAGGTTCGAGACTGCTCGGCATGAAGATTATCGAGGTCACGGAGTTCGGCGGTCCCGAGGTTCTGCGAGCGCGCGAGGTCGACGACCTGGTGGCGGGCCCAGGGCAGGTCGTCGTGGGCGTGGCGGCGGCCGACGTCCTCTCTGTGGAGGCGCAGCTGCGCACGGGCTGGGGCAGGGAGTGGTTCGGAGCGCAGCCGCCGTACGTGCCAGGCACCGGCGTGGCGGGGACAGTGCTGTCGGTCGGCGACGGGGTGGACCCCTCGTGGCTGGGGCGCAGGGTGGCCGCCATGGTCAGCGGTGGGTACGCCGAGCAGGCGTCGGCCGACGCGGACGCGCTGGTGCCCGTGCCCCCTGGGCTGTCTCTGCGCGACGCGGCGGCGCTGCTGCAGGTGGGTCCAGCCGCGCTCAGCCTGGTGGACGCGGCGGAGCTGAAGCCGGGGGCGAGGGTTCTGGTCACCGGCGCGGGCGGCGGCCTGGGCCTGGTGCTGGTGGAGCTGGCCGCGGCGGCGGGCGCCGAGGTCACCGCCATCGCGTCCGGTACGGCCAAGCGACGGCGGGCCCAACTCCTCGGCGCGACCCACACCGAGCAGGCGGCGCCCCCCGAGCAGCCGACGCACTCCGGGGACGCGATCCGCATCGGGGACGCGGCTCACACCGAGCGGCCGACGCACCCCGGGGACGCCGCCCACACCCGGGACGCCGCCCACGCCGAGGGGGCGCCGCATGCCGGGGACGCGGCCGACGCCGGAGGGGCCTGGCGGAGCGGGTTCGACGTCGTCTTCGACGGGGTCGGCGGCGAGCAGGGCGCGCGGGCCTTCGAGCTGACCGCGCGGGGTGGCAGATTCTTCGCCTACGGTGTCACGGCGGGAGGGCCGGCCCCCGTCGACGCGGCCGAGGCGGGCAGGCGCGGGATCACCGTCACGGGCATGGAGCAGGTCCAGTTCACGCCGCAGGAGTTCAGGCGTCTGGCGGAGCGGGCCTTCGCCGCCGGGATCACGCCGACGATCGGGTTGGCCGTGCCGCTGGACAGGGCGGCCGACGCGCACGCCGCCATCGAGGGGCGCACCCTGGTGGGCAAGGCGGTCCTGCTGGCCACCTCGCGCGCCGTCCGCTACCGCGAGTACGGCGAGGCGGACGTGCTCACCGTCGACGAGGTGAGCATCCCGGCGCCGGGTCCGGGCCAGGTCAGGATCGCGGTGAGGGCCGCCGCGGTGAACGCCCTCGACTGGAAGTTCCGCAGGGGCTACATGGTCGTCCCGCTGGAGGGCTCGACCGGCACGGGAATCGAGGTCTCCGGGACGATCGACGCGCTCGGCGAGGGCGTGGCGGGCTGGCGGGTGGGGCAGCCGGTCTTCGGCAGGGTCCCGACCGGCGGCCTGGCCGACCATGTGCTGGCCGACCCCGCCGAGCTGCTGGAGAAGCCGGACCATCTCACCTACGAGGAGGCCGCGGCGCTGCCCGTGGCGGCGGAGACCGCCATGAGGACGCTGGCCGAGCTCGGCCTCGGGCACGACCTTGGGCACGGCGGCGGGCACGGCGGCGGGCATGGCGGGCACGGCGGCGGGCACGGCCGGAGGCTGCTGATCCACGCGGTGGCGGGCGGCGTCGGCCTGGTCGCCGCGCAGCTGGCGCGAGCCATGGGCGTCGAGGTCGTCGGTACGGCGAGCGAGGCCCATCACGCGTTCCTGCGCGACCTCGGCGTCATCCCCGTCACCTACGGCGACGGGTGGGCGGACAGGGTGGGCCCGGTGGACGCCGTCCTGGACGCCTCGGGCAGGGGCGTGCTCGCCGACTCCGTGCGGCTGACCGGGGACGCGGACAAGGTCGTCACGATCGCCGACCCGACGGCGGGCGAGTTCGGGGTGCGTTTCTCCACGGGCGGCACCGATCCCGCGCCGGTCAGGGACGTGGTGGCGTCGGGGAGCGTGCGCATGCCGATCGCCCGCGTCTACCGGCTGGAGGACGCGGCCGACGCTCACCGGCTGAGCGAGGAAGGGCATCTTCTCGGCAAGATCGTGGTGATCACGGAAGCGGACGTTCCTCGTTAGGCGGCACACTGGTCGCATGCTGGAAACCTCGGCTCGCCTGCTCAAGCTGCTCTCCCTGCTCCAGGCGCACAGGGACTGGTCAGGCCCTGAGCTGGCCGACCGTCTGGGCGTGACGACCCGGACGGTGCGCAACGACGTCGAGCGGCTGCGCACCCTCGGCTACCCGGTGCACGCCACACCGGGTGTGGCAGGCGGCTACCGTCTCGGGGCGGGCGCCGCCCTGCCGCCGCTGCTGCTCGACGACGAGGAGGCGGTCGCGGTTGCGGTCGGCCTGGGCAGGGCGGCGGGCGGCGGCGTGGCGGGCATCGAGGAGAGCTCGGTGCGGGCGCTGGCCAAGCTGGAGCAGGTGCTGCCGGCCAAGCTGCGGCGCAGGGTGGGCGCGCTCAACGCCTACACCGTGCAGATCCCCGGCGCGGCGCCCTCGGTGCCGCCCGAGGTGCTGACCACGATCGCCAACGCCGCGCGCGACCACGAGCGCCTGCGTTTCGACTACACGGGGCATGACGGCACCGGCAGCAGGCGCGACGCCGAGCCGTACCGGCTGGTGCACCGGCGTGGCCGCTGGTACCTGCTGGCGTGGGACGTCGAGCGGCGCGACTGGCGGACGTTCAGGGTCGACAGGATCTCCGTCCGTACCCCGAACGGCCCCCGTTTCACCCCGCGCGAGCTGCCCTTCGACGTGGCCGAGCACGTGGAGCGCGGCCTCAACACCGCGATGTGGCGCTACCGGGCGAAGGTGCTGGTCCACGCCTCCGCCGAGCGGATGAGCGGCCTGCCGACGGGGATGGACTTCGAGCCCGTCGACGAGCACACCTCGATCGCGCACGTCGGCGGCGACGACCTCACCGGCATCGCGGTCTGGATCGGCCTGCTCGGCGTCGACTTCGAGGTGATCGAGCCGCCGGAGCTGGCGGAGGTGGTCCGCACGCTGTCGGAGCGTTACCGCAGGGCGGTCAGCGGGACGTAGGCGCTGTCAGCGGGACGAAGGCGCGCCGCGGCAGGGCGGTCAGCGGGCGGTAGGCGCGCGGTCAGCGCCCCCGCCGAGGCTCGGGGCATGACCATCACCCAGATCGCGGGCAGCGAGAACGACTTCCAGCTCGTCAGGCATCTCACCGTGCGTGGCAGCCAGTTCGACATCGGCAGGTCCCTGGCGGAGGAGGCGCGCACCCGTGCCGGCTGGGCGCCGCGACCGGCCGACCAGACGGTGAACAGGGCGCGCATGGCCTGGTTCGAGCACTTCTGGCCGCAGCATCACGAACGGCTGGACGGCGTGGCCGCCGCCTTCGACCTCGACCCCGACCGTGACGACCTCGTCCTTGACGGGCTGAACGCCCTGCCGACGGGGTCGGGCTGTTCGGCACTGTGGTGCCCGCCCTCGGCCGCCACCGACGGGCACGGCAGGATCGCCCGCAACTACGACTTCTTCACGCAGACCACCAGCGAGATCATGGGCCGCCAGGCTCCGGCGCCCGGCGAGCTCCCCATGGCCTCCCGCCCCTACGTGATCACCACGATCCCCGACGAGGGGCCGGCCTCCACCGTCATCACCATGAACGAGCTCGACGGCTGCATGGACGGCGTCAACGAGGCGGGCCTGGCGGTCGTGCTGCTGATCGCCGACGTGAGCAGGGCCGAGCCGCCCGGATCGGCCGAGCCGGGCGTCGGGCTGAGCTCGGTGCAGTTGCCCAGGTTCGTGCTCGACACCTGCGAGAACGTCGAGCAGGCCAAGAGGGCGCTGCTGATGGCCAAGCAGTACGACCACGGCCTGCCCCTGCACTACCTGATCGCCGACGCCTCGGGGAAGGCGTTCGTGTGGGAGAGCGAGCGGATCGTCGAAGCGGGTGACGCGCCGTTGTGCGTGACCAACCATCCGCTGCATCGCTACCCCGACCCGATGGCGCTGCCTGCCGACGACGAGACCACGATGGACACCTTCGGCAGGCTCCGCACGCTGCACGAGCGCGGCAAGGGCGCGCCCCTGTCGGCCCGAGGCCTGGCGAGCGCGCTGGACGAGGTCGCCGCGGGGGCGGACAAGATGTGGCGGACCACGTGGACGACCGTGCTCGACACCCATGACAGGACGATGAGCGTCCGCTTCTACCTGGGCGACACCCCTGAGGGCGGCACCCGGTTCACCGACGAGCTGCGCTTCGAGACCAGGCCGGACTCGTAGGCGATGACCACCAGCTGGGCGCGGTCGCGCGCGCCCAGCTTCACCATCGCCCTGCTGACGTGGGTCTTGGCGGTGAACGGGCTGATCACCATGTGCGCGGCGATCTCGTCGTTGGACAGGCCGCGCCCCACCAGCGACAGCACCTCCCGCTCGCGCCTGGTCAGCGGGTCGAGGTCGGTCACCTGGCTGGCGGGCGCGCGCATGACGAACTCGTCCATCAGCCTCCGCGTGATCGTCGGCGACAGCAGCGCGTCACCCCTGGCCGCCACCCTGATCCCGGACAGCAGGTCGGCGGGGTCGGTGTCCTTCAGCAGGAAGCCGGCCGCGCCCGCGCGCAGCGCGTCGAGCACGTACTCGTCGACGCCGTAGTTCGTCAGCATCACCACGTGCACACCGGCCAGGCTCTCGTCCGCGGCGATGCGCCTGGTGGCCTCGATGCCGTCCATGACCGGCATCTGGATGTCGACGAGCGCGACCTGCGGGCGGTGCCGTACGGCGAGCTCGACGGCCTGGCGGCCGTCGGCCGCCTCCCCGACCACCTCCAGGTCGTCCTCGGCCTCCAGCAGGGCGCGGAAGCCCGCCCTGATCAGCGCCTGGTCGTCGGCGAGCAGTACCTTGATCATGACCGTGCCGCCGGGAGCTCGGCCCTGACGGTGAAGCCGCCCTCGGGCCGCGGTTCGGCGCGCAAGTGGCCGCCGAGCGCGGTGACGCGCTCGCGCATCCCCGTCAGCCCGACGCCCGGCTGATGCCTCTGGTGGGGTACGGCGGCGCCGTCGTCGTCGATCTGCACGACCACCTCGTCGGGCAGGTAGCCGATGCGGACGGAGGCGGAGGCGGGCCCCGCGTGCCTGGTGATGTTGGTCAGCGCCTCCTGGACGATGCGGTAGGCGGCCCTGTCGACCTCGGTCGGCAGGGGGCGCGGGGATCCGCTCACCTCGACCTCGGCGGGCAGCCCCGCCGCGCGCGCCCTGTCGACCAGCTCGGGCACCTGGTCCAGGCCGCTGCCCTCCTCCGAGCGCAGCACCTCCAGCGTGGCACGCAGCTCCCGCATCGCGTCGGCGCTCGCCTCCTGGATGGCCGTCAGCGACGGCGGCACCTCCTCGCCGCGCTTGCGGGCCAGATGGGCGGCCACTCCCGCCTGCACCTTGATGATCGAGATGCTGTGCGTGAGCGAGTCGTGCAGTTCCCTGGCGATGCGCAGCCGCTCCTCCCCCGCGCGGCGCAGCGCGGTCTCCTCACGGGTCCGCTCCGCCTCCGCCGCGCGCTGCTCGACCTCCTCCAGGTAGTGGCTCCAGGCCCGCTGGGCCTCGCCGATCACCGCCGCGGCCACCAGCCAGCCGACCAGCAGCACCTTGCTCTCGATCGCCGACCTGGGCGACAGCGCCGCCGTCGAGTCCTGCCCGATGGCGAACATGCCGGCGACGAAGACGACGATGGCGGCCAGAGCGGCCGGGCGCCTGCCCTGCCGGACCGTGCTGGAGACGGCGACGAGCACGGGGAAGACCACCGTCGCTCCGGGGTGGGCGCGGGCGCAGTAGGCGAGCAGGCAGGCGACGGTGACCGCCAGCACGGTGATCGGATACCGCCGCCTGAACGCGAGCACGAGCGTGCCGGCAAGCAGCAACCCGTAGTCGAGCGGGGCCAGTCCTGGCGAGAGCAGCATCTCTCCGCCCACCTGGGCCGCCGCGATCACCACCGCGAGCACCACGTCCCGATCAACCTTCATACCGGCACAATAGACGGATATGTCCGATCGGACGTCGTACGCAGGGAGTACTTCCCTCGCGCGACGGCAGGTGGGGGCACCGCCTTCGCGGGCGGAGGCGTCCGCCGTCGGCACGGTCTTCGCGGCGCTGCCCGAGCGGGAGCGGCCGTGGAGCACGTCGAGCGCGAGATCACCCGAGGGCCGCCAGGTACTCCTCCCGCACCTTCGAGCGCGACAGCTTCCCCGTCGGCGTCCGCGGCAGCTCCGCGCGGAACTCGATGACCTTCGGGTGCTTGAACCTGGCGATCCTCGGCTCCAGGTGGTCCAGCAGCTCCTGAGGCGTGACCTCCGCGTGCGCCTGCACGAGCGCGACCACGTTGTGGCCCCACTCCTCGTCCGGCACGCCGATGACGACGACGTCGGCGACCGCCGGATGCTCGAGCAGGGCCGCCTCGATCTCGGCGGGGTAGATGTTGACCCCACCCGAGATGATCAGGTCGGTGCGCCTGTCGCACAGGTACAGGAAGCCGTCCTCGTCGAGGAAGCCGATGTCTCCGGGGGTGTACCACTCGCCCCGCATGCTGGCGGCGGTCTTGGCGGGGTCCTTGCGGTACTCGAAGGTGCCGAGGCTCGACTTGACGTAGATCATGCCGGGCTCGCCCCGCGGCAGTTCCTGTCCCCGCTCGTCGAGGATCCTGGCCTCGAAGGTGGGCGCCGGCCTGCCGACCGTGCCGGGTCTGGCCAGCCAGTCGTGCGGCTTGACCGAGAAGGCGATGGCCGACTCGGTCGAGCCGTAGTACTCGTAGAGCACCGGCCCCCACCAGTCCATGATCGCTTTCTTGACCGCGACGGGGCAGGCGGCGGCCGTGTGGATCACCTGCTGGAGCGAGGACAGGTCGTACCTCTTCCTGACCTCCTCCGGCAGCAGGAGCATCCGGTGGAACATGGTGGGCACCATCATCGCGTTGGTGACGCGATGCCTGTCGATCAGCTCCAGGATCGGCTCGGGCTCGAAACGCGGCGCGATGACCAGCGTGTGCCCGAGGTGCAGCGCGAACTGCGTGTGCGCGCACGGGGCCGAGTGGTACATCGGCGAGGTGACCAGGTGCGTGCCCTCGCCCGCCTTGAGGTCGACGACCTCGCCGAGGAACCACGTGTACAGCGGCACGATGGCCTCGGGCTCGGCTCCGGGCAGCGGGCGCTGCACGCCCTTGGGGAAGCCCGTGGTGCCCGAGGTGTACCACATGACCGCGCCCGCCGTACGGCTCTCGGGGTCGGTGGACGGCATGCCCTCGGCCAGCGCGTCCACGTCCTCGGGTCCTGTGACCACGACCTTCGCGCCGCTGTCGCCGACGATGTAGTCGACCTCGGCCTTGGTGAGGTGCCAGTTGACCGGCACGAAGTAGAGGCCGATCTGGCCCGTCGCCATCAGCATGACGACCTGCTCGACGCCGTTGCGCAGCACCCCGGCCACCACGTCGCCGGTCCCGAGGCCCCGGGCGCGCAGGCCGTGCGAGACCTGGTTGACGCGGGCGAGCAACTCTCCGTAGGTCGTCCTCGGCTCGACCACGGCCAGGCGTTCAGGATCGGACTTCGCTATCTCGTAGAACCCGTTCATCACAGCTCCAGCAGGTCGGCCAGCCGCTCTCGGTGCGTGCGGGGCGGGCCGAGCAGGACCTCGTCTGTCTTGGCCCGCTTGTAGTAGAGATGCGCGTCGTGTTCCCAGGTGAAACCGATGCCGCCGTGCAGGAGCAGATGGTCGCGGGCGACCTCGAAGCAGGCCCTGCCGACGTAGGCCTGCGCGAGGGCGGCGGCCTGCGGCAGCTCTCCGGGCGACTCGTCGGCGGCCCATGCGGCGTAGCGGACGATGGACTCGGCCTGCTCGAGCTTGCAGTGCATGTCGGCCAGCTTGTGCTTGACGCCCTGGTAGGAGCCGATGTAGCGGCCGAAGGCGACGCGGATCTTGGCGTAGCCGACGATGGCGTCGAGGCAGGCCCGCATGACTCCCAGTTGCTCGGCGGCGAGGGCGACCGAGAAGAGCGTCCACGCCGACTCGAGCGCCGCGCCGTCGGGCGGCGCGGCGAGCACCCTGCCTCTCACGCCCGCGAGCACGACCTCGGCCATGCTTCTGGTCTCGTCGAGCGCGGTCAGCGGGACGCGGGTGACGCCCTGGTCTGTCAGGTCGATCGCGACCAGCGCGACACCGTCGTTGCGGGTGACCGGCGCGAGCAGCACGTCGGCCTCGGCCGCGTTGAGCACCTGCGGCAGCCTGCCCTTCACCAGCGCCTCGCCGTCGCGGGAGTCGGCGACCAGCGCGCTGCCGCCCGCCAGCGGCGCGACCGTGGCCGTGACGCGCCCCTCGGCGACGGCGGTGAGCAGTTCCTTGTCGGGGAGGCGGGTCAGCGTGATCGCGGCCAGCGCGCCTGCGAGGAAGGGGCCGGGCAGCAGCGCCGCGCCCGCCTCCTCCAGCACGACCGCGAGCTCGGTCATGCCCGCGCCCGCTCCGCCGTACTCCTCGGGGATGATCAGGCCTGACAGGCCCAGCTCCCCGTTGAGGCGGGCGTAGACCGCGGGCGAGTGGCCCTCGCGCGGCGAGACGGTCTCCATGAAGGCCCTGACGGTGGCGCGCAGCTCCTGCTGTTCCTCGCCGAGTACGAGCTTCACCCCTGCGTCCCCACCTTCAGGTCCTTGAACGGCACGGTCTTGTCCACTCTCGGCTCGGGCGGCAGGTTGAGCACGCGCTCGCCGACGATGTTGCGCATGATCTCGTTCGTGCCGCCGCCCAGGGCCATGGCGGGGGCGAGGCAGACGGCGTGGGAAAGCCGCTCGTCCACCAGGGCCTCGGGGCCGACGAGTGAGACGGCCACGTCGGCCTGGAAGAGCGTCAGCTCGGCCAGCAGCAGCTTGGCCGCGCTGCCCCTCGCGCCGGGGAAGATGCCCGCCCTGGTCTCCTGCGCGAGGCGCTGGTTGAACAGCGACAGCGCGCGGGTGCGGATGTGCAGCTCGACGAGCTGGTCGCGGACGTAGGGGTCGCTGGTGTCCACGGCCTCGCGCAGTTCGGACAGCCAGTCGACGCCGCCGCCCATGCCGACGCCCGCGGAGATCGACAGCCGCTCGTGCAGCAGCGTCGTCACCGCCACGCTCCAGCCGTCGTTGACCTCGCCGACCCGGTGGGCGTCGGGGATCGTCACGTCGTCGAAGAAGACCTCGTTGAAGTGGGCGCGGCCGGTCATGTCCTTGAGCGGCCTGACGGTGACGCCGGGATGGTGCATGTCGACGACGAACATCGTCAGGCCCCTGTGCTTGGGCACCTCGACGTCGGTCCTGGTCAGCAGCAGGCCCCAGTCGGCCACCTGGGCCACGGAGGTCCACACCTTCTGCCCGTTGACGACCCAGGCGTCACCGTCGCGTACGGCACGGGTCTGCAGGCTGGCCACGTCGCTGCCCGCGCCCGGCTCGGAGAACAGCTGGCACCAGACCTCCTCTCCGCGCAGCAGCGGCCTGATGAACCGCTCCCGCTGGGCGTCGCTGCCCCTGTCGAGGAGGGTGGGCCCGCACATGCCCAGCCCGATGGAGAAGATGTAGGTCGGCAGCGTGTAGGCGCGGGCCTCGGCGGCGAACGCCCGTTCCTCCGCCTGGGTGAGCCCCTGGCCTCCCCACCGCTCGGGCCAGGTGATGCCCGAGTATCCGGCGTCGTAGAGCCGGGCCATGAACTCCTTGGCGTCGGCCTGTGCGGCGTCGTCGCCGCGTCCCGCGTTCTCGGCCAGCCAGGTCCTGGCGGCGCTCCGATACTCGTCAAGATTCACATCGTCTCCTCGGTATCAGTGCTCACTTACTCTAATCAGCTCGCCCTCACCCGCCTAGTGCAGAGCTTTGTCCGGATTTATGAATGAATCTCCGTTAATTAGAGCCAAGGGCACCTAGTGTGATCATCTGATTACCGGGGGGAGAGATGTGATCGCACGGTACGCGGCTTCGGTGCGCGCACGGCTGACGCTGATAGCGACGGTCGGCGTGGCCGCACTCTGTTTTGCGGTCAACGGCCTCCTCCTGCTGGGCATTCACGGCGCCGCGGTCGAGTACCGGACCCAAGAGGTCATGAGCGCCGCCCTCCGCGTGGTCCACCTGATCAAACGCGGTGACCTGCCCGCCGTCGTGGGCACGGACGTCGGGGGCGTCCAGGTGCTCAACACCGACGGCGAGGTGGTGTCCTCCTCCGCCGGCCTCATGGGCAGCCCGCGGCTGGTGGCCTTCATGCCGGACGACGACAACGCCAGCCGTACGCAGGTGGTGTGCGGACTGGAGGCCTTCGACAACCCCTGCCAGATCGTCGCCGTCTTCAGGGTCTACGAGCAGGAGGGCGACTGGATGGTCTACGCCTTCGGCGACACCGTCCCCTGGTACGTCCACCCGTGGGCGCTGGCGTTCCTGATCGGGATCTCCCTCGCCCTCATCGCGCTGACCTGGTGGGGCACCTCCCGCACGGTGGAAAGGACGCTCGCGCCCGTCGAGGCGATCAGGCAGAAACTGGACGAGATCACCGCCACGGACCTCGGCCAGCGGGTGCCGGTGCCGCCCAACCCCGACGAGCTGCACGCCCTGGCCAGGACCGCCAACAGAACGCTCGACCGGCTGGAGGCGGCCGTGGAGCAACAGCGCAGGTTCGCCTCCGACGCCTCGCACGACCTGCGCAGCCCCATCACCGCGATGCGGGCGCAGGTGGAGGAGGCGCTGCTGCACCCCGACGACGCCGAGTGGGAGCAGACCGGGCACGCGCTGCTGGCCAGCCTCGACCGGCTGCAGGCGATCGTGACCGACCTGCTCACGCTGGCCAGGCTGGACGCGCACGAGCCTCAGGCGTCCGAGTCCGTGGACCTGGCGCAGCTCGTGACCGACGAGCTGGAGGGCCGGACGCGCAGCAAGGAAGTCAAGCTCGACCTGCGCCCCGACGTGGTCGTGGAGGGCGACAGGCTCAGGCTCGCGCGGCTGTTCACCAACCTGCTGGACAACGCCGAGCGGCACGCGGAGTCCGCGCTCGCCGTCTCGGTCTACAACGAGGGCTCCGACGCGGTGCTCGAAGTCCTGGACGACGGCGCCGGGATCGCGTCCGACCAGCGGGAGTTCGTCTTCCGCCGGTTCACCAGGCTCGACGCCTCCCGCAACCGCGACGCGGGCGGCACCGGTCTCGGCCTGGCCATCGCCCGCGAGATCGCCGAGGTCCACGAGGGCACGCTGGGGCTCGCCGACTCCGACACGGGCGCGCGCTTCGTGCTCCGGCTCCCGGCGAAGGAGAGCTGACATGCTCACCACGTGGTCGGTGCGGCGTCGGCTGACACTGATCACCGGGCTCACCGCCCTGATGGGCTGCCTGGCCGCCGCGGTGGTGATCACCCTGCTCACCAACGTGGCCCTGAAGGAGTACAGGACCGGGCAGGCCGCGGCGGCGGGCCGCAGGGTGGCCTTCAACGTGGAGTCGTCCGCGCCGGGGCAGCTCAAGCCGCTGACCGCCACGGAGGAGGTCGAGCTGATCCAGGTGGCCGACGATCACGGCAGGGTGCGCCAGGCCAGCGCCCGCCTGCTGGGCAAGCCCCTGCTCCTCCACGCCCCTGCCACGGGCGACGACGGCAGGGTGGACACGACGGTGTGCACGAACCAGGTTCCGGGCGAGCACTGTCTGATCGCCGTGGCCTACCGGGTCAAGGTGGGGGACGGCTTCTGGATGGTCTACTCCTACGTCCCCGCCGTCCCCTGGTACATCCATCCGCTCTACATCCTGGGCGCCGCGCTGATCGTCCTGCTCCTGGCCGGGATGGCCACCGTGGGTGCGTGGTTCACCGTGCGCAGGGCGCTGGCGCCGGTGAAGACCATCAAGAACGAGCTGGCCGAGATCACCTCCACCGATCTGGGCCGCAGGGTCCCGCCCTCGCGGCACCGCGACGAGATCTCCGATCTGGCCGAGACCGTCAACCAGACGCTCGACCGGCTGGAGGCGGCGGTGGAGCAGCAGCGCAGGTTCGCCTCCGACGCCTCGCACGACCTGCGCAGTCCCCTCACCGCGATGCGGGCGCAGGTCGAGGAGGCCATCCTGTATCCGGACGACGTCGACTGGACGCACACCAGCAAGGCGCTGCTGGCCGGCATCGACCGGCTGCAGGCGATCGTGACCGACCTTCTCACGCTGTCGAGGCTCGACTCGGGCGCGCCGGGCGCGAAGGAGCCCGTGGACCTGGGCGCGCTGGTGGCCGAGGAGCTGGAGCGACGGCCGCGGTGCAAGGAGATCGTCCGCAGCCTGGAGCACGACGTGATGGTGACGGGCGATCGGCTGCGCCTGGTCAGGCTCCTCACCAACCTGCTGGACAACGCCGAGCGGCACGCGGAGACGACCATCAGCGTCTCGGTCCGTACGGCGGGCTCCGACGCGGTGCTCGAGGTCCTGGACGACGGCGCAGGCATCGCACCCGACCAGCGCGAGATCGTCTTCCGCCGGTTCACCAGGCTCGACGCCTCCCGCAACCGCGACGCGGGCGGCACCGGTCTCGGCCTGCCGATCGCCAGGGAGATCGCGAAGGCCCACGGCGGCACCCTCAAGATCGCCGACTCTCCCTCCGGCGCCCGCTTTGTCCTACATCTTCCTCTACGCAACGGTTACCACGGGTAATACAGTTTCCCCCTGTGACACGCGGTTTCAGCCGATTGCGGCGAGAAGACTTACTCAAGACCGCCTGCGAGGTCATCGCGGCGCAGGGATTCGGGCACACCAGGACGCTCGACATCGCGCGGGCGGCCGGCGTCAGCCAGGCGTTGCTCTTCTACCACTTCGAGACGAAGGACCAGCTGTTCGCCCAGGCCTTCGCCTACGCGGCCAGACGCGACCTCGACTCGCTCGCCACGTTGGAGCGCTCCGGCGGCACGGCCGTGGAGCGGTTGCGCGACCTGCTCAAGCTCTACTCCCCCACGGGCTCGGCCAAGATGTGGCGCGTGTGGATCGACGCGTGGGCGGAGTCGATGCGCAGCGCCGACCTGGAGGAGACCTCGCGGCGACTGGACCTGCGGTGGAAGGAGTCCTTCCGGGTGATCGTGGAGGAGGGCGTGGCCTCGGGCGCGTTCGTGTGCGCCGACCCCGAGGCCGCCACGTGGCGGATCCTCTCGCTCGTGGACGGGCTCGCCGTCCAGGTGACCGTGCACCGCAAGGTGCTGTCACGCCGCAGGATCGCCGAGTTGGTGCGCACGGCGGCGGCCGCCGAGCTGGGCATCGCGGCGGAGGACCTTTCGTAGTTATTGGATTCTCCGTACAATTGCTGGCATGACAGCTGCACCGAGCTCAACCGCCGCCAGGGAACGCGACGAGTCGGTCGCGGAGAAGCGCGCATACGAGGCGGTCATCGAACGCCTGTCGAAGGCGTCGGTCGACAAGCACTGGGAGCCGTACGTCGACATCCCATGGGACGACCCCGACTTCCTCATCGACCCCGCCGACCCCCGGTGGGAACTGCCGCCGGTCGACAAGCTCGGCCGGCATCCCTGGTATCGCAGCCGCTCGCCCGAGACGAGGGCGCGGATCGGGCTGTGGCGGGTGGCGACGGCCATGAAGATCGGCCTGCAGTTCGAGAACCTGCTCAAGCGAGGGCTGCTCAACTACGCCTACCGGCTGCCCAACGGCTCCCCCGAGTTCCGCTACGTCTACCACGAGACGATCGAAGAGGGACATCACGGGATGATGTTCCAGGAGTTCGTCAACCGTACGAAGCTCCCGATCCGCGGCATGCCTGGACCGCTCTCGGTGCTGGCCCAGGTGGCGCCGTGGATCCCGCTGATCTCCACCGAGCTGTTCTTCGTCTTCGTGCTCGGCGGCGAGGACCCGATCGACCACGTGCAGCGCAAGGTGCTCAAGGACGGCTACCGGCACCACCCGCTCGAAGAGACCATCATGCGCATCCACATCGCCGAGGAGGCCAGGCACATCTCCTTCGCGCGCCACTACCTGCGACGGCGCGTGCCGCGCATGCCGCGCCACCGCCGACTCGCGCTCGGGGTGATCTCGCCGATCATCCTCGGGTTCATGGCGAGGATCATGCTGTCGCCTCCCGGGCCGATGATCCGCGCGTTCAAGATCCCGCCCCAGGTGGTGGAGGAGGTCTACACGGACAACGAGGAGTTCAGGACGGAGATCCGCGACTCGGTCGGCAAGACCCGCGACCTCTGTTCCGAACTGGGCCTGATCAACCCTGTCACCAGGCGGATCTGGAAGGTCATGGGCATCTGGGCGGAGCCGCGCCGGTGACGAGGTCCTCGCCGAAGACGGCCTTCGTCACCGGCGGCGCCTCGGGCATCGGCAGGGCGCTGGCCCTGGCACTGAGCGCGAAGGGCGTCGCCGTCACCGTCGCCGACCTGGTCCCGCCAGAAGCGCCCTCGATGGAGTACGCCGAGGTCGACGTCACCTCCGCCGACGCCGTCAGGGCCGCGGTCCACCAGGTCAGGCAGCGGTACGGCAGGCTCGACTTCGTCTTCAACAACGCGGGCATCGCCGTCGGCGGCCACACCGAGGAACTCACGCTCGACCACTGGAACCGGACGATCGACGTCAACCTGCGCGGGGTGGTGCACGGCGTGCACGCCGCCTACCCGATCATGATCGAGCAGGGTTTCGGCCACATCGTCAACACCGCGTCGATGGCCGGGCTCGTGCCCGCGCCGCTCATGCTGCCCTACACGGCCACCAAGCACGCCGTCGTGGGCCTGTCGACGGCCCTGCGCGCCGAGGCAGCCGCGCACGGGGTCAGGGTGAGCGTCGTCTGCCCCGGCTTCACCGACACGCCGCTGCTGGACAACGCCAACCCCGGCCTGCCGTACACGGAGACGGGGGCGCGTGCGCGCAGCGCCGCGGTCAGGGCGCAGGGGAGGCTGTACCCGGTGGAGTCGCTGGCCGCCGACATCATGCGCGGCGTGGCCCGCAACCAGGCGATCATCGTCGCGCCCGCCTCGGGCAGGCTGGCCTGGCGTGGCGCCCGGCTCTCGCCGGGGGGCGCGATCAGGGCGGCGGCGCTGGCCATCAGGCGCGTTTCCCCCTCCCCGAAACGGACATAACTCACATATCGGGGAGGTGGTGGTGTGAGTTCCAAGTCACGGCAGACGCGCGAGCAGCACTCCCTGCGCGGCGAGTCCGAGGCTCCGGCCGTCAAGCGGCCCTCGAAGGCGACGGGCAGGTCGTCGGCTTCGACCGAGCGGACATCGGGCGGCGGGGCGCTCTCTCACCGGCTGGCCAAGTCGTCGCTACCGTTGCGACGCGGCCAGCGATCGAGCTAGAGGGTGGAACCCTGATGCCGGTCCCGCGACTCCCGTGCGGGACCGGCACACGTGCGTCCCAGCGCCGCCGCGCGCGGGACGCCGGTTCCAGCGCCGCCTGGCGCGCGTCCGTCATTCTCGGCGTCGCCGGGCGCGGGGCCACCAGCCGAGGTCATGGAGCGCCGGGGTCCAGTCGAGCGCGGTCCTCTCGTAGTCGCCCGTGATCGTGTAGGCGGCGTAGCCGGGCCCCCGGCGCTCGAGCGCGGCGACGAAGGCCGCGGCCACGTCGCTGCCGGCCGTCACCAGGTCGGGCAGGCCGCCTGCGTAGGCCTGC
Organism: Nonomuraea mangrovi; assembly: GCF_042681425.1. Classification (NCBI taxonomy): domain Bacteria; kingdom Bacillati; phylum Actinomycetota; class Actinomycetes; order Streptosporangiales; family Streptosporangiaceae; genus Nonomuraea; species Nonomuraea mangrovi. The sequence goes on along the minus strand of NZ_JBHUFV010000033.1, from coordinate 402,323 downwards.
CATTCCTCGTCCGGCATGGGGTGCACCAGGCGTAGCGAGGTCACGGTGAGGCCGTGCTCACGGGCGGCGGCCTCGCAGACCTGCTCCCCCAGGCGCTTGGTGAGGCCGTAGGCGTCGACGGCGTCGGGCTCGGGCCGCTTGGCGTAGTCGCGCGTGGCGTAGCCGTCGAACACCGACATGCTGCTGGCGTGCACGGCGACCCGCACACCCGCCTCCGCGCAGGCCCCCAGCGTGACGTAGAGGCCCGTGACGTTGACCGCGAAGTGGCTGGCCACCCATTCCTGGCCTTCGCGCCAGCCGTCCTTCCTGCCCATGGCCAGGTAGACGAGCGCGTCGTGGCCCTCGGCGGCGTGCCGTACGTCGTCGTGGTCGGTGACGCTGCCCCGCACGAACGGCACGTCGACGGCAGGCGGCAGCGGGTCCAGCACGGTGACCTGGTGGTGGGCGGCCAGCTCGGGCACGACGAGTGCGCCGACCGCGCCCGAACCGCCCGCGATGAGAACCCGCACGCTCAACCCTCCTCGCCGGCGAAGGCCTTGGCGAACTCCAGGGACCTGGCGTACGCGGTGGCGACGATCCGCTCGCCCAGCGCCGGCGACGCGTGCCTGGCGTCGCCGAGCGCGCCCGTGCCCGACAGCAGGTGGTACGGCAGGGCCAGGTCGACGCGGGGCGCGGGCGGCGCCGCGTGCGGGAGCACCGGCAGCGGCGTGCCCGGCTCCCCGATCCTGTCGGCCCGCACGACCTGCGGGGCCAGCACCATGCCGACCGAGGTCTCGCCCTCACACGCGTGGCCGTACCGCTCGCTGCCGATCTCACCGGCGATCACGTCGGCGGCCAGGCCCGCCCACATGAGGTGCGCCATGACGATGCCGTGGTCGCGGCGCAGGCCGCGCGCGGCCAGGCGGACGGCGTCGACGTTGCCGCCGTGCCCGTTGACGACCACGACCCTGCGAATGCCCGCCTGCGCCAGCGACTCGGCCACGTCGCTCAGGACGCCGAGCAGCGTCGCGGGGCGCAGGGTGAGCGTCCCCGCGAAGCCGAGATGGTGCTCCGACAGCCCGTACGGCAGGCCGGGGCAGAGCACCGCCGTCTCTCCGAGGTCGCCGGCCAGCCGCCTGGCGAACGCCTCCGCGATGGCGAAGTCCGTGTCGTAGGTGAGGTGGCGGCCGTGCTGCTCGGTCGAGCCGATCGGCAGCAGCGCGATCGTCGCTCGGGCCATCGCCGCGGCCGCCTCGTCGGTGACCATCCGGGCGATCTCGTTCACTGGCTCCTCCATCGTTCGAGTACGCGCATCGCGGGCAGCACGTCGGCGACCGCGCACCCGGGACGGCGGTCCCGCGTGATCGCCTCGAGAAAGTCACGGTCCTGCCTGTCGATGCCCTCGCGTTCCATCCGGTCGCCGTCGCCGCAGTCGACGATCACCCCGTCGGGCCCGAGGAGGCGGCCGCCGTCCAGGCGCAGCGTCCGGTCCTCGGCGATCACCACGACGTCCCTGGCGGGCGTCCTGCAGTGATAGGACAGGGCGATCGTGGCGAGCGCGCCGGTCGGCGCGCGCAGCACGGCCGCCGCGTCCATCGGCCTGCCGCTGCCCTCCCATGGCCGGCCGCGCTCCGCCCGCACCGAGACGTCCTCGGCGTCCAGGAACCACAGGGCCGCGTCGACGGCGTGCGCGCCGTGGTGCCACAGGACGTCGTCGGTCCAGTCGCGCGGGCGGCCGTCCATGCCGGCATCACGCTGCCGGAGCATCAGCGTGCGCGCCACGACGTGCGTCACCCGCAGCCCCTCCTCGACCAGCCGGCGCACGGCGAGGTACGGCGCGCAGTGGCGCAGCGTGTGCGCGACGGCCAGGTGCCTGCCCGTCTCCGCCGAGGTCCTGGCCAGTGATTCGGCCTCGCGCAGTCCGAGCGCGACGGGGATCTCGCACAGGGTGTGCAGCCCCGCGCGCAGCGCCGCCTCGGCCTGGGCCGCGTGGTGGGCGTGGGGGGAGGCGATGACGACGGCGTCCAGGCCGGGCTGGCCGTAGAGCGCCTCGGCCGTGGGATGGACGGCGGGCGGGCCGTGCCCGGGGGTGGCGTGGGCGGCGGCGAACGCCCTGGCCTGCGCCCTGTCGGGTCCCGCCACGGCGGCCAGGACCGCGCCGGCCCTGGTCAGGGCGCCCGCGTGCCGTTCGGCGATGCCGCCGGGGCCGACGATGCCCACGCGCACGCTCATGGCGCGAGCCCGAACAGCTCGCGGGCCGTGCCGCCCAGGATGTGCCGGTGGTCGTCCTCGGTCAGGTAGGGCCGGTCGAGGACGTGCCTGACGGCGGCGGCGTAGTCGCCGGGCGCGGGGTCGGGGCGGTTCCAGTCGCCGCTCCAGGTGATCCTGTGCGCGCCGTAGGCGGCGACCGCCTCGCGCAGGTAGGGGTCGGCGTCCTCGTGGGGGTACGGCGTGCCGCTGTTGGCGTGGAAGCCCGCCCACATCGTGTAGGTGTGGGGGCGCTCGGCGAGGGCGAGGAAGCGCTCGAAGGCGCGGCGGTCGGCGTCGGGGTAGGTGGTGAAGCCGAGGTGCTCCAGCCGTACGCGCAGGCCGGGCAGTTCGGCGAGCAGGCCGGCGAAGCCGGGGTCGGCGAGGTCGGCCAGCGGTCCCCTGACGCTGGCCACCAGGCCGGCCGCGTCGACGGCGCGCCAGAGCGCCAGCGGATCGGGGCCGGGCGACCTGGTCGAGGCCCACAGCCGGACGCCCCTGACGTGGCCGGTGGCGGCCAGCCTGGCGACGTGCGCGGGCGCCCCGTGGGTGTCGGTGTCGACCATCGCCACCGCGGCGAACCTGGCGGGATCGGCCGCGACGCAGCGGGTGAGGTAGGCGTTGTCGGTGTTGCCGACGAACTGGACGAGCACGGCGGCGGCCACCCCCGCCTGCGCCATGGCCGGCAGGTACTCCTCCAAAGGCGGGTACTTCCACCTGCCGACGTGCACGTGGGAGTCGACGATCACCGCTCGGCCACCTTGACCAGGACCTGGGTGCCGCGCTCGCCGCCGTACACCGCGCGGATCCGCTCGGCCAGCTCGCCGGCCCGCTCCGTCGCCGGCATCGGCAGCTCGCCGGCCGCCTCGTGCACCAGGCTCAGATCCTTCAGCAGGTGGTCGAGCTTGAAGCCGGGCTCCAGATCGGCGGCGGCCAGCCGCGACCACAGGAAGTCCAGCAGCGGCGAGCCCGCCACGCCCAGCCCGACCGACGCGAGCACCTTGGCGATGTCGAGGCCGCCGTGGACGGCCAGCGCGTAGGCCTCGCACGCCGCCAGCGTCGCGCCCGCCACGACGGTCTGGTTGACCAGCTTGGCCAGCTGGCCGGTGCCGGGCGGGCCGTGGTGGACGACTGTCGTGCCCAGAGTCTCCAGCAGCGGCCTGACCAGGGCGAAGGCCGACGCGTCGCCGCCTACCATGATCGACAGCGTGCCCGCCTTCGCTCCCGCTGGGCCGCCGCTGACGGGCGCGTCGAGAACGCTCACGCCGCGCCGCTCCCCCTCCTCGGCCCAGTGCCTGGCCAGGTCGGGTGCCGAGGTGGAGCAGTCGACGACGACCGTGCCGGGGACGGCGTTCGCCAGGACGTCGTCCATCACCTCGCGGGGCGCCGGCAGCATCGTGATCACCACCTCCCCGCCGGCGGCCGCGACCGTGGGCGCCGCGCGGGCGCCCCGCTCGACCAGCCGAGCCGTACGGCCCGCCGTCCTGTTGTGCACGGTCAGCGCGTGCCCGGCCGCGAGGAGGCGGCCGGCCATCGGCTCGCCCATCGTTCCGGTACCGATCCATCCCACCTGCATGGTCACTCCTGGGTCAGTGGATGCCGGGCCGCGCAGGTCCCGGGACGACGTGCCCCTGCCGGACCCGGACGAGCTCGGCGGGCAGGTCGCCGTTGGCGCGGGGCGCGTACTGGCGGCTGTTGTACTCGAAGGCCTGCCAGTCCAGCGGCAGGACGGCGGCGAGCCTGGCGGAGTGGACCAGCGCCAGGCCGACGGCTGTGAGGTCCTGGAGCGCGACGCGCATGCCGTGCGCGCGGGCGTGGGCGAGGCTGCGCATGGCCAGGCTCTGCCCGCGGGCGGCCTTGATGACCGGGCCGCTCCAGCCGGCCGCGGCGAGGCGCGCGAGGTCCGCCTCGGTGGCCAGGCTCTCGTCGGCGAGGACGGGCAGCCGGGCGCCGATCGCCCGCATGCCGCCGGGGTCGGGCGGCGCGTCCCGCGGGACGGGCTGTTCCAGGTAGGTGAGGGCGTCCCACGCCGGGCTCCCGTCGAGGGCGTCGAGGAGTTCGAGGACGGCGGCGGGCTCCTGGTAGCCCTCGTTGGGGTCGAGGGAGACGGTGTGCCGGTCGCCGGCGCTCTCGCGCAGCACACGGTGCACCTCGATGACGCGGCGGGCGTCGGCGGCGGGGTCCCGCCCGGCGAGTTTGATCTTGACGTGGGCGATGCCCTCGGCGCGCAGCCACTCCCGCAGCGGGCGGACGGCCGCGCGGCGCGGGGGCACGACGTCATCCCGGTCGGGCGGGCCCGATTCGACCGCGTCCGGTTCGCGAGAATCTGGTTCGAGGAGGCCGGATTCGCGGGGGTCCGGTGCGCGGGGGTGTTCGAGGGGATCTGCTTCGAGGGGGTCGTCGAGCCCGACGACGTGCTGGACCGGCAGCCGGCGGCGGGCCGGGCCGAGGTCGAGGCCCTCGTAGAGCGAGGTGGCCGGGGCTCCCGCGGCCCGCGCCCATCCGTCGTGGACGGCGTTGTCCACGGCCCCGAGAGCGAGGGCGGCGGCCAGCTCGGGCACCGGCTCAGGACCGCCGGCCGCTTCCGCCCCGTCGCGCCTCGCGCACGCGGCGGCCTCGGACAGCTCCCGGTGGATCGCGAACGGGTCGCCGGGCCCCACCTCGGTCGCGGCGGCGGCCAGCCGCTCGGTCAACCGGCGTAAGACGAGGTCGCGTACGGTCCACGACAGCTCCGACACCGGCCACGACCACGGCACGGACAGCACGCTCGCCCCCTCGCCCCAGGCCACGCGACCCGCGCGGTCCTCGACCGTCACCCACACCACGGCGAGGGTGAACCTGTCGACCGTCGCGCCGGACAGGCGCAACGGATGGTCGAGCCGGACGTCGTGGAAGGCGGCGGCCGCCTCGCGGACCGAGACGTCTGTCGAACGCATCTCACCAACCTAGGACCTAGGATCTACCTGCTGGCTCATTTCATCACATCCTGGGGGCTGCCGTGAAGATCGTGACCCTGCCCTACGACACCGCGCCGACCGCGGACGGCCACCACCCGGCGGCGCGCCGCTCCCGGCCCGACGAGCGGCGCCGGCTCGACCTGCTGGAGCCCAACCACGTGCGCGCGCCGTACGCCCTCTGCTTCGTCCACGGCGGCGGCTGGCGGTCGGGCGACCGCGCGCAGTGGCACGAGCAGATGCGCGCCGCGGCCGGCCGCGGCGTGACGAGCGCCTCGCTCGGCTACCGCGTCGGCGGGCGGCTGGCGGAGATGACGGCCGACGTCGCCGACGGCTACCGCACGCTGCGGCGACGGCTCGGCGATCGGCCCGTCGCGCTGGTCGGCAGCTCGGCCGGCGCGCACCTGGCCACGCTGTTCGCCCTGTCCGGCCATGGTGCCGGTCATCAGGACGGGCACCCGGACGGGCATCAGGGCCCTCGGGGCGGCCACCCGGACGGCGAGGCGCCGCTGGCGTGCGTGAGCCTCAACGGCCCCGGCACGCCGTTCCCGTGGGAGGGCATGCATCCCGAGATCGCCCCCGCGGTCGAAGAGCTGGCCGCGGAGGGCGGGCGCGCGGCCGACCCCGGCACGCTCGCGCACGCGGGCGCGCCGCCGTTCCTGTTCGTCGTCGTGGGCAGGGAGCGCTACTTCCCGCACGCGCACGTCCACGCGCTGGCCGCGATCCTGCCCTCGGCGAGGGTCGTGACGCTCCCCCGCGCCGAGCACGGCTTCTTCTACCGGACGGCGGCCGAGGGCGCGGCCGCCGCTCAGGCCGAGATCGACGCGTTCCTGACCGCGGCGCTGACCGCCTCCAGCACACGCACGGGGGCGAGCAGTTCCTCGGCCGACAGCGGCCACTCGCCGGTGCGCACCATGTCGGCGAAGCGCCGCAGCGACGGCAGCGTGTAGTCCGGGCCCAGCGCGAGCCGCTCGGCCGCCACCGCCTTGGTGCCGGCCACCTGCAGATGGAAGGGCACAGCCGTGTGAGCGTCGCGCTCGACCAGGGTGACGACGGCGTGGGCGTCCCCCGCGGCGACGGTCACCAGGACCACTCCCGGGAGGACCTGGACGGACGGCGCCGCGGCGGGGACGGGCAGCAGGTGCAGGGCCACCTCCACCGCGTGCACGCCGTAGAAGCCGATGCCGCCGAACGGGCTGTCGCGTTGGACGGGTCCGGTGGCGACGACCGCCCGCACCTCGCCGAGCTCGGCGGGCGCCGACACGGCGGGGTGCCAGCGCAGCGCGCTGTAGGAGGTGACGGGCACGCCGCCCGCCGCGGCCGCCGCGATGACCGCCTCGGCGTCGGCGACCGTGGTGGCCAGCGGCTTGTCGACGAACACCGGGATGCCCGCCTTGAGCAGCGGCTCGGCGTGCCGGCGGTGCAGGGAGCCGTCCCTGTCCATGACGATCGCCGCGTCCACCAGGCCGATCAGCTCCTCGGGGTGCCGCACGTGCGTGGTGACGCCGAGCCGTTCCGCCTGCTCGCCCGTGCCGCCCTGAACGGCCACGACCCGGGCGGGTCCCAGCGCGTGCTCCTTGTTCAGGTGCCGGACGGCGTGGTCGGCGTGGGTGTTGTCGATGCCGATGAGGCCCAGTCGCATCCGCTGCTCCGATCGCTCGATGTGTCGGCGAGCTTATGACATAGGACCTCTGTTTGCCATGAATCCGGACTTATTGACCTATGGGAGGCGGAAAACTAGAGTCCTAGGTCAGATCTCTGAAGGGAGAACCGTGCGATTCGGGATCGTGGGGTGCGGGGTCATCGGAGCCCTGCACGGGAGGCTCATCGCCTCCATGGAGGGTACGGCGGAGCTGGCCGCCGTCGCGGACACCGACCGGGAACGGGCCACGCGCCTCGCCGCCGAGCACGGCGTGGACGCGCACGGCGACCCGGCCGAGCTGTACGGCAGGGACGACATCGAGGCCGTGGTCGTCTGCCTGCCCAGCGGCCTGCACGCCGACGCCGCCGTCCCCGCGCTGCGGGCGGGCAAGCACGTGGTCATCGAGAAGCCGATCGACATCACGCTGGAGGCGGCCGACCGGATCATCGCGGCCGAGCGCGAGTCGGGCAGGACCGTCACGGTGATCAGCCAGCGCCGTTTCGAGCCGTCGTTCCGCCAGGTGGGGGCCGCGGTGGCGGCGGGCGAGCTCGGCCGCCTCACGTCCGGAACGGCGGAGGTGACGTTGTGGCGACCCCAGTCCTACTACGACTCGGGCGGCTGGCGCGGCACGTGGGCGCTGGACGGCGGAGGCGCGCTGATGAACCAGGGCGTGCACGTCGTCGACCTGATGCTGGCGCTACTCGGCCCGGCCCAGGAGGTGTCGGCGTACGCGGGACTGCTGGCGCACGAGGGCATCGAGGTGGAGGACACCGCGGCGGCCGTGGTCCGCTTCGCGGGCGGCGCGCTGGGCAGGCTGTTCGCCACGACGGCCGCGCACGGCGGCAACAGCGTGCGCGTCTCGGTGCACGGCGACGCCGGCCATGCGGTCGTGGAGAACGAGGTGATCACCGCCTTCAGGGTCGGCGAGGACGACCGCGCCGAGCCGGAGCCGCCGGCCAGACTCGGGGCGGCGGCCCACCGCCTGCAGTTGGAGGACTTCGTCGCGGCGGTGCGCGAGGGCCGGGCCCCCGAGGTCACCTCGGCCGACGGAAGGGCGGCGCTGGCCCTGGTCCTGGCGGTCTACGAGTCGGCCCGCACCGGGGTCTCGGTCAAGCCGGGCTGATCCCCGGGCGTTTCGGATGACTTGCCGCCCGTCCCGCACGAGTACGCGAGGGCACCCGTGCGGGGCGGGCGGCGGGGCGGGGCAGGCTGATCAGGCGGGGCAGGCGAAGCGGTAGGTGGCGTCGAGCCGCCAGGTCGCGCCTTCCGCCACGTCCTCCAGCTGTCCCGGGTAGACGCGGGTGGGGTAGGCCTTGTTGTAGCCCGGCTGGTCGGTCTTGACCCAGATCCCTGAGCCGCTCGCGTGGGCGTATCCCGCCTGGAAGTCGGGAGTCAGCTCCACCGAGAGCGCCAGGCCGTTGCTCCTGTTGTACATCTGCACGCCGTAGGCGTCGGCGCGCGGCCGTCCGGGAACGGTCAGGTCGTGCTCGCGCGCCTCGCCCATGAACCTGCACCTGGTCGAGACGGCGGCGTTCTTGTCGGCCGGAAGCATCGCGCCGTAGGCGTTCGCGACCGTCCGCGCCTGCCGCCAGGTCAGGCTCCAGCGCAGCCGCAGCCCGGCGGACGTGACGAGGTGGCGCACCCGCAGGTCGCCGACCACGCTTCTGTCGCCGCGGGAGAGCAGGTCGTTCTCCTGGGCCAGCTCGAACTCGGCCGCGGAGGCGTACTCGGGGAGCTCGTCGACGGGCATGGCACGCCCGTCCAGCACCACCAGCGACCCCCGCGAGAGCTCGAAGCCGTGCATCCCGCCGATATGACTCTCCCCCTGCAGCGAGAGGGCGTACTCGTAGTTGGCGGGCGTCGCGAGCCGCGCCGGGTTCGTCTCGACGACGCCGGGACCCGGGGCGTCGGCCGACAGGTCGACCGCGAACACCTCCTGCAGGCGCCAGGCGTCGAGGCTGATCCCTGTCGCGGTGAACCGCTGCAGGTCGTAGCGGATCCATCGGTGCCCTTCGCGCCTGGTCCAGAGCCGCAGTCTGGTTTCCCGCCGCACGTACTGCGCGTACACCGCGGACACTCCCGCGGGCGGCGCCGAGGATGCCGCCGCGGCGGGGACGGCCGCGGGGACGGCGACGGTGGCCGCCGCGCCCGCCACCGTCAGCGCGCCGCCGCCCAGCAGGGATCGCCGGCGCAGGAGGGTCCTCGGGTGCGCCGCGTCCGGTGCACCCGTCACGCGAGGTCCCCGACCTTGCGCCAGTCGGCCGCCGAGGCCGTGCCCTTGGCCACGTACAGCGCGTTGTTCGCCAGGGCCAGCTGTCCGGCATAGGCGGGAGCCGCGGTGATCGCCGCCGGAACGTCCAGCGCCGCCTCGGGCCGCCACGTCCCCGGCGTGCCCCCCACCGTGCAGATCCACCGGGACGGCTGGCCCGGGGCCGGGTTGCGCAGCTGGACGACCATGTTCTTGTCCCACCAGCCCGTGGTCGGCAGGGCGTCGAGGGTGACGACGAAGGAGAAGGTGATGTCCTCGGCCGACTTGGTCTTGAACAGGCCCGTCTTGTTGCCGGTGAGGGTGTTGGCCCCGATGTCCACGCCCCTCGTGCGCGGGTGGATGAAGATGCCGAAGTCCTGGGTCTTGGTCGCCTGGTCGTCGAAGCTGCGGTTGCCGACGATGACGACGTTCTCCGACTTCTTGCCGTCCCTCGCGTAGGTCCTGATGCCGCCGCGGTCCTCGGCGATGAGATGCCCGTCGAAGTTCTGGTAGTTGTTGTAGACCACGTTGCCGACGACGGTGCAGTCGACGACCTCCCAGACGTTGATCCCGACCGTGTTGCAGTGGCCGATGATGTTGTTGGCGATCACGAGCTTGCGGCAGCGGTCGGTGGACAGGCCCGCGTCGCCGCCGCCGAAGATCACGTTGCGGTCGAAGAAACCGTCGTGGATGTCGTAGATGGCCATCATGTCGGCGTTTCCGCCGAACTTGAAGGCCTTGTAGTTGCCGGTGAGGGTGTTGTCGGTCGCCCTGACGAAGCGGTGCTTCTGCGCCCCCGGATGGATGGTGCCACCGGAGGTGATGTAGATCGGGGTGCCGGAGAATTCGGGGTGCGGCCCGCCGCCGATGCGCTCGACGCGGCAGCGGCTGATGGTGAGGTGCTCGGTGTGGGAGGCGACTGTGCCGTGGACGTGCATGCCGAACTGGGACAGGTCGTGCACGTCGCAGTCGTCGATCAGGATGTGCGTGGAGTTGCCGACGACGTTGAGCCCGATGTAGCCCTTGGTCAGGCGGCAGCCCACCACCTGGAGCCGGTGGGAGTCCCCGATCCGCACCAGCGCGGTGGAACCCACGCCGGAGGGACGGTCGTAGGCCCCGGCCGTGAGGCCCTCGACGTGCAGGTTGTCGAGGATCACGTCGGTGCTCGCGGTGACGTGCACGCCGGCCAGGAGCGGGCGCCGCTCGCCGCAGTCCAGCTTGAGGTTGCGCAGCGTCACCACCGAGACGTCCTTGACGGCGAGCACGTGCGGATCGGCGTAGCCGCTGGTGAGGACCAGCGTGGCGCGGGCGCGGTCGGAGGCGAGCGCGACGCCCGTCTTGAGCCGGAGCGACTTGCCGAGCAGGTACTGCTTGCCGGCCCGCAGCACCACCGTGCCGCCACCGGCCGCGGCGGCGGCGTCGATTGCCCGCTGCAGCGCCGCGGAGTCGTCGGCCACGCCGTCGGCGACCGCGCCGTAGGCGTCGGCAGGGTAGAGGTTGATGCTGTTGACGGCGGCGGCATTCTCGGGGGTGGCCGCCTGGGCGGGCGGCGCAACGGCCACCATGGGGGCGGCCGCCGCGGCGGCGAGCCCGAGCCCTGCCAAGACCGAACGGCGGGAGGTCTCCTGATGCGTCACGGCGATCCTTCCTAGGACCTAGGACTGAAGTATTGGCCCGGAATGTAACCGTCGCTCCACGGTCCGTCAAGGAATCGGCCGCGCTGGAATGCCTCTTGACCCTGGGCGGATGCGCTGTACGGTGGGCACACACATCTGTCCTATGTCTTAATTGAGAGGGCGGTCCCCATGAAGGTCGGAGCCGCGATCGTCGCCGTCTGCCTGTTAACCGCCTGCGGCGGCCAGGCCTCGGGCGGCGGCGACAGGGAGATCACCGTCTGGAGCATGTGGTCGGAGGGCGAGCCCAACCAGAAGGTGCTGGCCGAGGCCGCCGCCGACTTCGAGAAGGAGACGGGCGTCAAGGTCAGGACCCAGTGGAAGGGCCGTACCGCGGTCAAGACGTTCCTGCCCAGCCTGAACACCGACCACGTGCCCGCCGACCTGGTGGAGGGCAACAACAGGGAGCTGACCAGGCAGTTCGCCGCGACCAAGGCCGCCCTCGACCTGTCCGACGTCTACCAGGCCAAGGTCCACGGCGAGCAGGCCACCGTCGCCGAGACCGTCGGCGAGGCCTACCGGCGGATGGCCACCTCGGCCGACGGGGTGGTCACCCAGGTCCCCTACCAGGTCTCCACCTACGGCTGGTTCTTCAACGGCAAGGCCTTCCCCGAGCTGGTCACCGCGCCCCCCAAGACGTGGGAGGAGTTCACCGCCCTGCTGGAGGCGCAGAAGGCCAAGGGCCGCAAGCCGCTCGGGCAGGACGGCAGCATCCCGAACTACAACGCCCGCTACCTGGAGCACTTCGCCCGCGCGATCATGGGCGACGAGGGCTGGCACGCGCTCGCGCCCGACCGCACGGGGCGCGGCTGGCTCAAGCCGGAGGTGCTCCAGGCGGCCACGATGGTGGAGAAGCTGGCCAAGGGCGGCTACTTCCCCGACGGCTTCAACGCCACCAAGTTCCCCGCCATGCAGCAGAAATGGGCAGGCGGGGAGTCCGACTTCCTCTACCAGGGCACCTACCTGCCCAAGGAGGTCGCGCCGTACGCCGCGCCCGGCTTCGAGTTCCGCGCCTTCCGCTTCCCGGCCGTGGCCGGGAAGACACCGACGTTGAACGTGACGACCACCGGGTTCGGAATCCCCAAGAAGGCGCGCAACGCCGCCGACGCCAAGCGCTTCGTCGCCTTCTTCCTGCAGCGCAAGTACCAGGAGAAGGTCTCCACCGTGGCGCTGGAGATGTCGGTGCGCAAGGACGTGCCCGCCGCGCCGCAGATCGCCGACCTGAAGAAGGCGCTGGACAGCGGCGAGATCAACAAGGCCGACCTGGTCGACGCCGGCGACTTCAACAGCAAGGTCCTGCTGCCGCTGAGCGACCGGTTGCTGTTCGGGGAGCTCACCGCGGCGGACTTCACGGCGAAGATGGCGGAGCAGGCCGCCGCCTACTGGAAGTCGAAGGGCTGATGGCCGTTCGCCTGATGGAGCGTACGGCCGCGCGGCCCGCCGTGCGGGCGGAGGGCGTGGGGCCCTTCGAGGCGGCCAGGCGGCGGATGATCGGCCCGTTCCTGCTGCCCGCGCTGGCCGTGTACACGCTCGTCATGATCGTGCCGAGTGTCTTCACCGTCTGGATCAGCTTCAACGACTGGGCCGGAGCGGGTCCCATGGAGTGGGCGGGGCTCGGCAACTACGCCGAGATGGTCGCCGACCCCGTCTTCGGCCAGTCGTTCGCGAACACCATGAAGATCCTCTTCGGCGTGGGGGCGGCCGTCTTCGTCATCTCCTTCGTGCTGACCATGCTGCTGCAGGACATGGTCGGCCGGAGGTTCGTGCGGGCCGTGGTGTTCTTCCCCAGCCTGGTGCCGGGGCTGGTGATCGCCATCCTGTGGGGGTTCATGCTCGACCCCGACGGGCTGGCCAACTCCGTCCTGGAGTCGCTGGGGGTGACCGAGCCTCCCCTGTGGCTGGCGCCGGAGAACATGTTCGCCACCGTGATGGCCGGCATGACGTGGCTGGCGGCCGGGACGTACACGGTGATCTTCATGGCGGCGGCCGACCGCATCCCGCGCGCCTTCTACGAGGCCGCCGAGCTCGACGGCGCGTCGGCCGTACGCCGGTTCTGGCACATCACCATGCCGCTGATGTGGGACGTCATCGGGGTGTGCGCGGTGCTGTGGGCGATCGGCGCGCTCAAGACCTTCGAGTTCGTCCTGGTCTTCGCCGGTGCCACGGGCAGCCTGCCACCCACGGGACTGTGGACGTTCTCCGTCTACGCCTACGCGGGGGCCTTCCCCTCCGACGGCGTGCCGAGGTACGGCATCGCCTCGGCCGCCGCCGTCCTCACCATGGCCCTGACCGTCGTGCTGACCCTCCTGGTCCGCAGGGTGACGGGCCGCCGCGAGCGGACCGACTACTGAGGAGCCGCATGACCACCCGCACCGTACGACGCAGCCGCGGCCCGCTGTTCCTGCTGGCGATGCCGCTGGCCTGGTCGCTCGCCGTCTTCGACCTGTTCGTCGTCGGCTGGATGGCGCTGTCGTCGCTGAAGACCACCAGGGAGGTGGTCCACGACCCGTGGGGCCTGCCCGCCGAGCTCCAGTGGGCCAACTACGCCGAGGCGTGGACCTCGGCCGCCTTCGGTGACGGCGTGCTCAACTCCCTGCTGCTCGTGACGGGCAGCGGCCTGGGCACGATCCTGCTCGCGGCGCCCGCGGCCTATGTGCTGTCGCGTTTCCGCTGGCGGCCGGCGGGACCCGTCACCGTCTTCTTCGCGATGGGCCTCGGCATCCCCGGACCCGCCATCATGATCCCGATCTACCTCGGACTGGACAGGGTGGGGCTGATCGACTCGCTGTCGGGCCTGCTGATCGTCTACATCGCCACGAACCTGCCGTTCTCCGTCTTCTTCCTGACCGCGTTCTTCGCCTCGCTCCCCCGCGAACTGGAGGAGGCCGCGGCGCTGGACGGGTCGAGCCCGTACCACACCTACTGGCGCGTGATGCTGCCGCTGACCAGGTCGGGGTTGATCGCGCTGTTCATCCTGCAGGCCATCGGCGACTGGGGCGAGACGTTCTTCGCCCTGTCGTTCCTGCAGGAGAAGAAGACGATCTCGCTGACCCTGCTGAACTTCGTCCAGACCATGCAGTACACGGGCGCCCGCTGGTCGGTCCTGTTCGCGGGGATCTGCGTCGTCGTGATCCCGTTGCTCCTGCTCTACCTCTGGATGAGCAGCCGCCTCATCGAAGGCATCGCCGCCGGATACGGGAAGTGAGGAGCCCATGAGCCTGCGCGTCACCGGGGTGGAGCGGACCACCCTGCACGTCCCCTTCCGCGAGCGTTCCCGTCCGTGGAACGAGATCCTCGTCGCCGAGTTCGCGGTGGTCGAGATCGTGCGGGTCCGCACCGACTCCGCCGAGCTGGTCGGGTACGGCGAGAGCCTCCCCCACTACACCTGGGCCAGGACCACGGACGAGACGGTCGCCCGGGTGGTCGGCCGCCATCCAGCCGAGGTGATGGCCGACGACACGCTGGGGGCCGGGCTGCAGATGGCCCTGTACGACGTGGTGGGCAAGGCGCTCGGCGTGCCCGTCCACGCGCTGTTCGGCCAGCCGGTGGTGCGGCGCTGGTGCCCGCTGGCCTGGTGGAGCACCAAGATGCCGCCCGCGGTGCTGGCCGAGGAGGCCAAGGACGCCATGGCCGAGGGCTACCTCGCCCACAAGCTCAAGGCCAGGCCGTGGTTCGACGTCCACGAGCAGGTCGCCGCGATCTCCGCCGTCACGCCCGTGCACTACGAGCTGGACCTGGACTGGAACGGCATGCTGCGCACCCCCGGCGAGGCGATCGACGTGCTGCGCGAGCTGGACCGGCAGCCCAGGGTGAAGATGTACGAATCCCCCGTGCTGCAGTCGGACGTGGCCGCCCAGCGGGCGGTCAGGGCCAAGGTCGCAAGGCCCGTCGTCGAGCACTACAACGCGGCCCTGTTCCCCTCGTGGATGCGGGAGGACGCGATCGACGGGTTCGTCTCCTGCAACGCGGGCGTGTCGGGCACGATCGCGCAGGGCCTGAGGGCGGCGGCCTTCAACAAGGACCTCTTCCTTCAGATCGTCGGCCCCGGGCTGACGACCGCGTGGACGCTGCACCTGGGCGCGGTCCTCACCCACGCCCGATGGCCCGCGGTGACCTGCCTGAACGTCTACGCCGACGACCTGCTGACCGAGCCGATCGAGGTGCGCGGAGGGTACGGCCGGCTGCCCGAGGGTCCCGGCCTCGGCGTCGCCTTCGACGAGGAGGCGCTGGAGCGGTGGCGGGTGCCGGACGGGTTCACGCCCGTGCCGCCGAGGCGGCTGCTCAGCTTCCGCCTCGGGGACGGCAGGGTCCGGTGCTACGCGGGGATCAAGCAGCTGTTCGAGGAGTGCAGGTATGTCGGGAACATGCCTGCCCAGTCGAGGGGAGCCTGTCTGGACGTCCGTGACGACGACGGGTCGGAGGACTTCGACGCGCTCTACAGGAGGGCGGAGGCCGCCCCGGTCTGGGAGTGAGGCCGGACCGGCTCCAGGCGCTCCGGTCCTCGCCGGGAGCCGGTCCTCCGCGGTCAGTCCTCGCCGCGGAACGCGCGCTGGACGCGTTGCAGGTGGGCGCGCATCTGCTGCTCGGCCAGCGCCGCGTCGCCGGTGCCGAGCCCGAGCAGCAGGGCGCGGTGCTCGGCGTCGCTCTCGGCGTGACTCTCCCCCAGCGCCTCCGTCAGCTCCTTGCCGCGCTCCCGCTCGGCGGCCAGCGCCTCGGACAGCGCCTCGATGACCCCGCTGAAGAACCGGTTGCGGGCCGCCTTGACGACGCCGATGTGGAAGGCCAGGTCGAGCTGGACGCGCCTGCGCAGGTCGTCGCCCACGTGCTCCACCTCGTCGAGCACGGCCCGCAGCTCGTCGAGCTCGGCCGCGGTGATGCGCGTGGCGGCCAGGCCCGCCGCCTTGGTCTCCAGGGCGAGCCGCAGTTCGACGAGCTCGTCGATGGCCGCGGCGTCGGCCTCCATGGCCAGGCGAAAGTAACTGTGCACGGCCACAGGGCGCAGCTCGCTCACCACGGCGCGCTTGCCCTGGCGGGTGCGGATGACGCCCTGCTGGGTGAGCGAGCGGAAGGCGTCGCGGACGACGCGCTGGCTCACGCCGTACTCGTCGGCAAGTCTGGCCTCCGAGGGCAGCTCATCGCCCTCGGTCAGGCCGCGGGCACGGATGTACTCGGTGATCAGTCCGGCGATCCTGGTGCCGAGCAGGGCGCGGTCGCGCGGCGTCGCCTCGGCCACTGAGCGTCTCCTTAACCAAAGACCTATGTTCGAGGAAAGCGTAGACCATCGCGGGATGCCGGGAAAACTCCTGTGCTCACGCACACTCTTGACTTAGGTCCTAAGTGTGCTGAGGATGGGGTCATTCCCTCCCGAAGGAGCCAGCGCATGCGCGTGACCGCCGTCCGGCAGTGGATCGCCGAGTTCGGGTACTACAACGCCATCTACGTCAGGATCGAGACCGACGACGGTGTCGAGGGGTACGCCGAGGTCGCCATGCGCCGCCGTACCAGAGCGGTCTCCGCGATCGTGGAAGAGCTCGGCGAGTACCTGGTCGGCAAGGACCCGACCAGGGTGGAGCAGCACTTCGAGCGGATGTACCGCGACTCCTTCCTCGGCGGCACGCTGCTGACGATCGGGATCTCGGCCCTGGACGTGGCGCTCTGGGACCTGAACGCGCGGGCGCTGGGCGTGCCCGTCCACCGGCTGCTCGGCGGGAAGTTCAGGGACTCGGTGCCCGTCTACACGCACGCGAGGGCCACCGAGACGCCCGAGCAGTTCGCGGCCGAGGTGGCCGACAGGATCGCGATGGGGTTCACCGCCGTCAAGACGACGCTGCCCGGGTTCTACACGAAGGTGTCGAGCGTCCATCACGAGACGCCTGCGGCCATCCCCGCCAGACAGACCGAGACCGAGCTGCTGCCGAACTGGATCTGGTCGCTGGTCGCCGAGTACTTCGCGGCCGCCCGCGAGGTGGCGGGACCGGACGTGCACCTGATGCTCGACTGCCACGGCCGGTTGAGCGTGGCCAACGCGCTGCGGCTGTGCGAGGTGCTGGAGCCGTACCGGCTGACCTTCATCGAGGAGCCGGTGCCGCCGGAGCGGCCGGAGTGGCTGGCCGAGGTGTCCAGGAGGTCCACGACGCCGATCGCGGCCGGCGAACGGTGGGCGGGACCCTACGCCGCCGCTCCGTTCCTCGAACAGCGGGCGCTGGCGGTCGCACAGCCCGATGTGATCTTCTGCGGCGGGCTGACGGCGGCCAGGCGCATCGCCGCGATGGCCGAGGCCAATGCGATCGGCATGGCCTTCCACAACCCGTTCGGGCCCCTGGCGAGCGCGGCCACCTGGCAGCTGGCCGCGACGCTGCCCAACCTGCTGATCTCGGAGTCGATGCTCACCCCCGAGCAACTGGTCTACTGGGACCGCTACACCGACGACCCGCCACGGGTGAGCAACGGCGAGTGGATCGTCTCCGACGCGCCGGGGCTCGGTCCGAGACCACGGATCGAGGAGATCCTCAGGCATCCGTTCAGGCCCGAGTACGACAGGGGCGGCACCCGGTGAGGGGCGTGTGGCCTGCGGCGCTGACCATGTTCGCCGCCGACGGGAGCCTGGACGAGCGGGCCACCGCCGAGCACCTGGACTGGCTGGTCGAGCAGGGGGCGCACGGGCTGGTCGTGGGCGGCACCAGCGGCGAGTTCGTGGCGATGTCGGGAGCCGAGCGGCGCCGGCTGCTGGAGGTGGCGCTCGACGCGGTAGGCGAAAGGGTGCCGGTGCTGGCGGGGACCGGCGCCTACAGCACGGCCGAGACCGTCGAGCTGACCCTGCACGCCGAGCGGGCACGCGCCTCGGCCGCGCTGGTGGTCCTGCCGTACTACCAGCGGCCCACCCCGCGGGAGATCGTCGGCCACTACCGGGCGGTGGCGAAGGCGTGCCGGCTGCCCGTGTGGGTCTACAACATCCCCGCCAACGCGGCCGTCCCTCCCCTGCCGGTGGCCGAGCTGGCTCGGCTCCACGAGGAGGGCGTGGTGCACGGGGTCAAGAGCACGCTGCCGACCGTGCACGAGGTGCACGAGCTGCGCGCGGCGACCGGCGACGGCTTCTCGGTGTTCTACGGCGGGTTCGCCGCGCCACTGGAGGCCATGGCGGGCGGCGCGCACGGCTGGATCAGCGGCCTGCTCAACGTCGCCACCGCGGCGGGCGCCGGGTTGTGGGAGGCGATGCGCCACGGCGACCTGCCCGGCGCCCGCGACAGGTGGGCGCGCCTGCTCCCGCTACGCCGCCTGGTCACCGACCCCGTCGTGCGCGGCGCGAGTGACCTGGCGATCTACCGCGGGCTCCTGCGCCTGTGGGGCCGTCCCGCGGGGTACTGCAGGGCGCCGCTGCGCGATCTCGACCGCGAGGAGCTGGCGAGGCTGGAGCGCGCCTGGCAGTCCGTCGAGGAGCAGACGGCCGTCCCCCTCGGGGAGGAGAGCTCCGGCCCGCCGGCCGGTCGGATCGGCTCATGGGCGGAGGGCGGAGATCGGCGTCAGGCAGGAGTCGAGGGGCCCGCCGCTTCCCTAGCGTCGGAGCATGCGAACTGATCTGGGTGTCTTCGTGAAGGCGGGAGGGAGCTTCACCTCGATCGCCTACCTGACCGGCACCCCGTTCGGGCCGGGCAGGCGCTTCCGCGGGCGACTCGGCGCGGCCTTCGACGAGGTGCTCACGACCAGGACCATCTGGCGGAACCTGCCTCCCGCGCGCCCCTACGTCTGCAGGCGGCCCGTCGCGCCCCCGCGGCGGGAGCCGTACGGCTCGCGCCGCGGGTCGCAGGGCGACGATGTCAATTCTGCCTGACCGTGACCGTCGCGGCGTGGGCGGGGAAGCCCTCGTGCTCGGCCAGCGCCGTGATCGTCGGCGCGAGCCGCCAGAACGCGTCCTTGTCGAGCTGCGCGACCGGGATCCTGGTCAGATAGGTGTGCACCGACACGCCGCTCACCACCTTCGCGAAGCCGCTCGTGGGCAGCGTGGCCGGGGTGCCGATGGCGAAGTTCGACGCCGACGGGGTCGTCCACTGGCCGAGCAGGACCGTGCCCGCGTGCCGTACCAGGGGAAGCCACATCTCAGGGTCCTCGACGGCGAGCTGGAGGTGCTCGGGCGCGTAGGCGTTGGCGATCGCCATGGCCTCCTCGCGCGAACGCGCCAGCACGATGCCGCCGTTGGCCCGCACCGACGCCTCCGCGTAGTCGCGGCGCGGTCCAGGCAGGTCGGCGATCTGGGCGGACACCTCGGCGGCCGCCCGTTTCAGCACCTGCAGGTCGATGCCGACGAGGACGGCGGCGGAGTCGAGGCCGTGCTCGGCCTCGTTCAGCAGGTCGGCCGCCAGCAGCCTGGGGTCGGCCGAGCCGTCACAGACGATCAGCGAGTCGGTCGGCCCGAAGCCCGCCTCGACCACGCAGCCGAGCCGCCGTGCCTCGGCCATCGCGAGGGTCACGGCGGGACTGCCGGGCCCGACGAGCTTGCGAACCGCGGGGATGGTCGCGGTGCCGCAGGCCAGGGCGGCGATCCCGGCGGGGCCGTTGCTGCGGTAGACCTCGGTCAGGCCCAGCTCGTGCGCGGCGAACAGCACCGCGGGGTCCACCCCGCCGTCCACGCCGGGGGGCACGACGAGCGCGATCCTGCCGACGCCCGCCACGACCGCAGGGGTGGCGACCATGATCAGGACCGAGGGAAAGGAGCCCTTGCCGCACGGGACGTACAGCCCCACGCTCTCGATCGGGCGCGTCACCTCGCCGAGCCCGACCCCGTCGATCTCGGCGCGCCAGGCCGAGCGCGCGAGCGCGATCTCGTTGAAGGCTCTGACCTGGGCGATGGAGACCCTGATCGCCTGCTTGAGCCCGTCGTCCAGCCCGTTTCCCGCGGCCTGCAGTTCCTCGGGGCCGATCCTGAGCTCCGCCCTGACGCAGTGGAACCTGTGGAGCGCCTCGACCAGGGCCTCGTCGCCGCGCAGCCGTACCCTCTGGACCAGATCCGCCACCGACTCCACCAGCTCGGCATCGGGAGCGGACGCACCTCCCCTGGCCATCAGCCGGCGCCTCTCCATCTCGCCCGCCTCCTGCCACACGATGATCGCTGTCATCCTGCCTCCCTCCAGTGCGGGGCCATGAGGACGGCTTGCCCGGATATGGGGAGGTTTCTGGCCAGACTCCCGTCAAGTTCAGGTCATCGACGCCGACCGGTGGCGGCGTGCGCACGCCCACGCGCAGGCCGCACGCACCCGGTGGTCGAGCTCCTCCAGGAAGGGCACGGGCCGCTCGACCACGAGGCTCACAGCCAGGTCGTGGTGCCCGCTCGACCGCCGCCGTCGGGCCGAGGCCTTTCCCAGTCCCGCTACCTCGACCACCCGTCGGTGGTCAATGATGGCGTGAACTGTTGTCAATGCCGTCGAGCATGATCCGCAGGTAGTGCTCGCCCCGCGGCGTCGGGTGACAGGCGAAGATGTTCAGCAGCGCCATCAGGTCGTCGGCGCCCACATCGGCCCGCATCTCGCCGCGCTCCTGCGCGGTGGCGACGAGCGCCTCCAGCCGCTCGACCATGTTCGCCCTCACCGTGACGAACTCCCTCATCTCCTCGAACAACTCCTGCGGCAGGTCCGCCAGCGCGGCCGCCAGCGCGCCCCTGCCCTGGTCCCCGCACCACACCACGAACGACCTGACCGCCGCCATCGCCCCGTCGCCCGACTCCTCGGCCCTGGTGAGAGCGTCGGCGATCTCGTGGATGTACTGGTCGGCCATGGCCGCGATCAGCGCGTGCCGGTCGGGGAAGCGCCGGTAGACGGTGCCCACGCCGACCTCGGCGCGGCGCGCGATGAGCTCCATCGGCGCGTCGATCCCCCGCTCGGCCACCACGGCGCGCGCCGCCTCCACGATCCGGTCCCTGTTACGGCGGGCGTCAGCGCGCACCTCGACTCCTAAGTGGACGACAATCTTCCGCTTAGTGTACCGTCCAGCCAGAAGCGGAATCCGATCGTCCACTTATGGAGGTTTCGATGATCGTGGTAACGGGCGCGACCGGTTCGATCGGCCGCGCGCTGGTCTCCCGCCTGCGCGAGTCGGGCGCCGACGTCCTGGCCCTGGTACGGCGGGCCGAACAGGGTGAGGAACTCGGCGTCGAGTACGCGGTGGGCGACTTCGAGCGACCCTCGTCCATCCCGATGGGCGACAGGCTCTTCCTCAACACCTCGCCGTGGCCCGGGTTCGTCCAGCGGCACAAGGAGGTCGTCGACCGCGCCGCCGCCGCGGGCGTGTCCCAGGTGGTGGCCGTGTCGGTGCTCGGCGCGACCCCTGGCGGGCCGCTCAGCAGCGGGCTGCACGGCGAGGTCGACGCGCACCTCAGGAAGTCGGGGCTGACCCACGCGATCCTGGAGCCCGTGGGCTTCATGCAGAGCCTGCCGCGCGAGGTCGCCGACGGCCGCTTCCACGGCTCGTATGGCACCGGCCGCACCGGCTACATCGACACACGCGACATCGCCGACGTGGCCTTCGCCCTGCTCACAGGCCCCGTCGGCGAGAGCGCGACACATGTCCTCACCGGGCCCGCGGCGCTGTCCCAGCAGGAGATCGCCGCCCGGCTCACCGCGACGCTCGGCCGTACGGTGACCTATGTGGACCTGAGCATCGAGGAGATGACCAGGCACGCGCAGGAGCGGTGGGGCATGCCGGAGCCGACCGCCCGCGAGCTGGCCGAGATGATGGCGGCGGTGCCTGACAGCCCCTGGTCGGAGATCACCGGTACCGTGGAGGCCCTGACGGGACACCCGCCGCGGTCGCTGGCCGACTACCTCGCCGACCACGCGGCCGACTTCGCGACGTGACCTCGCCGGTGCGCGCCGCCTGCCCCTGATCAGTCAGGGCACGCCGCGGATCTTCCACACCAGGACGGCGCCGAACAGCGCGAGGACGGCCGAGGCCAGGTAGAGCACGGTGTAGCCGCCCAGCCCCGCGACGATCGGCCCGGCGATCACCGGGGCGAGCACCTGCGGGCCCGAGTTGGCGATGTTGATGACGCCGAGGTCCTTCGCCCTGCCGCCGGCGCTGGGCAGGACCTGGGTGACCAGGGCGTTGTCCACGGACAGGTAGGCGCCGAACCCGGCGCCGAGGATCGCCGCGGCGGCCATGACCACGGGCCACTGCGGCCAGAACGCCATCATGACCGCGGGGATCACGCTGATCAGGCCGGAGCAGGTCACCAGGAGCCTGCGGCGGCCCAGCCGGTCCGAGACGACGCCGGCCACGACCGTGGTGAGCACCACCGTGGCGGTGTAGACGAGGATCAGGACCAGCAGCCCGTCGGTCGCCTTCTCGCCGGGGAACAGCCGCTCGTAGCCCACCTCGTCGGTGAGGAAGTACAGCAGGTAGAGCGTGGCGATCGAGTTGCCGAGCATCATCAGGAAGCGGGTGATCCACGCCCAGAAGAAGTCCGGATGCCTGACCCACAGCTCCTTCGGGTCGAACGGCGGGCGCTCGGTCAGCCGGGGATCCTTCGTGGTCAGCACGAACGGCAGCACGAACACCGCCACCACCGCGCCGACCAGCAGGTAGCCCGATCTGGTCGTGGTGGCCACGACGGTCACCAGCACGACGCCGAGCACCACCCCCACCGACTGGGGCACGCCGATCCATCCCGAGACCTCGCCGCGCTGGTCGACCGGCACGTGATCGGGCACTCCCGCGCTGAGCGCCGCCTGGGTGGCGTTGAGCGCGGCCTGGGCCAGGCACCAGCCGAGCGCGATGCCCAGCACGCTGGTCTGGAAGGCGAGGAACACCATCGCGGCGCCTCCGGCGAGCGCGCCCGCGACCGTCCACGGATGCCTGCGGCCCCAGCGGCCCGTCGTGCGGTCGGACAGGGCGCCCGCGACCGGGTTGGCCAGCATCGCCACCAGCGCGCCCGCGCCGGTCACCCAGGCCAGCGCGCCCTCCTTGTCGCCCGGGGAGACGGCGGCCAGTTGCTCGGGCAGCAGCACCTGGAGCGGGGCGAAGTAGCCGACGAACAGCGCCAGGTTGGCGAAGGCGATGCTCGCCACCCACCAGGGGCCGACCCTGTGCACGGGTTCGGCCAGCGCCCCCGAGGTCGGTGGGGAGACACTGCTCATCGGGGCCTCCGCGCGGCGTGATCGGGGGAATCGCGGTGGCGGCATGCTATGCCGTACCCGATCAACACGGCTATACCGCGAACGCGGCAGGTGGCCGGCAGTGGGAGCATGTCTTGGTCAAGACATGCTCTACGGAAGGTCGAGATCGGTGAGGCGGCTACTCACGGTCCTGCTGCTCGCGTGCGCCGCGCTGGGCGTCACGGTCGCGCCCGCGCAGGCGCACAACGTGCTGACCGGCAGCGACCCCAAGGAGGGCGCCGCGCTGCCGTCCGCGCCCGAGCAGGTCACGCTGGAGTTCGACCAGCCGGCGCGGCAGGGCTTCGCCCAGGTCACGGTCACGGGTCCGGACGGCGGCAGGTGGGAGGCCGCGCAGGCCACGGTGAACGGGTCGAAGGTCACCGCGCGGCTCAGGCCGCTCGGGCCCGCCGGCGCGTACGTGATCGGCTACCGCATCCTGTCGGCCGACGGGCACCCGGTCTCAGGGAAGGTCACGTTCACGCTGACCGTCGCGGGCACCGGCACGCCCGCGTCCCAGGCGCCCGCGCCGCAGCAGTCGCAGGCGGCCGACCTCGGCGCCCAGGCGGCCGAGGCGGCGGCGAACGGCGGCGCCGGCATGGCCATCGTGTGGGTGGTCGGCGCGCTCGTGCTTCTCGGCGCGGGCACCGTCATCGCCCTGCGCCGCGCCGCCCCCTCCCCCGCCACGAACCCGTCCGCGTCCGCGCAGACCGCCACCACCGCCGCAGGACCGGGCGACCACCCTGTCGCCTCCGCAGGCGGGACGGCCACCCGCGCCGACGGGCAGGTCGACGCATGACCGTCACCGAGGTACGGCCCGCCGCCCGTGCGGTAACGGCAGGCAGGATGTCGGCGGGCCTGGTCCTCGCCGCCGTCTGCGCGGCCGTCGTCGCCGCCACGCTGACCGCCGAGGATCCCGTCCCCGGCATCCCCCTGCCAGGCCCCGTCGTCGAGTACGGCCTGCCGGCCGTCAGGGTCCTGCTCGATCTGGCCGCCGCCGCCGTCGTCGGTCTCAGCCTGCTGCCCAAGCTGCTCGGCTTCGACGACCCCGACGCCACCGAGCCCGTCATGCGCCGCGTCAGGACCCACGCCGTCACCGCCGCGTGGATCTGGGCGATCACCGCACTGGTGACGATCGTCCTGTACACCGCCGAGCTGAGCCCTGGAACGGTGCCGACGCTCGGCATGATCGCCACCTACATCGGCTCGGTGGGCGCCGGCCAGGGCCTGCTGTTCAGCACGGCGTGCGCGCTCGGTTACGCGGCTTTCGGCCTGCTGGCCGTGCGGTTCGGCGAGAAGGTCCCCGCCGAGCTGCGGATCGTGATCGCGCTGTTCGGCCTGCTGCCGGTCCCGGTGACGGGCCACGCGGTCGACTCGGTGTGGCACGACCCCATCATGATCTCGATGGAGCTCCACGTGATGGGCGCGGCCGTCTGGACGGGCGGCCTCCTGGCGGTCGGCGCCTATCTCGCCTCACGCGGCGAGTTGCTGGCCGTCGCACTGCCCAGGTTCTCGAAGGTCGCCACGATCGCGCTGGCCCTGGTCTCCCTGTCAGGTCTGGTCAGCGGCCTTTCGACGATGGCCCTGACCACCGGCGTCGAGCTGCCGGGCGATCTGGTCGCCTCCGAGTACGGCCTGCTGGTGCTGGCCAAGGTGGCCCTGGTCGGCCTGCTGATCCCCCTCGCCGCGAACATCAGATGGCGGCTCATGCCCGGCATCGCCCGCAACGAGAAGAGCTCCATCGCCGCGTGGGCGGCGACGGAGCTCGTCGTGATGGGCCTGGCCTACGGCGTGGCCGTGGCGCTCACCCGCGCCCCGATCGGCTGATCGGCGGCGCGCAGCCCGAACCTGGTCACAAACCATTCCATGACCAGCCAGGCGACTGCCAGGCCCGCCGCCGCCCACACCGCCGAGGCGGTGGCCAGGGGCGGCGCGGCCAGCACGGCGTGCTGGGCGATGAGCGAGCCGTACACGGCCGCGGTCGCCAGCACCGCCCCCAGCACGGCTCTCAGGTACGGCATGCGGATCAGGAACGCCACGTCCACCGCGAGCGCGCCGACCACCAGGAAGAACGGCACCGCCGACTCGGGGAAGTCGGCGACGCTAAGCAGCGGCCAGACGGCCGCGCGGTAGACGACGAGGGCGGCGGCGACCAGCGTCGCCGTGCCGAACCTGCCGACCATCATCCGCGCCACGGCCAGCACGATCAGGCCGGCGACGGTGAAGTAGACGGGGTAGAGGTAGTCGGGCACCGGCAGCGAGAAGGCGACCATCATGTCACGGTCCACCGGCCTGCCCATCTGGTCGGCGGCGAACTGCATGAGGATCGGCTCCGCCTCCGGCGCTCCCCTGTCCCAGGCGGCGATGGCGAACACGCCGTACTCCTGGTGCTGGGCGGGGAAGAGGATGTTCTCCAGGAAGAAGGCGAACAGCGCGGCGAGCACGGGCTTGCCTCCCCCGCCGACGTACCAGCCCCGGATCACCCCCGCGATCATGAAGAAGGTGCCGAGGTAGAGCAGGATGTGCGAGGGACTCCACGAGGTGATGTCGAGCCCGTTGACCCGGTGGTTGATCAGGTCGAGCGGCACCGCGACCAGGAAGGTGCCCGTCCCCCACTGGATCAGCCGCAGCGCGGTTCTGTCGACGCCATAACCGGTGTAACCATGAATGATGGTGAGCGCAAGGACGATCGCCGTGCCCGCCGAGTTGAGCAGGTGCGGGGGTGCCAGGTCGTCACGCAGCCACTTGAAATGCCAGGAGACGTCCCATGAGGAGCCCAGCACCTTGAGGACGAAAGCCAGCAGCCACCCGTAGTAAAGGACCTTGAAAAGCTCTGGCGGCGTCTCACGCCCGGCCTGCCCGCGTGTCCAATAGGGCAGCGCCCAATCGATAGCCGCTCGTATTCTCACGCCAGGACATCATGCCTGGCCTTTACCTTCTTAGCAATCACGCCCCCGTGGGCACCAAAGGCACACGCCCGCGGGACGGCGAGGGCTGCCACCTGCCCGCCGTCGTCACCTTCACCCCCGGCACCGTCCACCGCCTGGTCAACGCCGACGGCAGGCTGCGCATCGTCGTGGTGATGCAGAACAGCGGCCTGCCCGAGGCGGGCGACGCGGTCTTCACCTTCCCGCCCGAGATCCTGCGGGACCCCGGCAGGTACGGCCAGGCCGCCACGGTGACCGACGCCGAGGGCGCCCGCCGCCGTCGCGACCTGGCGATCGAGGGGTTCCTGCGGCTGCGTGACGGGGAGTCCCTGGAGGACTTCCACCGGGCCGCCGGCCGCGATGGCGGCCGGCGTCGGGCGGCAGGTCAGCCGACGTGGACGACCGGGCGGCGGCCGGCGTCGGGTTCGGCCTGGCGGAGCACCTCGCGGGTGAGGGGCGGGATGTCGCCACCGCCGAAGACCAGGTAGCGCAGCAGCGCGCCGATGGGGTTGCCCTCGGCCGCCCAGTGGAAGTACACGTGCGGGGTCTTGTCCGTCTGGTCGCGCAGGTACAGCAGCAGGGCGGCGATGGAGTTGGCGACCGTGGAGCTCTCCATGCGAAGGACGCGGAAGCCGTGCCGTTCCTCGCCGACGACCCGCAACTCGCCCGCGAACTCGGAGGCGTCGGGGACGCTCACCTCGAGGAAGAGCAGGCCCTCGCCGGTGCGCAGGCGGTGCAGCTCCCAGGCTTCGCGGGCCTTGTCGACGTACTCCTTCTGATCGCGGGCGTTCGGCTCGTTGGCGATGAGGCGGATGTCGCCGCACTGGTTGATGTACTGCCGCGCCAGGTCGTCGAGCGTGATGTTGGTGACGCGCAGTTCGGTGGAGCGGGTGGCGCGGGAGATCAACGAGGTGATCACGATGGCGACGACGAACAGCAGGGCGATCACCAGGCCGTCGGGCCGTTCGATGATGTTGGCGACCGTGGCGTAGCCGAAGATGAGCGTGATGATCCCGAACGAGATCGCGGCGCGGATCCGGCCGCCGTGCCAGGCCGACAGGGTGACCGCGACGGCGGCCGAGAGGATCAGCGCGAGCACGCCGGTGGCGTAGGCGCCGCCCTGGGACTCCACCTCGGCGCCGAAGAAGACGGTGATGAGGAAGGAGACGGCGGTGAAGACCAGGACCATGGGCCGGGCCGCGCGCGACCAGTCAGGGGCCATGCCGTACCTGGGCAGGTAGCGCGGCACGATGTTGAGGAGCCCGGCCAGCGCGGAGGCTCCGGCGAACCACAGGATGGCGATGGTGGACAGGTCGTAGGCGGTGCCGAACCAGTCGCCGAGGTAGGCGTGGGCCAGGTACGCCAGGGCGCGCCCGTTGGCCGCGCCGCCCTCGGCGAACTCCTCGGCGGGGATGAGCACGGTGGTGGCGAAGCTCGAGGTGATCAGGAAGACGCTCATGACGAGCGCCGCGGTGGTCAGCAGCTTGCGCGCGCCCTTGATCCGGCTGGTGAGCTCTCCCTTGACCAGCGGCATCACCGCCACGCCCGTCTCGAAGCCGGACAGTCCCAGGGCGAGTTTGGGCATCACGTAGAGCGATACGGCGATCATCGCGATCGGGCTCGAGTGCTGGCTGGTCAGCGCCGCCTGCCAGTCGGAGATCAGCAGGGGCTCGGCGAACACCTGCCGCAGGGCCGCCGCCACCACGACCGCGTTCAGCAGCAGGTACACCGCCACCAGGACGACGGCGATGGAGATGGCCTCGCTGAACCCGGCCAGGAACACCCCGCCCAGCGCGGCGATCAGCGCCAGCGTGACGGGCACCTGCCAACCGGCGAACATCTCGGGCACGAACGGGTTGTGCAGCAGGTGGGCGGTGGCATCGGCCGCCGACAGGGTGATGGTCACGATGAAGGCCGTGGCCACGAAGCCGAGCAGGAACAGCACGAGCAGCTTGCCGCGCCAGCCCGGCAGGAGGCGTTCCAGCATCGAAA
Source organism: Nonomuraea mangrovi (assembly GCF_042681425.1). Lineage (NCBI taxonomy): Bacteria > Bacillati > Actinomycetota > Actinomycetes > Streptosporangiales > Streptosporangiaceae > Nonomuraea > Nonomuraea mangrovi. The sequence continues at coordinate 374,524 of NZ_JBHUFV010000033.1, read as the reverse complement.
GCGAGCCGAGCCCGTGGGGGCTCTCCTTGGCCACGGCCCTGTAGGTCGGCAGCGCGCCGAACAGGGTGAGCGCCACCAGCAGCACGGTGGCGATCGGGCTGAGCGTGCCCGCGGCGAGCGCGGCGATGCCTGGCTGGTAGCCAAGGGTGGAGAAGTAGTCCACGCCGGTCAGGCACATCACCTGCCACCAGGAGTGCTGGTGGCCGGGTGACTCCTCGTGATGCGGGCCGCTTCCCTGCGCCGAGCGTTGCAGGCCCTTCAGCAGCCACGCCCTGAGCGCCCCATCTCGCACGGCAGCGCGCTGGTCCACGCCGGCCAACCTGGCCACCCCCACATCAAGTACACGTAAAGACGAACGCACACTACTGAGGCCACAGGTGGTTCAATCGCGATCGGGGCGTCAAGAAAACGTCAATTTCGGCGGGCCGCCCGTACATGGGTTCGGGCAGAATGGCCGCTCATGACCTTCTTTGTGCGCCCCGCGACGCCCGACGACGCGCTCGCGATCGAGACCGTCAGGATCCAGACGTGGAAGTTCGCCTACAGGGACGCGATGCCCGACGCCTTTCTCGACGGCCTGGCCGTCACCGACGAGAACGTGCGCCTGCGCACGCGGGCGCTCGGCTCGGGCCGCACCCGCGCGTTCGTCGCCGTGAGCGCGGGCACGGAGAAGGACGCGCCGGAGGGCACGGACGAGGTCGCGCCGGGGGGCGCAGGGGCGGACGCGGTGGTGGGCTTCAGCATGTTCGGTGAGAGCCGCGACGACCGGGCCGACACCGAGGTCTACGCGATCTACGTGCTACCCGGCCACCTGTCCACCGGCCTGGGCCGGGCCCTGATGGCGACCACGGTGGAGGCGATCCCCGCCGAGCGCACGATCGGCCTGTGGGTGCTGTCGGCCAACCCGCGCGCCCGCCGGTTCTACGAGAGGTTCGGTTTCGTGGAGAGCGGATTCTCCAAGGTCGAGGACGGCATGGAGGAGATCCACTACCGCTTGGCCGCCCGCAGCGAGTAGAGGAGCGGCACCGCGGGCCGCCCCTCGGGGAAACGGTAGATCGGCCCGTGCGCCTCCAGCGAGCCGAAGCGCCTGAAGAGCGTGAAGTCGTGCTCGTGCAGGAACTCCACACGCAGCCCCACCCCGGCCAGCGCGGTCACGACCTCGCCGATGCCGTGCGCGAACTGCACGGACGTGGTGTTCTCCAGCACCTCGGAGCCGGTGTAGGTGTGCGGGAAGTCCTCCACCTGGGGCGCGCGGTCGAAGTAGTCGTACGCCACCCTGGAGCCGTCCTCGAGGTCGAGGATGTCGCCGAAGGGGTGGAACTCGGCCAGGTAGAGGAAACCGCCCGGCTTGAGCAGCGAGTCGACGACCCGCGCCCACCTGTCCAGGTCGGGCAGCCAGACCAGCGCGCCGATGCCGGTGTAGACGATGTCGAAGCCGTCGCCGGCCGCCGAGGGTGCGTCGTAGACGTCGGCCTCCACGAACCTGGCGGCGATGCCGCACTCGGCGGCGATCGCGCGGGCGGCCTCGACGGCCTTGCCGGAGAAGTCGACGCCGGTCACATCGGCGCCGAGCCTGGCCCACGCCAGGGTGTCGAGCCCGAAATGGCACTGCAGGTGGACCAGCCGCTGCCCTCGCACATCGCCCATCTCGGCCAACTCGAACGGCCGCAGCGGCTGCTCGCCGGCCTTGAACCCCGCGACGTCGTAGTACGCGCTGCCGACGTGGATGGCAACGCGCTCGTCCCAGTTGGCCCTGTTGACATCGAGATAGTCGGTCATGATCTCGACTCTAGGAGGACGGGCAAATGCTTTAATCCGTTCTGGAAGTTCGAGACCAGCCTGACGGGTTCGCCGTCGAGCCGTACGTCCCACCGCAGGAGCTCGGCGAAGACGGCGCGCATCTGCGTCCTGGCCAGGTGGGCGCCCAGGCAGACGTGCGGGCCGAACCCGAAGCTGGCGTGGTCGTTCGGGGACCGGGTGATGTCGAAGCGGTCGGGGTCGGGGAAGACCGTCTCGTCCCTGTTGGCCGAGGCGTGGTAGACGACGACCTTGTCCCCCGCCCTGATCGGCTGCCCTCCCAGTTCCAGGTCGCGCGTCGCGGTACGGCGGAAGTCCATGACGGGTGGCCAGAAACGCAGCATCTCCTCCACGGCGGGGGCGAGCAGTTCGGGCCGCGCCCGCAGCAGCTCCATGGCCTCGGGATGCTCCAGCAGGCACAGCAGGCCGCCGGGGATGCCGTTGCGCAGCGTCTCGTTGCCCGCCACCGCGAACAGGAAGAACATGTTCTCGAACTCGGCCTCGGTCAGGCCGCCGTCGAGCATGGCCGCCATCACGTCGTCCCGTCCTTTCGACCGGGCGGCGAGCGCGTGGGCGTAGGCGAACATGTCCGCCAGCGCCGCCCTCGACCTGGGATTGACGCCGGGCCGCCGCTCGGGCCTGACGGCGACGGCGATCCTGCCGATCGGGCTGAGGTCCTCGGCGGTGGACAGGTGGGCGTACTCCTCGTCCTGGTAGCCGATCACCCGCGACGCCCAGTCGTACAGCAGGCGCCGGTCCTGCTCCGGCACGCCCATCACGTGCGCCAGCGTCCACACCGGCAGGTCGGCGGCCACCTCCACGAAGTCGCACCGGCCCGCCGCGAACAGCCGCGCCGCCCGCGCGGCGATCGTCTCCTCCAGCGCGCGCACGGCCCTCGGCGTGAAGGCCGCCGCGACGATCCTGCGCAGCCTCGAATGTTCCGGCGGATCGGTGTTGAGCATCATCGCCTGGACGAACGCCAGGTCGGCGGGGGTGTCAGGGTCGCGGATCTGCGTCGCGCCCAGGTGGGAGGAGAAGTCGGACGGCGTGCGCAGGACGTGTTTCACGTCCGCGTGCCCGAACACCCCCCAGAATCCGGGCCCCGACCGCCACGGCCCGACCTCGGGCTCCGGGATCCGGCAGACGGGCGACTGGCGCCGCAACGTCGCGAACAGCTCGTACGGCACGCCCGCGCCGTACGTCGACGGCAGGAAGACCTCCTCAAGCATGACTCCAGCGTGCATGATGACGGCGTGACTCCTGAAGAAGGCGACGCCATACTCAAGGACAACTTCGCCCCCTGGGTCCTGGACCTGGGGCTGAGCGTGGAAGAGGTGGGCGAGCGCCACGCGCTGCTCCGCCTGCCGTGGTCGGGACGGCTGGCGAGGGAGGGCGGCGGGATCAGCGGCCAGGCGCTCATGGCCGCCGCCGACACCGCGACCGTCATCGCGATCTCCTCGGCCAGGGGCGGCTTCGTGCCGATGACCACCGTCCAGCAGTCCACGACGTTCCAGCGGCCCGTCACCGAGGCCGACGTGCTCGTCGAGGCGCGCGTCACCAAGCTGGGCCGCACGCTCGCCTTCGCCGAGATCACGCTGAGCGCCGAGGGCGGCCCAGGACCCGCCGCACGAGCCAGCACCGTCTACGCCCTGTTGGGCTGACCGCGTCTCAGCTGCCTCTCAGGACTGCTCAGTACGCTCGGTCCATGAAGAGAGCAGCCGCGCTGGTCGCGGCGCTGGCCGTACTCGCGACGGTGGTCTGGCTGGTGTGGCCGTCCGCCCCCGAGATCAGCGGCCAGGAGCAGCGGATCGCCGTCGTCGACGGCCCGGGAAACGACCAGCGGGTCGAGCTCGACACGACGTACTTCCCGCCCGCGGGCGGTGGCAGGGCTCCGGCCGTGCTGCTCGCCCACGGGTTCGGCGGCAGCAAGCAGAGCGTCAGGGCCCAGGCGGTACGGCTCGCGCAGCAGGGCTACGCGGTGCTGACCTGGTCGGCGCGCGGCTTCGGCCGCTCCACCGGGCAGATCGCGCTCAACTCGCCCGACTACGAGGTCAAGGACGTCAAGCAGCTCATCGACTGGCTGGCCAAACGGCCCGACGTACGGCTGGACGCCGCGGGCGACCCGCGCCTCGGCATCGCCGGCGGCTCGTACGGCGGCGCGATCGCGCTCATGACCGCCGCCCATGACGCCAGGGTCGACGCGATCGTCCCGATGATCACCTGGAACGACCTGTCGGAGGCGCTGTTCCCGAACGGCGTGTTCAAGAAGATGTGGGCGGGGCTCTTCTTCAGCAGGGGCGGGCCCGCCCTCGAGGCGCAGGGGCCCGGCGCCGCCTCAGGCCCCGGCGCGCAGGCGCTCGGCGCGCTGACCGCCCAGCCGCGGCCGCTGTCGGCCGAGGAGGCCAGGTGCGGCAGGTTCCTGCCCGCGGTGTGCGAGATGTACCAGGAGGTGGCCGCCACCGGCAGGCCGACCCCGGCGGCGATCGAGATGCTGCGCGCGTCGAGCCCCGTGTCGGTCGCGGGGCGGATCAAGGCGCCGACGCTGCTGATCCAGGGGCAGCGCGACTCGCTGTTCACCCTCGCGCAGGCCGACGCGAACGCCAAGGCGATCGCGGCGGCGGGGACGCCGGTCGAGGTGATGTGGTTCGACGGCGGGCACGACGGCGGGAACGGCGAGGTGGACTGGCTGGACGAGCGCCTGCTCGACTGGTTCGACCGCCACCTGAGGACGGACGCCGGTGTCGCGGGGAACGCGGGCACCGCAACGACCGCCGGGCCCGGCGCGTCTGGCGGGTCCGGCGGGGGTGGCGACACCACCGCCCGGACGATGAAGGGGTTCATCATCACGCGAGACGGCGGTCGCGACCCCGGCACCCGCCAGCGCATCCGCCTGCACCCGGGCACCGACCGCTACCCGGGCCTGGCGGGCACCTCCACCGTCGAGGTACGGCTCGCGGGCCCCGACCAGAACGTCGCCAACCCGCCGGGTGGCAGCCCCGCCTCGATCTCGGCCGTGCCGGGCGTCGGCGGGCTGCTCGGCGGCGGCGCCGCGCAGGGCAACCTCAGCGTCTCCCTCGACATGCCGGGCCAGAGCGCGGTCTTCGAGTCCGCGCCGCTGACCGAGCCGCTGCAGCTCACCGGCACCCCGACCGTGAAGGTCAGGGTCCAGGGCAAGGGCGAGGCGACGCTGTTCGCCAAGCTCTACGACGTGGCCGACGCCGCCACCCCGCCGACGCTGCCGGCCGGCCTGGTGGCGCCGGTGCGGATCACCGCCGGCTCCGGCGAGGCGACGGTCACGCTGCCCGCCGTCGACCACAGGTTCGCGGCAGGCCATCGGGTACGGCTGGCGCTGACGACGACCGACATGGGCTACGCGACTCCCGCAGAGCCCGCGAGCTACGTGGTGGGTCTGGCCTCGCCGACGCTGACCGTGCCGACGGTGCCCGAGCTCGCCGCGCCGCCGTCCGGTCCCGTGTGGTGGACATGGGCGCTGCCCCTGGCGGCGATCGCGGTGGCCGCGCTCATCGTGGCGACGGGCCGCAGAACGGCCGCCGCCGCTCCCCCGTCCTCGGCGGACGGCGCCGCCGTCGAGCTCGCGAGCGCTGCCGGCGACCAGCTCGGGACGCCGGCCGGCGCGGCCCGCGGTGCCCAGGTCCCGTTGGAGATCGCGGGACTGACGAAGGCCTACAGGAACGGCGAGAAGGCCGTGGACGGCCTGTCGTTCAGGGTGGAGAAGGGCCAGGTGCTCGGGCTGCTCGGCCCGAACGGCGCGGGCAAGACCACCACGATGCGGATGATGATGGGCCTCATCCAGCCCGACGCGGGCGAGATCCGGATCTTCGGTGACGCGGTGACGCCGGGGGCTCCCGTCCTGTCGAGGCTGGGCTCGTTCGTCGAGGGTCCGGGCTTCCTGCCCCACCTGTCGGGGCGCGACAACCTGACCCTGTACTGGCAGGCGACGGGACGGCCCCCGCAGGACGCCCGCATGGAGGAGGCGCTGGAGATCGCCGGTCTCGGCACCGCGCTGGAGCGGGCCGTGCGCACCTACTCCCAGGGCATGCGCCAGCGCCTGGCCATCGCGCAGGCCATGCTCGGCCTGCCCGACCTGCTCGTGCTCGACGAGCCCACCAACGGGCTCGACCCGCCCCAGATCAGGGAGATGCGCGAGGTGCTCAAGCGCTACGCCCGCGACGGCCGTACGGTGATCGTCTCCAGCCACCTGCTGGCGGAGGTGGAGCAGACCTGCAGCCACGTGGTGGTCATGCACCGCGGCCGCCTGGTGAGCACGGGCCCGGTGTCCGACCTGCTCGGCACCGCCAAGCACAACGGACACGGCGCCCGCCTCGAGGACGTGTTCCTCGACCTGATCGGAGACAAGTCTTGATGACGACCGCCGCTCCCGGTTACCTCGCCCGCCGGACGCTGCCCCTGCGGGTGGAGATCGTCAGGCAGTTCAAGCGGCGGCGCACGCTGGTGATGTTCGGGCTGCTGCTGGCGTTGCCGTGGATCCTGGTGATCGCCTTCCAGTTCGGCCCGCAGAACACCGGCCAGCAGAACGCGCTGCGCCTGTCGGACCTGGCCACGCAGGGCGGGCTCAACTTCGCCGCGTTCGCGCTGTCGGTGTCGGCGAGTTTCCTGCTGGTGGTGGCGGTGGCGCTGTTCTGCGGCGACACCGTGGCCAGCGAGGCGAACTGGTCGTCGCTGCGCTACCTTCTGGCCGCGCCGGTGCCGCGGGACCGGCTGCTGCGGCAGAAGCTCGTCGTGGCGCTGGGGTACTCGGCGGCGGCGGTGATCTGCCTGCCGGTGATGGCGCTGATCGCGGGCACGCTGGTGTTCGGCTGGAACGACATCCAGGTGCCGGGGACCGGGGAGACGATCCCCGCGTTCGACGTGCTGCCGCGCTTCGGGATCGTGATCGGGTACGCGCTGGTCAGCCAGCTCGTGGTGGCGTCCGTTGCCTTCCTGCTGTCGACGATGACGGACTCACCGCTGGGCGCGGTGGGCGGCGCGGTCGGACTGGTGATCGTCAGCACCATCCTGCAGGCGGTGGAGGCGCTGGGTTCGCTGAGGGAGTTCCTGCCGACGTTCTGGAACACGGCGTGGATGGACGCGCTGGCCCCGGCGCTGGACTGGGGCGGGATGACCAAGGGGGCCGCGGTGTCGGTCACCTACGCGGCGATCCTGATCGCGATCGCCTTCCGCCGCTTCCGCCGTAAGGACGTCGTCAGCTGACCCGCGCCCCGGTGGGGGCCGCGGCAGTCAAGGGCCGCGGAACAGGAGGGGGCCGATGGGCCGGGGCTCGTGAGGGCGCCGGCCCATCGGTCGTCATCCACGGCTCCAGCGGCGTCACGACACCTGAGGGCCAGGATGGGAGTCACGGGAGGGCAGGAAAGTTCATCCTCCACGACAGGCCGTGTCAGCCCCAGTGAGGGGGCTTGTTGTCGAGGTAGAAAGCATCGGGATCCTCGTCCCGATCATCGCCCCACCCCAGGTCGGTGTCGTCCGAGGTCTGCTCAGGCAGGAATTCGCTCACGGCGACAATGCTATCCGGAGGAAGAAACGCCACCCTCGCACATGTAAGCCTCAAGGGACAGTAAAGGCTACTCGGGGTACAGTGGATCCGCGCGTGAGAAGGTGTCCGCCTACCCCCGTGAGGCTGCCCATGGCCACCCCGACAGGTTGGCGTCGAGAAGGCAATTTGCCGGCGGAGCTCACGAGCTTCGTCGGCCGGACGAGGCTGCTTGCCAACCTCAAACGCCACTTGTCCGAGTCGAACCTCGTGACGGTCACCGGCATCGGTGGCGTCGGCAAGTCGCGGACGGTGCTGCGGCTCGCCCATCAGGTGCGTTCACAGTTCGCCGACGGCGTGTGGTTCGCCGACCTGGCGAGGCTGCAGGACGCGGGCATGGTGAAGAACACCATCGCCTCCGCGCTCGGCGTGGCCGACCAGTCGGCGCGCGGCGAGTCCGAGTCGCTGTCGGAGTGGGTCGGCGACCGCGACATGCTGCTCATCCTCGACACCTGCGAGCACCTGATCGAGGGCTGCGCTGAGCTGATCGACGAGCTCCTGCACAGCAACCCGCGGCTGAAGATCCTGGCGACGAGCCGCCAGTCGCTGCACCTGCCGTACGAGCACGTGGTGCCGGTGCCGCCGCTGGCTGTGCCGGGCGACAACCCGGACGAGAACCTGTTCACCAACGAGTCGGTGCAGCTGTTCGCGGCCAGGGCGGGCGCGGTGGTGCCCGACTTCGTGCTGGACGAGCAGAACATCGGCGCGGTGGCCGAGCTGTGCCGCCGCCTCGACGGCATCCCGCTGGCGATCGAGCTGGCCGCGGTGCGGCTGCGCGCGCTGTCGGTGGATCAGATCCTGGGGCTGCTGACCGACCGGTTCAGCCTGCTGGCC